>JAYGGE010000154.1:0-37747 GCA_046581505.1 Verrucomicrobiales bacterium | reverse complement strand
CATGGCCGGGCTGCGTGAAACCAAGGGAGTGATGGACATTGTCCATACTGCTAAAGAATTAAAAGCGCGAAACATTAATGTCATCTTTGATGTCGCCGGGCCCTGGCAGGAGGAGGATACACGGCAGAATTTTGAGGATGCCATAGCTTCTGCAGGGGTGAAGGACCGTATCGTGATGCATGGGCGGGTTACCGGCGCGGAGAAGTGGGCCCTGTATCGTGATGCCTCATTATTCTTTTTCCCTTCCTATTACGAGTCGGAGAATTTCCCGCTGGTCCTTATCGAGGCGATGGCTTTCGGTTTGCCGGTGGTTGCCACGCGCTGGCGCGGCATTCCGGAAATGGTGGTCGAGGGAGAAACGGGAGTCTTGTGTGATCTCAGGTCTCCCGGGCAGTTCGCTGATGCGCTCGGGAGCATCATCTCCGACACGGATCGTCATGGGGTGATGTCTGCAGCCGCGCGCGAACGGTATGCGTTAAAATATACCCGCAGCGCTTTCCTCGATGGTATGCGGACGGCGTTCGAAGCGGTTATTGGCGAGGAGAGGAGCAGGAAATGATGCGGGCAATGCTCATTACTTTCGTTTTGCTTGGCTACCTGTGGCTTGCTGTTGCTGGAACCGGCACCAAGGTCGTGTTTCAATGGCCGGGGCTGCTTCTATTGGGTGTCGGGTTTGCAATTCTTCCTTTTGCCCGTGGTGGCACCCGCCTGATTTCGACATCCGCGTTTTGCCACTTTACCGTGGCCATGCTCTTTGCCTATATGGTGGCACGCGCCTGGGTGTCGCCGGTGTTTTACCTGGCGCGCCTTGATATCATCCTGGTCCTTACCCTGTTCGGTGTTTACGTGGCATTCACTACGAGCCTGTCTGGTTCCCGTTTCCGCCTCATTTTTGTCTTCCTGATCTTGGCGCTCGGCGTGGTGAACACCCTGGTTGCTGTATACCAGCTCAAGGTTGACCAAAGTTTCAATATCCTCCCCGGCTATGAACGGCAGGGGGCCGGCGGGCAGTTGAGCATGCCCGGGGGACTCTACAATCTTCATCCACATTTTGCGGGGTTCCTCGAGATCGCGGCCCTTTTGGGGATTGCGACAGGTCTTTTCGCCCGCGGGTTGGGATGGTTGCGCGGCTGTGCATTTGCGTTTGCAGCGGTTGCAGTGACGGGAATCGCTTTAAGTCAGAGTCGCGGGGCACTCATGGCCCTGGGCGCCGGCGGGTTGGTTTTGTCGATAATGTTCATCATAAACCTGCGCATTCTTGGCAGGTTTTATTGGTCAATGAGGAAGCTCGTTTTGTGGATTCTCGGCATTACAGTTTCACTTGCCATTGTTGGCGCAATTACTTTCACCAGCTTCAGTAAACGTTTCGATTCAGTCGATCATGCATTGTTGGTTTCAGGTCGGGCGAACTTCTGGGCCGGTGCGGTTGATCAGTGGCTTGAGGCTCCTCTGTTTGGCACAGGAGCACGAAGTTTTCATTACAGGTATCCTGCTTATCGACCACCTGAGGCCCCGTTCCATCAGCGTGACCCGGAGTTTGCCCACAATGACTATTTTCAACAGGCCGCTGAATATGGATTGATTGGAGCATTATTGATATTGCTTATATTTTGTTCACATTTAATCAATGCTGTGCGTGGCCTGCGCTGTTACGCAATATCCGAAGATAAGAGTAACCCGGCGGCCTCAGCCTCATTACGCTTTGCGCTCCTGGCGGGGGCTTCTGCTGTCATTGTGGCGCATGCAATACATGCGTTTGTCGATTTTCATATGCGAATGGTGGCAACTGCGGTGCCGATTGTGTTCTGCCTGGCGATCCTGGCAAATCCGGGATTCGAGGTGAATCAACGCAGGCGAAGCGCTGTTGGCTTTGGCATGCGCTGGGTGGCTGCGGGCTGCTGTATTGGTTTGTTTGTGTTCGCAGCGCGTTTTGGCATGGCTAGCTGGGAACTTGAGAAAGGCTATTTGCAGATAAAGGGGGGCAATCCGGATACTGCAGTTGCGCATTTACAGAAGGCAATAGAGCTCGATCCGGTTAATGCCGACCCCCTGCGCAGCCTGGCTCTGATTCGCTATTACAAAAAGGACGCTGATTTGCCGGCGTTCGTGAAAGTCCAGTTTCAAGGCAGGGCCCGTGAGGCTTACCTGAAGGCGATTGCCATTCATCCTTTCGATGGCTTCTCCCATATTGGTGCCGGCAATTGCGAGATGTTCCTCGCCTGGCATGGTGGTGCTGCTGAGGCCGGCGATTACTGGAAAAGTGCCAGGGAGCACTTTGAACAGGCAATCGTGCTGGCCCCGACCCAGTATAAACCGCGCGAGGCACACGCACTTTACCGGCTGAACCGGGCTTATTATCTTGGTAACACAGGTGACCTAGAGGCTGCAGGCAATGAGGCGAGGGCAGCCCTGGAAGAGTTTGAGAAAGTTTCCGGGTATTTTGTGCATGGTGCCCCGCGTGGACATCGTGCTAATTCCGGAGCTAAGAGTGCCCGGGCCTTACTCAAGCTGCTCGAGGACAAAGGGGCAGCAGCAACATCCCGCAGGTTGTGAGATTCATGCACCGGGATTTTTCCAGAACCCGGGTTTCTCAACATCCGACCCAGAGGCGGAGTTGATTAATCCTGATTCAATATTAAACATTCTTGCTTTTTGCTGTCTTTGCTCAATGGCTTTGAAGTTGTCTGACAGATAAGATCAAAGCCTGAGAGTAGCAGCACACCAAAGGGATCTTTTATTACCTTGCTAACCAGGATCATAAGAAGCCTAGCGCGGATCTTTGAGATATCCCGCATTGTGACTGTCTCGGGAATAGTTGAGTTACGTCATCTGTTCATGCGTTATCGGCGCGGCCCCCGGGAGCGGGTTTGGGATATTGATGTGGTTTATCTCTGGAGTGATCCCAGTGATCCCGTGTGGGCAGAGCGCCGGCAGCAGGTGCTCGACGGCGAAACCCGGGATGACTTCTGCCGTATCGGGATCCAGACAACAAGGCCAAGTGGTTCACTTGATGAACTGCGTTACTCACTGCGTTCAGTCGATCGATACCTGAGAGGAGTCAGGTTGGTCCACATTGTGGTCGACGGGCAACTCCCGGAATGGTTGGATGTTGATCACCCGAAGATTCGCATTGTGGAGGCACGGGACATCATCACCAATCCCGATCACTACCCGAACTACAACACTCAGGCGATCGAGTCATATTTCTTCAATATCCCGGGATTGAGTGACAAGTTCATTTATTTTAATGACGATTTTTTTCTTCGCAGGGGGATGAGCGTCAATGAATTCTATGCTTCAGACGGGATGATAAAGGTGCGCCTGGGTCGTGCGCTTTCACCGAAGGGGGCACCCTCGGCAGAGGAAGAGGGTGATTCGGCCGGGCACAAGAATGTCAACCGGTTGCTGGACGGGAGCTTCGGCAAGCATGCCCGTCTCACCGTGATGCATCGGCCATATGCGCACAATAAGTTGTTGCTGGAGTTTGCCTCGGAGCGCTTCCCGGAGGCTTTCGAGGCGACCCGGGCTTCCCGTTTTCGTTCAACTTCAATGCATGCCCTGCATAGTTTTTTGATGCCATACCTTGCTTGTCACGCAAGGTGCGCGGATCTGGTTCCACCGAGGTTGCTGGAGAAGGACATGTTCTGCTGGGGGATCTCAGGCCGCGAGAATTCAAGGGTTGCAGCGCGGATCCGTAGACTGCGCGGCAGGGCTTTCTGTATCCAGGAGGAGCGTGGTGTGGATATTCCCGCTGCAGAGATAGAGCATTTCATGCAATTCATGGCGGAACTTTTCCCCGAACCTTCGCGGTTTGAGCGTCCCGGTCATGGGGGTTAACAGCACTTTCCCAGTATTCTGTATCCTGTTTTCCGAAGGCGGTTGTTGGCGCGGGCAGGATCAAGGGTCGCCAGGAAATTACCCAGTTCGTAAAGTGGTGTCCCTGGCGGCAACAGCATCGGTTTCAGTAAACCTTTGCGGATTAAAAAGACTTTGTAGCCGTATGCTTCCAGGTAGTTGCTGACCCCGGAAGGGTAACCCTCCTGATCTTCATAAACGATGTCGCGTATTGCGCCGCGTCGCAACAAGCCGGCCGCGCCTGATAGCGCGGCTTTTTCATGCCCTTCAATATCGATTTTCAGCACTCCAATTGGTGCTTGCCCTTCATCGAGAAAGTCATCAAGGCATATTGTCTGGACATTGATCCGGTTTTCGTCCTGCTGTTGTGTTTTTTGGGGTTGGGTTATTCTTGCAGTGCCGCTGTTTTCGCTGAATTCGCGGGGGATTGCAAGTTCCGCGGTGCCGTTTTTCTCCGACACGGCTGCGTCACAAACCCGGATAGCTGCAATATCACGGGTTGTTTTCCACAGCTTGATATGCTCCTTCAGGCTGGCAGCGATCTCCGGGTGCGGTTCAAAAGCGATAACCATGCCATTGTTCCCTGTTGCTATTGCCAGCAGGCCGGTCATGAGGCCGAAATTTGCGCCGATATCAAGGCACAGTTCTCCTTCATCCGCCAGCCGGTAAAGGCATTCAAGGACTGCGGTGTCGTAGCTGCCGGTTTTGAGTATTGAGGCACCTATCCGGTCATGGGGGGAGACTGTCACATGCAAACCCCATGGCAGGCGAACCCGGACATTTTTCCGGGGGCGCCTGATTTCCCAGAGAGCCCGCCGTATTATTTGCCCGGGTCTGAAGAATAGCTCGGGTCGCCGAAACAGGCTTGGATGGAATAATTTCATTGGCCAAAGGGCGCCAAGAGGCGGCGGCGGTGCCTATGGTTCAAGCGTTTCCCACTCACCGCTGAGTTGATCAACTTTATGGATTTTCCGGAAGAGTTTACCGACAAATTTAGTGATCATTGTATTGGTTTCCTTCTCATTATGTGCCGCAAGTGGATGCTCACCATTGAGACGGGATGACACCGTGACAAAGGCCCAGCGCTGGTTGGTGCCGCGGGTTAACCTGTCCCATATGTCAGTGAGTGTCCTGCGGTAATGGCTTGGGGTGATCACTTTGGCGCCGGTAAACCAGTAGTAGGATATCCGCTGAATGCCGGATGAGCGGTGTTTACATATCAGCCGTTGAGCGGGTATTTCCGATCCGCCCCCCACGTCGATACTGATGGTCTGTGAGTCCAGGATCTCGAATCCCTGGGCATCAAGGCAGCGTTCGGGACGGTGGATGCTGTTATTCATGTCTGCTCCTGAAAGGACGATAAAGGTTCTAATCACGTCAAGTTTGCCGATTCTTTCGGGTGTTGACCGGTAGTATACGCCCTGTTCATAATCGGTATCATCGGACAGTGAATCGATTACCTGCTTGGAGGGCTCGGAGGGTTTGTAATTCCAGTCAGGGAGGCGTGAGGGGAGGCTCATGATGATTGCTGACTGCCGGATACCGTAGGTCTTCGGCAACAGATAGATACCGCTGAGCCCGATGCCCAGGACAGCCTGAGCGATGAGAAGTTTACGGGGCATCTTTATTCTGTATCCGCACTGCCGGTATTTGCTGATTTGATGATTCTTCTGGTTGTCGTCTGGCGCTCCCGTTTCCAGCCTCCATTTATCAAGAAGCTGACAAGGAGCAGGCCCGCCAGGCCGAGCGGAAAGAAGATGAACCCGGAGAAATTGTGGTAAGTCTTGGCGGCAAAATCGGCATTCCAGTATTCAGCGATCAATACAATCGTGGTGACCCTTATGGAATTGGCCAAGATTGCCATAGGGATAGAGACAAGTATCAGTATTCCCTGTTTCCATAATTTATCCTGGGTGAGATACCCGTATACAGCAGCAATAAAAGTCAGCGCGATCAGTGACCTTACGCCTGAGCATCCTTCGGCAATCTTCAGCGCATCCCATTGCCCGGTTGCTGACTGGATGTTTGTACCTGCGGCGGTAACGTCGGCACCGCAGAGGGATGAGATATGATATGCAATCTGTGTGGCGATAATCTGCAGGCCATTGGTGGCCTGAGTGAGTCCGGGCAGGGGTATTGCAAAATAAATCAGCGCCAGCGGGAAAATGAAGTGCTTGGCAGCATGGCGGCCCCAGAGGAAGGCGATGAGGCCGTAGATTATAAATGGAATTGAACCTGCCGCCATCCTGGCCTGGATGGTGCGTACGGATACGATGTAGAAGAGGATCCCCAGGATCAGGAGTGCCAAACCCCACCATTCACTAGAACGCGGTGCGGCTGCTATTTTTTTCCATGACCGGAAGACGAGAAATACCATGGCCAAGGGCACGAAGCGGCCATGTCCGTAATCGTATTCAGGTTTTCCACAGATCGCCCATATCCAGTGAGTTACCGATTGTTCGCGAAAATTTCCAAATAACGGGAGGGCACAATAGAAGTAAAAGATTGTCCCGGTAATTGTCAGCAGCAGGGCAAGTGTAAGCGGGTTTGTCCGGAACCACTGTAAAGGGTTGTTATGCCTGGGATTGATCATGGCCGCAATAGACAGGCAGTTTTGAGCCATGCTTGCTGTGAGGCTGGGCGCAAATTGACTTCGAGGATGTCAGCTAAGGTTGCGAATATTTTAAATTATTTCAACAGGAATGCAAGGTGGAGCAGATGGCAATACACACAAATCAGCGTTGCAAAATGGCAAACTTGCGTGTTGCATCCATCGGGCAGTAAAATTTCCCAGGTTTCCGATCATGAAGATTATCTCCGGCACCGCACATCCCGATTTGGCTCAGAGTATTGCAGATTATCTTCAGGTTGTCCCCTGTGATGCCACGGTAACCGCCTTTCCCGATGGCGAAACCTTCGTGAAGATCAACGAGAATGTGAGAGGCAGTGATCTTTATATCATTCAACCAACCTGCCCGCCGACTAATTCCAATCTCATGGAGTTGCTGATTACTGTGGATGCCGCCAAGCGCGCAAGCGCGGCCCGCATTACTGCTGTTATGCCGTTCTTTGGCTACGCCCGTCAGGACCGCAAAGACCAGCCTCGGGTGCCGATAACCGCCAAACTGGTTGCCAACCTGCTTGCTGCCGCAGGGGTGAACCGTGTTTTGACAATGGATTTGCATGCCGGCCAGATTCAGGGGTTCTTTGATATTCCTGTTGATCACCTATACGCTGCTCCTGTTCTCATTGGCTACCTGCGAGGAAAAGACACCAAGAACCTGACTGTTGTCTCGCCGGATGTCGGGGGATTGAAGATGTCCGATGCTTATGCCAAGGCACTTGATGTGCCGCTTGCAATTGTGGGTAAACGCCGGATCAGTGCGACCAAGGTCGAAGCGCTTAACGTGATAGGCGATGTTGACGGTTGCGATATCCTGTTGGTTGATGACATGACCGAGACGGCCGGTACATTGTGTGCTGCTGCAGAGTTGCTGAAAGATCGTGGAGCGGGGAAGATTTTTGCCGGGGTGTCGCACGGTGTTCTGGGTGAAATTGGCCATAAGCGTCTCGCTGATTCGGTAATTGAGGAGTTAATAACCACTGACAGCACCCCGATGGCCACAGGGCCAAAGGTTACGACTATCAGCATAGCCGGGTTGATGGGCGAAGGGATCAGTCGGATCCATAACGATGAGTCGGTCACTTCTCTTTTTGACATCGCGAAGAAGGGCGAATAGGATTGCGACCCTTCGCGCTTATCGGTAATTTGGCGCAAGTCTGGAACAGACAATTAGTTATGGCAGATCAGATCAATCTAAAGGCAGAGAAGAGAGAAGCAGTTGGCAGTGCTGCTGTGGGTCGCCTGCGTCGTGCCGGGCTCATTCCCGGTGTTGTTTACGGAGCTGCGCAGGACAATTATGCGGTCCAGATTGAGTCAAAAGCCTTTGAAGACATCCTTCGTCATAGCGCTAGTGAGCAAATTCTAGTGAACCTGCAGATTGAAGGCGCCAAGGAGTCCAACAAACTGGCCCTTATTCAGGCAGTCCAGCATAACTCGATATCCGGCAAAATTTTACATGTCGATTTCAATGCGGTTAATGAAGAGAACGAAATCCATGCACGGGTGCCGGTTGAACTTACCGGTGAAGCTATTGGTATAAAGCAGGGAGGTATCCTTGATACTCTCCTGCATGATATAGAGGTTCACTGCTTACCAAGAGATCTTCCATCGATTTTGTCTTTTGATGTGAGCGCCCTCGATATTGGTGACAGCCTTAGCATTGGTGGCGTTGAGTTTCCCGAGGACGTTTCAACATCTTTGGATGACTCTGTGCTGATTGCCATTGTCAATGAGACACGCGCTGCATTGTCTGAGGATGAAGGTGATGAAGGTGACGAAGATGATGATGCCGAGAGCGAGGATGAAGATGCGGAAGCGGAGGAGGGGCAAGGCACCGAGGGCGAAAGCAAGAGCTAGGTTTTTGCCCTTTAAGTGCGTGACTGGATATGGCAACGGATGACCAGAGTCGTTCGTTGCGTCTGATCGTTGGGCTTGGCAATCCCGGCAGGGAATATGTCGATACCCGGCACAATGTAGGCTTCATGGTGGTAGATCATTTGGCCAATGATCTGGGATTGAGCTTCAATGACGAGAAACGGTGGACCGCCAAAATTGCTAGGTTTGGCGATCGTCATTTGCTCAAGCCGCAAACTTACATGAACGAAAGTGGCTTGGCAGTAGGGAAAGTTGCAGCGTTCTACAAGATTAATCCGGTCCAGATCCTGGTGCTCTATGATGACATTGATTTACCGCTCGGGCGTTTGCGTATCCGGGGGAGCGGGTCGGCTGGAGGTCATAACGGGATGCGTTCGGTTATTAATCATCTTGGAACGGAGGATTTTCCCCGGTTACGGCTTGGAATTGGCTGGGGCGGCAAGGGGGCAATTAAGCATGTTCTCGGGAAATTCCGCGATGAG
This sequence comes from Verrucomicrobiales bacterium, assembly GCA_046581505.1. GTDB lineage: Bacteria > Verrucomicrobiota > Verrucomicrobiia > Verrucomicrobiales > DEV007 > CACIUL01. The sequence goes on along the minus strand of JAYGGE010000154.1, from coordinate 28,912 downwards.
GAGCGATCAGAACTTGAAAAATCGGTAAAAAACGCGGTATTAGCGCTCACCCTTATCATCAAGCAGGGTTTACCTGCAGCCATGACGCGTTTTAACGCGGTGGGTGAAACGAAGAAGAAAACGCAGGTTGAACAACTTCCTGCCGTTCAACATTCACCTCCTGAGACCGAGACATCGGTTGATCACAACGGAAAAACTTAGTAAATGAAGAGAAATTATGAAAGTCTTATTGTCCTCGATACCACGGGTCACGAGGCAGATGTTGACCAGCTTGTGCAGGGGATTGGTCGTGAAATTGAGAGTGAGGGAGGATCCCTGGAGCAGATTGAGCAACTGGGCCGCAAGGACTTTGCCTATAATGCGCGCAAACTGGCCTCCGGCCACTACGTGAGCTACCAATTTTCGGCTCTTCCGGAGACAATTGAGAAGATAAAGACGGCTCTTAAGCTTAATTCAGCAGTTCATCTCCAGCATTTCCAGTTACGATAGACGCCGGAAGCAATGACTCCCGGCATCTTGCTTGATCGGGCAGTTGATTCCGATAACGTGCGGGACAGGAGAATTTTTTACAGAAAAAAGGTTTTTCTCTATATTCTATTTCTTTAGTATCTATTTCTATGGCATCAGTAAATAAAGTCATTCTCGTTGGTAATTGCACCCGTGATCCTGAAGTTCGCTATACCCCGAAGGGGACGGCAGTCACTGATCTCGGATTGGCGATGAATCGTTACTATTCCTCTGAGGGGGGTGAGAAACGTGAAGAGACAACATTTGTTGATGTGACCTTATGGGGCCGGCAGGCTGAGGTTGCTGGTGAGTATTTGAAGAAAGGGCGCCCGGTCTATATTGAGGGTCGTTTGCAAATGGATAGCTGGGACGACAAGAATAGCGGTCAGAAACGCTCAAAGTTGAAGGTCGTCGGTGAGCAGATGCAGTTGCTTGGCGGCCGTGAAGGCGGCGGCGGGGGTGGAAGTTCCCAGCAGGGCAACACAACGGATAGCGCACCACCGCAACAGGAGCAACAGGAGCAACAGGAGCAACAGGAGCAACAGGAGCAACAGGAGCAACAGGGAGGTGGTGGTAACGACGGTGCACAGTTCACCTCGGGTGATGATGACGATGATATACCGTTCTAGGAGTCATCATCGTAGAATGATTTTACTGAAGCCGGCACCGCAAGGTGCCGGCTTCTTTAATGGATTGCTCAATCCACAGTGCTCCGGACGTCTCCATCAAAGAACTTGGAGATCAGCCTGTCCCCGGTCTTGGCTGATTTTGCAGAATCGATGAGCTCTCCTTTTGCATCAAGGGTGATTGAATAGCCGCGCGCCAGTACCGAACCCGGGCCGAGATTTTTAAGTGCGGCAGCGGCACTTGCGCAGCGTTCACTGAGACTTTGGCATGCTGCCCGCCCTGCATTGGCAAGCCGATTGGCCAATACCGAGAATTCCCCCGAGACGGATTCAAGCCGGTTGACCGGATGACGGAGTGTAAGTTGATGCCGAAGTTCGCTGATTAGATTATCACTTTCACTGATCAGGTTTTTAAATGCGGTTGACAGTTGCCCGGCGGTTCGATCGGTTTCCTGTTCAAGGTCCGAGAGTAATCGTCTAGGTTCCTGGAACAGAGCGCTATGGCTCAGGTAGTCGAGGCAATCGGCCTGGCGATCGATGACATTAAACACACGGTTCTGGAGCGTGGCGCTCATCTTCTCAAGGCGGTTTCGCAGAACGGTTGCCTCTGGGACGATGAGTTCCGCGGCGGCACTTGGGGTGGGGGCACGCAGGTCGGCAACGAAGTCAGAGATCGTGAAATCGATTTCATGGCCTATTGCCGAGACGACCGGCAGGTTAAATTCGCTGATAGCGCGTGCAACTATTTCCTCATTGAAGGGCCACATGTCTTCAAGGCTGCCGCCACCGCGCGTGATGACTACTGTGTTGATAACCGGTTTCCTTTGGGAGTTCCAGCCTGCAAGGTGCTGCAAGGCTGCGGCAATTTCTTTAGCAGCTCCTTTGCCCTGCACCCTAACCGGGTAGACCAGCACCCTTACCCATGGTGCCCGGCGCCCCAGGACGTTCAACATATCCCGCAGAGCGGCACCGGTGGGCGAGGTGACCAGGCAGATTGTGTGCGGGAAGGGCGGGATGGTTTTTTTATTAGCTGGATCAAAAAGTCCCTCCGCGTTGAGCTTGCCTTTGAGTGCCTCGAACTTTGCCTGCAGGGCACCGAGTCCCCTGTCCTGTATCAATTCCACAATAATCTGATAATTTCCCCGTGCTCCGTAGACCGAAACTTTACCGAAGAGCTGTACCTTTTTCCCGTCCTCAATCGGGAAGGTGATCCCACGCGCATTGTTGCGGAACAGCACACAGGAAATCTGCGCGTCCTCATCCTTTAAGGTAAAATACTGATGCCCTGAGGCTTGCTTGCGCAGGTTGCTGATTTCTCCCTCAACCCAGATTTCTCCAATACGCTGTTCCAGAAGATTGCGAATCTTCCGTGTTAACTGACTAACGCTGAATATTTTGTCATCCTTGTCGATGGCATTTCTTTCAGGTGCGGGAAAATCAAAGAGATCATCCATTACTGTTTGCATTCATTGTCTTTAGTCCTGAAATCGAGCAGGACTTTTCCCGAACGACCACCTTCAGTCGCTTTGGTTATGGCAGCGCAAATCTCTTCGGGAGGGAATACCGAGTCAACAGGCTGTTGCAGCTTTCCTTCGAGCATTAACCCGGCAAGTTTGCGGTATATCTTTGCTATTTCCGAATGCCTGGCGGAGCTCAGCCATTGCGTTAACCAAAGTCCTCGTACTTGCAGGCCCTTAAAAATGAGGAAGCTGTTAGGGACCTTCAAGGGACGCTTGCTCATCGCTCCATAAGTGATGTGTATCCCTCCCTCGGAGAGCATTGACATGATTCTCAGCGCACTTTCGCCGCCGACTGCGTTGAGTGCCAATGCCACAGGATTCTTTCCAATTGTCTCCAGTGCAGCGGCCTTTCCCGCGTCATTATCCAGCACAACTATGGTGCCGCCTGCCTGCCGGAGTGGTGCTATCAATTCCCTGCGCCGAACAAAGTTTATGGTTGGCTGGCTTCTGGTTTTTGCGATTGCAATGACGGCTTGGCCCACACCTGAGTTGGCGGCATTTTGAACGATCCAGGATTTAGGGTTTGGGCTGCTGTCCTGATGGAGCAAAAGCCAGGCCGTTGCCGGATTGATTTTAAGCATGCAGGATGCTTCTTCCGGCAGTTCTTTCGGCAGTTTGATGACCTGATGAGCTGCGCAGGTCACGTAATCCTGCCAGCAGTCAGTACGGGATAAATAGAACACCTGGTCACCGGGTGTAATATCTGAAACGCCCGGGTCCACGGCAATGACTTTTCCGGCACCTTCGGTTCCAATGGTTGCCGGCAGCGCGGGGAGTTTTCCATAGCGTCCTTCCAATATATTGAGATCTGCGGGATTAACCGGGGCATATGCTGTGCGGACCAGGATTTTTCCTGTGTCGGGCGCAGCGATTGAGTCGGTTTTGAGGGTGGCGGCGGTGGTGGGTTCGCCAAAGGCCTCAAGAACAACTTTCCGGTTGTGGTAAGGCATAGCGGTCAAATCAGTTTCCGGCCGGAGACACCGGCAGGAATGTGCTGTCATTAACCGGCGTAAAATGATTATCTAGCATAAGTGTAGGATTTCCTGACCTCGTTCATTTACATGACTGCGTGCGGGAGCTTACTCTAATCTGTAGCAATGAAAATCCGCAAACTGCTCTGTCTCCTCTGCATTGCCCCGGTAGTCTGTAGTGCAGCCGATGATTACAAACTGGGGCCCGATTCTCATCGTCAGGATGATATCCCCGTTGGTAAGGTCACCAAGCATCGCTTTATTGAGAGCAAGATTTATCCTGGCAGCGAACGGGATTACTGGATTTACGTTCCCGCACAGTATGATGTTTCGAAGTCTGCCTGTTTGATGGTTTTTCAGGACGGGCAGGGGTATCAGAATACCGGTGGACACACTCGTGCCCCCATTGTCTTTGACAACCTGATCCACAGCAGGGAGATCCCTGTGACTATCGGCCTATTTATTAATCCGGGGGTTGTGCCTGCCGTCAAAGCAGGGGCCAAACCTCGCAGGAATCGCAGTTTTGAATATGACACATTGAATGATCAATACGCCCGGTTCCTGCTGGAGGATATGCTGCCGCTTTTAACAAGTGACTACAAGGTTACAGATGATCCCGAAGGACGGGCAATTTGTGGCATCAGTTCCGGGGGTATTTGCGCATGGACAGTTGCCTGGGAACGTCCGGATGCTTTTCGCAAGGTGATCAGCTACGTGGGCAGCTTCACCAATATCCGGGGCGGTCACAATTATCCCGCGATCATACGCAAGACTGAACACAAACCGATTCGCGTTTTTTTGCAGGATGGTAAAAACGATCTGGACAATCTGCATGGCAGTTGGCCGCTGGCAAACCGTCAAATGGCGGCCGCCTTGAAGTTTACAGGCTACGACTACAAGTTTGTCATGGGAGATGGCGGTCACAACGGCAAGCATGGTGGTGCGATTTTTCCCGATATGCTGCGCTGGTTGTGGCGTGATTACCCAAAGGGCTGATGTTTACAAAAACTTGCTGCATATGGGGTGCCGGGGTGTTTGCTGTTTGCAGTATTTCTGCACAGGACATGCCGCTTACCCAGATCCTGATTGAGAACGAGGGCTGGGAAAAGGTAGTGGATGGCATGAAGTTTTGTGACGCCTGTTGCACTGATAGCCTCGGCAATTTTTATTTTACTGATGCCGCTGGCGGAGACGGGGTAAAGAAAGTGACGCATGAAGGGAAGGTTTCCGCCTTTATTACCGGTGTGCCGGGTATCAGCGGGATGCAGTTTGGGCCAAGGGGCAAGCTGTATGCCTGCCAGGGGCGATCCCGCCGGATTGTTGCGCTGAGCCCGGGCAAGCTGCCTGAGATTATTGTTGCTGAAGTCCGCCCGAATGATCTTGTGGTTACCGCTGACGGGCATCTGTACTTTACGGAAACCTCTACCCGGAGGGTTTACCACTTGAACCTCAATGGAGGTGGTAACAGGCTTCAGGTTGTTGCCACTGATATAGCCAAACCTAACGGGATCGCACTGTCGGCTGATGAGGGCACGTTATTAGTCTCTGATCACATGGACAAGGAGGTATGGTTCTTCAGAATTGAAAATGACGGGGCACTTGGCTGTCGGGCCCCGTATGCATCCCTGCGGCTTCGCGCTGAAAATTTCCCGAGCAAAGGTGACGGGGCTGATGTCGATGCTCTCGGGCGCTACTACGTGAGCTCTGACCTGGGGTTGCAGATGTTTGACCCGACCGGGAGAATGGGAGGAGTTATCCTTTCCCCTGACCCGAAGAAGCCGTTGGTGAGCATCGTATTTTCTGGCGCGGGACTGGAATATATTTACGTTGCCAATGGCGATGCAGTTTATCGCAGAAGGGTTAAATCTAGGGGAACAGGTCGTTGATAACCAATATGTTGAGATTATTACTTATTATAAGTGCCAGCTGTATTGCCGGGGTTGCCGCTGCTCAACGGCCCAATATCGTATTGATCATTGCTGACGATCTCGCGTGGGATGACTCCGGGCCATACGGCAATGATCGTGTTCGTACACCGAACCTTGACCGGCTGGCGGCCGAGGGAATGAAGTTCACCCGCGCGATACTGACCGCGAGTTCATGCAGCCCGAGCCGGGCGAGTATCATTACCGGTCGTTATCCGCATCGAACTGGTGCTGATGAATTGCACTGGCCGGTTCCTGCGCAACAGGTAACCTTCGTGGAAAAGCTGCGCGCGGCAGGTTATTGGACTGCCGCTGCAGGGAAGTGGCATCTCGGGGATGAGATTCGTGACCGGTTTGACCTGATTCGTGATGTCGATACATCGGGATTCCAGCTGCCGAGCGGCAAAGCAGGTGAGGCAGGAGTTTTTCAGGAAACCACCAAAGGTGATGCAAAGAGCGGATGTGCCGATTGGATTCCCCTGATCAAGGCGCGTCCCAAAGGCAAGCCGTTTTTCCTGTGGTTGGCCGCGCTTGATCCGCATCGACCCTATGAGGAGGGCATCCTTGCCCAGTCTCACCTGCCTGCTGCGGTTCGCGTTGCACCGTATCATCCCGATACCTTCGGTGTGCGCCGTGAGTATGCGCTTTATTACGATGAAATTTCCCGGCTTGATCGCTTTACAGGATTGGTAATCAAGGAGTTGAAGGAACAGGACATACTGAAGGAAACTCTTGTTGTCTTTTTTTCGGATAACGGGCGGCCTTTTCCCAGGGACAAGACTTCACTTTATGACTCGGGGATTCGTACGCCGTTTATCGTGCGTTATCCGCCTGTTGTTCAGGCGGGCAGCGTTTGTGATCGGCTAATAAGCGCGGTCGATATTGCACCGACCCTGCTGGAAATCGCCGGAGCTAAGGGCAGCAGTACATTTGATGGCGTTAGCTTTGCCCGGCTTCTTGGAAAGCCGCGGGGATTACCTGTTCGCAGTTTTGCCTTTGCCGAGAAGAACTGGCATGATTATGAAGATCATTCCAGGGCTGTTCGTGGAGGAAAATTTAAATATATCCGCAATTATTATAATGACCTCCCCCCCACTCCGCCGGCGGACGCAGTAAGGGGAGTGACCTATAAAGCGCTCTGTAAGCTCCATGAATCGGCTGATCTGTCGGCTACGGAAGGTCAACTGTTCTGGGATCCCAGACCACGTGAAGAGCTTTACGATTGCAGTGGCGATCCGCATGAATTAAAGAACCTGGCGAACGATCCTGTTCATGGAAAAACGCTGGGACTAATGCGTGATGCGCTGCAGAAGTGGGAACGTGACACGGGAGATCTGGTGCCTGAATTGCGTACTGCCGATGAGTTTGACCGCCGGGAGGGCAAGCCAACGCCGGCACGGATTCGTCCCCGCTGGTCAAAGAAGAAAATGGTCGAAGCCGGTCTCACGGCACCCTGAGCCCCGGGTTATTGGTTGAATCCTTCCTGTTGTCATCCTCCCGGACAATCAGGCGGCAATGGCCAGCAGGCTTTCAGCATGTTGGCGCGCTGAACTGCTGTTGCCGCCAAGCATGCGTGCGATCTCGGAAATTCGCTCGTCGTTTTCGATTCTGCACAGGCGGGAGCGCGTTCTGCCGTCACTGCTGAATTCCTTGCTTACTGCGTAGTGACAGTTTGCCAGAGAGGCAACCTGAGGCAAGTGGGTGATGGCAATTACCTGATGGTTTTTGCCAAGGGAAGCCATTTTTGCCCCGACAGCCTGAGCAATTTCCCCACCGACATTCGCATCAATCTCGTCGAATACCAATAGCGGCACGGCATCCTCGTTCGCGAGGGTGCTTTTTATGGCAAGCATGATGCGTGACATTTCGCCGCTGGAGGCAATAATGCGCAGAGGCTTGGCGGGTTCTCCCGGATTTGGTGAGAACATGAAGTCAATATTTTCTGCCCCGGATGTGGCCGGGTTCTCGAGTTGTTCCAGGACCACCTCAAAATGCGCTCGCTTGAAGCCAAGTTCTTCGAGATGTCTGGCAATTTTTCCTGCCAGCTTCGGTGCACCGCGTTTTCGTTTAGCCGTGAGTTTCCTGGCGGCCAATTGCAGGGTGTTGTTGGCCTCTGTAATTTGAGTGGTCAGGAGCTCAAGCTCTTCCCCGCGGCTTTCGATGCGATTTAGCTTCTTTACAGCCCGGTCCTTGAAGGTAAGCACGTCTGCAATGCTGTTACCGTATTTGCGTTTCAGCGTTTCAAGCAGGTTGACACGATCCTCAAGGATTGCCATGGCTGCTGCGTCGACTTCAAGATTTTCCGAGTAATTGCGCATGTTTCTTTCCAGTTCCTCGAGCTCGACCAGAGCAATATCGAAGCCACTTGTAAACTGCGTAGCGGAAGGATCATTTTTTTCGAGATCTCTTACCAGGCGTGCGATTTCTGAGAGATGTGAGAGCACTGAGCTGTCTTCCCCGCCCAGGGCGGATGAGATACGACCGGCGGTTTCCACCAGGTGGCTGCTGTTGGCTGCAATCCGGTAGCGCTGTTCGAGCTGTTGTTCTTCCCCAGGTTGAATATCTGCGTCCTCAATTTCTGATATCTGGTGTTTCAGGAGGTCAATTTCCTGTTCGTTGGCGCGTTCGGAGTTGGCAAGCTCATGGTATTGAGCCTGCAGGGTTTTCCATTTACGGCAGGCGTCTGCACAAAGCAGAGCTTCCTGTGTGGCATTTGCGTAAGCATCAAGCATGGCAAGCTGCCGCTCGCGCGAAAGCAACGATTGGTGATCGTGCGGCCCGTGCAGATCGACCAGAAACTGCCCAAGCTGCTTGAGTACGGAAAGAGTAACAGGAGAGCAGTTGACGAATTGTTTGTTACCGGAGGAGGTGTCGATTACCCGCCTTATTACCAGCTGGTTGTTTTCGCAGGGGTTGAGGCCGGCCGTATTGAGAACGGTATTAATTGTGTCTGTGTACTCGAGATCAAATACCGCCTCGATGGAACACGACTCACAACCAGTACGCACCAGGTTGTGGTTGGCACGTTCACCCACTATAAGCTTGAGGGCGCCGACAATCACTGACTTGCCGGCTCCGGTTTCACCGGTTATACCGATGAGACCGGTGCCAATTTCCCATACGAGATCCTCAACCAGTGCAAGATTGTTTATTTTTAGTAATGTGAGCATGAGCGTATTGACCGGGATTTAGTTCTTAGTATGCCCTAATTATACGTTCGTTTGAACAATAGTTCAAACGAACAATTAAAATACCCAAGATTTTTCATCCCGGAGTCACTTTGAAGCCGGGGACCGTGATTTCGCAGGATTTCAGGCAGATACTCGGATTTGAGTGCAATTCCTGCTTGATGGGCAGGCGTTGTTGACTAAGGAGCGTGGTTGTCGATTCTTCCGACAGCATCGCAATGCCTGGCTTGCAATTAACTTTTCTTGGAACCGGGACCTCGGTAGGGGTTCCCATGATCGGTTGTGTTTGTGAAACCTGCGTATCTGCCGATTCACGTGATCAGCGTTTGCGTTGTTCGGTGCTGATTGAGACAGCGCAACTGCGCTTGTTGGTGGACGCAGGTCCCGATTTGCGACAGCAATGCCTGCGAACGGGTATTACCAAGCTGGATGGCGTGCTGATCACCCATTCGCATGCCGATCATGTCATGGGTTTTGATGACCTGCGACGTTTCACCCTCGGCAGGGATGATACCCTGCGCGTTTTTGCCCGGGCATCGTGCCTTACTGCCCTGAAAAAGATGTTTTTTTACATATTTAACGGGGAAAACCGCTATCCGGGGTATTTTAAACCCGATCCGTGTGTTCTGGGGGATATACTGGAAATCAGCGGGCTAGAGGTGGTTCCAATTGCTGTTGAGCACGGCAAGGTTGAGTGCGTGGGGTTTCTTTTCAGGCAGGAGGGGCGGTCAGTATTGGCTTATTTACCCGATTGCAAGCGCATATCGGATGCCGGTTTGGAGGCACTTTCCGGGGTTGAATGCCTGGTGATTGATGCATTGCGCGGGCGAGCTCATCCAACACACATGAGCATCGATGAAGCCGTTGCCATCTCCGCTGAGATCTGCCCGGGCACCACCTGGTTAACTCATATTTCGCACGAGGTGCTGCATGCCCGTGAACAGCAGGCCCTTCCAGACGGGGTGCATATAGCCTATGACGGGCTTAAGCTGAGTCTTTGATCTTGAAATTCCCGCCAGGCGTTTCTTTTGCGCTGTGACCGGTTTCGCCGGGAGCATTTCCGGGTGGGTCATTGCTGAATCCCTAAACGGTTTGAAGATGGGGCTGCAACAGCAATGTGATCTGTACAATCGTCAGGAAACGCAAGTTTCTTGCCGGTATATTGCAGGAGATCTTCAGTGCCTGAGCTGTGGGGAGCAGTTCCTAAAGTGAGCCTGCTTCAGGTGACGGGGCGTGCACTTCCCGTGTTCCCTGATTTTGAATCTGCGGCAGGACGGCGGCAACGCGTTCCTTCATCTCCTTGCCCGGCTTGAATTTTACGATGGCCCGTGGCGGGATGATCACATCAGTGCCCGGTTTATTGGGATTGCGTCCGATCTTCTGCTTGGTTTCACGGACCTGGAAAGACCCGAAGTTGCGCATCACGACTTCATCTCCGCCGGCGAGCGTGGCAGTTATGGCATCAAGTGTCTTTTGGATGACATCGAAGACTTGCTGCTGAGTCATTCCTGTTTCGTTGCTTATTTGCACCACGAGGTCGCGTTTTGTGACGGTCTTCATCAATTGATATAAGTAAAATATTAATAGGTTTGTGTTCGTCTGTTAATAGCTTGATTAATATAGAGTGCTATTTTTCAGGAACTTTAAATAGACATGGGGCTGAAACACATAGCGTTCCCAAGGGGTTTGGCAAAAGAAATTTTCTGCTTCTTTGCAATTGTTACCGATTAGCGACTTATAACCATTCTGAGGCAGTCCTGAAATGTGTTTTTGCGACATCAAAAAGGATTGTTTTGCCGTGTTTATTCACCAATTTCCCGGCGGTTTCCCGCACTGCCTTTGAAGCCCCTTTTGGAATTGACATTTCGTATTTCGCGGATGTTTGCTCGATCCACCAGACAAATTTGTCGCGGGCGAGTATGGATGCCGCCGCGACGGTGATATCGGATTCTGCTTTGGTGCGTTGCTGTAGTCGGATTTTTTGCCCGTATTCTCCCAGAGCGGCCCGCAGACGTGAAGGGTTGGCAAACTGGTCGCTTAGTGCCCGCCGGCAATCTGGTCGTTTTGCGCACAATCTTTCAATGACCGCCGAATGTCCCCAGGCAAGCAACTTGTTCAGGTTGCCGATTTTGCTGTAGAGTTCGTTGTATTTATTCGGACCTATCATAATTACCTCGTGATCGAGCCCCGGAGTTTTGCGGATTAAATCAGCGAGCTTCCTGATCTTTGGATCCGCTATTTTTTTTGAGTCCATCACTCCCGCATCAAGCAGGGTGTGAGCCAAGTCTCTGTCGGTATAGGCACCGGCAATAACCAATGGCCCGAAGAAATCGCCCTTGCCGCTTTCATCAATGCCAAAGTGAGGTTCAAACATTTCCGGGTTGAGTTCTTCTTCGTAACCCAGTTCAGCAGCGCCGAGCACTTCAGGTTCCAGAGTGAAGCGGACAAATTCCTCAGTACCCTTGCCCTGCAGTAAGACCTTCGGTCCCTTCTCGTAGACGGCGACATGGAGTTTCTCCTTGGCTGCCGCGAACAGGGTGTAGGGTTTCTTCTTGAACGTAAAACCGGATTGTTCCAAAACCCTGCGCAGATTTTCAGCCTGTGCATCGGTGAGTAAATGGGTATATGAGGTGAGGGTGCGGGCCACACTTGGAACTAAACAGCAAGCCGACCATGTCACAACCATCGAACGACCAGAAAGTTGCCGAAAGCCTTCCGATTGAGGATGCAGACGGGCTGCGGGCAGCACTGGCTGCGTGGTTTGCTCAAGTTGGCAGGGATTATCCGTGGCGAGCCACTGAGGATGGCTACGAGATTCTGGTGTCAGAGGTCATGTTACAGCAGACGCAGGTGGCTGTTGTGCTGGGGCGGGGCTACTATCGCCGGTGGCTGGAGCAATTTCCAGATATCAAGGCCCTGGCAACGGCGGATGAGGAGGTGGTGTTGCGTGCCTGGGAGGGCCTTGGGTATTATTCACGCGCACGCAATCTGCAGAAGGCGGCACGGGTAGTTGTCGAGGAATATGGAGGAGATTTTCCCCGCTCTTTGGCACAGATTGAGGCCTTGCCGGGAGTAGGTCGTTATACAGCGGGAGCGGTGGCGAGTTTTGCCTTTAACGCGCCGGTGGCGGCGGTTGATTCCAATATTGCGCGCGTGCTGGCGAGGTTGTTTGATTTTCGTGAATGCATTGACACCACTGCAGGCCGCAGACAGGTCCTGCAATGGGCCGCCCGACTGGTACCGAAGGCAGGTGGACGCATCTGGAATTCGGCCCTGATGGAGCTCGGGCAGAACGTGTGTAAGGCCAAATCGGCTGCCTGCGATCGCTGCCCGGCTGCTGCGTGGTGCCAGGCATCAGAGCCTCTTGCCTTGCCGGTTAAGAAGGCTCGAGCGGCTGTAACTGCGGTTGATGAGCATGTCCTGGTAGCTTGCCAATGCGGCAAGATATTACTTCAGCAGGAGGTCGGGCGACGTCGCAAAGGGCTCTGGAAACTGCCATCGCGTGCGGTTGAAAAAATATCCGGTTTATCACCGGTAGACAAACATCATTACACAATTACGCGTTACCGCGTGACGATGCTCATTTATGAGGTGGAGGATGTCATCGCGGAAGAAAACGAGCGATGGTTCCGGCTTGAAGAGGTGCCTAACCTTCCGATGCCAAGTCCTTATCGTCGAGTGGTGTCGCGTTATGTTGACCGGCAGGGAAAGGCCATCCAAGCTCGGTAGTGCCGTGCAGGATGTCCAGCATGAGGGGGGGGGTGAGCAGTTGCTCAAGTATAGTACGGTTGGAGATGCTGGCTGCATCGCGTGCATCTGTAACGTGATTTAAAACAATACCGGCGAGCTTAAGTCCTCTGGCGCGAATTGCGTCGACAGTCAGGATTGTATGGTTGAGGGCACCGAGCCGGTTGTCGACAACGACAAGCACCGGCAAGTCCAGATCCGCGACCAGATCGGCCATCGAGTAGCCGGCTGTAACCGGCACCGCCCAGCCACCGATTCCCTCGACCAGAATATGTTCATATTGGTTGGCAAGAGCATGATAGGCCGCCTTGATTGCCGGGATATCGGCTTTGGTATCCTCGATCAGGGAGGCAGCCATCGGGGCGGCCGGATTCTTGAAGAAGACTGGGTTAACGTCATCTATGGAGGCGGGTTCAGGTGAACTGGCTGCCGCGAGATTCACTGCGTCGGTGCGTTCGCCGCAGGCAATCGGCTTGAATCCTGCCGCACTGCGGCCGAGTCGTGACAGGGCACGAAGCAGGAGTTGGGTGACGTAGGTTTTACCAACGCCGGTGCCGGTGCCGGTGACGAATAGTTTCAAGGCCTTGATAAGATCGGGATTATTTGTTGAATAACCGGGTTGTAATGGGTGTGGCGGTGTATCCGGGAATGAGTTCCACTTGCTATAGGCCGATTTGTTCTCTTACCGCCTCGGCGATTTTCTCTGCCCGGGAGGTGATGTAGTCGTCGTCTCTTCCCTCGACAAGGATACGCATTTTGGGACCGGTTCCTGAGTAGCGAATGAGCACCCGCCCGGTATTTCCGAGTTCTTGCGCGGTCTCTGCAATAAGTGGCGCTGCATTGAGGCTTGAGATCTCCGGTTTGGAGGCAACAGCGATATTAACCAGTTTCTGCGGGAATTTCTGCAATACCCCGCGCAATTCTGAGAGCGGTTTTCCGGTTTCCTTCATTACACGCAGTGCTGCCAGTGCAGCGAGGATGCCGTCACCGGTGGTGTTATGGTCGCGGCAGATGATATGGCCACTTTGCTCGCCGCCAAAATTGGCACCTATTTCACGCATGCGGTTGACGACATGGCGGTCACCAATGTCGGTGCGTTCTACCCTGCCGCCGTTTGCGGCAATACACTCATCAAGGCCCATGTTGCTCATCTTCGTGGCGACAAGTGTGTTTGTCGCCAGTTGTCCTGTTTGCAACAAATGACAAGCAATGAGTGCCATCAGTTCGTCACCATCAACGGGGTCAGCGTTTTCATCGCACATGAGTATGCGATCGGCATCGCCATCATGGGAGATTCCCACATCCGAGCCATCGGTTTTAACTTTTTCTGCGATTACCTCGGGACGGGTGCACCCGCAATCGGCGTTAATGTTGTCACCGCTTGGTGTATTGAAATGCGTTACAAGATCAGCCCCGAGCCTTTCGAGGATGTGCGGGCTGGTAAATGAAGATGCTCCATTTGCAGTATCGAGACTTATTTTAATGCCTGCAAGAGGTGAGTTTCCGGCACCCTTTGTGAGTGAGGACACAGCCATTGAGATGTAGCGTTGTGCGGCATCCGCAAGGATTTCGCTATGTCCGATCATTGTATCGCCGGCCAGGCTGCTTTCCGGCCACTGTTGTCCGGAGAGCATGAAGGTTTCGATTGCCCTTTCCTGCTCATCAGAGAGCTTGTAGCCGTCCCCGCCGAAGAACTTGATGCCGTTGTCGGCCGGAGGGTTGTGTGAGGCGGAGATAACGACACCGAGATGCGCTCCGGTTTCCCTGACCAACAGGGATACCGCCGGTGTCGGGATCACCCCTGCAAGCCTGACGTCCATTCCCACTGAATGGAATCCGGCGGCAATTGCGCTTTCAAGCATATCCCCGCTGCGGCGGGAATCCTTCCCGATTACAGCATGCGGCCGGCCAGCGGGGTTGCTGTGCTTCGGCAGGATGAGCTCGGTGGCCGTGACTTGGCCGAGAAGAAGTGCCCTTTGGGGTGTAATGTTGCCGGTATTCACACGGCCGCGGACACCATCAGTTCCAAAGAATTTCTCCGGGGATGCCATTTGATCTGTGGATTGCGTGGGAAGTTTCAGGAATTATACCTGATTAGTTTAGCGCCTTTATTCCCAAATATATGGCGGGTTGCCGCCGATGCTAAATGCGGGATCGGGTTCATGAGGTCTCATCGGAGGGCGGGGTGCTCTCGGGGGACTTGGGTTTGGTCCTGGATTTTGTACCTTTTGGCTTTGGCGGATCACCAGGACTGGCCGCCGGTTCCGGTTTGCCTTCGTGCTCGTTATCAACTTCAAGCAATTCAAGAAGGCGCTTATGGAATTCCTCGGGTTCAAGGTCGCGTTCCAATTCCCCGCCGTGAGCCAGAGAAAGCGCACCGGTTTCCTCAGAAACTATAATGGAGATCGCATCTGATTCCTCTGTCAACCCGAGCCCCGCACGGTGTCGCAAACCGATGCTGTGGTCGCCAATCTCCTTTTGACTTAACGGAAGAACACAAGCGGCACTAATCACCCTGCCTTCACGGAGGATGACGGCGCCATCATGCAACGTGGTTTTTGGATGGAAGATTGTGAGTAGCAGTTCCGGAGAGAACTGGGCATCAAGATTGACGCCTGTCTCAAGGTGCGGGTTGAGTTCTATACCCCGTTCAATTGCAAACAGCGCGCCATGTCGCTTGGCACCAAGCTGGCGCACGGTATCGGCAAGGTTATCGATGAATTCCTTGTTTTTACCCTCAGAGAAGAACAGAAATCCGCGGTTGCCGAGATCTGCCAGTGTGCGGCGCACTTCAGGCTGAAAGGCGATAATGATCGACATTGTGAAGAAGAATGCGAAGCCGAATACCAGCCAGCGGATCACGATGAGCTCGAGGGCATAAGATGTCAGGAGCAACAGGATGAGGATTATGCCAAGCAGAGTCAGCAGGCGGGCCCAGTTGCGCGTCGTGAATCGCCGCATAATAAAATACATGGCCACCGAGACCAACAGGATCTCTGCTGCCACCGGTAAATGTTCACGGATGGACTGGAAAATTTCAGACACGTTTCTTCAGGATGACCACTATAGCGCAAAACAGTCCTCCTGTAATGCATCATGAAAGGGGTGGGCGGGCAAATGCTGCAGTGTCGTTTATCCGTTAAGTATCGCTTCGGTCATGCGCAGGGCCTGCAGGTTTGCCCCAGGATCATGTACCCGCAGGATTTCAGCTCCCTGCTGCCTTAAATAAGAGGTTAACGCCACCGTTGGCCATTCCCGCTCACCAATATCATCACTTTCGATTAGCGCTGCGATGAATGATTTGCGTGATACCCCTATTAACAGGGGCCGGCCGCAAACGCGCATTTCAGGCAATGAGCGCAGCAGTTCCAGGTTGTGTTCAAGGGATTTACCGAAACCAATTCCGGGATCAAGGACGATCCGTTCAGGAGCGATTCCGTCGTGCTCACAAAGGGTCAGTTGTTGTTTCAAATAGGACATCACTTCTGTCACTACATGTTCATAATGTGGAGATTCCTGCATGGTACGGGGATTGCCGAGCATGTGCATGAGCACCAATCCACACTTTGAATCTGCTGCGACTGCCCGCATTGCGGGGTTTGAAAAACCGTTTACATCGTTGATAATATCCGCTCCGGCAGCGAGTGCGGCAGCGGCAACCTCCGGTTTTGATGTGTCAACTGAAACCAGGGTTCCCGGTGCACGCAGGGAGGCAAATTTCTCAATTGCCGGCAGCACCCGCCGTTGTTCATCCTCGGCACTGATCTCTGCAGCACCGGGGCGTGTTGATTCCCCGCCAAAATCAATGATGGCTGCCCCTTCGGATTCCAGCTGCAGTGCCCGGGTTGCCGCTGCACCGGCGGTTTGGAAATGCCCGCCGTCTGAAAAGGAATCCGGAGTGACATTGACGATTCCCATAATCATTCCGGCGCAAGACAGGTCATAGCTGCGAGTCCCGATCACCCAGGGATCCGCCTTTAATGGAGTTTTGAGACTTGCCGGATGATAAGTCATATCCTATCCTTCCCCGGTAATATCCCCAACTCAACTCATGAAAACGATCGTTCTTGCCGGCGCGTTGGTTGCCTTAATGCCATCACTTTCCAGGGCACTGCCTCCTGGAGTTTATGCGGATGAGGATGCAGACCAGATTTCCCGCACGGTCATACACAAGGACGGCACCTATACAACAACTTCCCGGGACAGGGATACCCGGATACTCATTCGGGAGACCAAAAGGCGTAATGATACCCTGGTGATGCGCAGCGAGTTCGTCCTTGATCAGTTTGGCCGTGAGCGCAAGGGGCGGGTTTACGATGGCCAGAAGAACCTTCTTTTCACCAGTGAGTTCATTTACAATGACCAGGGGAAGGCACAGGAGGAACGTGTATACAACGCACAGGGCAAGCTTGTGCGCAGGTTGATGTATCAGTATGACCGCTTCGGGAAATCAAAGCCGTTTTGTGCGACTTACCAGGACGGACGCCCGATAGGCGATCTGGTTTCACTGGATGATGCATCTGCATTCAGCACGACTTCAACTCATGCGTATTCCTCCAGTGGCGGCAATGGTGTTGATGCCGGGAAGATGATCCGCTCGCGGGATGGTTCAACGGTGCGTCTAAACTCTGGAGCGGTAAGGTATCCCGGATCGAAACCGGCATCACCGGAGGCAAAGAAACCGAAACGCAGGTTGCGGATTTTCAAACCCCGCAATTAGTGCTGCTGGCTTGCAGTCAGTTGATTTGATGAATTCTTCAGCGACCTTACTGTCAGTTCTTCTGGCCTTGGGAATTGCTGTGGTGGGTTTGTTCTGGGGGATCAATGCGCACAATGTGGCGCGCAAGGCCGAGAACAATATTGCTGTCATTCAACGTCAGGCAGGAAGTGATTTTAGCATCCTTGAGAATGATCTGGAGAACAGCAAGGCAGAGGTTGCACGGATACAGGATGAGAACCGCAACCTGCGCCGGCAGCTTGATATTGAGCGTGACAGTAATGCTGATCTGATGCGCCGGAATGAACGGCTTGAGTTGCGTCTGGCGGATTATCGGGATGGGGATTTACCGGCAGAAACAATACGTGATTGGACGGATGATGAGCTTGACCGGCGCAAGAGCAGCCGCGAATTAACACTGGCAATTCGTGAATTGCCCCTCAAGCGTAAATTGCGCTATCGTTTTGCTGACCGGGATGGGATGCGGGATGCTCTCGCCAATGGTCCTGGTGTTGCATCCGGTGAAAACGCGGCAAGGCAGACGCGTGCCTATGCGGCAATGGGGTTTGTGACTCCGGAAACTGATGTGAGTGCCAGGATGCTGGATTTGCTGGAGGGTCAACTGGGGGCTGCATTTTATGCCGGGGAGGACATTGTCCTGTTCAACAGTGAGGGAACCACGGTCAGCGCGCATGACCGCACTGCACTGGCTGTCGAGATCGTGCGTGCGTTGCAGGATCAGCATTTCGACTTGTTGCCGGCTCTTGAGAACTGGCCGCACAATGATGATGCCAGGCTGGCGCTCTGGTCGGTTGCTGTTGGTGATTCCAGCCTGGTGAAGATACGTTTCCAACTGCAGGATAATACCCCGGGAGCTGATCAGTTCCTGCAGAGTGCCGCCAAGATGACCCGTGAGCAATTTGAGAGAATCCCCTCTTTTTTGCGCGAATATTACCTTTTCCCATTTGCTCTTGGTGATGGTTTCTGCCAGAAACTGCACGAGGAGGGGCGCTGGGGAAGGATCAATAAAGGGCTTTCCAACCCGCCTCAGAGCACTGCGGAGATCCTGCACCCGGAATTGTACATATCTGATAAACCTTTCCTCCCGGAGCGATATCACTGGGATATCAACAAGCTCTCAATCGCCGAGGTGAACCCGATCTGGAACAATGTTGCCGGTGAACTTGGCATTGCCCTGTTGCTCAACCAGAGTGATTTCCTCGAGCAGATGGCCGAACTCGGTCAACCGGATATCCTGGATATGCCGGAGTTGGTTTCCAAGGGCATTGAGCATTTCTCCGCCCGGGATGGCTCCAGGGCAGCCGCCGGATGGCATGGTGATCGATATCTTGTTTATCCCAATGCCGATGGTGCCGGCGGCAATGATCACGTTTACTGGCGCACTAAATGGCGCAGTGCGGAGGATGCCGCGGAGTTTTCAAATGCAATCACGAGGTCGCTTGCGTTCCGGCGTGGAGGCAATAAAGCGGCCGGCAGCAAGCGTTATATCTCGGTGCGTAAACTTGAAGACAATCAGGTAAGGGTGATCGATGCCGCGACAGAGGCATTTGGCGAGGCGCTGATAAAGAAATTCCCGGAGGTCTCGGTTGAGGAGGGGAACGGCGGCAGGTAAACAACATGGTTGCAAAAAAGGTCTTCTTTGCCGGCCGCGTGCAGGGTGTGGGCTTTCGTTATGGGACCAAGCAGGCGGCGATGGGATTTGATGTGACTGGCTTGGTGCGCAACCTCGCTGACGGCAGGGTTGAGCTGCGTGTGATGGGTGAAATGGACGAGGTTGAAGAGTTTCTGCGGGAGATTCGTGAGGAATCAAACCTTGCCCATCATATCCTCGAGTATACCGAGGAGGAGATTTCACTTGCAGAGATGCAACAGGTTAAGGGCTTCTCGATTGCCGGCTGAGAAGCCCTTATCGCGGTGGGATCCGGATTTTTCCCTGTCAGCGCAGGGTGTGATCAGTTGGCAACGATATTCACCAGTTTACCCGGGACAATGATCACTTTGCGCACGGTTACCTCGTTGATAAAGGGCTGTATTTTGTCCAGCCCTTTTGCCGCCGCCTCGAGTTCCTCGCTCGTGGCGTCTTTGGCCACGATCATCTTGTCGCGCAGTTTGCCGTTGACCTGAACCACGATTTCAATCTCGTCGTCAATCAGGTAATCTTCATTGAACCCGGGCCATGACGTGAGGGCAAGTTGTTCAGCGGGCACAATATCCGGGAATGCTGTCGCGATAATCCGGTTAAGTTCCTCGCTTATATGGGGGGCAAACGGGTTTAGCAGATGCAGGAACGAGACCAGAGAGGCCACCGGGCGCCTGTCGGTGGCGGTCAGCTCGTTTGTCAGTTTCATCATTTGCGAGATTGCGGTATTGAAGTCAAGAGACTCGATGTCGCTGCCGACTTTCTTGATCGTCTCGTGCAGGATCCTGCGTTGTTTCTTGGTGGGATCTACCGCTGCAACCTTGTCACTCAATTGCCATTTCCCTTCCTGTTCCTCCTCCATGAAGAGTCTCCAGACGCGGGCGAGGAAACGATATACCCCCTCCACTCCCTTCATGCTCCAGGGTTTTACCTGCTCGAGCGGGCCCATGAACATTTCATACAGGCGCAGTGAATCAGCGCCGTATTCCATGATGACCTCATCGGGGTTTACGACATTGCCACGACTTTTTGACATCTTTTGGCCGTCTTCGCCGAGAATCATTCCCTGGTTTACCAGTTTCTGGAAAGGTTCCCTGCTTTTCACGTAACCCAGGTCGTGCAGCACCTTGTGCCAGAATCGTGCATAAAGAAGATGGAGCACCGCGTGCTCGGTGCCGCCGACATAAAGGTCAACGTTCATCCAGTAGGCGTCAGCCTCACTGGAAATGAAGTCGGTGCTGTTCCTGGGGTCGCAGTAGCGCAGGTAGTACCAGCAGGAACCAGCCCACTGGGGCATGGTATTTGTTTCCCGGGTTGAGTTATCGTCGAGTTCCACCCACTTGCGTGCTTTCGAGAGTGGCGGTTCCGCGGTGCCGGTGGGCTTAAAATCATCCATCGCAGGTGCCTCGAGTGGCAATTGGTCATTGCTGAGTGCGTGATGATTGCCGGTGCTGTCCCAGGCAATAGGGAATGGTTCGCCCCAGTAACGCTGTCGACTGAACAGCCAGTCGCGCAGCTTGAAGTTGATCCTCGGCATCCCGGCTGCGTTTTTTTCCAGCCATCCGGGTTCCTTTGGGGTTCCTATCATGATTGCCTTTGCTGCTGAGGTGCTCAGGCCGTCGATAAGGGGCGAGGAGTTTATCGCAGTGCCGTTCCCGGCAAAGCATGGGTCATCATGTTTCCCGCCGTGACTTTCCCTGTTTTCCGGCTGCACAACCTGCCTGATCTCAATACCGAATTTTTTCGCGAATTCGTAGTCGCGTTCATCGTGTGCCGGAACTGCCATGATGGCGCCTGTGCCGTAAGAGGTCAGCACGTAATCGGCAATCCAGACAGGGACCCTTTCACCGTTTACCGGGTTGATGGCATAGCCTCCGCTAAAGACCCCGCTTTTTTCTTTACTGTCCTCGGTGCGTTCACGTTCGGATTTTTTGGCTGCCGCTTGACGATATTCGGTAATGCTTTGCAGGTGGTCAGCTGCGGTGACCTCGTCGACCAGGGGGTGTTCTGGAGCCAGAACGATGTAGGTGGCACCGAACAAGGTGTCCGGGCGCGTGGTGAAAACAGTGATTTTCTTGCCACTGGGGGCATTTTCCCCGGCAGCAAGCGTGAAGTGCACATCAGCGCCCTCGCTGCGGCCGATCCAGTTACGCTGTAATTTCTTGATACCCTCCGGCCAGTCAAGGCCTTCAAGCTCCTCAATCAGGCGATCGCCGTATGCGGTGATGCGCAGCATCCACTGGCGCATCGGCTTGCGTTCCACCGGGTGGTCTCCGCGCTCGGATTTCCCCTGAACAACCTCCTCGTTGGCAAGCACGGTGCCAAGCGCCGGGCACCAGTTGACGGCAACCTCGTCTATGTATGCCAGGCGGCGTGAATTGATATATTCGTTACGCTCTTCGGCGTTCTCCTGCGGATAATCCTGTTCGCGACGTTTGATGAGTTGCTCTATCGGCCGTGCGGCGTTCTCCTGCGTGTCGAAATAGCTGTTGTAGAGCTTGAGGAAGATCCATTGGGTCCAGCGGTAATATGAAGGGTCGGTGGTATTGACTTCGCGGTCCCAGTCGTAGGAAAAGCCGA
Source organism: Verrucomicrobiales bacterium (assembly GCA_046581505.1). GTDB lineage: Bacteria > Verrucomicrobiota > Verrucomicrobiia > Verrucomicrobiales > DEV007 > CACIUL01. Next base: position 7,471 of record JAYGGE010000154.1, on the reverse strand, counting down.
TGCGCTGTAATTGTGACTTAAAATGCGCAATATTCTTTTCGGTGGTCTCACGCGGGTGCACGCCATGTTCAATCGCATACTGTTCAGCGGGCAGGCCAAAGGCATCCCATCCCATGGGGTGCAAAACGTTGAAGCCAAGCTTGCGTTTGTAGCGCGAGATAATGTCAGTGGCGGTGTAGCCTTCCGGGTGGCCTACATGCAATCCCTGGCCACTGGGATAGGGAAACATGTCGAGGGCGTAATACTTTGGCCTGCCGGGATCAAAGTCAGGGTCGCCGGGATTGGAAGCACGGAAGGTTTTCTGCTGATCCCAGAGGCTTTGCCACTTGGGTTCAATCTCATCGAACGGGTATTGTTTGCGGCGCTCGGGCATTAGGTTAGCAGTGCTGGGTTATTTAGGCCGGAATTTCCAGATAACCATGTTTTTTTTATGCCTGAAATCATGCGTTTAGTTGTTGCCAGCGGCAATGTCCACAAGACTGCGGAAATCCGCCGTATCCTGGGTGATGTCGTGACATTTGTTGAGGATTTATCCACGCATCCTGAAATTAAGGAGATTAAGGAAACAGGTGCCACTTTTGAAGAGAATGCAGCCATTAAGGCACTTGAGGTTGCAAGAGTTCTGGGTGATGAGGCATGGGTTCTCTCGGATGATTCCGGGCTGGAGGTTGATGCTCTTGGCGGAGCACCCGGGGTATATTCTGCGCGTTATTCGGGTGCAGAGGCGAGTGATGCGGGCAACAGGGTGAAGTTGCTTGAGCAAATGGCCGAGACTGATGTCCGGGGACTGTCGAGATCAGCACGTTTTCGCTGTGTCATGATGTTGGCGCGCGGCAGGCAAAAGGTGGCAATGTTTGAAGGGGTGGTTGAGGGAGTAATTGCCACCGCCGAGAAAGGTGAACAAGGGTTTGGATATGATTCACTGTTCATTCCTGAGGGTGCCCATGAGACCTTTGGGCAGTTCTCCCCGGAAGTAAAAAACAGCATGAGTCACCGTGGTCGCGCCTTGGCGGGATTAAAGGAATGGCTGTTGGCCCGGGGCACTTGATTCATAGCGGGTGCAATGGCACCGGGAAGCGCTGCGGCAAAGATGAAGAGAAATGGGTGCGGGTGGCTTTGGAGAACTGCAGGACAAGTATAACTTGCGGGTTGAAGGAGAGGCTCAACTTCTGTTAGGGTTCGTGCATGGTTTCCCGGATATGCTTACACACGATCTTCATGGTAACGGTATGTGTGGCGGGTTTTGCCGACCCCGTGAAGGCCGGTGATTGGCCGCAGTGGCGGGGGATGCGCCATGATGGCATTGCGGATTCCGATCAGAAGCCGCCATTAAAGTTCAGTGCGACGGAAAATGTCTGCTGGGCAGTATCGATCCCGGGGCGGGGTCATGGGTCCCCAATGATTTATGGCAATCGTATTTTCCTTGCTACTGCGGATGAAGTGGCCCGGACGCAAACATTAATCTGTCTTGACCGGGTCACCGGGAAGAGCATCTGGAGCAGGGAGGTGCATCGCGGCGGTTTTCCGGAGAAGTCCAACAAGAAGGCGAGCCAGGCTTCATCAACACCGGCCTGCGATGGTAAAAGGGTCTTTATCAATTTCCTGAATGCCGGGGCGGTCTATACCACGGCCTTTGAACTCAGCGGCAAGCGACTCTGGCAAACGAAGATATCCGATTACATTCTCCACCAGGGGTTTGCCACATCGCCTGCGCTCTATAAGTCACTGCTTATTGTGTCGGCTGACAACAAGGGAGGCGGCGCAGTTTGCGGATTGAACAGGACGGACGGCAGGATTGTCTGGAAGATTGACAGGCCCAAGTTTCCAAATTACACGTCGCCGGTCATTTACCGCCTCAATGACAGTGACCAGTTGATTTTCCAGGGGTGTAACCTGGTTTCAAGCTTTGATCCTGCCAACGGCAGGAAGCGTTGGCAGGTGAAAGGGGCGACTACCGAGTGCGTCAGTTCAATAGTGACTGATGGAGTGCGCGTGTTTACCAGTGGCGGTTATCCGCGCAATCATGTTACCGCCATGAAAGCGGATGGTTCAGGGGAGGTGGTCTGGGAGAACATCAGCCGTGTCTATGTGCCCTCAATGCTGGTTAAGGACGGTTATCTTTTTGCGGTAATGGACAATGGCAATGCCGTGTGCTGGAAATCGGATACCGGTAAACAGATGTGGAAGGAGCGCCTCAACCGCACGACCAGCGCGTCGCCGGTTCTGGTCGGCGAGCGCATTTATGCTGTGGATGAGGCCGGAAATTTTTCCGTCTTTAAGGCGGACCCGATGAATTTCAAGATCCTGGCAAGAAACAAGCTGGGTGACCAGGTGTTTGCCACGCCGGTGTTTTGTGGCAGCCGGATTTTTGCGCGTGTTGCCGAGAACAACGGTGATGTGCGTCAGGAGAAGCTATATTGCATTGGTGCAAAGTAGGGGGGTGATCCGGGCAGGAAATCCGCTGCAGAAGAAAGTCACCCGAGAATTTTTTTTACCACCCTGCCGTGAACATCGGTCAGTCTGTACTGGCGGCCCTGAAACTTGAAGGTGAGTTTCTCGTGATCAATGCCCATTAGGTACAGGATCGTGGCATTGAGATCGTGCACATGCACCGGATCCTTTGTGATGTTGTAGCAGTAGTCATCGGTTCCGCCATGAACGTGCCCTTTTTGCAATCCGGCACCTGCCATCCAGGTCGTGAAACATCGGGGATGGTGGTCACGTCCCGCTTTGTTGCCGGGATCCTGGGCATAGATGGTGCGGCCAAACTCTCCGCCCCAGACGATGAGGGTGTCCTCCAGCATCCCGCGTTGCTTGAGGTCCTGAATAAGGCCGGCCGTGCCATGATCAGTGTCGCGGCATTGTCGCGGAAGAGCCTCAGCGAGCTTGGCATGCTGGTCCCAGCCCATATGGAAGAGCTGGATAAAGCGTACGTCACGCTCTGCCAGGCGCCGGGCTAACAGGCAATTGCGTGCATAGCTGCCAGGTTTCCTGACATCCGGCCCGTAGAGCTTGAGAACACTCTCAGGCTCATTGGAGATGTCCGCCAACTCCGGCACGCTGGATTGCATCCGGAATGCCATCTCATACTGCGCGATGCGCGACTTGATTTCCGGATCACCTATCTCGGAATGTTGCTGCTGGTTCAGCTTCACCACATCGTTGAGCATGTCCCTCCTCATCGCGTGATCGATGCCGGGCGGGTTCTTCAGGAAATAAACCGGATCTTCCGTATTGCGCAGTTTTACCCCGGAGTGCTCAGTGGGCAGGAACCCGGAACTCCACAATCGGCTGTAAAGCGGCTGCGCACCACCGGCCGTAGCCCTTGAAGTCAGCACAACGTAGGCGGGCAAGTTCTTGTTAATGGCGCCCAGCCCATAGGACATCCATGATCCGATGCTGGGACGGCCTGCGAGTTGGAACCCGGTCTGGAAAAAGGTGATGGCCGGGTCATGGTTGATTGCCTCCGTGTGCATGGAGCGGATCAGGCAGAGTTCATCTGCAACACCACCCAGCTTCGGCAGCAACTCGCTGAGCTCTATCCCGCTTTTGCCATGCCTGGAAAACGTGAACATGGTCGGGGTAACCGGCAACGTCTTTTGCTTGGAAGTCATGGTAGTGATGCGCTGTTTGCCCCGCACCGAGTCAGGAAGCTCTTTGCCGCGTTCCTTTTCGATTTGCGGCTTCGGATCAAACAGGTCCATCTGTGAAGGACCACCCGACTGAAAGAGGGAGATTACCCGTTTGGCCTTGGCTTGGTGGGTTCCCTGTGCGAACAGCGGTTTGCCCGTGACATCCTGACATAGCAGAGATCCCAATGCCGCGGCACCGTAACCATGGGCAGAGGTTTTCAAGAATGTCCGCCGGTTAAGCTCATCCTGAACCCGCATCACCTGGATGTGCTCTTTCTCCGTCATTTATTGATCACCTCATCGAGATTCAGGATCACGTTGGCGACAGTGGTCAATGCCGCCAGTTCCGCTTCCGGAAGGTGGCCAGCCACCTTGGATTCTCCCTGACCAAGCAATTCCTCAGCGCTTCTGGAGTCTTCACGGTAAAGCGCCAGGCGCCTCTCATAGCCACCTAACAGTATTTCAAGCTCCTGCTCTGTCGCCACCCGTGCGGTCGCACTCCGCCAGCCCCATGCTATCCTTTCTTTTGCGTTTCTCCCCTTCATCATCATGCGTTCCGCAAATTTTTTTGAGGCTTCCACGTATGTCACCTCGTTCATCAGAGCCAGCGCCTGGAGCGGCGTATTCGTCTGCATCCTTTTTACAGTGCAAAATTCCCGGCTCGGTTGGTCAAAAAGCCGCATGCTTGGCGGAGCCACGGTACGTCGAATACGCGAGTATAGGGTGCGGCGATAGAGCTTCTCACCGTGATCCTGCACAAACTTGCCGCGCTTCTCCACTTCTTCCCACAGCCCATCCGGTTGGTAGACCCACCAGCTCGGGCCTCCCAGTTTTGCCACCAGTAATCCCGAGAGCATGAGCGCCTGGTCACGTATCATCTCCGCCTGCAGGCGGGTGCGGGGTCCCCGGCTAAGGAACCGGTTCTCCGGATCTCGTGCCAGTCGCAACGCGTCGACTATCGCACTCTGCTGATAGGTCGCACTCAACACCATTTTTTTGAGCAAATGCTTCACGTTCCAACCTGATTCCATAAAGTCCACCGCCAGCCAGTCCAATAAACCGGGATGGCTTGGCCAATCAGCCTGCACCCCGAAGTTTTCCGAGCTCTTTACAATCCCGGTTCCAAAGAGCTGTTCCCAGAGCCGGTTCACCGCCACGCGGGCAGTGAGCGGATGCTTCCCGTCAACAAGCCATTTCGCCAGGTCGAGTCGCGTGATCTTGTCGCCACCGGGCACTGGCGAGAACGCCTGCGGCAGTCCCGGATGCACTTGCTCACCGGGCGCGTCATATTGCCCCCGGTTCAGGATGTAAGCCTTGCGCGGCTTTTCATCCCGCATGATCATCACATGCGGATGGTTGTCAGAGAGTTGCCCGATTTCCCGTTGCCGCGCCTTCTTGTCCTGCACCCGCTCATTTATCTCCTGCACCCGCTCATTATATTTCCCTTGTTTGTAGCGAATGCTGGGTGCTGCACTGCCCCTCAGGTTGTCAATGAATCCCTTTTCATCCAGATTGTTGAAGAGCGAGAACATCTGGTAGAATTCCTTCTGGCTGATTGGGTCATATTTATGATCGTGGCAACGTGCGCAATTCAGCGTCAGGCCAAGAAAAACCGCTCCCATCGTCTCAACCCGGTCGATGACATATTCCGTGCGCCATTCTTCATCAATCGCACCGCCTTCTGTCTGGATCCGGTGGTTGCGGTTGAAACCGGTCGCCAGGATCTGGTCCTCACTTGCATTAGGCAACAAATCACCGGCTAATTGTTCAATGGCAAATTCATCAAAAGGCTTGTTTAAATTGAATGATTCAATCACCCAGTTCCTCCACGGCCACTGTGCGTTTTCCAGGTCGTTGTCGTAGCCGTGGCTGTCCCCATAGCGCGCGCCATCAAGCCACCAGGACGCCATTCGCTCGCCAAAACGCGGCGATGCCAACAGGCGCTCCACCAGCTCTTCGTAGGCTTGTTCTGCATTATCCGCCAGGAACGCTTCCACTTCTTCAATCGTCGGCGGCAATCCCGTCAGATCAATACTGGCACGCCGGATCAACCTTTCTTTGCCCGCCTGCTTCTGGGGTTGCAATCCCCTTGCCCTGAGGCGCACCAGGACAAAGCGATCGATCTCATTGTGGCCCCAACTGTCCGCTGCGGGCACCACAGGTTTGCTGGGCGGCTCAAAAGCCCAATGTCTCTGGTAGTTCGCTCCTTGGACAATCCACTCCTTGAGGATCTGCTTCTCCTGCGCAGTTAGTTGCTTATCTTTTTCATCGACCGGCGGCATCACCTCGTCTTCCTCGTTCGAAAAAATCCGGGAAATGAGTGCGCTCTCTCCCGGTTTGCCGGGAACAATCGCCCGCACTCCATCGCGCTCGGCGCAGGCTGACTCCCGATCATCCAGGCGAAGCTTGGCCTTGCGCTTGGCGGTATCCGCGCCATGACAGGCAAGGCATTTACCGGCCAGGATTGGCAGGATATCACGGTTGTATCTTACCTCGGCGCGTGTTGAATTTCCGGCGCAGAGGATTGCAGTTACTGTAGCGAATAACCGTTTCATCTATTGGCCCGACGGGGGAAAAATAAGCGAGGCCTTGGCGGCTTGGAGGATTTCAGGCTTTTCTAAGGATTAACGAACCGAATTGCACAGCAGCCAGTTACCCTGCTCCATCAAGAGCAGAGATCGGGGCAGACAGTGGTTAGAAGCGGGCTAAGAGTTGGAGAAGTTGCGTTGGGGCGCCTTTGGCACCGCTGGAAACTGGCAATTAGGGAACAGTTTAATCTGACCTATTTGCTCATTTCGTAAATCTTTCCGTCCCATGACAGGATCCACAGTTCACCGTCAGGCCGGGTGGTAATGGCGGTGGGCTGGAAACCGGTCCCCTTGAACGAACTTTTTCCACCCGCGTTGCGATTGCGCAGGATGATGTTGGAGGTCTTCCTGCCGGAATCATTGACCGCCAGGGCCCACATGAAGCCGGAACCCCAGTCGCCGTAAATGTAGTGGCCCCTCAACTCGGGAAAGGCCTTGCCTTCATAGACAACGCCGCCGGTGATGCTGATGCCATCAGCATGGCTGTACTCGTGTACCGGGTCAATGAGCTTGATCGCATCCTTGCCCTTGGTAACCAGGGGAGGATTTTTGCTTAATGCAAAGTCATGATTGCCCTCGCGGTAGCTCCAACCGTAGTTTCCGCCTTTGCTGATCAGGTTGATCTCCTCCCAGATGCCCTGCCCGACGTCGGCGCACCAAAGACGTCCGCCCTTGTCGAAATGCAGGCCCCAGGGGTTGCGCATGCCGTAGGTCCAGATTTCCGGACGCATGCCGGGCTTCCCGGCGAAGGGATTATCCTCCGGGATTCCATAAGCCAGGTCCCCCGACTTTTTGTCGACATCAATGCGCAGGATTTTACCCAGCAGGCTTAACAAGTTCTGTGAGTTCATCAGCGGATCATTACCCTTGCCGCCATCGCCGGTGGAAAGGTAGAGGTAACCATCGGGACCAAAGATCATCTGGCCGGAATTGTGGTTCCAGAACGGCTGGGCGATTTCCAGCAGGATACGCTCACTTGTTGTATCCGGTTTCCCGCCTTTGGCAACGAACTCCGAGAGTATTGAGCGCTTCGGGTCCTGGCGCGAATAGTAAACGTAGAACTTGCCGTTGGCTTCGTGTTTCGGGTGGAAGGCAAGGCCGAGCAGGCCTTCCTCGAAGTCCTTGTCAATGACTACCCGGTTCGTCAGGTCAAGCCACACCGGGGCCGACTTGGCCTTGCGGTCTTTTGGCAACTCGTGAATCACTCCGCCCTGGGCGACAATGAGTTCATGATCGCTGCCCGGGAGCAGG
>JAYGGE010000116.1:0-4253 GCA_046581505.1 Verrucomicrobiales bacterium | reverse complement strand
CCTCCTGCTCCCTGTCGCCGAGCAGCTGGCGCACACGGGTGAGCAGCTCATCGTCCTGGCCGCACATCTTCAGCAGCCACGTCTGGCGCTCCTCCCCGCTGCGCTCCAGCGCCCCGGGGAGAATCTCGCGCGCCCGCTGCTCGTCCTCTTCCCGCTTCATCCCCAACCTTTTACACCAGCCACAAGCAGGAGACAAGCCACCATGCACTGCACGGGGACCCACTCCCCGCGGTTGCAGGTCGCCTGCTTGGGAGGGCTTCCCCTCTACCGCTTGGGGTTTTCGAACCAGACGACATTTTCGCTCCTTTGGCCGGCAACCAGGATGTCCTTGTCACCATCGCCGTCGAGATCCGTGATCATGGTGTCGTAGGCCATCTGATTCAGGCTCAGGACGTGGCGGGTAAAGTTGCCGGTGCCGTCATTCTCATACCAGGCGGCAAGTTTTGAACCATAACCGACGGTGCACAGGTCGATATCGCCATCGCCGTCAATGTCACCAAAATCCGTGGAGTGGGGAAACTCAATGCGCCCGTCGATAACGTGTGGGGTCCAGTGCGGGGCTTCAAACCAGACCACGCCGACCCCGTGCCCGCGACTGGCGAGAACATCGGTCTTGCCGTCGCCGTTGACATCGGCCGGCGCAGCATGCGTGGCCCCGGTTTGCATGCCGGCATCGGGCAGAAACTCGCGGCGCCATGGCTTGGCGGGATCCTCAGGGGCATAGAACACGGCAAAGTAATTGCCGTTGGCAAAGGGTTTTCCCTTCGCCCCGAGAGTAAAATCAGGCCGGCCGTCGCCGTTGACGTCACCAAAATCAAAGTAATGGCTGCCGCCCGGGGCCGTGCCTTTTGCAATCGGGATGATGGACCACTTGATCGGCCCGTCCCCGGAAAGGGCAGGCTTCACCCAGCAAATCGACCCCGAGTAGGGCCCCTTGTCGACCGAGAAGTCGTTGGCCACGAGGTCCGGCTTGCCGTCACGGTCAATATCAAAGGAGCGGATGCAGTGGACCCCATGAATTTCATCGGTGATCCGGTGCATCTTCCAGCCTGTCGTGGTGGCATTCTTTGCCGGGCACTCCAGCCAGAAGAGCCCCCGGACGTAAGAGCCGACAAAGTCAAGGTCACCGTCACCGTCAACATCGTGCAGGACACTGTGGATACAGCGGTCCTTGCGCTTTGAGTGCTTGGGAGGAAGAACAGAGAGCACCTGTTTGTTTTTGTAATCCGGGCCAAGATACATGAGGATCTGGCCGCCACCGGAGAAGAGAATCTCCTGGTCACCATCCCTGTCATAATCGGCGGCGGTGGCGGAGTTGACGTGGGCGCCGGAAAAGATCTCATGGCGAATCCATTTGGCCCCCTTAAGAGCCGTGAGCATGAAAATGAAAAGGCCTGCGACCAGTGCAGCACGGCATGGGTAGAATGGATTAAGCATCATGGAAAACCACCCTAGAATAGAACCGGCAGGGATGTCACCTGATACCTTGACCTGCAAAACCCTCAGGCGGCCCGTTTCGATGCAACAATGATGACTTATTGCCCGCAGAATTGGAGAAGGGATTGGATCGTAAAATTTTTCCTTGTTCCACTGCAAAGATTATCTAGCCTAGCAATTAGAAACTAGGCGGCATATTACGATCCTGCACACTTGACGGACAGCACCGCCGATTGCCTTGCCCGAATCAACCATCCAGGAATAATCCAAAATGAAATTCACAAACACTGCCAAACACATTGCCATCCTGACTCTTTTTGCTCTCGTGCAACCGGTGGGCGCCGCACCCAAGCCGGAAGACAAGCCGGGTTACGACAAGTCAAAAGATGCCGGCGTCAAGGCACCTAAAGGAGCGGACATCCTGTTTGACGGGACTCAGAAATCCATCGACTCCAACTGGGAGATGTGGCCGAAGAGCGACATGAAGATCACCTGGTCCCTGGTCAAGAGCCCCACTGATGACACGAAGGCGTTGATGACCAACGGCGGCAAGAGCTGGGGAACGCACGACCTGGTCACCAAGAAAAAATACAAGGACTTCGAGGGCCACGTTGACTTTGTCCTGTGCGGTAAACGTGGTGACGATTCGCTTGAAGGTTACTCCAACAGCGGCGTTTACCTGCATAACCGATACGAGATCCAGATTGAATCACCCAAAGGCAACAACACGAAGGATCCCTACAACTGGAAAATTGGACCCCACGGCATTGCCGCCTTCTGCATGGAGCGCGTTCCGGACACCAACGCCTGGCGGCCCAACGGCCAGTGGCACTCCTTCCACTTCATCTCCAAGGCTGCACGCTGGGATGGCGACAAGATGACAGAACCCGCGCGGGCCACGGTGTGGTGGAACGGCGTAAAGGTTCACGATGATATCCAGATCAAGAAAGCCAACGGCGGAATCAAGGTCTCGCCGGCACTTGGCGGCTTCAAGCTCCAGGAGCATGGACAGGATGTCCGCTTCCGGAATGTCTGGATCCGTGAAATGAAGGGCGCCAAGAAGTAGGGCTACAACCTGTCCAGGGGGCACCCGGCCCATGTTGCAGTGATATCGGTTTCAGGTCCTATTTGACACCCATCACTTTACTGCTGACGACAAACTTTCGCTCGTCGCGCACGTCAACATACCAGACCGTCGCCTCCTTGGGTGGCGCGGCACCGTGGACCTTCAGGCCGTCGACTTTCAATGGCAGGGATTTCCACCCGCGCGTTTTGTTTTCCGGGTGCGGACCGGTGGTGTAATGCAGGTTGGCCGTGATGAGCCTGGTCTTCGACTGCACGGTGGCGCTGAGTTGCCCGTCCTTCACGACCGGCTGCGCCACCACGGGCATCGGTGTGCCGCCACGCAGATACTGGTCCACAAAGCCGAAGAATTCCGGAAAGTTAAAGATGTGTCCATGCCGCATTCGGATCTGGATACTGTAGTTCTTCTCACCCTGCACGAGCGCACAGGTCCTGGCGTAGCTGTCCATCGGGTAGGCAAAATCATTGGTTCCATTGAGGAACATGACCGGCATTTTCGCCGAGCCGATATAGCGGGAGGGATCCCACAGCCGGTGCCACTTGTCGGACTGCGCCTGGGTCATCTTGCCAAATTCCGATGCCTTCCAGACACTGTTTTCCCGCAAAAATCCACAGCCATAAACCGGCATGGCCACTTTAAAGCGGTCATCCACACCCGCCACGATGCACGTGAGATACCCGCCCCAGCTGATTCCCGTCAGCGCCACGTTGCCTACGTCCACCTCCGGAAAACTGCGCAGCAGGGAATGAGCACGGATCACGTTGGCAACCGCATGGTAAGACCACTGGTTTCCGACAGGCTCATCGATGGTGTTGAATTTAAACTCATGCCCCTGGTCCGGTCCGCCATCGGGCATGGGCTTTCGCCCCGCACCCCGGCCGGCCAGGTCCATGGCGATGGCCGCATAACCCCGTCTGGCCCAGAGTTCGGCCCAGTTCTCAAATGCCGCGCCTCCTCCGCCATGCACCAGCACGATTCCCGGCACCTTTTCATCACTTCCCTTGCCGAGTGTTTTCGGTGAGGCGTAATAGGCAAAGGTGCGGGTGGGTTTTCCCCGGTATTCTGCACCGGCATAAGCCAGTGAATGCACGCTACCCTTTTGACTCAGCCACTGGAAATCAGGCGTTTTTTTCAGGACCTTCAAATCCCATGGCGTCTCCCCGGGCAGGGGCAACGGTTGGGCTGCTGCAACCAGGCCTGCGAGAATCAGGAAAAACGCGAAGCGAATCATGCGAAAATGATCCGGTGTAAACCGGATTCACACAAGCAAAAGAGCCTGCCGCATCCCTTCAGTGCCAGCAATCCCGGCAAAGCATCTTGTCGACTCATTGCAGCCAGCGGCCGCGCTTGCGCGCCGCTTTTTTTGTGACCGGCGGTCCACCGAGACCGATCACGTTTTCCTCAATGTCCTTCAACCTTGTCCTGGCAAGGGCCAGCATTTCCTTGACCCTTGCAGGATGCCCGGCACTGAGGTCCTTCTCCTCGGCAGGGTCCATTGACAAGTCAATGAGCACCGGCCCCTGGCCTGAGCCCCGGACTTCCTTGACATGGTCAAAATAGAGCTTCCAGTCACCGACCCGGATCGCCTGGGGTACCGCCCATCCCTGCCAGTAAATCAGGTCAGTCCTCGGGTGCTGGGTGGACTTGCCGGTGAAGGTTTCCCAGAGGTTGAGGCCATCAATTTTGGGAACGCCCCGGGACACCTTCTCCAGGTCAATGCCGCAGGCGTGGG
>JAYGGE010000111.1:0-2316 GCA_046581505.1 Verrucomicrobiales bacterium | reverse complement strand
TGCTTAGCAGTTCACGCTCCTTGTCCGTGAGCTGTTTCTCTGCATCCTCCGGTGGCATGGGATCCTCTTTGTCATGAAGCCGGATAAGAATCTCGCTTTTGGCAGGATTCTCCGGGTCAATCGCGCGCACACCATCGCGATCCGCTGTCGCCGTTGATACAGAATCCAGACGCAGTTGCGATTTCTTCTTGGTATCCGGCCCGTGACAGGCAAAGCACTTGTTGGAAAGAATTGGCAGCACATCCCTTGAGAAATCAACCTGGGTGTTAACATCAGAATACACCCCGGAGGGAAATCCTCCGATAGCCGCAATGACGCAGAAAAAGAGATTACGGCGGGGAAACATATTCATATAATATACTGCCAATTAGATTGGTAATTTCACGTAATTTAACGGATTGCAGGGCAATGGTCTAGGTTCTTCCTCACCTGATCCGCCAGATCCGGATCACGCGGACAAGTATAAGTGGCATGGATCATCTCCGGCACCGCCGCTAAAGGGCACTGTGACACGGGTAATGCACCGATTCAGCGGGAATCCTGTTGGTGACGCAATTTTCCCGGCTTTAAGCCCGCCGCCTTTGCGCGCCTGTTGAATATCGCGCGTATTTTCCCAAGTTCGCGAACATGATCATCCCTGCTGCTGCCCGCAAGATTGCTGAACTGCCCGGAATCCCTGACCATATCGTAAAGCTCTTCCGAACCGTCACTGTAACGCATGTAGGCCCAATCCCTGAGTCGCAGCGAAGTCCCCCTGCTGAAGGAAAGGGCACTGTCCTTGACCTCTGCCGCATGATCTTTTAAGACCGGGACAAGGCTTGTCCCCTGGACACTTTCAGGAACCCGCAGGCCCGTCAGTTCACAAAGCGTGGGGAACAGGTCGACAAGCTCGGTAATTGACTGTGTGCGACCGGCAGCCATCCCGGGAACAGACACAATGAGCGGCACACGAATAACCTCCTCATGCAGGTTGCTTTTTTGCCAAAAGGTATGTTCGCCCAGATGATAACCATGGTCACTGGTAAAGACGATCACGGTGCTTTCACGCAGGCCCAGCCGTTCAAGCTCATTGAGAACCCGGCCAAGCTGCTCATCCATGAACTGGGTCGCCGCGTAATAGCCTGACCACATCCGCTTCTGGTTATCGGGAAATTTTCCGATCGGGTTACCCGCTGAGTGAATACCCGGACGGCCCAGCCTGGGGATATCGTCAATATCTCCGGGTTGCTGCCTGGGCAGTTTCATCTTTTGCCACGGGTAAGGCGCAAAATAACGCTCCGGTTGCACCATCGGGTAGTGTGGCCGGATAAAACCGGCTGCTATAAAGAACGGCTGCTCCTTGTGAGCATGTAACAACTCAATGACCTTGGTCGCCGTCTTGTGGTCGGGTTGATCGGAGCCGTCACCCTCATAGCTGACCGTAACAAACATGCGGTGTGGCATACGCGTTGACTGACGGCCCTTGGGCTCCCTCGTGAAGACATTCAGGTTGAGACAGGCATAGTCGCCAGGCGTGTGGGCCTCCTGACCCGGCGAGTTGAATTTCTCGGTCCACGATGAGGCGATGTCATTGCCGTCTGTGCCGGCAATAATGTCGCCGGGGACACGCATGTGGTAGATTTTCCCCACACGTGCGGAATAACGCCCGTTTTCTTTGAAATGCTCCCCGAGGTTCACCTCAGCTGAACCCCTGTAACGACTGTGCATGAACGAGGTGCGTGACGGCCCGCACGATGTCCCCTGGCAATAGGCACGCTCAAAAACCAGGGAACTCCCGGCGAGTTTATCAATATTCGGCGTATGACATTGACCACCGTAACATCCCAGAACACTTGCCTTGAGGTCATCGGAAATCAGGAACAGGACATTCTTGATGGCAGCCTGCCCGGTGGACAACATGACAGTTGCCAGCAGGGTGAACAAAACGGGCGGGATGGGACGCATGACTCCGGGTACGGTTATGATTTTAGCTGCCCCCTGCCTACTCCCCCTCCTGCCCTGTTGCAGGACGTGCCACCCCCCGGCGAAAGCCATACATCGGCAGGAATCGATAATAAACCTCAAGGCTCAAAGTTGCCAGGGTTGTGCTTATTACCCGTCCGCCGTCTTTTGTCATGCTGCTGCTCAAATCCCAGCTGCCGGTTGCCGGGCCGTCCTTCCTCTGGATTCGTGGCAGCGTGGCCTTGAGCCTGGCATTCCATTCATCCCAAACCGGGCCCTGATGCTGATAAAGGGCAAGGGTTGCATAATACACATAATACAAATCCGGCGCCTCTGTCTTCATCGGGTACTTCTTCATGAAACGCGCGCTCTCCA
>JAYGGE010000016.1:0-2488 GCA_046581505.1 Verrucomicrobiales bacterium | reverse complement strand
CAATGGTGGTGAACCAGGCGGGTTTCCTCGGCGCCAAGTTAATCGCCGAAGCCGGTGATACTGATGCTGATCGCGTGCGCTGGGCATATCGCCGGGTCCTGCAGCGCAACCCCAGCGGGAAGGAACTCAGTCGCGGCATTGAGTTTGTGAAAAACACCCGGAGTTCCTTAAGTCCCGGCAAACCGAAAACAGATGCCCAAACCCTTTCATGGGTTACCTTATGCCAGGCACTGCTGGCCTCCAATGAGTTCCGGTATATTGATTAAATGGATTTAAACAGGAATCATTGTTCGCGCCGCGAGATGCTTCGCACGGCATCGTGTGGCTTTGGGCATCTTGCGTTATCAGCGATGCTTGCGAAATCCGCCCTCGCCGAGAGGCGCTATGGGCTGGAATCCAGGACTCCACCGCTGCGTACGCGCGCCAAGCGCGTGATTTTTCTCTGCATGGCCGGCGGCCCGGCGCATCTTGATACCTTTGATTACAAGCCGCAGCAGGCTAAAGCACCCCATGCCGGATCGGTGTTTGACTTCAAGCGTCATGGCGAGAGCGGTCTTTGGGTATCTGAACTACTTCCCGAGACTGCCAAACATGCCGATAAGCTCTGTGTCATCAACGGCATGTATGCGGATACCGGCAATCATGCGCAGTCGTTTTTGCAACTGCATACCGGTGAACGCCTGCGCCATCGTCCCAGCATGGGGGCGTGGATTAACTACGGGCTGGGCACGGAAAACAAGAGCCTGCCGGGGATGATAAGCTTGAACACTTCCAAGCCATCGGTTTATTCCAGCGCATTCCTGCCGCCGGTTTACCAGGGAACACCCATTGGCATCAATGGCGAGGACATGTCCAAGGCGAGTATCCCGAACATCGGCAGCAATCATCTCGCGCCTGCCCTCAAGCGCAAGCAGCTCGACTTTGTGCAGGCGATGAACCGTGAGCACCGTGCCCGGCGTCCTCATGACGCCAGGCTGGAGTCGGTTATCGAATCGATGGAGCTTGGATTTCGCATGCAGTCAATCGCGCCCGGGTTGCTTGACGTGAGTACGGAATCCAGGAAAACGC
This sequence comes from Verrucomicrobiales bacterium, assembly GCA_046581505.1. GTDB lineage: Bacteria > Verrucomicrobiota > Verrucomicrobiia > Verrucomicrobiales > DEV007 > CACIUL01. Next base: position 1,420 of record JAYGGE010000016.1, on the reverse strand, counting down.
TTGAGGACTACCGTGTTGGTTTCAAGAATACCGTTGGCACCTGCCGTGCCTCCGACTTCGGCAGGCAATGCCTGCTCGCGCGGCGTTTCGCCGAGGCCGGCGTGCGTTTTATCGAGGTGAACCATGGCAGTTGGGATCAGCACAAATCACATCGCCGCGACCTGCGCGCCAATTGCGAGACCACCGATGCCCCCATTGCCGCCCTGCTTGGAGATCTGGAGTCACGGGGCCTGCTGGATGATACCCTTGTGGTTTGGGGTGGTGAATTCGGGCGCCCCGGCCTTGTCCCCGGCAATAACAAGGACGAAACCGGGCACAATGCGCATGGCTTTACTTTCTGGCTTGCAGGCGGGGGGGTAAAGCGGGGTTATGTGCATGGCCGCACCAATGATACCGGGTCCCGTGCCGTGGAAGACAAGGTTCATTTCCGGGATTTGCATGCCACAATCCTGCACCTTTTGGGTCTGGACCATGACAAGCTTACCTATCACCACGGTGGTCGGGAGCATCGTCTCACCGGCCCCCAGGGCGGCAAGGTGGTCACGGGATTAATGGCTTGAAAAGATGTCGGTCAAGATGCCCGGCAAAGGATCAGGATAGCATGATCCACCAGTGACGGGGTTTCCTTGTTGCCTCGGGATATGGCTGCGCTATTTCCAGCGCTCAAGGCTCTCCAACCGCCTGACGAGAGCTTGCAATTGTTCCGGTTTCGCTTTGGAAAGATCGTTCTGCTCGGCCATATCCTCATCAAGGTCGTAGAGCTCATCCTTGAAGCGGGTGATATCGTTGAAGGCCTCGTAGAAACGCACGAGCTTCCACCTGTCCTGCCGGAGGGCACGCTGGCGGTTGTGTGACCAGAATAGATATGGACTTGCTTGCTGTTTGTCTTTGCCAAGCAGGGTTGGCGCGAAGGAAATGCCGTCCAGGTCACCCTGTGCAAGCTCGATGCCGCTGAGTTCAGCCAGGGTGGGAAAGACATCGGGAAACCAGGAGGGATGATCCGTGGTGCGGTTGGCCTCAATCCGGTTGGGCCAGCGGGCGATCATCGGCACCCGGATACCGCCCTCATAAAGCCACCCCTTGCCGCGTTTCAGCCCGCCGCTGCTGTTGAAATAACGGGGGTCGGCACCGCCTTCACCATGGGGACCGTTGTCGCTGGTAAACATGACCAGGGTTTGCTCGTCAATGGCCAGTTCCTTGAGGAGGGCAAAAATTTTGCCGATGTCACGATCGAGAAAGCTCATCGCGCCGGCGAAGGCGGCGTGCCGGTTGCGGGGCCGGTTGTAGCCGCTTTTAAGGATGCCATAGGGCTTGGTTTCCTGCGGCTTGTCATCCAGCTTGCCAAGGAAGGGCTCCTCGAATTCAGCGGGAACAATGAGCTCCGCATGAACCAGCGTGTAGGGCAGGTAGAGAAAGAAGG
>JAYGGE010000191.1:0-1903 GCA_046581505.1 Verrucomicrobiales bacterium | reverse complement strand
ATCGAGCAGCTTTTGTCCCAGCAGGAAGTTGCGCAACACATCGATCCCGACGCCTTGGCCTGTGGCACCGGTGCCGTCAAGCCAGGTCGCGCCTTCCTTGACGACCAGCAGGTGGGCGAGACCGTCCGGCAGGGGCTTGTCCGGGTCCTGCCAGCGGGACTCCAGCTTTTCCCTGCCCTTGGGCGTGAATGAGACCGCACCGTCATCGATGCCGGACACGTCCACCTGCGCACGTGTGTCCCACGGGCGCAGCGGCCATTCCCGGACACCGCGACCGCTGGTCTGGAACAAGCTCTCAATTAAGCACTCGACGATGTAGCTCTTGCCCGATTCGTTCTGGCCGTAGATGAGGTTCAACTCACCGCAGCCAAGCTCAAAGTCCTCCGCGAGCGGCCCGTCACGGCGAACCGAGATCTTCTCAATGTGAATGTTCATGAGTCCCCCCCGCCATAAATCACCTGCAGCGCCTGGCCCATGATCTCGTCAGGATCCGTCCGGGCCTCCGCGGGGCATGATCCCCAGTCCATGTTGGCGATTTCCTCCTCGACGCGCTTGGCAATGAAACCAAGCTCGTTATTATTGTTCACCGATAACTTGCTGACGTCGGGGTCCGCGTCTTTGTAATGGGAAAAATCCCTAAAGCTTTCCCTGAGCAGGTCCGCGATGGCCTGCTTGTCATTGCAGAAACCGCGGGCACGGATCCGCAGTTGGACACGCCCAAGCCCGGACTCATCCAATCCCCAGGACCCGATGCGCTGTTCAATTTCCTGCTTTAACCGGGAAAGCTCATCATCCCGGGGCACGATCATGAACGATTCCTGGAAGAACAGCGCATCCGTATTGACAGGATGGGGGGAAATGTCCGCGTTCTCCGTGTCGTAGACCAGAAAATTCCGGCGGCCGACCTCAGTGATATCAAGGCCGCAGGGTGAACCGGGATAGTGAACGATTCCCGTGGAGGAGCGGATGTGAATGTGCCCAAGCAACACGGTGCGGGGCTTGTAGCGGTCAATATCAGAGCGGAACAATGGCATGTAGGTTCCCTGTTCGTCGGGGCCGGCTTGACGAATGCCGCGGCAATAGTTCCCATGACCCACGAGTATCCATTTGCCGGGCTCTAGCTTTTCCACTTCCGTGGCGATCGCTTTGCCCATGCTTGTGCCAAGCTGGTAAGGGACGAACAGGAACGTGCCGTCCAGGTCAACCCGTGTCGGTTCACCGTAAACACGGACATTTCCGGTGGTGAAGCGGTTAGCCTCAACGCTTGGGTCATGGTTACCGGCAATGAGGTGAACAGTTACCTTGTCGTGTTGTCCACAGAGCTTCTCGAACTCGCTGTAGTTCGAGATGTCCTTGTTGAAGAGATCGCCGGCAATGATCAACTGGTTAATTTCAAGGTCCGCGAGGGAATCGAAGATGTTCGCCAGCGCGTTGAGACGCTCCGGATTGTCCTCATGCGTGGTCAGGTGCACGTCCGCTGTTACTGCGATCTTCAATGTTCCCTTTGCTGATGCCCCCGGTTACTCATTTTTTATACTAACCATGCCGTATGGGCCCGGTCTAGTTTGTTCCTTGGTTTTGTTTGTTGACTCGTGATTAATCAGCAGGCGTGGGATTTCTCCTCGTTTCCCGGGGGAACCCGGACAGGATTCCTCAACGAAGAGTTGAGGGGGTTGCCCTCAAGTAAAAAAATAATTCCACTTAAGGCCCGGGTGTCCTGCGGACCAAGGTTTCCCGGAGCACGTCGGAATTGATTGAAATTGGCTCTAGATTGCCCAACCCTCAGGGCACCCGATTCTTGAGCCCTGATCATCAATAAACACCTCAAATATGGCTGCCCGAGATTCCCTAAAACGGCATTTTCACTTTAAAGAGGATTGCATCTCTTGGTTTGCATAAAATT
>JAYGGE010000157.1:0-6123 GCA_046581505.1 Verrucomicrobiales bacterium | reverse complement strand
AGCGGCAACACGGACTTTGCGATGCTTGTTGCCGACCGCATCCACAAGCACTTCTTCAACGACGGGGCGCTGACGCCCTCGAAAAACATTGAGCGCCTGCAGAAGCGGGTCGATGAGGCCCGACCCGGCTTTATTTCCGAGTCGGCGCGCTGGGGCAACCGTTTCCGCGAATACCAGAACTGGCTCAGCTACCAGCAAAACCTGGCAAACAACCACTTCCCCAACCTCACCGCCACCATGATCGGACGATTCAGGTCCGCCGGCATGTATCCGGACATCATCGCCCCTGTCTTCAGCCGGCATGGCGGGTCGGTATCGCCGGACACCCCGGTGACAATGGCCACTGATGCCGACACGATCTATTATACGCTTGATGGCAGTGATCCCCGCCTGTCAGGAGGTACGCCAAATCAGAATGCCCTGGTCGCTTCCTTTGGCGGTGGCGGCCCTTCCCCGGTCACCTATATCTCCAGCGGGCATGAGTGGCGCTACCTCGACAACGGAAGCGACCAGGGCAGCGCCTGGCGCGCTCCCGGATTTGATGACGCAGGGTGGGCTGCGGGCCCATCCGAACTCGGATACGGCAACGACGGCGAGGGAGCGGGAACGACAGTGAGCTTCGGGCCCAACTCTTCAGGCAAGTATGCCACCACCTACTTCCGCACCACCGTCGACATCCCGGACCCCTCGATATTCTTCAACTTCCTGCTGAGGATCAAATACGATGACGGTATTGCCGTCTACATCAACGGCACGGAAGTTCTCCGCCAAAACCTTGCTGCCGGCGCGGCATTCGATACATACGCAGGCGGCAGTGTCGGCGATGAGGACGGCTGGAAGGACTCCACACTGCCGACATCCGCCCTGTCCCCCGGCACCAATGTCATCGCCGTCGAGATTCACCAGACCAGCGGTACCAGCTCGGATATCCGGCTCGACATGATCCTGCGCGGGGAAACCAGCCAGGGAGGCGGTGACAACGTGTCCGATCCCCTGTTCCTCTCCCGGCCAACAATGATCCGTACGCGATCATACAACTCGGCAGGCAGTGAATGGAGCGCCTTGAATGAAGCCTTCTTCTCTATCGACAGCGTTCCTGCAAGTGCCGCCAACCTTGTCATCTCCGAGTTGCATTACCATCCCTCAAACCCGACGAGCGTCGAGGAGATGGCAGTAAGCAATGACCGCGATGACTTCGAGTTCATCGAGTTCTTCAACACCGGGCAATCAGCACTTGAACTGGCCGGGGTTCGTTTCGAATTCGGGATCAATTTCGCCTTCCCCGAGCACACAATACTTCCTGCAGGCGGTTACCTTCTCCTGCTACGCAACCGTGAGGCCTTCGAGGCCAGGTACGGGATCAGCCCAGTCCAGGCATTTGAATATACCGGCCGGCTGAGCAACGATGGTGAGGCGTTGCGAATCATCGGCGCTCAAGCCGACCCGATACGCGACTTTACCTATAACGATCAAGTTCCGTGGCCTACAGGAGCAGACGGAGATGGATCAAGCCTCACTCTAATCAACCCGGCCGGCGACCCCGCTCACGGCGATCCCGCAAACTGGGCGGCAAGCCGAAACCCCGGCGGATCACCCGGCACAGCCGAGCCGGCGGGAATCACCTACGCTGCCTGGGCCGCCCTGAACGGGGTTCAGGGTGAACCCGGTGACGATGACGATGGCGATGCCATCAGCAACTACCTCGAGTTCCTCTTCGGCTCCCGCCCGGATCTTGCCTCCGATGCCCCTGTTCCCAGTGCCGGGGTTCAAAGTATCGGCGCCACCAACTACCTGACCATCACCTTCCGCAAGAACCTCGCCGCCGATGCTTCACTGAGCGTTGAGCTTTCCGGCAACCTTGCCACCTGGTCATCCAGTGCAGAAATGCTTGAACCTTTATCCAGCGTTGATAACGGCGATGGCACCGCGACAGTCACCGTTCGCCTCGCTGAGCCGATCAGCCCGGGATCAAGGCAGGTATTCCTGCGACTGCGAGGCAGCTGAAAAAAAATCCGGAATTACCCCCAACACGAAACCTGTGGCGTCGGGCAGAAGCAGGCTCACAGCGGACGCACGGTTTGATGCTGGATAATCCAAGCTCACAGGGGGCAGATAAGACATCTTTATTGGGCAAGTTCCTCTGAACAATGTAGTTATTACTGATTTTCTGCTATTGCATTGTAAAACCCTTGGTTTCATAATTGGCCAATGCAGCACGGCAAAATCCACTTCATTGCCAAAGTAGCTTCACTCGGCATCTCGCTTGTTTTTTACGGATGCAAGCCTTCTGAAAAAACACAGCCGGTTAAAGCAGAGCAACCGGGCAAGACAGAGCAACCCGGCAAGGCAGAGCAACCCGGCAAGGCAGAGCAACCCGGCAAGACAGAGCAACCCGGCAAGGCAGAGCAACCCCGGGAAATTGACCTTAGTCAATTAAAGCCAAACCCGATTGGTGATTTCAAGTGGGAGATCAAAGAGAATCTCGTCTCTATCATCAAGTGCAAGGCAAGCGGGACAGTGGTTCTGCCCAAGACAATTGCGGGGTTTCCGGTTGGCAGAATTGGATCTCTGGCCGCAGACGGGAACACCCTCCCCCACGCGTTCGAGCAAGGCAATGCCATTCCCGATGGCGTAACCACCCTGGTTATTCCGGAAAGTGTCAAGAATATTGGTGATGGGGCGTTTTACGGTTGTAAAAGCCTGGTTAACCTGAAAATCCCCGACAAGGTGGGCAGCATTGGCAAGTATGCCTTTTACGGCTGTGAAAATCTAAGAAACGTAACCATTGGCACGACCCTCAGCGTTATTGGGGATGGAGCGTTCTACGGCTGTGGGCAACTAACCAACCCGACACTGCCCGACAGCCTCACCTACATCGGTCAGAAAGCTTTTCAATACTGCTCAAGCCTGACGGAAATCACCATACCTGTTGCCGTCAATAACATCGCGGTTTCTGCCTTTGATTACAACACCACCCTGACAGGCATCACGGTATCTGAAAAGAACCCCACCTACTCGAGTGATGACGGGATACTCTTTAACAAGGCCAAGACCATCCTGCACAGGTGTCCGGAGAGCAGGGAAGGTGTCTACATGATTCCCTCAAGCGTCACCCATGTCGGGGATGGCGCATTCTATCGCTGCAGCAGGCTGAGCGCGCTCACCATGCCGGAGAGCATCACCACCATCGGCAATCATGCCTTCCGTGAATGTGCCGGGCTGAGCACCGCAGCCCTACCGCAAACCGTAAACGGCATAGGGATATTTGCATTTGCTTCCTGTGAAAACCTGACAGGCGTGAACATACCCGCAGGTGTCACGAGTATTGGCAGCTTTGTCTTCTATGGCTGCAAGAGCCTTAACAGCGTGGAGATCAACGACAAGGTAACCAGCATCGGCAATAGTGCCTTCCAAGGCTGCACGGCACTGACCGGCTTGCTGCTCCCCGGAAAACTCACCTCCATAGGCAGCAGGGCATTTTACGGATGCACGCAATTGAGCGGGCTGACATTTCCCGCAAAACTTGGAGCCATCGGCAAAGACGCATTCAGGGAATGCGCGGGGCTGACGAGCCTGAACATTCCGGATCCGGTGACAATAATCGCAGATAATGCTTTCGCAGGATGTTCCGCTCTTACCCAAGTCCGGCTGGGAAATGCAATCACAAGCATCGGCAGTTATGCATTCAGCGCTTGCAGTAAACTTAAGGAGCTGACAATCCCGGAAACGCTCACGACCTTTGGCCCGGGAGCCTTTGCTTCCTGCGAAAGCCTGGAAAGGGTGACAATCCCCGCAGGGCTGACCCACGTTATCTCCACCTCGCCCACGTCTTCGGGAGGGGCTATCTTGTCTCCATTCTTCGGATGCAGCGGATTAAGGAGCGTGACGATCAAGCTTCCAAGCGTCGCCACGGGCTACACGGACTGGATTGGCAGTGAGTCACTGAAGACAACAGGTGTCACGGAGATCATTTTCAGTGAAGGCGTGACCACCATTGGCGACAGCGCCTTTCGCGGCCGCACCGCCCTGAAAAGCCTGACGCTTCCAGCGAGCCTTACCGCCATTGGAAGCAATGCCTTTTATGGTTGTGCTGCCCTGGCCGGCCTGAACTTTCCAGGGAACCTTACTTCAATTGGCAGCAGTGCTTTCCACGGGTGCAGTGGCCTGAAAAGCCTGGCCTTTCCCGGCAAGCTCTCCGCCATTGGCAGCAGTGCCTTCAGGGAATGTTCCGGATTGGCAAGCCTGAGCATTCCCGACCCGGTGACGGTTATTGGAGATAATACCTTTAGGGGCTGCAAGAATCTTACCGAGATCAAGCTTGGCAAGGCAGTCACCAGTATCGGCAGTCACGCATTCAGCGACTGCAGGCAACTTAAGGAACTGGCAATCCCGGAGACACTCATAACCCTTGGAGAGGGAGCCTTCGCTTCCTGTGAAAGTCTTGAAGCCATGACCATTCCCGCGGGCCTGAACCACGCAATCTCCACCTCACATACTTCTTCAGGAGGGGCAGCTTTGTCACAGTTCTACGGATGCAGCGCTTTAACAAGCGTAACGATCAAGGTTCCCGCCGTGAACCCGGGATTTACCGGGTGGATCGACAATGATCTGCTGCAGACAAATGCTGTCACCGAAATCATTTTCACCGAGGGAGTAACTGACATCGGAGACCAGTCATTGCGTGGGAAAGGCAACCTGAAAAGGGTTGTGTTTCCGGTGAGCGCAACCAGGATCGGCACCGGCACTTTCCAGGACTGCACCGGGCTGACGGAAATTACCGTTACAAGGGGTATCACAAGCATCGCAGGCAACGCCTTCGAAGGCTGCGTTAATCTGGGTGCTATCAACGTGGCGGAGGGTAATCCCACTTACTCAAGCAAGGAGGGGATGCTATTCAACAAGCCGGGAGGGGTCCTGATTAAATGTCCGGAAGGAAAGGCCGGGGGTTGTGTTCTTCCTGAAGGTGTCACCGCCATCAGTGGCAGCGCATTCCGTCGCTGCGCGGGATTGACCGGGATAACCATGCCGGAGGGAATTGCCAGCATTGGGCCTCATGCCTTCAGTGAATGCATCGGTCTTACGGGAATTACCGTCCCCGACAGCGTTGCCACCATCGGGGATCATGCCTTCAGCGCCTGCACCGGATTAACAGAATTCATCATTCCAAAGGGCGTCACCGGAATCGGGACATTTGCCTTCGCCGGCTGCCAGGCCCTGAGGAGCGTGACGATCGGCGAAAGTGTCGCCATCATTGGCAATTCCGCATTCAGTGACTGCAGGAACCTCACCAGCGTGGAAGCCCTTGGCAAGGGCATCCCGGAGGCAACTGATGTTTTCAGGAATTCTCCCACCACGATCTATTACCGGCCCGCAGCGCAGGGCTGGCCAACTGTCTGGAACGGCAAATTTGTCAGGCCCGTTGCGGAAAAACCGTAGCCTATTCCATGCCTTGTACGGCTGCATTATCGCAACCCGGTCCCATTATCAGCTTGACCCGGCTGCCTCTGAACGCACAACCTAAAACACATCCAGAATTACCCTCAAACCCAATTCGAAAAACCCATGAAAAAAACCTATCTCCTTATCTTCACAGTCATTTTCTCCCTCAGTGCCTTCACTGTAAAGGCAGAGCGCCTCGTGCTTGTCAGTGCCTCCTATGGCAAGAACATCCTTGCCATCTGTGATGCCAAGGGTGATGCCATCTGGCAACACAAGACTGCCGGGCCAAAGCGCGGCCACACCGGCCACCATGACGTCCACCTGCTTGCCAACGGCAATATTCTCTTCCACGACAGCTGGACAACCTTGAAGGAAATCACCCTCGACAAGAAAATCGTCTGGGAATATGACTGCGCAAAGAGCAACGGCAATGAAGGAAAGCGTGTCGATGTGCATGCATTCGCCCGCCTGCCCAACGGCAACACCGCCATTGTCGAGAGCAGCGTGGGACGCATCATAGAGGTCGATCGCCAAGGCAAACTGGTGCACCAGTTTGCCCTCAAGAAGGGTGGCACCCAGTCCACCCGCTGGGTGCGCCAGACCCCCAAGGGCAACTGGCTGGTATGCTCGGAGAACCCCGGCGTTGTCACCGAGTATGACAGGCAAGGCAACGTCGTCTGGGAC
>JAYGGE010000132.1:0-34517 GCA_046581505.1 Verrucomicrobiales bacterium | reverse complement strand
AAGGGTTTCTCCCGGGTTGTCCCGCCTGAGAGGTGCCGCTTCAGAAAACCCATCGCACTCTCGGAATGCCGGCTGCCCAGTTCACTCAGGATATATGCGTTGGGACCCTCGCTGTGGAGTTGCTTGCCGTTGCCGTTGGCACTTACTGAAATTCGCCCGTGGACATGACCCGGCCCGATTGCCTGGTCAGGCCTGTTGCGATCCCCGCGCTTGTTCCTGCTGACACGAACCCCTTTTTTCCCCGCATCGGGACCGGAAGTCCCGTGCGAGCGCGAAGTGATGCGGCAGAACTGGAACCCGTGATCAAGCGGAGTGACTGCCAATGGCCTGGTCAAATCGGCATCCTGCCAGCCGTCAGCGGCAGAGCCGTCGGCGCGACTGTAGCGCAGGCCGACATGCCACTTGCCCACCATGGCTGTGGCATATCCACTTGAGGCGAACAATGTGGCGAGGGTTGGCCGGTCGGCCTCAATCATCGGGTCACCCTGCACGCCGAAGAGCACCCAGTACTTGAGCCGGTTGCGCCATGGGTAACGACCGGTAAGCAAACCGTAGCGTGTTGGTGAGCACCGGGATGACGGGGTGTGGGCGTCGGTGAAGAGCACACCCATGCGGGCAAGCCTCTCCATTTGCGGGGTATAAAGCTGCACGGAATCAGCGTTACCGGTGAATTCCTGATAGGCACTGGTGTCCCCCATGCCCATGTCATCGGCCATCATCAGCACCACGTTCGGCGCAGCCGCGAAACCCTTGGGGTCGGGAAGAAGAAACAGCACCGCAACGATGCAAAGGTGTCTATATGAAATCATCTCTTTAAAATGCATCCTTGCCATCGCACCTGACCCTGGCACATACGCAGAAAAAACAGTTCATCGGCAACTCTCAAGGAACGCCACGAGGTCAGCAAGTTGTGCGGGGGACAGGAGACGATCGAGGCCCACCGGCATTGCCGACACCGGGGCCCTGAACATCTTCTTGATTCTGACGCGTGCCACGCGCTCCTCACGCTGGCCGGCGTTCTTCAGGTAGACTGCTTGCGGCGTTTGCCGCTGGATCAAGCCGACATGGCTAACGCCGCCGGTGGTCTCGATGACGAAGTTCTCGTAGCCGTTTACCACGGTTGCACTGGGAAAAACGATGGCTTCCAGCAGGTCACGGCGATTGCGGATGGCACCTATCCTGGAGAGGTCCGGGCCAAGTGTGCCGCCTTGGCCGAGGACGCGATGACACAGTGAACAGGTAGCGCGATTCGTCTGGAACAGGACCCTGCCGCGTGAGGCATTGCCCTCTGCCAGCCCTTCAAGTATTGCCTTGAGACGCGCTTCGCGCTCACCGGCCTGCTCCTCACCTGCCTTTGCAAGGGCACTCAATGCCGCGTGCGCCTCAGGCAGTGCAGGGGGAAATGCGCCAAGGATGGCACTAGTCCGGGACCGCTCCAGGGAACTGCGCCCGGGACTCGCCTCAAGTGCGGCTGCCAGCTTGATCCCCAAAACATTGCGATCTGCGGCCGGCCAATCCGCAAGGGATTCCTGCGAGGCATTGCCCAGCCTGATGAAAGGCTGCAAGAGCCCGGTAACCTGCAGTGGTGATGCGGCTGCCAATAATTTACATAAGGCCAGTGCCTGCGCGCTGTTGTGTGCAGTAAGTTCAAGATGGCCGAGAGCCCGGGCCGCCTGTCCGCCAAGCAGTGTCGGTGTCTGCGGTTGCCCTGCCAGCCCGGCAAGGAATTTAAACCCCTGTGCGTCGATCTGCCTGCCGTGTTTGACGATCGCCTCCAGAGCCGCAACACGGATCTCCGGTGACTCCACGCCGCTTGCTGCAAGCTGCCGCACAGTATCGGCAAGGGCATCTCCCGCCCCAAACCGCAGCACAACTGCAAGGGCCTCACCCTTGACGTCAATGGAAGAGGAAACCAGTGCCGCCTTAATGTCCCCGGTGAGTAATTTCGGGAGATTCTCCATGAAGCTGATGGCAGCAAGCAGGCGCATCTTCACCGCAACGGAAGTGGCCCTGTCCGACAAGGCGCCACCGACCAGGCCCTGGAATGCTTCATCCTTTGCGAACGTAAGAATGATCCTCTCGATCATCTGCGCTTTTTGCGAATCAACCTCCGCTGCCTCCAGTAATTCCGAGAACACCACGAGAACCTCCTTGTGCCACTGCGGGCGCACGGAAATTACCCGCTGCGCCTCATCGCGCACCGCGGCGTGGGGCGAGGTGAGAAGCCCGACCACCATTTCCGGCACCAGCGCCTCAGTCTTCATCTGCTCAAGGACACGCAGCGCGGTTTTCTGCCAATGCGGCTGCTCCGGCTTGTCGAGGTAAGCTGCCGTGGCATCCGCATCACCTATCTCGATAAGTGCACGGGTTGCGGCATGCTGCAGATATAACTCAGCATCTGCATGCAGGATCCCGAAAAGGGCGGCAACCGCGGTATTTTCATTAACCTGCCCGAGGGCGGTGGCCGCGGCACGCACCACAGCCGGGTTACCGTCCTTGAGCAGCCCCGCCAGCAGCGGGCCGGCAGCCTTGTCCTCCAGGATGCCCAGCGAGCGGGCGGCAACCTGCCGCACCCCCGCATCACTGTCAGAAAGTGCGCCGCGAAGTGCCCCCAGGGCGGCATCGGACCTGATGCGGGAAAGCACCCACAACTGGCGCCTGCGCACTTGCGGCGAAGCACTGCCCTTAAAGGCATTGACCAGGACAGCGTCAGTATTCCCGCCCCTGGCAATCAGGACCTCGCCGGCACGGTCACGCACCCTTGGCCGCTCATCGGCGAGAAGGGCGGCAACCTGCGCAGTCGCCATTTTATGCCATTTTATTTTTCCGCCCAGCGGGTCGCCGGCAACCACCCCGCCCCTGCGCCGGATGCGGTAGATCGCCCCCTTTACCTCAGGCTTGGCAAGCTTGGAATGCGGGCACCCCCAACTGAGCCAGCCGCCGGTATCCAGCAGCAGCAGGCTGCCGTCCGCATCCTCAAGCACGTCTGCGGGATGGAAATCAATACTCGGGGAGACAAGAAAGTCCTGCTCCTCGGTGGTAAAGCTCGCACCGCTGTCTTTAAGCCGGACATGAACCAGGCGCCGGGTATTGAACTGGCAGGCAAACAGCGTGCCCCGGTAGGATTGCCCAAAGTGCTTCCCCCGGTAGCGAACCAGGCCTGCCGGTGCGACCTGCCCCCAGCGGCTCACCGCAGGCAGGCGGTAACCGGTCTCATGCACCAGTGGCACGCCGTAGACGCGCTGTGTCAGGCCGCCGGGAAGCCAGTGGATCAGGGCATCATGCCGGCCGCCATAGCTGTCAAAGATGGCACAGGTGGAGAGCATCTCCCCGTTCTCGGTGAATACGATGTCCACCGGGTTGATCCCCCCCTGCCCCTCGATACGCACATCGCTGCCGTCCGGCCGGCACGAGAAGACCCCGGCCGCCCTGCTGGTGCCGGTCCTGCTGCCGTCGGTCCCCTTGAACTGGTAGCCAAAATGCCCGCCGCTGAAATAAAAGCGCCCGTTGGGACCGAGGTAAGGGCCGTGCTGGTTGGCGCGCCCGTCAAACTCCATGTAGCCGATAATCTTATCCCGCTTGTCGGCAACGCCGTCATCATCAGTGTCCTCCAGCCGCCAGAGATAGGGCGGCGAGATGATATACAGCGCACCGTTGTGCCAGAGCCCGCCCTCGGGCATCGTCATCCTGTCGGCGAAGATGGTGCTCTTGTCATAAATCCCGTCGCCATTGACATCGACCAGGCGGCGCACGAAGCGAGGCAGTTCCTTCTCGATCTCGGCCTTGGTGGTCAGGTTGCGCCCGTCGCTCTCTGCAATATAAAGGCGTCCTCGATCATCAAGGCAGGCCATCATCGGGTATCCCACCAGCGGTGGTGCCGCGGCGATGGTGACCTCAAAGCCATCAGGCACGTGCATCGGAGGCGGCACGAAAGGCTCTGCGCCATTGATCCCCGTCGACATGCCGGCTGATACCGCGGCGAGCGCAAAGAAAGCGGCATGCAGCCGTGATGAGGAGGACAAGGCCATGATGAGTTTACTAGACATGAAATGAGGGGCACGGGTCAAGCCCGGGAACAGCCCGGTATTCCCCGGGACTTGATAACCAGACCGGTCGAAGAGCAGCAAAGGGCATGGTGGGGCTGCCACCGGAACCCCTACCGGCAAATCTATTTTTCCCCCGTGCATATGCCCGCTGTGCCGTTCGTCATACCTGCAACGACCCTAGAAACCCTGCAATGGCAGTGCAAAATACTGTTTCCACCCTCCTCTTCCGCCGCATCCTCGGCTGCGGTGCTTCCCTCATCCTGTCGGCGGTTGCCGCCCCGGGCCTGGACATGTCCCGCTAAATCTTCCCTCCCAACCCCACAACTGCCGGCGTGACCCTCATCAGCGGGGTTGCGCCGGTCTTTTCCTTCCCTTATCCAACCACGGGGCCTCCGGGCACTTGACCCGGGGTCACAGAGAGCGCACCATCTTCGCCTCATGGCGCGACTCAACGATCATTACCTCAAGCTCAAAGCCGGTTACCTGTTCCCGGAAATTGCCCGGCGGGTGAAAGCCTTCTGCGATGCCAGCCCCGACACGGCCGGTAACATCATCCGCTGCGGCATCGGGGATGTCACCGAGCCCCTGCCAGTTGCCGCGCGCGAGGCGATGAAGACGGCCGTCGATGAATTGGGAAAAAAGGAAAGCTTCCGCGGATACGGGCCCGAGCAGGGTTATGGTTTCCTGCGCGAAACGATTGCCGCGGGCGACTACCGCGAGCGCGGAATCCAGGTCGAAGACGACGAGATCTTTGTTTCCGATGGCTCGAAATGCGATACCGGCAATATTCTCGACATCTTCGGAAGCGGTAACAGCATTGCCATCACCGACCCGGTCTACCCGGTCTACGTCGACACCAATGTCATGGCCGGCAACACCGGCGAGGCTGATAGCTCGGGCGCCTACGCCGGCATCCACTACATGCCCTGCAGCGCTGAAAACGGCTTCGTGCCGGAGATCCCCTCCGGGAAAGTCGACCTGATCTACCTCTGTTACCCGAACAACCCGACCGGTGCCACCGCCACCCGGGAACAGCTCGCCGCATGGGTCGAATACGCCCGCGCAAACGACGCCATCATCCTCTACGACGCCGCCTACCAGGCCTTCGTGCAGGATGAGTCCATCCCCCGCTCCATCTACCAGCTGGACGGCGCACGCCAGTGCGCCATCGAGTTCCGCTCATTCTCAAAGAACGGTGGATTTACCGGCGTGCGCTGTGCCTTCACCGTGGTTCCGAAGGAATTGCTGGCCGAGGACGCGTCAGGTGAAAAACAGGCACTGCACCCGCTGTGGGCACGCCGCCAGAGCACCAAGTTCAACAGTGTCAGCTATCCCGTCCAACGTGCCGCCGAGGCACTCTACAGCGAATCGGGCAAGGAACAGGTCTCCGGGTTAATTACCCATTACATGGACAACGCTAGCCTCCTGCGCCAGGCCTGCGGTGAAATCGGGCTCTCGGTCCACGGCGGGGAGAATGCCCCCTACGTGTGGGTCGCCTGCCCGGAGGGCACCGACAGCTGGGGCATGTTCGACCGCATGCTCAACGAGGCCAAGGTGGTCATCACCCCCGGCGCCGGGTTTGGCTCCGCGGGCGAGGGATTCTTCCGCATCTCAGCCTTCAACAGCCGCGAAAACGTCGAGGAGGTCTGCAGGCGGCTCAAAGCCACACTGTAAAAGGCAAAGCCCCGTCGCCGGTGCGCCTCCTGTAACGACGCGCAGTCGAACGTAACTTACTGGACAAACAGGAACTGCTGGGTATTGAGCAGGGTCCAGACCAGTCCCTTTCCCGCGTTCTTCCCGGCCTGTGCAACCTCATCACGCATTACCGCCCGTTCCTCATCAGTCGGTCTGCGCGAGAGCATGCCAAGGTAAATCCGGTCAATCATCTCATCGGAATCATCCGCCGTACGGATATCCCTGAAAAGGACACTGTATGGATTACTGAGCGCATTGAAGGTGGAACCATTCATCATGGAAAGAGCCTGCGGCACGGAAGCCTTGTCGTTGGCGTTCTCAATCAGTGTGCGGTCCGATTGACCAAAAATCCTCAGGAAGTGCCCATCCGGCGCCGGGCTGGTAATTTCCGATGCGCGAACATAATTACGCAAACCTGCAAGGGCCTTGCTCTCACGCAGGTATTCGGCGTATTCCTGCTTGGTCATCTGCTCACGAAGCTTCTGCTGCTCCTCCTTTGCTTTTTCTTTCTCACTCTTGCCTGCAATCCTGTATCCCGCGTTCTTTGTCATCCAGGCATTAAAACCTTGCTCATTAGGGAAGTCCTCCCCGGGAAACGCTGTCTTCAACTCGCGGAAGAGCAGGTTGGGCACACGCCGGAAGGGTGTGCGGAAATAATTGCCGGGAATTGTGTCCCAGAAGGTGAGGCGCGCATACTCCAAGGTCGCGTCGACATTGTATTTCATCAGCTCACCGGCCAGCTTGAGGGCCTTTGCGCCGTCCTTCCCCTTGATTGTCTGCTCCACACGGCTGCGGAAATCCTCCATCTTCTTCTCCGATCCAGTTGTGAATTTTCGTAATTGTGCCTGGCGCTTGAGCAACTCCTCAGGGGACTTTTCCTCCAATTCCCGCCAGGCCTTGAGACGAACCTCAGATACCGCATATTTGCTGCTGTCCCTGCCCTTCGCCGTGTCGGCATCCGGCCGGATCATGGTGACCAGGGAATCCCACACCTGCTCGGCACTCATGCGGCGCAGACGGGGCCCCGGATAATGGAACTCTTCCCCTGAGAACATGTTAAAGGACTGTGCCTCTCGCTGGTATGTCCTGGTATTATAGAGCACCCGGTAATATTCCTTGAGGTTGAAACCAAGGTCGACCATCAACTCCTCAAGGTAGGCAAGAAGCTCAGGATTACTCGGCTTGGTGGATTCATTAATCTTGTCGACCGGCTCAAATAACCCGACCCCGAGCACACGCTTCCACATCCGGTTGGCGATTGTCTTGGTGAAACGCGGGTTGGTCGGAGAGGTCATCCAGTCAGCGTAGGCCTCAACAGGACTCTCGCCCTTCTGTAACTCGACCTTGTCCCCGAACGGGGTGCCGGGGAGAATCACCTGCTTGGCCTTGGCGTCATCATACTGGTAATCATCAGGCAATCTCAATGACCTGCCGGTCTCGCCGATTACCGAGTTGCGGAAATTATAGGTAAGCTCATTAAGCCCGCGCTTAAGGTCAGCCACCTTCTTCTGGGCAATTTTGCCGGCATTCTTCTGCGCCTGCTTATCCTTGGAGTTCTTCCTTGCACGCCGCTGTTCATCACCTGCCTTGCGGGTTACCATTGCCATCGCCTCATCCACGCTTCCCGGGTTGCGCACCACAGTCATCGGCGTGCTGAATGCCGCCAGCTTGTAGTAGTCCATCTGTGTCCACTCATCAAAGGGGTGATCATGGCACTGGGCACAAACCATCTGGGTGCCGAGGAAAGTCTGCACGGTGGTGGCCAGGTGGTCGAGCCCCATGCCGCGGTCACGCAGGTAGAATCCCACCGCCCCGTTCTCGTCAATAATGCCTCTAGCGGTGACCAGCTCATGAACAAAGCGGTCATAGGGCATGTTCCTGGAGATTGCCTGCTTCACCCAGTTAATGTAAGCAACCCCATTCTCAATCCCCTGGCCGTTCATGCGCGAGGTGATGCGCAGGATGTCGGCCCAGAAGTTGAACTGATGGCTGGTATATCCCGGGGAATCAAGCAGGCGGTCAATGAGCCGTGCACGCTTCCCGGGATCCTTCGAGCCAAGGAAATCCCTGGTCTCCGATAGCGTTGGAATGCGGCCAATAATGTCAAGATGAACACGGCGCACAAAGGTGGCGTCATCAGTGACCGGGTTCGGCTGCACCTTGTGCCGGTCATACCCGGCCTCGATCAGCGCATCCACCCTCGTGCTGGCGGCACCAGTGCCCGGGGCTGCGCCAAGGGTCGCCGGGATCGCGATTGAGAGCAGAGCCAGTGATCGAGTGAACTTTATCATGTTAAAAATGGTTAATTGCCGATTCACTGTTCTACTCAGGAGAAAAGCTCCATGACCGGGTTACCGTGATTGGCAACGGTAAACGGGCGGGCACTTGGAGAAAACAGCCGCTGGTCAAGCGGCAGCCCGAACGCGTAGGCAACCGTGGCATTAAAGTCAGCAATGGTCAGCGCATTCTCAACGGGCTGCGTGCCGTTCTCATCAGTCTTGCCATAGATCGTTCCGCCCTTGATGCCACCACCGGCCAGGAATGCCGAGAAGGCCTTCGGGTAATGGTCGCGTCCCTTGTTCTTGTTGATCTTCGGCGTTCGTCCAAACTCGGTGGTCAACACCACAAGGGTCTCCTCAAGCAGGCCGCGTGCGCTCAGGTCATCAAGCAGGGCTGCTACTGCCTGGTCCAGGATCGCGGTGTTTTTCTGGACACGCTGAAAATTCTCCTGGTGGGTGTCCCAGCCACCAAGCTGAACCTCCACAGAGCGCACTCCGCTCTCGGTCAGCCGGCGGGCTAGCAGGCAACCCTGGCCGAAGGAATGCTCGCCATAATCCGCACGCACCTGGTCTTTCTCCTTGGCGAGGTTGAAAGCGTTGAGGTCACCACTGCGCATCAGCGTGGCCGCCTCATCATACATGGCGGTATAGGCATTGGCATCCTTGTCCGCGTAATTGCCGTGAAACTTGCGGTCGAGCTCAACAGCGAGCTTGCGCCGGCGCACGAAGGTTTCATCATCCACCCCGGTGAAATGCCTGCTGTTCTGCAGGCCGGCATCGGGTTTTCCTATGACCAAAGGCTCGAAATTCGGGCCGAAGAATCCTGCCCCGGCACTGCGACTGCCGCTGTTGATCGAGACAAATCCGGGCAACTGCTTGTTGATCCTGTCCTGGTATTTCAACAGCCACGCTCCCATGTGCGGGTGCTTTATGGTGCCCCGCTTGGAGTAATTAGTACGCATCAGGTAACGCGCCTGCGCATGCGCCCCGGTGCGCGAGTGCAGTGAATTGATGATTGCCCCCTTGTCCATGTGGCGGGCGATACCCGGCAGGTATTCGCTGATCCGCACACCATCGGCACTGGTCTTGATGACCCCGAGATTGCCGCGGTATTCACTGGCAGCTTCCGGCTTGGGATCAAAGGTGTCCAGGTGCGACATGCCGCCGGACATGTAAAGATAGATGATCTTCTTGGCCGGGTTCTTGCGCACCGGCAGCTTGCGATCATTGCCACCGGCCGCGAACGCCGCTCCGGGTATCAGGCTGACACCAAGGAATGTCTTCGCGGCGCCGGACATGAAATCACGGCGACTTGGCTCATCAAGTTTTTGGATCATTGATTGCGTTATAGTTGAATGGATTGAAGAAAGCCCTGAAAACAGGCTTCCCTGTTAAACTGCCGGACAATGGGCAAATCTGACATGAAAATTCCGTTTTAAGGCCTCAAACAGGGTAACATATCTGATTTTCCAACCTGTTTCAAGAGCAGTCACCCGCAGGGTAAACACCGATAAATATCGTTGGCACCGTTGAAAACGCTGCCCTAGTACGCATAATTCCAGTGATTGAAGGCAAATTTCCAGCGCGAGGCGATGCGCTCCCTGGTGGCAGCAGCCAACCGGTAGCTGTTCTTCTTGTAACCGCGCTGGGCCTTTATGTATTGCTCAATAGGATTCATCGCCCCGGATTTTCCCGGCAGGTCCAGGGCATCGTAGATTCTGCCCAGCACCCCGGCGGGATCAGCATCAAGATCCTCATAACGAACCTCGTGGAAGTCCTGCGCGGGAATCTTCCCTTGATCCTCTATATGGGCACGCATCGTGCGCTCGTATATTGAGAGGGTCGTTTCCTCAAAATCAATGCCGCGCGGATTCTGCCAAGAGAACCCGCGCATCAGCCTGTCCCACAACTTCAGCATTGACGGATAAACCTTGTAGGGATCACGCACGATGTGAACGAATTTCGCGGCGGGAAATACCTCCTTGAGAAAAGACAGGCGGGCGGTATTGGCAGGATTCTTGAAGAGCACTGTTTTTCCCCCGTGCGCGTAGGCCATCTTCTGCACGAGAAACCGGTAGTTGTCTGCGAGTTGCTCCCGCTCGCCGTTTTCCAGTCCTTCCAGCAGGACCGAGCGCCTGAAATGATATTCAAGTTTACGGGGAAAGTAAAAGCTCTTGTAAAAACAGATCTCGCCAAGCGCGCCCAGTGCCATCTCCTCCTCCTGCGGGGTATCGGCATTAATGGCAACACTGTCCATGCCGCGGTCCTTTGGCATCACCAGGTTCATCAATGCGCGTGCCGGGCGCACTTTGCCGAGGCAATCCAGCGGCATCGCCGAGCGGGAAAAGCTTATAAAGCCAAACTGCGGGTCCCGGCTCAACAGGTTGTGCAGGTGCGTGGTGCCGCTGCGCCAGTGACCAACGATGAATACCGGACCGTTGCCAAGCGACTCGGCAGCAATGGCCGCATTGTGCCTGCGTCCCTCGAAAAACACACTGGGAACCCTCACTGTGACTCCCAGCACCGAGCATATCCTGGTGTGGAGCGAACGCAGGTCATAGGGCCAATTCTGCAGGTAATGTTTCCAGAAACGCCGATATCCGCAACCCCCGAGCGGATGCAGAAAAGGCGCAAGTCCCCGTTTTCCCATCACTTAGCCGGCTATCTCCGAATGCTCTGAGGAGGGACGCTCACGAAAGCGCTGAATCACATCATCGGGAAGGAAATAACCTCCCATTTGCAAACGTGCCGGATCGATCCCCAGGCTGTTGATAAAGCGGTAATGTGCCAGCGCATCCTCGCCGGTTAATCCCCCGAGAGTAACGCGCACTTCCGGATCCATGCCCGTGAAAATACTTGCCAGCACACAACCGGTCATCTCACGCCCGTCACGCCCGGCAATAAGCCGCAATCCATCGCTGCCAACCTGATCAATGAGTTCCGCGGCAGCGGCAGGAAGAAATACAGTTTCCTCAACCTCGCCGGCAAGACGCAGTTGTCCACCGGTGGTAAACAGGATGTCGCCACGCTCGGTTGAGCGCTGCGCGGCTTCTGCCGTGCTAAATGACGGTGGAAAGGAATAGTCCACCAGGATGCTCCCCGGCTTGAGCCTGTCAGTATCAATGATCCCCGGCACGCTGGTGGCGGCAATAACCAGTCCGGCCTCATAAACTGCATCCGGCAACTGCTCGTTGGCCGCGGCAATTGTGATTTCCCCGCTATACCCGCTGGCAAGCAACTGATCCTGGATTCCCTCCAGCCTCTCCTCGGTCCGGTAGAAGTCACAAAGCGTAACAGCCCTGGGATGCGGCAACACGCTGAGCATGAGGTCAAGGGCACCCTTGCCGATTGACCCGAGCCCGATGAAAGCAACTCTCTCGCCGGAAAGAGGACGCCCGGCCTGCTCAACAATACCCTCAACAGACTTGACAATCGTCGCGGCACGGGTGGCATCGCCCGTGGTAATGATCGGCAGGTCAACTTCCTCGCCGTTCATCCACGTTACGACCTCGAGACCATCACCTGTGACCATCGGAATCGCACCGGTCAGTGAAACGGTCTTCGCCCCCAGTCGCCCCGCCAGTCGCAATGCATCCAGCACAAGCGGTTTAATCCCGGTGCTCTCCTGGTAAAGATCTGCCTCAAAGCATGGCAGCATCACCACGCCAAGGCGTCCCCAGGGAGTGTCATAGGCATTGGTAAGCCTCGGTTTCCCGGCAAACCATTGGCTTTTCAGCTCTTCCCTGTCCAAGCCGCTCACCGCGGCAAAAACATCGGGAATATAAGCCAGTGCCACCGCCTTGAGCACCGGCATCGCGTCCCAGGCATCGTCTTCAACCAGCTGGAAAGACAGGTAATCGCTATCAGGATCCCCGCCATCCGGCATCCGTGCGTCCTTCTCCCTGCCTTCCGCCGGTGAATGCAAATAACGCGCAAGCCGCTCAATGGTCGGATGCCGAAGGAACGCCTCCAGTGAAACCTCCCGGTTCATGGCCGAGGAAATCCGGGTAACAACCTTCACCGCCATCAGGGAGTCACCTCCAAGCTCGAAGAAGTTATCACGAACGCCAACCTCACGCGGTGAGAAAACGGCATTGAAGATTTCACTTAAAACCTGCTCGCTGGCACTCTGGGGTGCTGCGAAATCTGCCGCCATGCGGGAACGGTCAACCGAGGGGGCAGGTAAACGGCGGCGATCAATTTTCCGGTTTGGCGTAAGGGGGAAGGAATCAACAAACTCATAATACCCCGGGCACATCACCTCAGGCAGCCGCTCGGCAAGGTATGTCTTGAGCTCGGGCGCAAGATCATCCGTTACACCTTCGTTACGGGTCAGATAAGCAACAAGTGCCTCTCCCCCGGGGAGATCCTCGCGCTTGGTCACAACCGCTCCGCTCACGGCGGCATGCGACATTAATACGGCCTCAATTTCCCCAAGTTCCATGCGCACTCCGCGCAATTTGATCTGCGAATCCATGCGCCCGAGACATTCAAGGCTGCCCTCAATGCCCCACCGCGCCAGGTCGCCGGTACGATAAAGGCGGCATGCGCCGATCCCGGGAACCTCAAAGGTAATGAAACGCTCCCGTTCAAGGTCTGCACGACCGCGATAACCGCGGGCAAGGCCGGCACCGCCAATGCACAGTTCCCCTACAAATCCCGGTGGCTGGATCCTGCCGTTCGCTCCCACTATGTAGATTTGGGTATTCGCTATGGGCCCGCCAATACTGACAGCCCCGTCACCTTCAGTCACCCTGCCACATGCTGACCAGACGGTAGTTTCAGTCGGGCCGTAAAGATTCCAGACCTCATCAGCACTGTTGACCAGGAGATTGGCCAGGTCACGCGGCATGGCCTCACCACCACAAAGGATCTTCAGCCCGTTACGCCCCTCCCATCCACTGTCAAAAAGCATGCGCCATGTTGCAGGGGTCGCCTGCATGATGGTTATCCCATGGTCATCAAGCAAGCGGGCAAGTAGACGTCCATCACGTGACTCGTCACGGGTGGCAACCACCACCTGTGCTCCGGCGATCAAGGGCAGGAAAATCTCCAGGAGGGAAATATCAAAGGATGCCGTTGTCACTGCAAGCAACCTGTCAACACGCGTGATGCCGGGTTGCCGCCTCATGGAAGTGAGAAAGTTGACCGCGGCACCGTGCGCAATCTCAACACCCTTCGGCTGCCCGGTCGAACCGGAAGTATAAATCACATATGCAAGCCGGGTGGCATCAACCGGAGGCAACTCAACGGTCTCCGTCAAGTTGGGACAATCCCCGATATCAAGGATTCCCCACTGACCCCGGGGTATCTGTTCCCGGGTTTCCCGGGTCGTGACAACAAGCGGCGGGTCGGCATCCTCAAGCATCTGCTTGAGCCGGTAATCCGGGTAATCCGGATCAAGCGGTATATAATGTGCACCCGCCTTCAGGATTCCAAGCATTGCGGAAACCATTTCCCAGCCCCGCTGCACGAGAAGCGCCACCGCCGTGCCCGGTACAATTCCGCGACTGATGAGCTCGGCGGCGATTACGTTGGAATGTGACTCAAGCTGCACGTAAGTCAGTACCTGTCCCTCCACGATGACGGCTGGTGCATCAGGAGTCTTCGCTGCCTGCTCGGAAACCAGGGTATGGATGCCCCTGTCCTCGGGAAATTCGACATCAGTGGCATTCCAGTCATGGACCACATGCTGTAACTCGTCATCTGAAAGCAGGTTGATCTCGGAGATTTTTATATTCGGATTCGCGCTTACTTCCTCGAGAACACACGCCAACAGGTCATTCAGTCGGCTTATTGTCTGCTCATCAAACAAGTCCCGGTTATATTGCCAGCAACCGAAAATCTTGCCGCCGCTTTCCTCAACAACCAGAGTGATCTCGAACTGAGCCTGGCGCATATTGAGGTCAATGGTCTCGACGGTCATATCACCAACCTCAAACTGATGCCCTCCTTTCCCGATCAGGAACACGGCAATGCCCTGCTCATCAACACCCGGCACGCGCTCCATTGCAAAAGACACCTGAAAGAGAGGCGAACGCCCGGGATCCCGCACCACGTTAAGGTCATCGACAATACGCACTAGGGGATAGTCCTGATATTCAATGGCAGCATTGACACCGGCTGCAGTACGGGCAATCAGGTCAGCGAAACTCGGGTCATCATCAATGCGGCTGCGCAGTGGGACAGGATTAATGAAGTATCCAATAATACCACCGAGTTCACCCTGGTTACGACCTGCCATGGGGCTACCGACAACGATGTCATCCTGCCCGCAGTAACGGTGGAAGAGCACGTTATAGGCGGAAAGCATCGTCGTATAGAGTGTTGATCCCCTTTCACTTGAAAACTCCAGAACCCGCCCGGCAAGACCCTGGTCAAGCTCGAAAGCAAGCCTCCCGCCATTGAAAGTCTGCACCGGCGGCCGTGGCCGGTCCGTCGGCAGGTCAAGCAGATGGGGAGCATCATTAAACTGCCCCCGCCAGTATTCAGCCGCCTGTTTCCCAAACACACCGTCCAGGTCGCGCTGCTGCCAGTCGACATAATCGTGGTAACGGTATTCCAGGGGCTGATAATCAGGACGACCGCCGGACTTTATTGAGAAGTAACCTTCAATAAGGTCATTCATGAACACCGATACCGACCAGGCATCGGCGACGATGTGATGCATGCTCAACAAGACAACATGCGATCCTTCAGCGGTGAGGAAAAGCTCAAGGCGCACCATCGGCCCGTTTTCCAGGTCGAATGATTTCTCGGCGTGTTGGGCAATGAGATCCTTGATCTCCTCATCGCGCATTCCGGTAGCGTCATGCTCACGGAAATCAATCGTCCGGCCCCGGTGCAGGCGCTGCACGGGTTCTCCGTCCACGATATGGAATGTCGCATCAAGCATTGGATGACGCTCAAAGAGTGCCGCGAACGCCTCTGCCATTGATTTGATCTCAACTGACGGTGTCAGCTTGGAGCTGAACACCAGGTTGTAGGCCGCACTCTGCGGTGCAAGCTGGTGCAGGAACCACAACGCCTTCTGTCCCTCGGAAAGCGGAAACTCATCGAGATCAACGCCCGATTTCTCAACTTTTGGCAAGCTGTCGCCGCTTGCCGCGGAAGAGCTTCCCTGGGCTGCAGATCCATCGTCGCTTGCGAGAATCTGCTCAAGGAGGCTGGCGGCAAGTTCCTTTATATTGGGTCCGTTTAAAACAGCTCCCATCGGCAGGTTGATACCAAGGGCGGATTCCATCCGGTTCATCAACTCGATCGCCATCAGTGAATCGAGGCCAATATTGGTCAGTGGCGTGTCGCGATCTATTTTAGCAACATCAGTGCCGAACACCCCGGCTACCTGGTCAGCGATAAAGTCTTCAAGGAGTTTAATCCGTTCTTCAGGGGAAGCGGCAATCACCTGGGGCCGGATCGAACCCCCACCCTCTCCTTCACCCTTGCGGCGGGCAACATTAATATAGAGTTCAGAGTTCGAAAGTGCAGGACTCAGTTTCACCAGCTGTTGCCAGTCCACCACTGAAGCAGCCACTCGCACGATTGCCTTTGGCAAAAGGCTGGACAGCACATCCTGAGTATCCGCCATGGTGTATGGCTTCATTCCCAGCTTGTCGAGATATGCCGCGGTCTTCTCGTTGCGCTCAACGAAGCCGGCACCAACCAGTGCCCCCCAGTTAATGGTCAACGCAGGCAGGCCCCGCGCATGCCGATAACGGGCAAGTGCATCGAGAAAATAATTGCCGGCATTATAATTTGCCTGCCTGGCCGCTCCTATGACCGCAGAAAAAGAGGAAAAACAGATAAAATGGTCCAGTTGCAGTTCCTTGGTCGCAAGGTGCAGGTTCCAGGCACCTAGCATCTTTGGCCTCAGCACCCTGTTAAAACAATCATCGTCCATGTCGACCATGAACTGGTCATCCAGCACCATCGCACCGTGAATCACTCCTTTAAGCGGCGGAAGATCAGTCGCGATTTCATTGATGACACGTTGCATATCCTCCTCGCAGGAAACATCCCCACGTGCATCCACGACGGTAATTCCGTCATTGGTCATCTGCTGGATATCAGACGTTATCGACTCATCACGGGCGCCGCTGCGGCTGATCAACACCAGATTGCGGGCACCATTATCGCACATCCACTTGGCAAGCTCGAAGCCGAACCCGCTCATGCCTCCGGTAATGAGGTAACTGGCATCGGCACTGAACAGGTGTCCCTGCTCAGTGCAGGGGGCAACCGGGATGGAATCACACTCGAAGTCCAGGACGTTCTTGCCGATATGCTTGCCCTGGGCCATGTATCTAAAGGCACCGACAACATCGGTAATCGGGAAACTCGTATACGGCAGGGGTTTATATTCCTGAGCAGCAAACTTTTCCGCAAGCTCGGAGAACATCTCTGCCACATATTCCGGCTTCTGTTGCAGGTGCTGAGCCAGATCCACGACAAAATAGGAGATATTATTGCGCAGCTGCTCAAGGCCGAGCTTGGCATTGTTGTAAATATCCACTTTGCCGATCTCAACGAAACGCCCGAAATTACGCAGGACGGAAAATGACTTCGGAATGAAATCACCGGCCAGGGAATTCAGGACACAATCCACTCCCTCGCCGCTGGTAATCTTCATAATCTCATCGGCAAATGCCAGGGTCCGGGAATTGAGCGCGTGATGGACACCCAGTTCCAGTAAAAGCTTGCGCTTCTCGGGTGTGCCAGCCGTGGCAAAAATCTCCAGGCCAAGCATCTTTGCAATCTGGATCGCCGCCATGCCAACTCCACCGGTTCCCGCATGAATCAGCACGCGCTCCCCCCTCCTCATGCCGGCCAGTTCATTGAGAGCATAATGCGATGTCAGGAAAACAGTGGGAAGCGTTGCTGCCTCCTGAAAACTCTGATGCGATGCCTTCCTGAACACCATGTGCCGGTTCACCGTTACATATGAACGAAAGCAGTATGGAGCCATTCCAACAACTGCATCACCTTCCTTGATGTCGGACACGCCCTCACCAACACGGGTCACGATGCCTGAAAAGTCATCACCGAACCACTTTACGTCGACCGGGTTCCCCGGATATATGCCGAGCGCCTTCATCACGTCGCGGAAATTGATCCCTCCCGCTTTCACCGACACCTCAATCTCGCCGGTTCCAGGATCAAGACGCACTGTCTCGTTAAGCGAAAGATTTGTAAGGATTCCCGGTGTATCAATCTGCAGGCGATAGGGCAGGACCGCACCGTCCTCCCCGGACGCCTCACGAACACGGTTCGGCTGATCTTCCACCTTAAGCGGGTGCAGGCGATTCACATAACGCCGGCCGTCACGATATCCGATCTCGTTCTCCTCATCGCTGAGCATGATCTCGTCGTAAACATCCTGGGCGTCAAAATCAGTGGCATCCTCCGCAAGATCAATGTGCCGCCATCCAAACTCAGGATGCTCACCGCGGGCAACGCGCAAAAGGGCAACCGCTGGTGCCGATGCCAGGCCGGAAAGCCGGTCACCATCGATGACACCCCTTACTGATCTTCCCAGTGTATAAACCGTCGGAACCTGCTTAAATTCGACTGCGGCAAGGGCCTGGACAAGATGCAGGAGATGAACCGACCCCTTTTGTTGAGCGACCATCAGTTCATCCGGCGTGCTGGCGGATGTGACCGGCGCAACATCAATGGCACAGGCATGGACAATCGTCTCCAGGGCATCGATACCGGCCACCACTTCCGCCGGCTGACACTCGGCAGAGGCAATTACCACCTGTTTGCCCTCCGCCTCGAGGAGTGTCGCAAGTTTTCCGGAAAAATCCCCGCAATCTGAAAAAATCACCACCGTTGGGGCAACGAATTGCACTTCCCCCTCAGCAGCCACGGACTCTTCCGGAACCTGCGCAGGTTCTCCCCGTTCAGCAATGAATGCGCTCTGCCCGGCATGCCGGGCATCCGGGGTATTGACGAAGGAGGCGATATTCCCGAAACCACAATCAGCAAGCAGTGCCTCCCACTGGCAGCGATCCAACAGGGCGGAATCCGGGCGCAGGTCAATATCGGTATACTGCCACCAGCCTTTCAGGAGACCGAAAATCAGATCAAGGCCATTGCGCGAACGCGTGACCTCCAGGAACATCAACAGGCCACCCGGGGCGAGACAACTCTTCAGTTGGGCAAGGGTTGTCTTCAACTCGGAGGTGGCATGAATCACATTGGTGGCCAGGATCAGGTCATAGCCGTCAAGGTCAATGCCCTGGTCAGCGGGACTCTTCTCAATGTCGAATATGGCAAAGTCAACGGAACCGTTATCAGCAAAGGCTTTCCGGGCCTCGAAGATGAATGCCGGTCCGTTGTCGGTAAAGGTATAGTCAATGCGGCTGGCCGGCAGTGTTTCAAGAACACTGCGAGTCAACGATCCTGTGCCTGCACCGACCTCAAGGATCCTGACAGCACGCCGATCCGAAACACCATCAACCGCCCTGGCTACCGCACAAGCGAGCATCTCGTTATTGGCGGGAAAATCAGCTCCTCCTATATAGAAGGCTTCCAACTTCTCTGAGGATCCGCCGGGAAAAAGGATCTCCAGCGGGTCAGTGTCCCCGCATAGCACCTCCGCAAGCCGCGGCCATGCCATGTCATAGAGGTCAAGATCCGCAGCATACTCTGGATAATCCTCCCTGAGCCCCGCAAGTTCACCGGCCACATCCGTGACGGCAAACTCACGCGCCACTTTCCATTGCGCATCATCCAGCTTTTCCAATACCCCGTCGGTCACAAGGGCCTTTAACTGTGCCGCCGCCAGTCGATGATGCTCCGGGACAATCCCCAGGTCCTCAAGCAGCGGCCCCGTCGTGAAAACCTCTCCAACCTGCAGGCTCCAGCCAAGCTCTTTGTATGCCTCCTCAACACAGCGACAAGCCAGAGAATCGACACGTGAACCAAAATCCCCAATGTAAGTCGCAAGCTTGTGCCGCTGATAGCGCTCATCAAGCCCCTCATTGACCGAGGCCGCAATCTTCGCGGGTGTCTCAAATCCCGGCTCCCCGGAAACACGGCTGCCGCGCAGGCGCTTTGCCTGCCAGCGAAACTCATAAAATGAATTCTCGAGTGCCTCAGTCTGCTCATCCTTCTGCTCAACCCGGTCAATGCGGAAACCGAGGATATCGGCCACCCGCTCACCATTGTCATCATAGGCAATGATGTCAGACACCACGCTCTCATGGTCATCAAAGGTGATGACCACATGCACCCAGAACCGCCCAGGCGGGCGGTCCCGGTACAGGTGCACACGACGGATTGCCGCCGGCAAATAGAAGTTCTCACTTGCCTTGGCGCCATCGGCAATAACCTGTGCCCCCTTTAATGCATGGAAACACGCGTCGAGAACAGCGGGGTGGAAATGATAGTCTGCGGCGGTTTGCGCGACCTCATCCGGCACGGTGATCTCGGCAACCGACTCATTCGGCTTACTCCATATATTGGTTAATTGGCTGAAGTTCGGCCCGAATTGATAACCCGCGTCCCTGTATTCATCATAGTATTGCTCATGGGTCGCGTGCGTCTCCATGCGCTCACGAATCGACTCAATGCTCTCACCCGCCGGCGGAACACCCGGATCAACCTTGCGCAGGTAACCCTCGGAATTCAGTTCCCAGTTTTTTCCCTCGTCGGTGGTTGAATAAACCCCAAAGGACTTGTCTTCCTCGCGGTAAACAACACGCACTGTCGGCACGGTCTTCTCGGAAATAAACAATGCCTTCTTTGTCACCAGATCCTCAACGGCAACGACTTCATCAGCAAACAGCACGCGAGCCAGCGCGAGGCCTATCTCGGCATATCCCGCCGCGGGGAACACAATGCTGTCCCAGAAGCGGTGATCCTCGATATATCTGAATTCCCTGGGATCAAGACGGAACTCCCAGGTCGGCTGCGGGGAGGGTTGCCGCAAACCAAGGAGCGGATGATCCACCTTCTGCAAACGATGCCGGCGGGACTCGTCACACTCGATCCAGAAACGCTCATGGTTCCAGGCATACTTTGGCAGGCGCACGCGATGCCCGCGTGCCTGGTTGACAACAGCCCAATTAATATCAACACCCTCATTATACAAGAGTGCCAGGTTCTGCAGTATTGTCGCGCTTTCCTCTTCCTTGCGTTTAAGGGAATGAAGAACCACGCCCTTTTTCCCGGCGTCGCCAAGGCACTCGGTGATCGGGTTGGCCAGGGCGGGATGTGGGCCCAATTCAAGGAAAAGCTCCGATCCCTCATGGGCAAGCTTGTTGATCGCGGGGGCAAAGAGTACTGATTCGCGGACATTGCGCCACCAGTAATGGGCGTCAAGTGCCTCCCCATCAAGCAATCCCCCGCTCACCGTTGAGTAGAAGGGAACCAGCGCCGCACACGGAACGATCCCGGCAAGAACCTCGATGAGCTCGTCTTTAATCGGCTCCATCTGGTGTGTGTGGAAAGCGTAGTCAATGCGCAGCCAGCGCACGAATTTGCCGCTCTTCTCGATGCCGGAAACAACTTCCTCAAGGACATCGCTATCACCCGCAAGGGTAACCATCCCCGGGCTGTTAACCACTGCCAACTCAATTTCCTCCTCGTGTCCGGCAATGAGCCGCTTTGCCTCACCCTGCGAGACTCCGACCGCAACCATGCGACCATGTCCCCCGGTGGTATTCTGCAGCCTGCTGCGGTGATAGATGACCTTCACCGCATCCTCAAGGGTGTAAATGCCCGCCACATATGCCGCGGCAACCTCCCCGACACTGTGCCCGATTACCTTCGCCGGACGAACTCCCCATGATCCCCAGAGTTCTGCCAGTGCAACCTGAAGCGCAAAGATCGCAGGCTGTGCAATGTCGGTACGATCAATCTTCGAGTCATCTTCCCCGCGATTCATCTCCTCGACCAGAGACCAGCCGGCCAGGGGCCTGAGTAAATCATCAATACGTTGAACCATGTCCCGGAAAACCGGCTCACTGCCCAGCAATCCCTGCCCCATGCCCCACCATTGCGCGCCCTGCCCGGTGAACACAAAAACCGGGGAAGTATCCGTGACGGAGGATTTGCCGGTAATTACACCCTGCGCTTCACCGGGATTGATCATCCATGTCTTGAGAAGACTTCGCATTTGCTGGGCATCTTCGGCAATCACGACAAGACGATCATCCAGCTGTTGTCTGCAAGTAGCGGCCGAAAAACAGATTTCAGCCAGGGGTTCAACACTTCCGCGGAGGAAATTGCGGTATGACTCCGCCACCTTGCGCAATGCCAAATCCCCATTTGCACTGAGCGGCAACAAGAATGGCCTCTCAATACCGGAGGGCTCGACCACATCACCTGCCCCGGGGTCTTCCGGAGGAGCCTCCTCAAGGACAATATGCGCGTTGGTGCCGCCAAAGCCAAAGGAGTTCACTGCCGTGACAGGAGGCAGCTCACCCTGTCGGGGCAGGGGTATATTCTCCTTCGCTACCCTGAGCTTGAGCTCCTTGAAGGGAATGTTCGGGTTTGGCGTCTGGTAATTGAGGTTCTGCGGCACTTGCCCCTTGTGCAGCACCATCGCGGCCTTGATCAAGCCGGCGATTCCTGAACCCGACTCAAGATGGCCTATATTGGATTTAACCGAGCCTATAATGCATTCTTCGCCTTCAGGTCGCCCCTGGCAAAGCACCTCTCCAAGGGCGCGGGTTTCAATGGGATCGCCAACCGGGGTGCCTGTCCCGTGTGCTTCCATATAAGTCACTCGATTCGGCTGCATGCCGGCCTGGGCATAGGCATCACGCAACATTGCCGCCTGGCTCTCCTTCCCGGGCACTGTCATTGACGATGTATTGCCGTCCTGGTTAACCACCGCGGCACGAATCAGGGCATAAATGCGATCTCCATCCTCCCGCGCTCGCTTAAGGGACTTGATGACCACCACGCCGGCTCCCTCACCACGCACATAACCATTGGCACGCGCATCAAAGGCAAAACACTGCCCGCTTGGCGACAGCATAGTCGCCTTGGAAAAACCAATAGAGCTATCCGGCATCAACAGGGCATTCACCCCGCCGGCAAGTGCCGCGTCGCAATCGCCGCTCCATATGCTCTTGCATGCCAGGTTCACCGCAACGAGTGCTGACGAGCATGCGGTATCAACGGAAATCGAAGGACCCTTGAAATCATACAGGTAACTGATGCGGTTGGAGGCAATTGATAAAGTGCTTCCCGAGTTGGTATGCACGTCAATATCGGCTTCACCCATCATCTGGATCGAGCCGTATTCATTCGAAGAGATGCCAACAAAAACACCCGTGCGCGATCCGCGCCAATCCGCCGGCTTCTCAGCAGCATCCTCAAGGGCCTCCCAGACCACTTCAAGCAACCAGCGCTGCTGGGGATCAATCCGCTGCGCCTCACGCGGCGAGATACCAAAGAATGAGGCATCAAACTGGTCGACGTCTTCAACAAAGCCGCCCCACTTGGTGATCATCTTGCCCGGAACCGCCACATCCGGATGGTAATAGCGTTGGATATCCCAGCGATCTTGAGGAACCTCGCGAATCGCGGATTTCCCCCGGGTAAGAAGATCCCAGAATGATTCCGGGTCGTTGCACTTGCCGGGTAATCGGCATCCGATCCCAACAATGGCAAGAGGTTCCTGGGTTGATACTGGCATGCAGTTTTTAAGCAACCTAAGAAATCACCACAGCCATACGGAAAGTCAACCAAATGACTTCGCTGGACAATGCATTATTCATGTTGATTCAACCTACCCAACCACGGGATTCCAACAGGGAAATCCGGCCTTTTCCAGCTTTTTAAAACCCAATTGATGCGCCGCCATCCACCGTCAACAGGGCTCCGGTGACAAAACTTGCTGCCGGTGCGGCAAGAAAGACCGCCGCATGCCCGACCTCTTCAGCCTTGCCGAGGCGATTCATCGGGGTGCGTCCGAAGACCTTGTCACGGCGTGACTTGTCCGCGGCAAAGGCATCAAGTGCCATTTTTGACTCAATCCAACCCGGCAGGATCGCATTCACGCGAACTCCGTGCGGGGCATATTCAGCCGTGAGGCTATACACCATGCCGTGCATCGCGCTCTTCGCTATTGAATACGCACAGACATTGGGAAGGCCCATCAGGGCTGCCATTGATCCAATCAAGATAATGGAACCGCTCCGCCGCTCCAGCATCGCCGGGACAAAGGCCCTGGTAAGTGCAAGGGACCCGCGCACATGAACATCAAAAACACTCATGAACTCCGCGTCACTCATCTCCACTGACGGCTTGCGCACATTGACCCCTGCATTATGCACAAGGCATGTGGGTGGCCCGTGCTCACTGACCAGCCTCTGGCTAAAATCCTCAATTTCCGTGATGTTGGCAATGTCCTGGACCACATAACCGGCCCGCTCATCCAGCTCAGCGGTTGCCTTTGCCAATACCTCTTCACGCCGTCCCACCAGGATCACCTTCTCTGCACCTGCCTGCAGCATGCACTTTGCAATACCAAGGCCGATGCCCGTGCCGCCACCGGTAATTAAGGCTCTTTCACCAGCCATGCTGTAGGGATTAACATTACTCATAACGTAATTTCAATAATCAGTATTTATAGTTTTCATGCACTCGGCTTACCGAACCGCTCAAGTGCACTGGCCCTCAGGGTTGTGCCGGCACCGGGTTGCTGCGGAGAACACAATGAGCCCGTCTCAATGCGCAGGGGTTCCATAAAGCAATCTTTGATCCATGGAATGAACTCCAGCAAGCTTATTCCGGGATGGGCAAGACTCAAATGCGCCTGCACCTGTGCCATGTCACCTGCATGCGGGGTAACCGGCAGCCCGGCTGCATGCGCGGCATCAGACACCTGCCATGCCTCACTAATGCCACCCAGGCGGGTGGCGTCCGGCTGCACGAAATGCACTGCGCCGGCAACAATAAATTCCTGAAATTGTGCCAGTGAATAAAGCATCTCCCCCAGGGCAACCGGAGTTTTAATTGCCGCTGCCAGCTCAGCGTGCCCGCGAACATCATCATGCCACAGGGGTTCCTCGATCCATTCCACGTCATAATCCTCAAGGCGTCCGGCAACTTCAACCGCCAACGGCATGCGCCAGCGCCCGTTGGCATCAGTCATCAGTTTCACTCCCGGCCCAACTGCTGCACGTACCGCCTCAACACGCCTGAGATCCTCAGTGAAATCCTCTTTCCCCACCTTCATCTTGATGCTGCGGTAGCCTTCCTCCTCCACCAGCCGTTTCGCGTCATCGACCAGTATCTGAAGTTCAAAATTCAACCATCCGCCATCCGTGTTATACATCTCCACTTCAGTATTTTCGCTTCCTCCGAGCGTTTTCCATAATGGCTCCCTTGCCGCTTTGGCCTTCAAGTCCCAGAGTGCGATGTCGACAGCCGCCAATGCCATCGTCATGATCCCGGCCCGCCCCACCCACTGCAGCGGAGGATTATATGCCAGCATTGACCACAACCTCTCAATCTCCAGCGGGTTCTCCCCGACCAGCAGCTCACCATAGCACTGCGCGATACACGAGGTGATCAGGCGATCACTCGCCAGGTGGGCATGTGTCCCGGTAAACCCGTAGCCAACCTGCCCTGCGTCAGTATGAATCATCACCCCGGGCATCCCCCAGTGGGTAATTGAATGGGTGCTGTCCGCAATCCCATCACGAGTCACGGGCACATGCAGGATGAATGTCTCAAGGGAAGTGATCGTCATCGCTGCCACAAGCAAAGCGGAATACATGGTATTCGTGCAAGCCTTAGATCATGCTCCATGTGATCAATGCCGGATATGCATCGTTTTGTTTCGCTCAAGATTCCCCGCTGTGTTTAACTGATAAACTAATATCCCCTGATTCCTGCACAAACCTGTCAAATACAATGAAAGTGCCTTCTGCTCCATCCTGTCTCGCTGTTGCCCTGTTTTTGTCAATACCGTGCCATGCCGATCTCGTCGCCCACTGGAAAATCGACGAGGGAACCGGAAGCATCGCCGCTGACAGCAGCAGCAACAACACCGGGACAATCGCCGGGGGCGCAATATGGAGCGCAGCAGATCTGCCCCCGGTTCCATCGGGAACCACGGCCGCGCTCAATTTTGACGGGCTCGACGACCAGATCAATGTCGTTGGATACAAGGGCATCCCGGGAACAGGTGCGCGAACGATCTCTGCCTGGATCCGGACAAGCCACACCACGCCCCAAAACAGGGGAATCGTCTCCTGGGGAATCAATCAAACCACGCGCAAGTGGACATTCCGCATCCAGACCAGTAACGGCACCCCCGGAACCATCCGTGTCGAGGCCAACGGGGGATTTTTCGTCGGTAACACGGTGGTAACCGACGGCAACTGGCATCATGTCGCTGTCACCTGGGAAAATGACGGCACCCCGGACATCATGGACTCCAAGCTCTACGTCGACGGCATCCTCGATGCTGAATTTGGCAGCTTCACGAGCCCGCCAAGCGCCAGCCAGAGCATTGCCATCGACACGGCATCCTCAGCTGACATGCGTATCGGGGATGATTTTCAAGCCACCCACAACTGGTATGGCGGCATTGATGACGTGCGCATCTACAACGAGGCCCTTGATGCACAGGCTATTGGTTCCCTTGCCAGCGGCACGCCAATCATCAGCAACTTTACCGCCAGCGCTGAAGTTGTCGCCAGCGGCAGCCCGGTCACCCTGTCTTGGGTTACCGATCCCGCCAATGATGCGCTTGAGATCGACAACGGCATTGGTGATGTCTCCAACCTCTCAATGGTGACGGTGAACCCGACGATAAACACCATCTACACCCTCACGGGAACACGGGGAGCAGACACTGACTCGCAAAAGTTACGGGTTCTGGTGGAAAAGCCGCCGCTTATCAATAGGTTCGTCAATCTCGGGTCATCCACCATCATCGCCGGCCAGTCGGTCGAACTTTACTGGGACGTTTTCGGGGAAACCTCGCTCAGCCTCAATGAAACCAATGTCGCCGGGAAGGACCGGTTCACGGTTTCCCCGGCTGAGACCACCACCTATGTCCTGTCGGCATCCAATGACTGGGGCAAGACGACCACAGGCGTGACGGTCATCGTGCTTGATCCCGACACTCCCAACCTCAGCTGGACTGCCGACGGGCTGCCCGGAGGCAACCTCACGCTGTGGAGCCCGGCCATCAACACCACCGGCAACAATGCAATCCGCTTCGTCAACAATACAGGAGGCACCGTGCAGTCCGGTGCAAGCAACTTCGCCAATGTCTCCCAGTGGGTAAGTTCCCCGGGTTTCAACCTCGCGTCAAACCCGAACGACTCGTGGCAGGATGGACTCGGCGATCCGGTGACAAAGGCAAACGTCACCTGGGAGCTGGTTTTCAGGCCCGGCGACTTCATCGGTACCCATGTCCTGTTCAATACCGGCGGCAACGGTGACGGCACCGCAATTACCATCGCCGGCAGCGTGCTGGATTTCCGGTTCCAGGACGCAGACAATGCCACCCAGCGGCTGATTGTATCAAAAGACCTCGCGGCAATCGGGCCCGCAACGGATTTTTACCATGTCGTGTGCCTTGCAGACGTTGATTCGGCAACGACGGGAACAGCCCGTATCTACGTCAACGGCCAGCTTGCCGCCGGGCCGGTAACGAGCACCGGAACGATCAATGACTGGGACGGCGGGGATCTGGCCGAACTCGGCAAGGGCAACAACATCCCGGGCAGCACCACCTTCGCCCACACTGCCTTTACCGGCGACATCGCGCTGTTTAATTACTATGGAAACCGACTGCTCAGTGAACAGCAGATCACCGATTCCTATTTAAGGATCGCCGGGAAAAATGCACCCTTCGCGATCACCGGAATTGCCTATAATGCGGCACAGAACCAGCTGGAGATCACCTTCAATTCACGACCCGGCCGCACCTACGCAATCGATTCATCTGATCGCCTTGCCAGTTGGCTGGAATTAAATGATTTCATCCCCTCGGAAGGCAATGAAACAACCTACATAATCGATAACGTCAATCCTTTCGATCCCAATTTCCTCACGCAACTCTACCGCGTCCGTCCCGTGGAGTAATGTTTGCCTGAAAGCCCTCTACAAAGCCGATAAAGGACGGGCCCGCCCGGCGGACAGGGCTGCGTGTTTGTCGACCTTGAAAGCTGCTGTAGAGCAGAGGCCCTTGTCTGCATCCTCCTTAAGGTGACAATTCGATGCGTATGCGCAAATACTGACCTAGACCGGTCCCAATGGGAATCAGGCAAGCCTCTGTGAGCCTCTCGGTGCCATCGGCGTGGACAACCGGCGGCAGCACTGGTGCCGTTATCGCCGGCCCGCTCTGCCAGTCAACGAGGTCAGTCGAGAACTCTACACGCAAAACAATATCAGGACGATCCACGTTCCTGGTATAAGTGATGGCGAGAAAATCCTGGTCATCCTCAACCACGGTGGAAACCGCCATTGCCGGCACTGAACCGGCATCAAGGGCACCGGTTCCCGCAGCATATTCGACAAGGTTCACCGCACCATCGCCATCCGGGTCATCAAGCCCGCCACTGCCGGGAGGATCACCCGCACCAAAAGTCGCCTCACGCCACACATTATAGCCTTGCTCGTTGCCGGCATCATCGATCCCAGGTGTCCCGGAACCCGCTGCCCAGCTTGCGGCAAGCGAGTGATCAGGGAGAGATTCCGGAGCACGCAGCATAAGTGAAGCTCCTGAACCGTCCGGTAATCGTGGCCACGGCGCAACGTCATCATAGATAAAATCACGAATCGCCTCACCGGCGCCAAAGGATAATTTCAGCCGCTCACCGCCGTTGTCGAGCCTGTCGGAAGTTTGCCATTGCCCGGCAATCGGCAACCCTTCGCCATAACGCATCCCGAAAGCTCCGCGATCCTTCACCACCAGCACAATTCCACCGGGAAGCAGCGCAGTGATATCTGACGTGGAAAAATCAAAATCAACTCCCTTGGTGAAACGCAAGTCGGTTAAATCAAGGGGCACCTCACCAACATTCTTAAGCTCTATGTATTCAAAAAAATCGTCATCGTCGTAACCCGCGGCGATCTCGTCATCCTCAGGATCAAGCGGATGATACATGACCTCGGTAACAACCAGTGCTTCATGGTAGGCGGTGATGTCCGGTAATTTTGCAACAAACGCAAGAGGATCAGACCAATGACTCCAGCGCCCGGTGTTGTCCTTGTGGCGGACACGGGCCCGGTAGAGCCGCCCGGAACGCACATATGCTGTTGGAATCTCAATCCGGTTATTAAAATCGGGTAATTCTCCGGATACCCAGTCAGCATCCCATTCGAGCTTGATCGATTCCGGACCGGATGATGCGCCCGTGATTGCGTTCATTCGCAGGTCAAAGATCATGTCACTGCTGGTGGCACTCACCTGGTGCACCTCGACTGCAATGACATTGTCCCCTTCAAGAAATACCGGCATTGGAATCTCAAAATCAAAGAACCTGTCCTCATCCCTTGATGCGGAAGCCGGTGTATCAAAATCAAAGCCCGCGGCGGGCATCTGCGAGCGGCCAACCTCCACTCCGTTCACATAGATGATCGCCCCATCATCACGCTGCAGGCTCAGGGTAATCGAGTTGAGTGTATCCAGTTCGTTAACAGTTACTTCTTTGCGGAAATAAGTGGTGATGTGCTTGTCGGAGGAACTCGGCCCGAAACTGATCGCCGTCGCTACCTGGTTGTCGGCATAACCCAGCGGGGACACCCCGCTTGACCATGCGCTGTCATCAAAATCAGATTGCCGCCAAGCTGTTCCCTGGTCACTGCCATCATCAAGGTAACTCCAGGCAGAACCGGTCCCAAAAAACGGGACAATCTGCCCGCCCCCTGCTCCCGGAGGGGAAATCTCCGCAACACGCCACTCCATCGCGCCAAAAGTTGCGTTGCCCTGCGCATCGGAAAATGCAGATGACTCAAATGATAAATCGTTAAGCGGAAACCCGGCCGCACCTGTATAGGTGATGGTTGGAGTCACGGGGATCCTTCCGCCCTCACCATTGGAAGCCTGCAGTGCATCAAGGTGCGCACCCCTGCCGCCGCCTCCAACACTGCCCCCCGGCCATGAACCCCCGGAGAAAGCAAAATTCTTCATGTCCTGCACCAGGTTGGCGAGCGAAACCGCACCCGCACCACCAAGCCCCCCGTAATTTCCGGCATCTGAAGGAGCGTTCCTCCAGCGGTCGATGTCAGCAGCCTCAAAGGGCGCAATGGCCAATGCGAGGGCATCAATCAGCGCGACGATTTGATCCTCCTGCCAGAGCAGGTCGCGCAGTTCACGCACCTCATTAAAGTAAGCGGGCCAAAGCTCAGGGGTCGAATTACCGTCACCACCGCCGCCACCTGCTGAAAACAACGCATTATAGACAACATCATAACCGTTGTTCCACGTCGGTCCCCAACTGGCATCGGTATCCCACGGGAGAATCCACAACTTGCCTTTGAAATTGTTCGCTGCGGAATAATCCGGCTCAAAATAATAGACCATGTTCTTGTTCGCACTCGGCCAGAAATCATAAAGGCGGATCGCTTCAGCCAGCGCATGCCAGCGGTTCCACTTGTGCATGTTCACATGGGCGCTGATATAGGCAGCCGAGTCGCCCCCGTCCAGCTGCCCCTCAATGG
This sequence comes from Verrucomicrobiales bacterium, assembly GCA_046581505.1. Lineage (GTDB taxonomy): Bacteria > Verrucomicrobiota > Verrucomicrobiia > Verrucomicrobiales > DEV007 > CACIUL01. The sequence continues at coordinate 4,852 of JAYGGE010000132.1, read as the reverse complement.
TGCTGTGGTCACTGCCGTTACTTGGCGCAAATGCCGCCTGGTAACGCTGCTGGCGGCGCCAATCATTAGTCTGGTTGATCAGCTTGTAGAGGTTGCCTTTTTCCAGATCATGCGCCTCCATGAAACGCACGTCATAGGTTTCCAGGATAAAGTTCAGGCCATGAAAATCGCCCCGCCAAGGGTCAGGTGCCTCGTCCACTGCGTCAATCACCCGCCAGTGAACCCAGTGCGTGTCGCAACCGGGAACCCCAATCTTGTTGAACAAATACATGGTAACCGCCTCGTTGAGGCCATGAGTCAGGGTTGACCGGTTATCAAAGCCCTTCCCGGTAGTCAGGGTGCGCCACTTCTTCCGGTATTTATTTCCCCTCTGGTCACGCGCCTGAAAGTAACTGCCGTCATTGAACCGCAAACGCATGGAACGCTTCCCGGCGCGATGGTAGCGGCCGTTGGCTCCACGCAGGCGGTACCGGATATTGTCGTAGACCACCCCGTCATAGACAATTGCCGCGTTCCAGTTGTAGAAAAAACGCGCCTCATTTCCCTGGCTGATCTGAGATGAGTTATAGGCTAAACACCCGGAATAATCCTCAGCGCGGGTGATGAGGTGATACACCGGCAGGGTCTCCAGGGTCGCCGCGGGATGGCCGTTGTAGTCAGGAACACCATCGTAGACAAAATAGGCGAAATTCAAGGACGGGTCATCTGCATATGGCAGCCGCGTGCTAACGCCTGCCTTGTCACCAACTGTGATGCGGTAACGCACGAGGGTCCGGTGAGCCTGTGGCGGCAGGGTAAGGCTGTAAATGTCGTCTCCATCTAAACTGTCACCATCAAGGCCGTCATCGTGCATCCCCAGGCTGATCCATCCCTGCTCATAGGCTGCATTATCGGGACGCTCCTCTGAGAGGTTGATATTGCCGCCTGAGACCGGCAGGGGCAACTCTGAGGGTATGTAGGCGCCGGGATTCACCAACTGGTATTCCAGGTTTACCGATCCCACTCCGTCCGGGTCGGTGACCTTGGCGGTAATGACCACGGTATCACTTGCCGTGGGTTGTTGCGGCGCATGCCTGACCTTGCGGATATTGGGCGCAGCATTGCCGGTGAAGGCAATGTTTCTTGAACCCGGGCTCGGTGTCGGCAGGGCCTCATCCTGGGCGGGTCTCACCAGTTGAATATCAAAGCCAAGATCACTGCTGCTGATGGAGGCATTAAAAACCTGGACTGCAATGGTATTGCTGCCCTCAACGAGGAATACGCCCGGGTTAATGATTATCTTGTTTAGAATTTGCCCTTCATCGCCACTGCCGGCGGCAAAATCATCGATGGCAGGTTGTTGTCCTGCAGTAAAGCGGAAGCGTTCCACCTCCACCCCGTTGATCCAGACCACCATCCCGTCATCAACTCGATAGCTGATTTCCAACTGGGTCGGGACTTCACCCGGGACAACAGTAAATGTCTTGCGCAGGAAAATAGAGCTGTAATTACCGCGCATGTCGCCGACCACCGTGTTCAAGGTAACGCCATTCACGTTACCGTAGCCGATCGGTGCCCGTGCAGCCTCGGACCATGTCTCATCCTCAACGAATCCCGGCGCACGCCAGGCATCCACCGGGTCGGAAGCCTCCGTTTGGCCTGCCCGCCAACTCCAGCCCTCATCCGAGAAAGGCAGCAATGTCGCTTCACTGAACAGGTTCTGGGGCATTGAGGCGCGCCACGAACTTCCCAGTGAATTATCCAGGGCTGAATTGAGGAGTTCAATGGACGCCCCCTGGCCATTGGCTGCCACCGGCCAGGGAAACCCAACCTTATAGTCGACCTCATCAATGACCCTGTTTTCGGCATCACGAAGCCGGAGGGTCTCGCCCTCGGAATCCAGGCTGCCCTCATAGGGACCAAGCGCTGCCGCGGTGAGAGTCTCCAGCAGGGTTGGCGGATCCTCCGCAATCACCAGGTAAGCACCACCAGGTAAAACAGTCCCGACCGGAAAATCATAATCAACCGCCCCTGAAAACCGCCAGCCACTGAGCTCAACAGCAGCATTCTCCGGGTTATAGATCTCAATAAATTCCTGACGCACCGTGTTCTCAGGCGGATTGAAATGAATCTCGTTAATCACCACGCCCCGGGATACCCCGACCACGCCCAGGAAAAAACCTGCACACAAGTAGAAGCGCAGTAAGCGTGAATGCATTGGCACGGGTAGAAGCATTAGGGGTCTAGTTATTACAACATAGCAAAAAAAACCCCCTTGGGAAACCCCTGAACCAGGCAACCCTGGTTGCGCCGGCATTAACCCGCCAAACCTGGCATGGATCCATCCAATAACTGTTGATTCCCACCCTGCCTGTTCAACCCTTCTCTGCGCTCTGTGCCCTCATGGGGACGCTAACCCAAGGGCCAGAATTCCCCCTTTAAGAAAAAAACTCTTCTACAGCTGCGTGACATCACGCACCCGGTAAAATCTCCACAAAACTCCATCAACCAGGGTGTCCGTAAAACTTGTCAAGCCTCCAGCCGCAACGATGCCGTCGTCAAACTCGATCCACCACCTGAGATCATCCGAATAATCAACCGCATAAATTCTCCCGTTGCGCGAGGACCAGCTGAGTGTCACCGCGCCGGCGATTGGATCATGTGTCAGCTCGGTAATGACCATGGCGGAACCACCTCCCACCGGCACGTATTTCACGATCAACTGCGGACGCAGCGCCTGGTCGGCAGCCTCGCTGCTGTGAAAGCTGAACCTTGTGCCATCCAGTCCCTTCAGGAGTATTCCTTCATTGGCGGTTTGCGGGGCAGGCTGGGCCCAGTTCCAGTTATCCGTCCAGCACGGGTTACCGCCCCGGTCATTGCATCCCTGGATCGTCGTTGCCAACGACCAGTCGTTTATCAGCGTGGTCAGGTCGCCGGCAAACTCGATGTCAAATTGCGCGTTGGCCACCGCCCCGGCATTACCCTTCGAGGCCAGCGCGGGCTCCATGTAATCCACCCCGGCCATTGTCGGCCCCCCTGTCCCGCTTGCCCAGCTTGCAGGCCTTGCGGGAAATCCACCGTAATCGGCAAGATGGGTCCAGGTCACCTCATTACGATTGCCGCCAAGGACTGTTCCTCCACAATTACCGCCCTCACGCCATGCCGAGTTGGCCAAAGCCAGGCGATAGGCTGACACGCCTCCCCCGGCCGGGGCGTTCTGGCTGAAAAGCCTTAAGGTAACCGACTCGATCTCCGCATACTTCCCAAAGAGCGAGGACACATCAAAACGGACCAGCCCGAAACGATTATTGCTGTTTATCTCGATTGTCGCACACCTGCCATAGTTGGACATGCTGCCACCAAAGGCACCGCCATTAAAAACATAGGTGTCGTCAGTGCCGCTGTAGTCAGCGTTATTGGTGAAGACAACAGTCTCGATGCCGCCAACTTCCGCCAATCCTGCTGACCACAGGGCAACCAACCCGGTAATCCAAAGATTTAATGCCATCGGTTTCATATTTTTTTTTAAGTGATCGTTTATCTCAATGGTCATGGATTACTTGGAACAATGCCTGATGCCCCCATGAACAGCATTATTGCTCCTCAACCCGGAAATACAGCAAACGCAGGGATGGGTCGGGGTGATCAAAAGAGAATGTGGTCATCTCGCCACCAGAAACCACTGAATCATCGATATCCACGTCCCAGTTCTCAAGGTCTGTTGATTGGAAAACCGTATAGATACGTCCCGGTAACGACCGCCAGGTAAGGGTGAACTCACCTGCGCCAGCAGCACCGCCAAGCTGATTAAACTGTACATCAGTAATCTCCAGGCCGGGACCGTCCGGAAGCAAGGCCCTCGCATGAAAGTCCGCCACCTGGGCTTGCGGAAGTACCACCTCGTGCATCAGGATCTGCTGAATGTGTCCTGTGAAATACGCTGTGTCATTGCCGACATTGAGGATATTCACGCCGAAGTTGACTGTCTCCTGCTCCATTGCCACGCCCTCGTTATTGGTCGAGTTGACCAGTTGCCCGTCGAGGTAAAGCGATATGCCAACTCCCACTTCAAAGGTTGCGCTGGCAACGTGCATCTCCCCGTCATTGAGTGCCGCGAGGTCATGCCATGTGCCTCCGTCCGGGTTGCCCCAACCCGCGATCAGTTCATTCTCCGAGTTGATACCCAAGCCATAGTCACCGCGGTTGCCGCCGGGAAGTTCGCGTCCCACAAGCATTGAGTTTGCCCAGAACGTTGCCGTATTGTTTGCATCACGGCGACTGGCCCCCTGGGTGACCTTGAAAACGGAAGTCAGGGTGAAAGCCGACCTGCCTCCCAGCGGGTTATCTGCGGCCGCGACTTCAAAGGAGGCGCTCAACCCGTCAAAGAAAATCCCCTCCTCCTGCTTGCTCGGACCTGAATTACCCAAGCCTGAAGCGACAACAAGGCCAACACGATCCGTCCAGTTTGCAACCTGCCCTGCGGCGACATCATCCGCGTGCCAGTGCGCGACCAGGGTGTTCGGCACACTGCTACTGTCCACCGGATCACTACCACGGTCAATTTCCAGGCTGTCACTAAACCCGTCACCATCACTATCTGCCTGGGTCGGGTTGGTGCCGTGGGTGGCCACCTCCGCACCGTCATCAAGCCCGTCACCGTCAGTGTCCGCCTTGGTCGGGTCGGTGCCGTGAGTGGCCACCTCCGCACCGTCCTCGAGCCCGTCGCCGTCGGTGTCAGCTTTCAGCGGATTGCTGCCATGGGTATTGATCTCATCAGGGCTGTCCAGGCCGTCATTGTCGTCGTCACCGTCAGTGAGGGTGGTCAGGTCGCCGGCAAGCATTTCCTCGACGATATCAACAATGCCGTCATCGT
>JAYGGE010000108.1:0-31660 GCA_046581505.1 Verrucomicrobiales bacterium | reverse complement strand
CATTACCGCACAGGTTGTTGATCAGGTTCGTGCAGGGAAGGTCACGGCATTCAAGTTTAAGCGCCGTAAAGGACATCACAAAACCAAGGGGCATCGTCAGCCGCTTACCCGACTGGCAATCACCGGCATTAGCGCCTGATTGGATCTTAACCTTAACATTACTCAGACATGGCACATAAGAAAGGTCAGGGAAGCGTCAAGAACGGGCGTGACAGCAACTCAAAGCGCCGGGGAGTGAAAAAGTTCGGTGGTGAACATGTTATTCCGGGAAATATCATCCTGCGCCAGTGCGGGACCAAGTGGCATCCGGGTAGCAATGTCGGGCTGGGCAAGGACTACACGATCTATTCTCTCGTTGAGGGCAACGTCCGTTTTGATCAGGGCGGTCGGCGCGTGAATGTTGATCCTGTTGTTAGCGAAACCTAGCCTGCCGCAGTTGTCCGCTGCGGGGCACGGCATTTTTATTTAAATCCCATGTGCCCGTTCCTCAACGTGGTGCTGGTTGCACCGGAAATTCCGCAGAATACCGGCAATGTCGGGCGATTATGCCTGGCGGCAGGTGCGCGCCTTCACCTGGTGGAACCTCTCGGCTTTGAACTCGATGAGAAGCATCTTCGCCGTGCCGGGCTCGATTATTGGGACCGGGTTGACATGAAAGTCTGGTCTTCGTTTACGGCACTGTATGCGAATGCCGGCACCGCGGCCAAGTTCTGGTTTTTCACGACCAAGGTGCAGCGTGATTATTGGGATGTTGATTATACGCGGGGGGATTATCTGGTTTTCGGCCGCGAAACCAGGGGGCTTCCGGAAAGCCTGCTTGCGGAGCACGCTGAGAATTGCGTGACGATCCCGATGGGGAAGGATGTCCGCAGCATTAATCTCGCAACTGCAGTGGGCATCGGGACCTATGAGGCACTCCGCCGGATTTCCACAACAGGCTGATCTATTGGACTGTAGGGCCTGCCAGCAGGCCGGGGGTGCTTCCGATATTGCCAGCGGCATGTCAAGAATAGCGGGAAGGGGAATGAACCGGTTTTCCCGGCCTGCAGTAGCTTGAGCGGAAAAACAGATTTCCGGCATCCCCCAGACCACGGTGCATCAGCTTTGGCATGGAACTGCTCTCCCTTGACCTGAGCGTTTGTACGGGTTGATTGGGGAATGTCCGCTCCTTCTGCTCCCACACAGCCGGCCGTTTCTCCGGCAGGGTTGGCGCAACCGGTGCTTAAGGCGGTGAACCTTTACCGGAGCTTTTCCATAGGGGGGGCGGCAGTTGAGGTTTTAAGGGGCGTTGATCTGGAAGTTGCCCGTTCCGAGTTGCTGTTCTTGAGAGGAGCTTCAGGTGCCGGGAAAACCACCCTGCTGTATATTCTGGCGGGGCTCGAACGCCCTGATTCGGGCGCGGTATTTATGAAAGGTGAAGGGGAATCCGATGCGAGATCGCTCTACGCCCTGAAAAAACGGCATCAGGCCAAATGGCGCAATTTACAAATAGGTTATGTCTTCCAGCACTATTGCCTGCTGCCTGACTTGAGTGCCCTTGAGAACGTTCGTCTGCCGGCGATGATGGCCGGCCGCGGCCAGAGGCAGGATGCTGCGGATCTTCTTGAGCGGGTTGGGCTGGGAGATCGTCTGCATCACCGGCCGACCGAGCTCTCCGGTGGCGAGCAGCAGCGGGTTGCCATTGCCCGTTCTCTGGTTAATGATCCGGAAATTCTCTTTGCTGACGAGCCAACCGGGAACCTTGACTCGGTGACAGGCAGTGGTGTTATGGGGACATTACTGGAGATTTCCCGCGAGACCAAAAAAACGTTGATCGTTGTCACCCACGATTCCACATTAGCTGCTCTCGGCGATCGACAACTGGAACTTGCCGATGGACGAATTGTTGTCTGAAGCCCCGACCCAAACATACCATGCATATATACATCGATGGTGAGTATTTCGCAAAACAGGACGCCAGGATCTCCGTGTTTGATCACGGGCTCCTTTATGGTGACGGTATTTTTGAGGGTATTCGCTTTTACAGCGGACGCGTGTTCCGCTTAAAGGAGCATATTCGGCGGTTGTTTGTCTCGGCCAAGGCCCTCCTGCTTGATATAGGGATGACAGAGGATGACATAGAGGCGGCAGTTTGTGCCACGATCCGCAAGAATGAGCTGGTCGATGGCTACGTGCGGCTCCTTGTCACTCGCGGAGTCGGCAGCCTGGGACTTAATCCTTTTGTCTGCAAGAAAGCCTCGGTGATTATCATTGCCGACAAGATCGCGCTTTTTCCTGAGGAAAAATATCAGGTGGGGTTGAAGTTGATCACCTGTGCGAGCCGGCGTCCGGCGTCCGATGCACTGAGTCCTTCGGTAAAATCGTTGAATTACCTGAACAATGTCATGGCCAAGGTGGAGGCCATCCAGGGCAATGCCGAGGAAGGGTTAATGCTCAACGCGCAGGGTTATATTGCGGAATGTACCGGCGACAACATATTTGTTGTCAGGGATGGCAAGATTACCACCCCGCCATCCTCTGCCGGTGCTTTGCCTGGGATTACCCGCGATGTGATTTTTGAGATTGCCGGGGAGATTGGCATTGAACTCCGGGAAGCCGACCTTACGCGGTATGATATCTATGCCGCTGACGAGTGTTTTTTAACAGGGACTGCTGCCGAGGTGATTGCCGCAGTTGAACTCGACCGGCGTCCGATTGGTGATGGCAAGCCTGGTCCGCTCACTGCGCGCTTCATCAAATGTTTCCGGGATCATACCGGCAGTGAGGGGGTTGAGATCGGGGATTGATGATCCCCTAGCGGGTATATTAATCCTATTATTACCAGACAACCACCGACTGGGAGCCGTGGCGGGGCAGGCAGGTTGCAGCCGATGGCTTCATTCTGTCCACGAGATCAGGATGGCATGCCTGGACATCGTTTTTTCAGTGAGATCCGCCCTTGAGGCTGTACAGGTGCCCACCCTTTCCGGTTACTTTCCAGCTGCCGGTTGCGGATTTTCGGGCAGATCTCCTTACCGTCGGCCAGATTGGGCTTCGTCGCGACCCCGAGCTGCGATGGCGACTTCCCGACCCACTTGCTTTCACGGCCCTTGACGTCGATGCGTCCGCTGGCGGGATCGATGGTCAGCGTGGCGAAAAGGCTGTCGCGGTAGGGACAGGTGTATTCCACCCAGGGGAAGCCGGAGTGGATCTCGGCGGGGTAGCTCTTGTTGCGCCAGGAGGCGCCGACCCATTTGTAAGACGCCGAGTTGATATGGAGGCAGGAGATCTTTCCCGCGCGGGCCACGTGGTCGATATGGGTGTGCCCGTTAACCGCCAGCAGAACCTTGTCTGCGGCTGCGTTGAGCAGCGCCTGAACCTCCTTTGCGTTGTCGATACTCGATGGACCGGCTAGAGGCTGGTGGCAGATGACGAGAATCGGACCCGTGAGGGTTTCAAGCTGTTTTTCGAGCCATCCGAGCTGTTTCCCGCCGATGTGGGCGGGATACCCGCCCTTGTGGTTCTTCGGTTTCTCGTTGCCGTCGAGGATAATCAGGTCGATGCCGTTGACGTTTTCGGTGTAGTAGCGCCCCTTCATTCCCCAGAGCCTGGCGACTTCGTCGAAGGAGTGCCCATCATCGATCTCGTGATTGCCGAGAACGTGCAGGGCTCTCGGGTGCGCCTTCTCAAAGGCCTTCCTCACCACCTCGTTCTTCTTCGTCGGATAGGCGAAGTCTCCAAGTTGCACGAGAGCGTCGGGTTTTTCCTCCTTCATGGCATCGAGGAAGGCTTTCAGTCTCGCCGGGCCATCGTGCATCACGTCCTGGTGCAGGTCAGCGATCATGCCGAGCTTGATGGGTTTCTTGACCCTTGCCATGCCGGCCATGACTCGCCGAGGCAGGATGATCGAGGTTGCCGCCACAGCCGTGGTGCGGAGGAAATCCCGTCTTGAAGGCCTAATTCCTTTCATGTGGTGCGCTAAAGATGCGAGCAAAGGCCGGGTGCTGTCCACCGGGATTGCCGGGCAGACGTTGATAATTGAGGGTAATTCTACGTTACACAACCTCAAAAACCCTGATTCTCCCGTTGAGCCTGTCGCTGGACTGGGTAGGTTTTAATAATGATTTGTGATGTTTGCCAGGACAAGCATGCCACTGTCTATCTTACGCAGATTGTCGATGGGCAGATGCAGAAGGTGAATCTGTGTGATGCATGCGCCAAGGAGAAGGGGGTAACGGATCCTACCGGGTTTGCCCTGGCGGATCTGTTGCTGGGTCTTGGTACCGACGAGAAGGTGAGCCTGCCGGGTGATGAGTTGGCTTGCGAGGCCTGCGGATTCACTCAGTCTGAGTTCAAGAAGAACGGGCGATTGGGGTGCAGTGACTGTTATAATGTCTTTGGCGGCGGTTTGGATAGCCTGGTCAAGGCTATGCACAAGGGTACCCGTCACGTCGGCAAGGTGCCCACCCGGTATAAGGTAACCAAGCAGTTTACCGACCAGATTACCGAACTTAAGCATCGCCTTAAGATTGCCATCACTGATGAGAATTTTGAAGAGGCGGCGAAATTGCGTGACGAGATCAAGTCGGCGGAGGATGAATTTGTGTGCTCAAAGGAGCAGTAGAACGACTTCCCCGACGTTTCCGGTTTGATGATGCAATTTAACACCATCCTTAAGAATCCTGCCGAATGGATGCTTACTTCGGGGCCCCTTGGGGAGATTGTCATCAGTAGCCGTATTCGGCTTGCACGCAATCTGGCAGGGGTGTCGTTCCCGGGATGGGCGACTGAGGATGATCGCATGCTGGTGCTCAACTCAGTGAAGCCGACGGTGGATACACTGAGTGAGATGCGGGGCGCGTTCTCATCGGATTTACGCAATCTCAACACGATCAGAAAGCAGGTGCTCGTCGAGCGTCACCTAATTAGCCGGGAGCAGGCTGCCAAGGGGACCGGCAGTGCGGTCGTGATGAACCGCAAACAAACACTCTGTATTATGATCAATGAGGAGGATCACCTTCGCATGCAGTCGATTAAACCGGGACTGAACCTGAAGTCTGCTTACAAGATAATCGACAAGATCGATACCAAGCTCGAAGAAAACATTGATTTTGCTTTCGATAACCGGCACGGTTACCTTACCGCCTGCCCAACGAACCTGGGTACTGGGATGCGTGCTTCAGCCATGCTTCATCTGCCTGCGCTGGTGCTTTCCGATCAGATTAATCAGGTTGTTCAGGCGGTGAACAAGATCGGGCTTGTTGTACGCGGGCTTTATGGTGAAGGCACCGAGGCGTTGGGAAACCTGTTCCAGGTTTCTAACCAGCATACTCTCGGGGAGAAAGAGATTGAGATCGTGGCGCGTCTTGAAAAGGTTGTCAGGCAGATTATCGAGCATGAGAAAAATGCCCGTGTGACTTTGCATGAGGATCGGCGATCCATGCTGGATGACAAGGTGGGCCGGGCATACGCGATTCTCAGGCATGGGCACATTATCTCGACCAAGGAGGCACTTGAATTGTTGTCAATGTTGAGGGCGGGTGTGGATCTCGGATATTTTCCGGATGATGTGAGGGGTGTCATTGATGTTCTTTTTATGGAGATTCAGCCGGCGCACCTCCAGATGCGGGCAGATTGTAAGCTCGGGGCGGAGGAACGTGACACGCTGCGTGCGGAAATTATGCGTGACGAGTTGAAAATTCTCCCTGAGCCGGGTAAGTTACCAGAAGAACCCTCAGAAAGTGACAGGAATCAGGATGCGGAAATCGATGATGACAAGGCATGAATCGTTGAATTTCGTGTCCGGTTTCACCGTTTTCCGGATTAAAGCGAATTTACCATGATGAATAATTTTACCCCCAGGGCCCAACAAGTGCTGGCTCTTGCGCGCAAGGAGGCGGATCGCTTTAACCATAATTACGTGGGTACCGAGCACTTACTGCTTGGGTTGATTAAACTTGGCCAGGGGGTTGCGGTGAATGTCCTGCAGAAGATGGGACTGGATCTTGAGACAGTACGAATGGAGGTTGAGAAGCAGGTTGGATCCGGTCCGGAAACCAAGATGGTGGGGAATATCCCCTATACCCCGCGGGTTAAGAAAGTTCTTGCCCTGGCCGGCAAGGAGGCCAAGGCACTCAACCATTCTTATGTCGGCACCGAACATATCCTGCTCGGGTTGTTACGCGAGGGAGATGGTGTTGCTGCCCGTGTCCTGAAGAGTCTCGAGATTGATATTGAGTGTACTCGCAACGAGATTCTAAAGGAACTGGATCCGAATTTCATGCCAGGCGAGCTTGGTGAAGATGATGAAGATGTTTTTGAGGACATTGAAGGTGGTCCCGGCCGAAGGGAGAGCAAGACTCCCGCATTGCGTGCGTTTGGTCGTGACCTTACTGAACTTGCTGAAAAGGGGGAACTGGATCCGGTAATCGGGAGGGGTGAGGAAATTGAGCGTGTTATCCAGATTCTCTGCCGTCGGACAAAGAATAACCCGGTGCTCATTGGCGAGGCCGGGGTCGGGAAAACAGCAATTGTTGAAGGCCTTGCCCAGGAGATTTCAGCGGGGAACGTGCCCGAATTGCTTCGGGGGCGCAAGGTGATCACTCTTGACCTTGCGCTAATGGTCGCCGGGACGAAATATCGCGGACAATTCGAGGAGCGCATCAAGGCGGTGATGGATGAGATTCACCGTGCCAAGAATGTGATTCTGTTTATTGATGAGTTGCACACCATAGTCGGTGCGGGTTCGGCTGAGGGTGCCATGGATGCCTCGAACATCATTAAGCCGTCCCTTAGCCGTGGCGAACTGCAGTGTGTCGGGGCCACGACGCTCAACGAATACCGGAAATATATTGAGAAAGATGCCGCCCTTGAGCGTCGCTTCCAGACCGTAAAGGTTGAGGAACCGAGCGCTGAGGATGCAATCAAGATTCTTCATGGGCTTCAGCACAAGTATGAGCTGCACCACAAGGCCAAGTACAGCTCAAACGCCATCAAGGCGGCAGTGACACTTTCTGAACGTTACTTGACTGGCCGTTTTCTTCCTGACAAGGCCATTGATATAATGGATGAGGCTGGTTCCAAGGCGCGTATCAGCGTGATGACCCGCCCGCCCAAGTTCAAGGAACTCGAGACGGAAATTGAGGAGATCCGCATCGAGAAGGAAGAAGCGATAAAGGATCAGGATTTCGAGAAAGCTGCATCGCTGCGGGACAAGGAGAAGCAAACCAAGAAGCAGCTTGAGGAGATGCTGGAAGAATGGCGTTCAAACAGTGAGGAGAAAACCATTGGAGTCAGTGAGGATGATATCATGTCTGTTGTTGCAAAGTGGACGGGGGTGCCGTTGCAGCGAATGGAGGAGGCTGAGGCTGAGAAACTCCTGCGGATGGAGGATGAGCTCAGGAAGCATGTTGTTGGCCAGGATGAGGCCGTCACTGCTATTTCGAAGGCGCTGCGGCGTTCGCGGGCTGATCTCAAGGATCCGCGGCGTCCGATTGGATCCTTCATATTTCTTGGACCTACCGGTGTTGGCAAGACTTTTCTTGCCCGCAACCTGGCGGAATTCATGTTCGGTGATCCGGATGCACTTATCCAGATTGATATGTCCGAATACATGGAGAAGTTCACTTCGAGCCGCCTGATTGGCTCGCCTCCCGGATATGTCGGTTACGAGGAGGGTGGTCAACTCTCTGAAGCTGTCCGTCGCCGTCCTTACTCGGTGGTGTTGTTTGACGAGGTGGAGAAAGCACACCCGGACGTCATGCATCTTCTCCTGCAGATACTGGAGGAAGGAACCGTTACCGACAGCTTTGGGCGCAAGATTGATTTTCGCAATACCATCATCATCATGACCTCGAATGCCGGGGCGGAATTAATCCAGAAGCAGACATCACTTGGTTTTGCGGCGATGAAGAATGAGTCCGCGGATTACGAGGGAATGAAGGAAAAGATCCTCGACGAGGCTAAAAAGATCTTTAAACCGGAGTTCCTCAATCGTCTGGATGACCTGATCGTCTTTCATATGCTCGAGAAGCCGGATCTTGTGCAGATTATTGACCTTGAGATCGCCAAGGTTGTTGAGCGTCTTTCCCGTAAATCAATCAGTGTCAGCATTGAGGATTCGGCCAAGGAACTGCTGATAGAACACGGTTATGACCCGCAATATGGTGCGCGGCCAATGCGCCGTTCGGTTGAGAAGCATCTTGAGGATCCGCTTGCTGAGCATCTCCTGTGTGGTGATGTCAAGGATGGAGACAAGGTAACGATCACCATTGACAAGGAAGGCAAGAGCCTGAAGTTCAAGGCGGAGGAGGGTGATCCTGAGGAGTGTGAAACGGTAGCTGAAGAGATCTAGCATATGCTTTGCGTGTGGTGAAGAATGCTGATATTCAGCAGCAAGGCTGTGTTTTTCGGTTTTTCTTGCCTCCCGGTGCTGATTGTTGGGCATGCGTATAGGATTTGTTTCGACGCGGTTTCACGGTACCGACGGCGTTTCACTGGAGGCTGCAAAATGGGCGCATGTCTTTGAGAAGAATCTCGGGCATCGATGCTTTTGGTTTGGCGGGAAACTGGACACACCGCCTGAAAGCTCGCATCTTTGCCGGAGGGCATTCTTTGAATGCCCTGAGAATCTTGCCATGCAACATGCCCTGTTCGGGCATCCCGAACCGCGGGCACAGTTGTTGAGCGATGCCGTGGCGGCGTTTACCGATGACTTACAGGCCGAGTTGCGGCGGTTTATTTCCCGTTACCAAATTGATTTTCTTCTGCCGCAGAACATCCTGGCAATTCCCATGCATGTTCCGCTTGGACTGGCCATAACCGCCCTTGCGGAAGAGGGGATGCCGATATTGGCTCATCATCATGATTTCTCCTGGGAACGTACCCGCTTTGGGAGTGGTTGTGCGGGGGATTATTTGCAGCGTGCGTTTCCTCCGCCCCTTAGTGAGAGGTTCCAGCACATCGTGATTAATTCCCGGGCAGGGAAAGATCTTCTCGAGCGGCGTGGAGTGTCCTCATCGGTAGTTCCCAATGTGTTTGATTTTGAGAATCCTCCCCCCCTGCCGGACAGTTATGGTGATGATTTTCGTGATCAATTCGGGATTGCGCATGATGAAATCCTGATATTGCAGCCAACCCGGATTGTCCCGCGTAAAGGCATCGAGTTTTCCATTGAATTGTGTTGCCGTTTGAAAGAACGGCTGGAGCGCAAAGTTTGCCTTGTTGTTTCCCACACCTCCGGAGATGAGGGGTTTGAATATTTGGATAGCCTTGTCAACCTTGCCGCGCAGCTTGGGGTCAGGGTTTTGTGGGCTGGTGACCGGGTGAGTGATAGCAGGGGGATTGACTCATCCGGGAACAAAATTTATAGGCTGTGGGATGTTTACCCGAATGCTGATTATGTAACCTACCCCAGCCTCTACGAGGGATTTGGCAATGCACTGCTTGAGTCTTTTTACTTTTCGAAGCCGGTGATGGTGAATCGTTATTCAGTTTATGCCGAGGACATTGAACCGCATGGATTTAAAGTTGTCACCATGGACGGTTGCGTTACGGATGATGTGGTAAGCGGCGCAATCAGGATTATTGAGGATCAGGCCCTTGCCTCACAGTGGGCGACCCACAATTACCGGGTATGCATACAGCATTACTCCTACAGAGTATTGCGTTCAAACCTGGGCAGGCTTGTGGAAGCGCTCAGCGATTAAAGCCTTTGGGAACAGAGGCGCCCGGCTTTGGCAAGGGTCTCAGGGCGCAGGGGAATTGTCCGCCTCTGGCGGATCTGTGCGGGCAGTGTCCGGTTCCTCACTGCTGGTTCCATCACCGCGGTCGCGGATGATCACTTCGCTTGGGTGACCGTTGGGCAGAGTCTTCAGGATCATTTGCAGGTTGTTATCGTGCGCGATGGACCAAAGGAGCTGACGCCGGGTGATCCCGAGAGTGTCCATGGATACCAGTGGTATTATTGCCGGTTTCTCGATGAATGCATAAGAGAGCCGGGTAAAAGGGGCATTACCAAAAACCTGATCGAGAGGGACTTTGTCATAGTATACGCGAACCGGGGCATTCATCCATGCGTTATAGGGCTTGTGCCAGCTGAACAGAAAATCCTGTGGCACTGCCGCTTTCGGCTCCACCAGCCCGGGATTTGTTTTTTCCTGGAAGATTCCACAGCCACCAAGACCGAGCAATATTGCTGAAAGAATTATCCGTTTAATCATTAATAGAACGTGGTTTGTTGTCTCTGTAATATTGCGGGGTGTGAATACTAGGGGGCAACCCGGCAGGTTGCGACCAAAACTTTAATACTCTTTTATCTCCTGTAACAAGCAGAACCGATCCTCTTGAAAATTGATCCTGCACCTGATTTCGCTGAAAAATGGTTCTAATAAACCGGGAATCTGATGATTCATTGTTGTCCAGCGTGTTATAAATTTGTCATTTGTGTAAGGTGTGCATTAGGATTTTCTTGTAATTGACATTCTTCGAGTGTCGTCACCTGGAGTTTTTTCCTCATGACGGCATTTCGCGGAAGCACTTTCGCCCAAACCCTCCCCAAACACATGACTAACTTTAATGTTCCGTCCCGGCGGCATTTGCCCCGCCTAATTTTCACTGTTTTGACTTTAGCGTGCATCCTGATGCCGGGCTTGCATGCGGGCACCCTTGTTGCGGGTGGCGGACAGTGGAAAGTCCGGCAGGTCAACCTCTCCATCGTGCCGGGCAGCCTGCTTCAGGCAGAACTTGGACTTGCCGGCAGCAACCAGACCGATATAGCCCTTGGGGTATCTGATGTGGTTGATTTCGGGGAAGTGGGCCGCTTTGCCATGGCAAACGGCTTTCCCGGTATTCGCAGTGGCCGCAACAATTTCGCGGTCGAGATTACCGGCCAGATTGACGTGACTTCACCCGGTGATATTACTTTCGGGATTTTTGCAGATGATCTAGCCCGGTTGAGCATCGACGGTGATGTGGTTGTTGAATCGACTGTTATCGGGGAGGATGCGCTTGGGACGATCAATCTTGCTGCCGGCCTGCACGATGTCAGGCTCATCTACTACGAGGGTGGGGGCAGTGAGGACCTGGAATTGTATGTTGCCCAGGTGAACGGCAGTTTCCTGTCGTTTTCCGATGCCGCGTGGGAACTGCTGGAATCAGTATCATCGTTGATTCCCGAGGATATCAATGCCGCCTCGCTCGGGTTTCCCGTTAATGCTCTTGCCGGTGCCGCGGTTGCCAACCTCTCCGCATCCGGCGGTGCCGGGGGCGGGCACACTTTCAAGCTGGTCTATCAGCTTGATGCCGCCGGGGCTTTTGCATTGATTACCGAGGGTTCTGACTGGAAATACCTGGATGACGGGACACTGCCGCCGACACCTGGCTGGCAGGCCGCGCCATTTGATGATTCTCTCTGGTTGAGCGGTGCGGCAGTGCTGGGTTATGGCGATGACAGCGTGACGACAACGCTCAGCTTTGGCGGCGATGCTGACAACAAGCATGCTGCCTATTATCTGCGCAAGACTTTTAATCTGGATGAGGAAGAACTGCCGCTTGTGGATTCGCTGCGTGTCCGGATGCGGCGCGATGACGGTGCCATTATTTATATCAACGGCGTTGAAGTGGTGCGTGACAACCTTCCGGATGGCGCAGTGGACAACACCACCTTTGCCGATGTTACAGCTGACGGATCGAATGAAAGCACTTATTTTGAGTTTGATATTGATCCGTCAATCCTCATCGAGGGTGACAATATCGTTGCCGTTGAGGTGCACCAGACCAACCGTACGAGCAGTGATATCATATTTGACCTTGCCCTGGACTATCAGAGGCGTTCCGGGGTATTCGGGGACGAGCAGTATTTTGAATTTTCAGGCAATCAGCTAGCGCTAAAACAGGCCGCCTCCGGTATACCCGCGGAAGTTGGACAGACTTTTGATGTATCCATACGCGCCACCAATGCCTTTGGGCAGAGTTCCGAAGAAACCCTGGAGATCACGGTTGCCCCGGATGCGGTAAACGAAATCACCGCGATCAGCATCGACAACGCGGTGGTGCCCGAAGGGATTGCAGTTGGCGGGCTGGTCGGCACATTGTCCGCCGCCGATGCCGACATCAGTGACAGCCATACCTTTTCGCTCCTGACTCCGCTGTTATTTCCCGATAACAATGCGTTTTTCATTGTTGGAAACCAGCTGTTCACCGCGGTTGCGCTGGATGCTGATGAGCAATTAAGCTACAGCATTGAAATCCAGGCGAGGGATTCCACCGGGTCGCTTTTCAGACAGGCCCTGGTGATCACTGTCGATCCTGTGGCTGCACGGATCACTTTACAGCCGGACACGGTGCCGGAAAATGCGCCCGGGCATACGCCGGTTGGCACACTTGCAACATCTGACCCCATTAGCGACACGCACAGTTACCGCCTGCTGATTGATATCGCTCCGGTTTCTGTCCCGTTGATCAGGTTCTCCGATGAGTGGAAATATCTTGATGACGGTTCCGACCAGGGCTCGGCATGGCGGGCTCCCGGCTTCGATGACAGCGAGTGGGCCAGTGGTGCCTCGCCTCTTGGTTACGGCACGCTGGACACCGCCACGGCGACCACTGAGGTCAGTTTCGGTGGAGATCCGGACAACAAGTTCGCGACTACCTATTTCCGCCGCACGTTCGAGCTCAGCGACCCGACGAAGGTCGCAGAGCTGCTCTTTGAGCTCGAGATTGATGATGGCGGGATTGTCTACATCAACGGTGAGGAGGTTTCCCGTATAAGGGCAGACGGTGTTGACTCATTCGATGATTACACCGGCCAGAGTCAGGGCAGCGAGACGTCCAACGATATATTGACCTTCAGCGGTGCACTCACGCAGCTCCTGCTCACGGGCACAAACACAATCGCCATCGAGGTTCATCAAACCAACGCCACCAGCAGTGACACCTGGCTGAACCTTGACCTGAAGGCAAACCTGCGCCAGGACGGGAATTTGGATGCCGATCACTTTTATCTGGTCGGCAACCAGCTGTTCCTTAACAAGGAAGTCGGTGAGGCCGGCAGGGTCAATGGCGACAGCTTCTTGTTGCCCGTTGAGTCGACCAGTGATCTTGGTGAAGTGGTGCTCGAGAACGTCATCGTCAAGGTCGGGCCTGAATCGGTGGATCCGCCCACTGATATAGTCCTGGATAACTCTGCAATTGATGAGCAGCAGCCCGCTGGCACCGTTGTCGGTGCTCTTGCTGCAACGGATCCCGATGGCGGTCTGTTTACATTCAGTGTTGACAGTGACCCGGCATATCCGGCTAATGATTTCTTCGGTGTGCTTGGTCATCAACTGATCACAACCCGGTTGATTGACTATGATGACGGTTCGTCGCTGATTATCCTCGTTACAGTGACTGACAACAGCGGGCGCAGCCTCAGCAGGGAATTCACCATTACCGTTAATCAGGTCCTTGAGCCTCCCACGGGCATTACGCTCTCGCCTGACAGCATTGCTGCCGGCGCTCCTGCAGGAACGGTGATCGGGGCCCTGTTTGCGCAGGATGCCAACGATGAACAGACGCATGTCTTCAGCTTTGGCAACTGGCCTGATATTCCGGGAATACCGGTTGTTCCGTTTGGTTCTACCTGGAGGTATCTGGATGATGGCAGTGATCAGGGTGTGGCATGGATTGATCCGGCTTATGACGACAGTCAATGGGCTTCCGGAGCGGGTCAGCTTGGCTACGGCGATGGTGACGAGGCCACGGTTGTCGGGTTTATCGACACTGACCCGGTGGCAGCGGGTATCCAGAAGAATGCCACCACCTACTTCCGGCACAAATTCAATGTCGATGTGCCGGCAGCCGGCGGATATGAATTCGGCATGCTTTTCGACGATGCCGCGATTGTGCACATCAACGGTATTTCCATCCGCACACAAAACTTTCCGGGTATTGTGGCTTTTAATACTTTTGCCAGTGCTACCACCCCTGATAACTCGACCATCATTCCGTTTAATTTACCGCCCGGTTTGATCGTTGCGGGCGAGAACGTGATTGCCGTGGAGATTCACCAGGCGAACGAGACAAGTTCTGACATCAGTTTTGACTTTGAACTCGTGCCTCTGGAAACCAATCCTTTTACCGAGTATTTCGCGATCAACGGCAATCAGCTTGAGACAGCTGTTGATTTCAGCACGATCGGGGTCTCCTCACCGTATACCTTTCAGGTGCCCATTATTGCAACAGACCCGGTCGAGGGAAGCATTGAGGTGTTCGTCTCGGTGGACTTGACCGGCGGAGAAGCTGATTCCGACCTCGACGGGATGCTGGATACCTGGGAGATCGCCCGCTTCGGTGACCTGAGTGCCGGCGGGGAGGATGATAATGACGGAGACGGTTCAACCAACGGCGAAGAATACAATGCCGATACCGATCCGCTTGACGCGGGGGATTTCCTGCGCATCACCTCGGTTAACCGCAGTGTCAACGGCATCGGCATTACCTGGCCGGCGAAACCCGGCCGAACCTATGCAGTTTATCGCAATGATGATCTTACTGTCGGCAACTGGGTATTGATCCAGGCGGGAAGAACCGTGGAAGTCCCCGAAGAGTTAAGCGTGACCGATGCCAGCATTGATAATCCGCGCACCCGTTTTTATCAGGTCCGCGCCCAGGCGCCTCCGTTGCCCGAGTGAGTCGGCTTTGAGCAGCCTCCATCCTTGATGTTCAGCAAAGGCCGTGAAAGGATTCGCGTTCCGTCCTCTTTGGAACGGTTGTCATGAAGTGCCTTAGCCTCCACGATACCCTTACCCGCGAACGCCAGGAGATTTACCCTTCTGACGGGGAAGTGTTTCGCTTCTACTGTTGCGGGCCTACTGTTTACGGCCCTGCCCATATCGGGAACTTCCGTACTTTTCTTGCACAGGACCTGCTGCGCCGCGTTGTCGAGCTCTCCGGGTTGAAAACCCGTCATGTGCGCAATGTCACCGATGTTGATGACAAGACCATCCGGGAGTCACAGGCTGCCGGGATTGACCTGCCCGCGTTCGCTGCGGGCTGGACTGCGCTTTTTCACGAGGATGCCGATGCCCTGAACATGCTCCAGCCGCATGTTGAGCCCGGTGCGGTTGACCATATACCGGAACAGATTGCCCTGATCGAGGATCTTCTTTCCAAGGGAAACGCCTACCGCTCGGAGGATGGCTCGGTTTATTTCAGGATTTCCTCCTATGCCCCCTATGGCAGGCTTTCACGGCTCGACAAGAGGGAGTTGAGAGCGGGGGCAGCAGAAAGTGCGAATGACGCTGACGAATACGACAAGGACAACGCATCCGACTTTGTGCTGTGGAAAACGCGCAAGCCAGCGGACGGGGAGAATTTCTGGGAAAGCCCGTGGGGGGAGGGCCGCCCGGGATGGCATCTTGAGTGCAGTGCAATGGGGATGAAATATCTCGGCGAGTCTTTCGACCTTCATGCCGGCGGGATTGACCTGTGTTTCCCGCATCACGAGAACGAGATTGCGCAGAGTGAGGCGGCAACCGGAAAGAGCTTCGCGCGCCACTGGTTTCACAATGAGCACCTGATGGTCGATGGCAGGAAGATGAGCAAGAGTCTTGGTAACCTCTATACGCTTTCCGATATCATTGAACGCGGTTTCGGGCCGGGCGAATTGCGTTACGCCCTGCTTACGGGTTCTTGCCGCACCAAGATCAACTTCAGCCTGGCGCGCCTGCAGGAGGCGCGTGGAAACCTGCAGCGCATTGCCCGGTTTGTTGACGCCCTTGGTGACGGGCTCCCGGATTACCGGGAACTTTGCCTCAGGGCCACTTCCGGCGGGCTTGAACTGGGTCCTTTTGTTCCGGTGTGGGATGCACTCCTGGAGGATCTCAATACCCCGGCTGCCCTTGGGCAATTGTTCACTGTCCTCAAGCCCCTTGAGAAGGCGGTGGTGGCGGGATCGCTCAATGCCGGGGAGACTGCTGCCGCCCGCGCCGGGTTGGCGGTGATTGTCCACGCTTTCGGGTGGATCATTCCCAAGCCTGCCGAGGAGGGGGAAAATGCGGGTGAGGTCCCCCCCGAAATTGCGCAGTTGGCGCAGCAGCGCTGGGCAGCCAAGCAGGAAAGCAACTGGGCCGAGGCTGATCGTCTTCGTGATGAGCTGGCTGCCGCCGGCTGGGTCATCAAGGATAGCGCTGAGGGCTATGAGGTGGAGCGCAACTGCGGTTAACCGGGCGGTGTCCGCAGTGGCTCAATAGATCACGGCCCCGGCCGCTATCCTAGATCAACTCCCTGATCGGCTTGCCTTCGGTAATGGCATCCTTGAGGTTGCCGGGAATGTTTTGCGCCAGGCGCAACTCACCGATATCAAAGAGGGAATGCATGATGGTTGCCATCATGTGCTGCGGGCGATAGGGGGTGGTGACGGCACGTGTGGCGTGGTTGTCGGATGCGCCGACCACCTGCCCCATTTTCAGGCCGCCGCCGAAGAAAACCAGCGGGGTGAGTTCACCGTAATGCTCACGGCCGCCGTTCTTGTTGATTTTTGGAGTCCTTCCCATTTCACCGGTTACCACCAGGAGGATTTTTTCCTCCAATCCCCGTTCACGGACATCATCAATAAAGGCGGATACCGCATGATCCACCTGCGGGGCCAGCCAGGAGAAGCCGCCGAGACCCTTCGGGCTGTTGTTGTTGCTGTGGTGATCCCAGCCGCAGTCGCTGACAGTGACAAAGCCGCACCCGGCCTCGCACAGGCGGCGCGCCATCAGCATCTGTTTGCCGAGCATGTTGGATGCGCGGGCCATGTCATGCCAGCGGGTCACTTCCCTGATGTCAAATAGCTTGCTGGTGTCATAGCGGGCAACGGTGCGAGGATCCTCCCTGCTGATGTCAAAGGCATCCGCGGCAGCACCGGTGACGATGTCAAATGCTTGCTGCTGATAACGGTCAGTGCCTGCCAGGGCTCCCTCATCGGCAGAGCGCTTGAGTTGATCGAGGCGGTCAAGCAGGCTGCGCCGGTCCTCAAAGCGTTCAGGGGAAAGTTTCAGTTCCATGTCTTGCTTGAGATTGCCGCCACCCTGCGGGTTGAAGGCCCTGTGGCTGCTGCCGATTTCACCGGGGTCGGTAAGTGTCGGCAGGGCCTTGGTCTCAAAGTTGCTTCCCAGCTTTAATTCCGCGTTTACCGCCTCGGGCACTACCAGGACATTGTTGGGCAGCCCGTGGGTCGGGTCATTGGTGCCGGCGATGCGCGAGTAGATTGCACCCATTGCCGCCTTGGTCGGGTTGTCTCCACTGGCAACCTTCTGGTAGGTGTGGCCTGAGTTTCCGCTGCCGTAGGAGCGCACGATGGAAAATTGATCCGCCCTGGCCGCCATTTGCGGGAAGTGTGAGCCGAAGGTGATTCCAGGGAGCTTGGTCTTCACCTCGCCGAAGATCGAGCGCACTTCCGAGGGCGCATCCATCTTCGGGTCAAATGACTCGATGTGTGACGGGCCGCCGTTGAGGAAAAGGAACACCACCGAACGGTCCCGGACAATCCTGTGCAGGGGGGAGGATGCCTCGGCACGTGCACGCAGGAGATCAGCCAGTGTCAGTCCCGTGGCCCCCAGGGCACCGATGCGCAGGAAATCCCTGCGCATGAAACCCTCACAGGTGTGCGCGGCCTTGGTGTCCGATATTCGCAGCATTCCTCGTCATCAAGTATTCACTTAAAAATTGATTTTTCAAACATTTACCGACTTGATGCCCGGGAGAATCTAGGAAGATAATGGCAGAAGGGGTGGGATTCGAACCCGCCGTAGAGTTGCCCCTGCACTTGATTTCGAAGAGAGTATTATAGGGTTAGTGTGAAGCCAGGTTGGTTAGGAAGCAGAAAACTTGAATAAAAAGGGCCGTTGGTCCGACCATGGACTAACGACCCATAATGACTTTCATCATTTAGCAGGGAACCCACAGCGTGAACTGCGAGTCAGGCCCCCGCCACTTTCAATGTGGTTGAGTATATGCTTTTAAGCAACACAACTCATTTAATGCCGTGCCGTAATCCATCCTTCAGTTGCATTAATTGTAACATTAATGGGGTTGTGTAAGTACGAGAAAAATAACAAGATAAGAAAGCGATTAGCCTCTATCCCTTGTAAAAAATGGCGGAAGGGGTGGGATTCGAACCCACGGTAGAGTTGCCCCTACACTTGATTTCGAATCAAGCGCCTTAAACCGGACTCAGCCACCCTTCCTGATGCGTTAGCGGTCGCAAAAAAACCAAGGCTTGCGATTCTACGCACCCTTCAAACGAACGTCAAGCAGGGGACTTCAAAACACGGTTCGCGATCTCCACCCTGGCATTATCCGCACATCCTCTGAATTGCAGGGCATCCCCGTGCCACCGTGGGCACGATGAATGAAGTCCATGAACAGTTTGGCGAGGCGGGGCTGCGTGGCCTTGTCGCGGCGTTTTACCGCCGGGTGAGGGAGGATGACCTGCTTGCCCCCATGTATCCGGGGTCAGACTGGCAGGGGGCGCAAAAGCGTCTGGCTGATTTTCTGGTTTACCGTTGCGGTGGGTCACCGAAATACATTGAGGAGCGGGGACATCCACGCCTGCGTATGCGCCATATGCCTTTCCGGATTGGGGAGGCTGAGCGTGACCGCTGGCTGCAGCTGATGGGGGAGGCCATGGCGGAGCAGGCAATTGCTGACCCGGCGGCCGGCCTGTTTGGGGATTTCTTTGCGCAGACCGCCGATTTCATGCGCAACCAGGAGGGGTGAGTGCTGTTTTCCAGTGAGGCCTGCTGCTGAACAAATTTTCGTCGCCTTGGCTCGCTAATTTTGGCACGGTGATGTTCGTGAAACGATTTTTTCGCGGCATCGCCATTTTATTTCTCTTGCATGCCAATGCCGTTGCGGCTGACCAGGTGCTGCAATGGGACTCCCTGCCGGAGCTGCCCGCGCTTGAAGGGCAGGCGGAGAATCCCGGCGTTGCCGGCCCGTTTGTCGGGGTGCATAACGACGCGCTGATCATTGCCGGCGGGGCGAATTTCCCGGGCAAGCCGCTGTGGGAGACGGACAAGGTGTGGCATGACAAAATTTATGTCCTGTTAAGGGATGTGCCGGAGGGCATCATCCTGCCCAGTGAACCCCCGGCTTCACCCTACCGCTGGCAGGACGGCGGAAAACTTCCACGACCCCTTGCCTATGGGGCCGCGGTCTCGACCAGGGATGGCGTGCTGTGTATTGGCGGCGATGATGCAGGGGAGGTATACCCGGATGTGTTCATGCTGTCCTGGGACGCAGAGACGGAAAAGCTGGCGCGCAGGGATTTCCCGCCGCTACCGGTTCCGGTTGCCTACGGGGCGGCAGCACTGGTGGGTGAAGTGGTCTACCTGGTCGGCGGCCAGCAGGGGAAAAAGCTTGCCAGTGCAACCAAGAATGTGTGGTCCCTGGACTTAAGTGACGGTGAAAAGGCGCAATGGCAGGCTGTAGCGGATGTTCCTTGGTCAAGCCGTGCCTTTGTGCAGGTGGCCTCCCAGCACAACGGCTATGATGACTGCGTCTACGTGATCGGCGGCAGGCGTGAGGAGGGCGGCACGGTTGACTTGCTCTCTGAGGTTTGGGAATACAACACCCGCAGCAGGAGTTGGCGCGCGCGAACCGGCACCGGCAAGCCGCTGATGGCAGGAACGGCGATCGGCTATGGCCAGAGCCACATTGTTGTGCTGGGGGGATCAGATGGCGCGTTGTGGGGCAGGGCTGACGAGTTAAAGGATGATCATCCCGGTTTCCCGAAGAAGACCTACCTCTACCATACCATTACCGATACCTGGATTGAGGGCGGCGGCAGTCCCGCCAACCATGTCACCACGGTTCCGGTCCGCTGGGGCAAATCGATTATCATCGCCAGCGGTGAGGTGCGCCCGCGGGTTCGCTCACCGAAGCTCTGGAAGGTGACCCCACAACCGAGGGTCAAGGATTTCGGCACGGTGAATTATATCGTCCTCGGGATTTACCTGCTGCTGATGGTTGGTGTTGGTGTGTATTTTGCCCGTCGCAGCAGGGGAACTGATGATTTTTTTCGCGGTGGCAAGCGCATGGTCTGGTGGGCGGCGGGGTGCAGCATCTTTGCCACCATGCTCAGCTCGCTGACCTTCACCGGCCTGCCCAGCAAGGCATACGCAACCAATTGGGTCTACTTCCTGGGGAACATGATGATCCCGGTGGTGGCATTTGTTGCCGTCTATGTGGCATTGCCGTTTTATCGCAGGATCGACGCGACCAGCGCCTACGAGTATCTCGAGAAGCGCTTCAGCCCTTCGGTGAGGATGCTGGGCAGCGGGTTCTTCACGCTGTTCCATGTTTTCCGCATGGCGGTGGTGATGTCGCTGACCGGACTGGCCCTGGCCGCGGCAACGCCGCTCACCCCGGGCCAGTCAGTGGTGTTGATGGGGGTATTGAGCATTCTTTACTGCACGATGGGAGGCATCTCGGCGGTGATCTGGACCGACACGATCCAGACCGTGGTGCTGCTGGGTGGTGGAGTGATCGCGTTCTGCCTCCTCATCGGGGGCGTTGAGGGAGGATTCAGCGGTTTCCTCTCGAAGGCGGGGGAGGCCGACAAGTTCCGCATGGCGAACTTCACCTGGGACATCACCAGCACGCAGGTGGCCATCTGGGTGATTATCCTCGGTGCCCTGGCCCAGAATGTCTCGGGATATACCGCGGACCAGGCGGTGGTGCAGCGCTACATGACCACACCGGACCGGAAGATGGCGGCGCGCGCAATCTGGACCAATGCCGTGCTCAGTGTGCTCGCCAGCATTCTTTTCTTTGGACTTGGATCAGCCCTTTTTGCTTTTTATTCCTCACATCCATCGAGGCTTGACCCGACTATGACCACCGACCAGGTCTTCCCGCTGTTCATCGCGCGCGAGATGCCGGTGGGACTTGCCGGGTTAATTGTTGCGGGAATTTTCGCTGCCGCCCAGTCGACGGTGTCCACCAGCATGAACTCAACGGCGACCACGCTGGTCACTGATTTCCTCAAACCGATGAATACCTGCAGCAGTGACCGCGGCTACCTGCGCGCGGCACGGATCCTGACTGTTGTCATGGGGATCCTGGGAACCACCTTCGGGCTGGTGTTCATCAACCCGGACATCAAGTCACTCTTTGATGAGTTCATCAAGATCGTGGGCTTGATCATGGGCATGCTGGGCGGGCTTTTTCTGCTAGGAGTCCTCAGCAGGAGGGCCAATGCCACCGGGGCGCTGATCGGATGTGCCGGAGGCACTGCGGTGGTTCTCTGGGTCTGGAAGGGAACTGACGTGGCGGGTTATTTCTATCCCTTTGCCTCGGTGAGCAGCTGTTTTGTGATCGGCCTGCTGGCGAGTCATTTTTTCCCCGGGCGCAGTGATACCGAGGGGCTCACTGTGCATTCGCTGCGCAAGTAAGTGTAAGATTTTCGCGGGGTCTGCAGGGCGGGTGAGAGCAGGAAAAATTTTCACGAAACAGGAAATGTTCTGCTAGAGTCCCGGGTAAGTTCATGGACAAGCTGCAATCATTCTGGAGCCGGATGTTTTCCTGGAAAGGCCAGGTGGACCGGGGTTTCTATGCGTTATCAGGCCTGGTGCTGTTTATTATCAAGTGGAACATCGACCGCCTGCTGGGGGCTTATTTCTTTGATGCCAAGTGGATGCCCTACCAATACCTGTTTCCGGGGCCGGAATTCGCTGACGTATTATTGGAGTTGGAGAGGGACACCTTTTTACTGCTGCTGCTTGGGAGTGCCTTGCCGTTCATTTACGTGGGCGTGATCCTTACCGTGAAACGTCTTCGTTCCATCGGGGTCCCCTCCTTCCTGGCGGCCTTGTTCTTTGTGCCGTTTATCAACCTGCTGTTCTTCGCGGTGTTGTCCTTTTTACCGGGAAAAGGCGATGCAGGAAGCGGTTCGGAAATTTCTCCCCCGTCCCTCCTGAAACGCGTGGTGCCGCAGGCACCCTTGGCCAATTTCTTTTTCTCCATCTGGGTCTCGGCATTGCTGTGCCTGCTGCTGCTGCTGGCGAGCGTGCAGGTAATAAGCAGCTATGGATGGGGCCTGTTCGTGGGTATCCCCTTCGTGCTCGGGATGGTCTCAGTCCTGATCCGCTGCATTCATGAGCGTCGTTCTTTCGGGCAATGCATGGCGGTGTCGAGTACTGCCTGCGCACTCTGCGGGGCATGCATCCTGCTCTTCGCCATCGAGGGGCTCATTTGCCTGGTGATGGCGATGTTCCTGACGGTGCCGCTTGCCATCCTGGGGGGTGTCGTGGGTTACTTCATGCAGGCGAGTTATTACTCCAACCGGGTGCCTCCCGTCCTCTTGCTGGCGCTGCTGCCGTTGATGGGTTTTGAGAAGATGGAGTCCCCGCAGCCTGTCCGGTTCGCGGTGACCTCCACCGTGGAGATCGATGCGCCCGTGGAAACGGTGTGGCAGAACGTCGTGTCCTTCAGGGAACTGCCGCCGGTTGAGGACTGGATATTCAGGACCGGCCTTGCCTATCCGGTGCGCGCGGAAATCAAGGGTGCCGGGGTTGGAGCAGTACGGCACTGCGTGTTTTCAACCGGGGCATTTGTCGAGCCCATCACAATCTGGGATGAACCGTACCACCTTCGCTTTGATGTCACGCAGATGCCTGAACCGATGGAGGAATGGACCTTTTACCGGCATATCCACCCACCGCACCTGGATGGTTATTTCCAGACAACACAGGGTGAGTTCCGGCTTGAGTCCCTGCCGGGAGGAAAAACACGCCTGCACGGCACCACCTGGTATCACAATGACCTTTGGCCGGCACATTACTGGAAATGGTGGTCGGACCGGTTGATTCACCGCATTCACCTGCGCGTGATGAAGCACGTGAGGAACCTCTCGGAGGGGAGTGTTTCCAAAGGTCGCCCGGATTAAGGCAGGTTAAAGGAATGAAGAGCAGGCAGGTGTTCTGCTGAGAAATGATCACTACTGATCATTAGATCGCTTTTTTGAGATATTATTGTTCATGGAAGAGGAACAGGGCTTAAAATCGCCAAACGGGTAATGCATCTTATTGCCCAGATATTTTCCCGAATTTCAACCGCAGGGGAGTAGTATGTTTATGAGGTTACTAAATTTCAGGTCCTGGTTATTCGTGCCGAACACCGGCTGGAGTCTGGCCACATTGGCATTGGTGGTATGTCTGCTGCATTCTCAGGCCCGCGCGGAAGGCAAAAGTCACCGGGCATCCTATTACATGGATGGTGAGATTCATGTCAATGTGTTGGGCTCCCCCGAAGGGGAACCCTTGACAAGCGGCCACTGGGATTTCAAGCCGTCCTGGTCGAAGACCGGCGATATGCTGGTTTTCTTTCGCAGACTTAAAAACGATCCCGAGGTGGGCAAATGGAAAACCGCGATCTGCATCATCAACGTCGACGGAACGGGGTTTCACCAACTGACTGACGGCACACACACGGATTTCAACCAGACCTGGATGCGGGACGGGTCCAACACGCCCATTTGGAACCGCAAAAACCCGAGGACAGGCGCTTACCGGGTGATGGCCGGCAAGGTCGGGGGACGTCCCGGTGAGGAAATTGCCCTTACCGAAAAGAGCCACCATACCTGGGCCTATACTTGCCTGAGGGATGGGCGGATCCTCGTGGGTTCCGCACACCCAAAGCAGGGCCGCGGTTATTACCTGATAAGACCCAATGCCAACGGCAAGCCCCGATTTGAACCCATTGACTGTGAATTGGCAAAGAGGGGTGTCCTGGACCGGGTCAGCCTTACCCCGGGCGGGAAAAAGATTTGTTTTGAGTACCAGAAAGGATTCAAGCGCAGGGTGCCGGGTCGCACACTGTATGTCGCCGACTTTGACGTGAAGAAGCGGACCATTACCAACGCCAGGCCCTTTGCCAACAAGGAGGGAAAACCGGTTTGGTTTGCCTATCCGCGCTGGACGAAAGACGAAACGGCAATTGTCTATCATGCCGGGGGAGCCCTGTATCTCTACATATTGCAGGACGCAAAAACCATCAAGGTATCGACAAACGAAAACGCAGATTACCGTTACCCGCACGGGGAAGCGACACCCAAGTAACAGGGCGCAGTAAAGAAGCGCGGCATGACGCGGGAAATACCCCGTTGAATTCCGGGGCGGTAAACATACCCTGATACAACCGGACCGGGTACTCTTATGTTACTAAATGCCACTTACCTATTATTGATGAGGAATTCCAGTCCCGGTGGGGGCAGGAATGAAACGGCAGGACCAAACCCCGGGGCATTCCACCGGATTCAATTCGTCGAGTTGCTGGCCTGATGAAGAAGCCTGCAACATTTATTGTTTTCTTTATTGCGCTGGTTTTTTTCCAGGTGCGGACCCTGCCGGCCCGTGTCCTTGTCCCCGGCATTGACAACAGCAGGCTTGAGGCAGCCCTGAAGGGGCGGATATTGATTGAGGAACTCAACTGTGTTGCCTGCCACAAGGCACCTGCCATCCTTACTTCATCCCGGAAGGCTCCGCGCCTTTCCCTGGCCGGCGGCCGCATCAACCCGGATTACCTGAAGGCATTTATCCAGTCCCCGCACCGGGTCAAGCCGGGAACCCTGATGCCGGATTTGCTCGGACATCTTGAGTCAGGGGAGCAGGAAAAGGTGGCTGAGTCCATTACCCATTACCTGGTGTCACTGAACAAGGGGCAAGGTTTTACGGTGCAGGCGCCTGATGCCGTTGCCGCTGAGCGGGGCGAGAAGCTTTTCCATTCCGTGGGTTGTGTGGCATGCCATGCCCCGAGGGATGCCACAGGAAGGGAATTGCTCCGGGAAAGCTCCGTGCCGCTTGGTGCCCTGGAGCAAAAGTATTCCTTCAAGGGCTTAAGTGAATTTCTCAGGCGTCCCCATGTCACTCGACCTTCCGGACGCATGCCTGAGTTGCGTTTGCCGGGGCACGAAGTTGAGCGCATCACGCATTACCTGCTCGGTAAAACCAAGGTTCCAGGTCATCTTTCCTACACGACCTGGGGCGGCAAGGTCTGGGAGGGGCTCAAGGGGGAGGTGCAAAAGGAAAAGGCCGGACAGGTTGACGATTTCACGCTGGAGAAGATTGGCAGGATCCACCACCAGACCGCGATTGAGTATGCGGGATTCATGCACATTAAGAATGCCGGTGATTACACTTTTTACCTGGAGCTCAATGGCGGTAATCTGGTCATCAACGGCAAAGAAGTGGCCGCACAGGCACCGAGCAACCGCAGGGGGATCAAGAAGATACAGGGAAAAGTGAGAATGGATGCAGGGTGGAATGAACTGGCGCTGACTTATTTCCATACCGGCCGGGATCCCCGTTTCCGGCTTGAAATGGAAGGACCACAATTCCCGAGAAACGGGATTTCCTCAGCGATGCTGGCAACCTCAGATGAGCCCATTGCGGTGGTCAAGGCACTGGAGAGCAATCCCCTGCTGGCAGCGAAAGGCAGGGAACACTTTGCGCGTTTCGGGTGTGTCCAGTGTCATGACGATATCAAGGCTGTACCAGGGGAATACACTGCGATGGCAAAGCTCAACATGGACAAGGGCTGCCTGGCGGAGCAGAAAGGAACACCGCGCTTTGACCTGGACGACAAGCAGAAGGACTTGATCAAGTCGGCTTTGCCAAACACCGGGTCAAGCGTGTTCAGTGACGGGCAAATGGTAGACAAGACCCTGGCTGCCTTCAACTGCATTGCGTGCCATGAGCGCAAGGGGTTGGGTGGAGTTTCCCCGGAGCGCAATTCCTACTTTACCGGCACCCGCGAGGCCCTGGGAAACCAGGGAAGGATCCCGCCGCCCCTGACACATGTTGGTGCCAAGCTGACCAGGTCCTGGTTGAACGAGGTTCTGCTGCGCGGCGGCAGGCAACGTGAATACCTGAACACCAGGATGCCCCTGTTTGGTGAGGCGAACGTGGCACACCTTGTCGAGAGTCTTGAAAAAGTGGACACACTGGAGCAAATCTCATACCCGAGGGTTACAAACATCAGGGAATCGAAAACTGCGGGATATGAAATGATTGGTTCCACCGGGCTCAGTTGCATTGCCTGCCATGACTTCAACGGCCAGAAGTCCGGTGGTGCCGGGGCACTGGAACTCATTCATGTCACCAAGCGGCTGAAGAAAAACTGGTTTCATCTCTATATGCGCCAGCCTTCGCGCTTTCATCCCACCGTGATCATGCCCAGTTATTGGCCGGGCGGACAACCGATCCGCAGGGAGATATTGGGAGGGGATACCAACCGGCAGATTGAAGCACTGTGGGATTACCTCTCGGACGGGTCCCGCGCAAAGCTCCCCACGGGGCTCTCGCGACAGTCCCTGCAGCTTCGTGTTGCCGATGAAACGGTGATGTGCAGGGGAAGGGGAACCGCGGGTTACCGGGGCATCGGCGTCGGCTATCCTGAGCGCATCAGTCTGGCCTTTGATTCCGAGCAGATGGCGTTGCGCCAGCTCTGGAAAGGGGAATTTGCCAGCATTAACCACGGCAGTTTCCATGCCCGTGGCAGTGAGCGTGTGAGTTTTCCTGCCGGTATCCCTTTTCATCGTCTTGCCTCCATGGACGATCCGTGGCCCTACAAGGGAAAAACCAATTATCTTTTCCCGCAGGATCACGGCTACCAGTACCGGGGATATTTCCTGAATCTGCAGAAGAGGCCGACTTTCATGTACCGTTACGGAGAGATTGCGGTTGAGGATTTCTTTGAGGACGATCTGAATGAAAAGGGAGAGGCGTTCTTCAGGAGAAAGCTGACCTTTAGCGCACCTGCGGTGCAGGAATCGTTTTTCTTTCGCGTGGGTTCCGGAAAACAGATCTCGAGTGCAGGAGGGAGGCAGTGGCAGATTGATCGTTTAAGGTTGCATGTCCAGGAAGGGCAAGAGGTCCGTGTCAGGGAAGGTGATCCGAAGGAACTGCTGATTGAACTGGCCTTACCCAAGGGGAAAACCGTGTTACAGCTGGAATACCGATGGTGAAAATGTCCTCCAGAGAAAGTGTTTCTTGCAACCTTGGTCTTTGCATCAAGGGCAGTGTTCTTGCCGTGTTGGCTTTACCATTGGGTGCCTTTGCCGAGGATTTGGGTGCCATGTGGGGCACAGGCACGGAGGAGGCAAAATATTACCACCTTGTGGATCTACCGATTCCGCCGGAGGTGCCCATGCGGCCGGGCAGCTTTGAGGTGTTGCCTGACGGCAGGTTGGCGGTTGGCACGCGGCGGGGGGACGTTTATTTTATCTCGGGTGCCTTCGAGAATCCGCCCAAGCCATCATATCACCTGTTTGCCAGCGGACAGGACGAGATTTTCGGCCTTTCCTGGAAGGACGGTTCACTCACCATCACCCAGTTTGGCGAGGTCACCCGCTTGACCGATACCGATGGGGACGGTACGGCGGACCGCTTTGATACCCTGAGCAACAACTGGGGATATGCCGAGGGGCACGAGTTTGCCTTCGGCTCCAAGCATGACCCGCAAGGAAACATCTGGGTTGCCCTTGGCCTGAGCGGTTCCTATCATTCGCGCAACTTGTTCCGGGGCTGGGCAGTGAAGGTCACAGCAGACGGCAGGATGATCCCTGTCTGCAGCGGGCTGCGCAGCCCGGGCGGGGTGGCTGCCAACCGGGAAGGGGCCATGTTCTGTATCGAGAGCCAGGGGCCGTGGAATGGTTCATGCTCCCTCAAGCATCTCAAGCCGGGAGGATTCCTCGGTCACCCCGCCAGCTATAACTGGTATCCATTCGCGGATGGACTTGAGGCACCTGCCCTCGAGCCGAATTCCAACTCCCGCATGCTGATCGAGAAGAAACGGGTCAAGGAACTGGTTCCACCGGCAGTGCTCTTTCCCTACATCAAGATGGGTCGTTCCATTTCCGGTTTCCGGCTCAATCAAACCGGTGGAAAATTCGGGCCTTTTGACGGTCAGCTGTTCTTCGGTGACTACACTTTGAGCCTCATCATGCGGGCGACCACGGAGAAGATCAACGGGGTTTGGCAGGGCGCCTGCTACCCTTTCCGTGAAGGTCTCTCCACCGGGATCATGAACGTGGAGTTCACTCCCAAGGGCCAGCTGATCGCCGGGGGATTCACCACCAACAGGCAGTGGCCGGTGCGTGGCGAGGCTCCCTTTGCCATCCAGCGCCTGGACTGGACCGGGAAGATTCCCTTTGAGTTAAAGGAGATCAATATCCGGGCCGATGGGTTCCTGCTCAACTTCACCCTGCCTGTGGACACGCAAGCGGGCGGCAAGCCGGAAACCTATGCATTGACCACCTACACCCACAATTTCTCCGCCGGATACGGGAGTCCCGAGGTGGATCACACCACGCCGTCAGTCACCCGTGCTGAAGTGTCTGCGGATGGCCTGCAGGTCAGGTTGAGGGTGGAGGGCATCCGGGAAAGTCACATTCACGATTTTGACCTGGCAAAGTTGCGGGGTCGTGACCGCCAGCCGCTGTTGCATGCGAGGGCCTATTACACGGTCAATGAAATCCCGGTTCTAGCGCGGAAACCCTGATAAACAGCAAACCATGATACGCTGCCACTCTCTTCAACTCCCCCTGATTGTCCTTCTCGGTACAGTTGGCATGTTCGCTTGCGCATTGCCCGCCCGGGTGCCGGAGGAACAGGCAGCAAAGCCGAACATTGTCGTGATTCTGGCCGATGACCTGGGCTATGCCGACATTGGCGTTTACGGCTGCAGGGATGTGCCCACACCGCACATTGATTCCATCGCCAGGAGCGGCGTGCGCTTTACCTCAGGCTATGCGGATCACCCGGTTTGTTCACCCTCGAGGGCGGGGTTGATGACGGGTCGCTACCAGCAGAGTTTCGGCTTTGAGCACAATTCCGGGCCGGAACGTTTTGCCTCTGCCGACTTCGGGGTGCCGCGCTCGGTTCCCATGCTTTCCGAGAAATTAAAGGCTGCCGGTTATGCCACCGGCATGATGGGCAAGTGGCATATCGGCTTTCGCGAGGGGTTGCGCCCGCATGAGCGCGGCTTTGATGAATACTATGGGTTCTTGAGCGGGGCGCGCAGCTTTTACCCCAGGGGAACCCGCAGGAATGATGCCTCCCTGATGCGCAACGGCAAGCCCTTTGCCGGCGAAAAGGAATACCTTACTGATGCCTTTGCCCGTGAGTCAGCGGCATTCATCGACAAGCACAAGGACGCCCCGTTCTTCCTTTACCTGGCATTTAACGCCGTGCATGCACCGCTTGAAGCCACCAGGAAATACGAGGATCGTTTTCCCGATATCACCAACCCCAAGCGCAGGACCTATGCCGGCATGCTCTCGGCCATGGACGATGCGGTGGGACGTGTCCTGGCCAAGCTTAAGCAGCACAAGCTGGAGGAAAATACCCTTGTTTTCTTTTACAGTGACAATGGAGGACCGACAGCCCAGACCACTTCACGCAATGATCCCCTGCGCGGCTTTAAAGGGCAATTATTTGAGGGGGGAATCCGTATTCCCTACCTGATCCAGTGGAAAGGAACCCTGCCCGCCGGCAAGGTTTACCATGAGCCGGTCAGGGGCTTTGATGTCCATGCAACGGCGCTGGCGGCGGCGGGAGCGGCATCTGCCAAAGGCGCACCACTGGACGGCAGGGATCTCATTCCCTGCCTGACCGGCAAGGAAAAGGCGCGGCCGCATGAGCGGCTGTTCTGGCGGGCCGGTCGACAGCACGCGGCAAGGGTGGGGGACTGGAAACTCGTCAGCCGGCGTGCGGGACCTCCGCTGCTCTTTAACCTGAAGGATGACATTGGTGAAAAAAATGACCTCGCGCAGAAACAGCCGGATAAATTAAAGGAGCTGCAGGGATCCTTTGCCCGCTGGTCCGGGGAGATGGAACCGGCGCGATGGATTCGCCAGGATGCCAGCAATGCCGAGGTTGGCGGCAAGTTGAAGGTCAATCGTGGCAGGGCCGGCGGACAAAGGCCAATCGAGCAATTCTTCGGGAGAACCGACCAGGATGGCGATGGGGTGATCACTGCAGCTGAAGCGGTCAATAAGGCACTTTTCAATGCAGCTGATAAGGACAGGGACGGACAACTCACGCTGTCTGAATTACGCCAGTATTTCAGGAACCGGCGTGCGTCAGGACAAACTGCCGAACCAGAGAAGGAACCCGGCAAACAATATCAGGGAAAATAGTGAGATATTCTTATTTATTGCTATTAATTAATGAGTTGAAAGAAATTAAAATGAAGGAACAATTTTATTATTTAAGCGCAATTCTGATGGTCCTTTCCTGCCTTTTGGTGACTTCCGGGGCAACCAGCAACCATAAAAAATCCAACTCCAAAAAACCATCACCATCTGATTACCGCTTGCGTGCTTACCAGCAGAAGGCGAACGACCTTGGGAAACGCATCGAGAGTGCCGAGAAAGCTTTCAACCAGGCTGGTGCAGATTATAAAGCGCAGGCGGAGCGCAAGCAGAAGGAACTTCAGGCGGAACTGAAAAGTCTCGCTGAAAGATACAGTCAGAACCGGGCTGCCACCAGAAAAGCCATTGAAGGATATCGCCAGCAACAGGACGAGCTGGGTAATATGATTAGAAAGCGTCGCGATGAACTGAAGGCTCAGGGATATGCGGCAGCGAAGGCGGCGCGTGAAGCGGCTGCGAAGAAGAAGGCAGCGGCCTATAAGGCGGCGCGTGAAGCGGCGGCGAAGAAGAAAGCCCAGGAAGATGCGGTGGCAAAGGCGGCGCGTGAAGCAACCGCGAAGAAGAAAGCAGCGGCTGATAAGGTCGCCCGTGATGCGGCTGCGAAGAAGAAGGCCGAGACCAGGAAGCCGACCCATGATGCGGCCGCCAGGAAGAAGGCAGCGGCCTATAAGGCAGCCCGTGATGCAGTCGCCAGGAAGTAGGCAACGGCAGGGAAGGCAGCCCGTGATGCGGCGGCGAAGAAAAAGGCTGGAACTGACAAGAAGAAGGCCGGAACTGACAAGAAGAAAAAGGAATCCTCTTTTCCGAGCAAGTAACCTTGCAGGTTCTTCCCTGAGGCTTCTGTTCAGCGTTGTGCTCCCTCACGCTGGATGATCTTTATTGCGTGATGCCAGTGGCAATTGCCACGGGGGTGCGATAAATTTCCCTGATGTATCAGGGTATTTTTCGCTTGGCGGCCGTTTGTTTCATTGGGTTTTCCTGGATTTCCGGGTCGAGGTTGTTTGCCGCCAGCTCACCCAACATTATCCTGATCCTTGCCGATGACCTCGGCTATGGTGACCTCGGTTGCTTCGGCCAGGAGAAGCTGAAGACGCCCCGGCTGGACGCGATGGCCTCTGAGGGCATGCGCTTCACCCAGTTCTATGCAGGCAACACCGTGTGTGCCCCCTCGCGCAGCGTGCTGCTCACCGGCAGGCACATGGGGCGCACGGTGGTCCGGGGCAACTCCACGGCACCGGTGGTGATCAAGCCGGGTCAGCCGACCCTGGCTTCTGTACTGAAAGGGGCAGCTTACAAGACGGCCTGCATTGGCAAGTGGGGGATTGGCACCCCGGATAACTTTACCAACCCGAATGATGTCGGTTTCGGGCACTTCTTCGGCTACGTGAACATGTGGCATGCCCACAACTGCTATCCCGAGTTCTTGATCCGCAACGGGGAGGTGGTGAAGTTGAAAAACGTTGTCGCCGAGAAATGGAGGCGGTGGCAGGACCCGAAGAA
>JAYGGE010000022.1:0-9791 GCA_046581505.1 Verrucomicrobiales bacterium | reverse complement strand
TGATCACCAATATCGTGACAACTGGAACAACAGCCAATGTTGAATCAATAGCCTTCACGTTCAGCAACACGCCCGGCACCAAGTATAAAGTCGAGCGTTCATCTGACCTGCTGATCTGGGAAGAGCTTGACGATGATGTCGCCGGGCCTGACTATACGGATACAGATCCGCCAGCAGGAGCCGCCTGGTATCGCATATCAGAATTGGTTCAATAAAAGGAACCCAACTGGAGTAAATCTTCAGACAAACAATCACGGGCGCCGGAGGAAGGGACGATGCAAATCGTCCAGCCTCCGGCGCCTTATATTTTACATGGAGGCCAACGATTAAACCTGTCCCCTGCTCACTTGTCCCCCACGAATGTGCATCCTCTTGAAAGTCCTGCTCCTGCCTGATGAGGACAAACCAATTCCCTTGACGACCCGGGACGGCAAAACGATCTTACCTACCCTGTTTTTTGCATCTCATCACCCACAGTAAGCAAAAAATCCCATGAGCCCATCTTTCCGGGAAGATGAACCATAGAACTATATTTTTAGTCCTGGCCTCTGTTTGGCTTTTACCACTGGCTAACTGCAGGCAGGATCCTTCCACCTCCGGCAATTCACCGGCCGCCGAAGGCTCCGGGAAAGCTGCCAAGGAGCTCGCTGCTGCGCCTCCGGACATGGAGGGATCAATCGCCTCCGAGCCGCTCGTTGCCGCTGAAGGCGCGGCCCACGGGGACGACCCCGGGCTGCTCTTCAGTCAGCTCGACCCTGCCGTCACGGGGATTGCACACATCAACCCAATCCTCGAGGCACACCCGAGGAATTATCTCTTTGCCTCTGCCATGGGTTGCGGCGGCATCTCCGTCGGTGATATCAATAACGATGGACGTCCTGACCTGTTCTTCACCGGCGGGCCGGTGCCAAACCGCCTCTATATCCAGACGGGCAACCTGATCTTTAAGGACATCACTCAGGCAGCCGGAGTTGCCGGTGATCATGCATGGGGCACGGGATCCTCCATCATCGATATCGACAACGATGGTGACCGCGACATCTACGTGTGCAACTACGATACCGCCAACTCACTTTACCTCAACCAGGGCAACGGCACCTTCATCGAGTGTGCAAAGAAGTTCGGCCTTGACCTCATCAGCGCCGGACACACTCCCGCGTTCTGTGACTTTGACCTCGACGGCCATCTCGACCTCTACCTGATGACCAACCTCTTCTACGATCCGCGGGGCAAGACCACCGAGCCGATTGTCGCCAGGGGCAGCGATGGTAAACCAATGGTCCTGCCGAAGTTCCGGAAATTCTACGGCATCACCGGGATCACGGCGGGTGATACCCCGGACTCCATCTCCGTGGATCATGACAGTGTCGGGCAATCAGACCACCTGCTGCGAAACAACGGCAACGGCACGTTCACTGCGCTCACCCGCCCCGGCCAGTTGGTCGGCAAGGGAAACTCCGCGATCTGGTGGGATCCTGATGCTGACGGCAGGCCCGACCTCTATGTGGCCAACGACTTCCAGGACACGGACTTCTTCCTCAGGAACATCCCCGGTGCCCCGATGAGAAATGACATAAAGAGCGCGTTCCCCCACATCACCTGGTTCTCGATGGGCTCGGACTCAGCCGACCTCAATGGCGACGGTCTGGTCGACATTGTCGTCACCGACATGTCCGGAACCAACCACTTCAAGCAGAAGGTCGGCATGGGCGCGATGTCGGCCAATTCCGAGTTCCTTACCACTGCATTTCCCCGCCAGTATATGCGCAACACTGTCTTCATTAACACCGGAACCAGCCGCTTCAGGGAAGCCGCATACCTGACCGGGTTGGCAAACTCGGACTGGACCTGGACGATAAGGCTTTCGGATTTTGACAACGACGGGCTCGTCGACGTTTTCATCACCAACGGCATGGCGGTTAACCTCAATGTCGCTGACAACAGCTCAGCCGTGAACGTCCTGCCCGGGGAAACAGAATGGGCAAAGCACGTCCGTGCCGGGAGCGGACCGCTGAAGGAGCAGAATCTTGCCTTCCGCAACCTGGGTGACCTTGCCTTCGAGAATGTCAGCAAACCGTGGGGGCTGGATCATGTCGGCATGAGTTATGCCGCGACCGCGGCGGACCTGGACCGGGACGGCGACCTGGAGTTAATCGTCACCAACCTCAATGAACCGGTAAGCATCTACCGCAACAACGCAAGGCAGACCAACCGCATACTGGTCAAGCTGCGCGGCACCAAAAGCAACCGGGACGGGATCGGGGCAACGGTCCGCGTAACCACCGGCAAGGGAGAGCAGGTTCGCTTCCTCACCCTGAGCCGCGGCTACATGGCCAGCGGCGAGGCGATGATCCATTTCGGTCTGGGAGACGAGCCGGATATTACAAGCCTCAGTGTGCTCTGGCCCAGCGGCCACCGGCAGGTCTTTGAGGACCTGGAGGCCAACAGGCAGTTCACCATCACCGAACCCGGCAAGGATCCGCCCGGGCTGCCGGCCGGAAATCCGCGCCCCAGGGCGATGTTTGAGCCCATGCCCATCTCCCTCTCCCAGGTGTCACACCGTGAGCAACCCTTTGATGACTTCGCGCGGCAACCGCTGCTGCCGCAGAAGCTTTCCCAACTCGGCCCCGGGATGGCCTGGGCAGATATCGATTCGGACGGTGACGACGACCTTTACCTGGGCGGCGCAAAGGGCAGCACGGGACAACTCCTGCGCAACAGGGGTGAGGGCAGGTTCACCCTGGTAAGCAATGCCGCGTGGCAGGCTGATGGCAACCATGAGGACATGGGTGCACTGTTCCTTGACGCCGATAGTGACGGTGACATGGACCTGTATGTCGTAAGCGGTGGTGTGGAATGCGAGCCCGGTGATGCCCTGCTCCAGGACCGGCTCTACCTCAACGATGGCAAGGGCACATTCACCAAGGCAGCCGCCGGAACCCTGCCGGAGATGCATGACAGCGGCGCTACCGTCAGCGCATGCGACTTTGACGCCGACGGCGACCTTGATATCTTCGTCGGCGGACGGGTTGTTCCGGGGCGCTACCCGACCCCGCCAAAAAGCCACCTGCTGCGCAACGACAAGGGGCAGTTCAAGGACGTCACCGACGAGCTGGCTCCCGGTCTTTCAGAAACCGGAATGATCACCGGTTCAATCTGGTCGGATGCGGATGGTGACGGCAGGACTGACCTGCTGGTCACCTGCGAGTGGGGTCCGGTCAGGTATTTCCGCAACACCGGGGGCGCGCTGCTGGAAGAAACAAAGGCCGCGGGATTATACAACCACTGGGGCTGGTGGAACGCAATTGCCGCCAGTGACATTGACCACGACGGCGACATCGATTACGTGACGACCAACTTCGGCCTCAATACCAAGTATCACGCATCCTTCAAGAAACCGGTCAGACTCTTCTACGGGGATTTCGACGGGACCGGGAAAATGCGCTGTGTCGAGGCTGAATATGAACACGACACACTGTATCCTGTGCGCGGCCGCAGTTGTTCCTCGCACGCCATGCCCTTCCTCTTTAAAAAATTCGATACATTCAGGGGATTTGCCGCCGCATCACTGCAAGAAATATACACCCCGAAAACACTCTCAGGATCCAAGCAGTTTGTTGCCACTGAACTCAACAGCGGAATCTTCATCAATGACGGTAAGGCCCACTTTACATTCCAGCCGCTCCCCCGGATAGCCCAGATAGCTCCAGGGTTCGGGGTTAACGTGAGTGACATCGACGGCGACGGACATCCCGACATCTATATGGTACAGAACTTCCACGGGCCCCAGCCTGAAACCGGACACATGGCCGGCGGGGTCAGCCAGCTCCTGAAAGGTGATGGCACGGGCAAGTTCTCCCCGGTTCGGCCTGACCTCAGTGGCCTTGTCGTTGCAGGTGATGCCACAAGCCTCACCCGGATTGACCTGGACAGTGACGGCTGGCCTGATTTTGTAGCTGGAATCAACAACGCCAAGCTGATGGTGTTCCGCAATCAGGGCAGTGACAACGGGCGCCTGATCTCACTCCGCCTGCGGGGGAAGGCAGGCAACCCGACCGGGACGGGATCGCGTATCTCCCTGAGCCTTGATGACGGCACCATGCAAACCCTGGAGGCCCGGAGTGGAGGAGGTTACCTTTCCCAAAATCCTGCCAACCTGACATTCGGGCTTGGTCCTTCACGTAAAGTTGTCCGCCTGAAGGTCACGTGGCCCGACGGGAGATCATCAACCATCGATGCGCCTGACACCTCCAAGCCCCTGCAGATTGTTCAACCCGAGTAGACCTCAAGAACGATGATGAAACCTTTTGTCCGAGGAAATCTCCATGTGTGTTCGCGGGAACATTCCCATTTGCACCGCGGCAGGAAAAGGATAACCCGGTTGCTTGGCGCCACCTTGATGCCCGCCATTGTTTGCCTCACCCTGCTTTCCTGCGACAAGAAACAGGTTACGGGGACATCTGCACCGGGAGACAGCCGCATTGACCCGGAACTGCCGGAAATCATCAAGACACCCCTCGCCCCGCAACAGGGAAAAGCCGCGGGCAAGACCCTCTTTGTCGCCGTCCCGCCGGAACAGTCAGGAATCTCCCCGGTGGTGAAATACAAAGCCGACCAGAGGTTTGCAAACTTTCAGGATTCCGGGATGGAGGCAGGCGGCGTGGCCACAGGCGACCTTGACGGTGATGGTCTTCCTGACCTGTTCCTTGCCAGCGCCCCGGGAAACAACCGCATCTACCGCCAGGTCAGCCCGCTGAGGTTTGTCGACATCACCGAGGGCTCCGGTATCGACCAGGACAACTCCTGGAGCCGCGGCGCCAGCATGGTGGACATCGACAACGACGGGGACCTTGACATCTACGTGACAAACTACGCTGATCCAAACTGCCTCTACATCAACCAGGGCAAAGACGGGAACGGCAACCTGCGCTTCGTGGAAAGCGCAAAAGCCTTCGGCCTCGCACGGGCCGAGGCCAGCCTCATGCCTGCCTTCTGCGATTATGACAGTGACGGGGACCTCGACATGTATCTGGTCACCAATCAATTTCACTGGCCGGACAATTCAAAGCCCCCGGACGAGGGCAAAATGATTGGCAAAAAAAACGGCAAGCCTGTCCTCAATTCCCCCTACGACCTGTATTTCCGGATCGTTGCCTACCGCAAGACATCCACAGGGAAATTCCAGGTCAAGTGGAACGCTTCGGGAAGACCTGATTTCCTGTTCCGCAACAATGGCAACGGGACATTCTCCGAGGTCACCGAAGAGGCAGGCATAGCATATGATCCCGGCCGGGGCCTCTCCGCAACATGGTGGGACTACAACGATGACGGTCACCAGGACCTCTACGTTGCCAACGACTGGGCAGACCGGGATTTCCTGTATCTCAACAATGGTGATGGAACCTTCAGGGATGTCATTGAAGATGCAGTTCCCCACACCCCCATGTACAGCATGGGCTCAGACATAGGCGATCTCAACAACGATGGAAAGATCGACTTCATCGCAGCCGACATGTCCGGCACAACGCACTACAAGCGCAAGATCAGCATGGGGGCGATGACGGCCTCCCAGAGCAACTTCATGGCCGCGGCACGCCCCCCCCAGAACATGCGCAACGTCGTCTACCTGAACACCGGAACCAACCGCCTGATGGAATCAGCATACCTGATGAACCTTGCCAGCTCCGACTGGTCATGGACGGTGAGGATTGCCGACCTCGATAACGACGGCTACTCCGACGTGTTCATCACAAACGGCATGGAAAAGAACATCCGCCAACTCGAAAGCGGTGTAAACAGTTCCTCCCCGGACTTGCTCAACGAAAAAAACCTGGCACTGCGCAATGAGGGAGATTTTCGCTTTGTGAGAGTGGGCGCAAAGTGGGGACTTGACCATTTCGGCTCCAGCCTCGCCGCAGCGGCGTGTGACTTCGACCGCGACGGCGACATCGACATCTTCGTCATTCACCGGGGTGAGCAACCGGTCCTCTACAGGAACACCTGCCAGGAAAGCGGTATCCTTGT
Organism: Verrucomicrobiales bacterium; assembly: GCA_046581505.1. Lineage (GTDB taxonomy): Bacteria > Verrucomicrobiota > Verrucomicrobiia > Verrucomicrobiales > DEV007 > CACIUL01. Next base: position 3,767 of record JAYGGE010000022.1, on the reverse strand, counting down.
CAGGCTCCGCGGCCGCGCAAGCAACCGCTTCGGGATCGGTGCAAAGATCCGCGCCGAGACATCCGCCGGTCACCTTGTGAGGCAAATCACCTCAGCACGCGGATACCTGAGTTCCGACGAGGCAGTCGCACATTTCGGGCTTGGGCAGGACACGACCGTGGCGCGACTGATCGTTGAGTGGCCAAACGGCAACCGGCAGGAATTTGCGGATCTGCCTGCAGGCCACTCGTATTTGATCACCGAGCCAAAGGAAAATCATTCCTCCCCCGCCCCGCCGCAACCCGGGCCTGAACCGCTGTTTTCCGCAAGCGGGAAACTCTCGGGTGTCCTGCATACCGAACGCACATTTGATGACTTTGCGCTTCAACCGCTGCTTCCAAACAAGATGTCACAACTCGGTCCCGGGCTGGCGACCGGCGACCTGGACAACGACGGTGATGAGGATTTTATACTTGGCGGTGCCGCAGGTTCACCGACGCAGATTATCACCAGCCTTGGCGGCGGTAACTTCGCACCTCCCCTGCCCATCGCCGGATCTGAAGTTTTTGAGGACATGGGGCTGCTGCTCCTCGATGTTGACGGGGACGGTGACCGCGACCTTTATGCTGTCAGTGGAGGTATCGAGACGAGCGGGAAGGATCTCCGTGACCGGCTCTACCTCAACGACGGATCCGGAAAATTCAAGCTCGCCCCGGATGGATCCCTGCCGCTGCTCGAGGACAGCGGCGGGTCAATCGCGGCCGCCGACATCGACCGGGATGGTGACCTTGACCTGTTTGTCGGCGGGCGTGTCATCCCCGGGAAATACCCGGCTGCCGCAGACAGCCGGGTGCTGTTGAACTCGGGCGGGAGGTTCACCGATGCAACGCAAACAATTGCACCAAGCCTCCTTCAACTTGGCCTGGTGACAGGTGCGGTGTTTGCCGATGTCAACAACGACGGTTGGCAGGATCTCCTGATCGCGCTTGAATGGGGGCCTGTAACCTGCCTCTACAACAAGGCGGGAAAATTCACCGATGCCACTGCTGAGGCCGGGCTGGCCGGCCATACCGGCTGGTGGAACGGCATCACCGCGGGCGATATCGATCTTGACGGCGACATTGACTTTGTCGCGGCAAACTTCGGCCTCAATACAAAATACCACGCGTCACCGGGACATCCCGCACTCCTCTACTCGGGAAATTTCGGTACCGATACAACCCGCCTGATCGAGGCTGAATTTGAGGGCGATCAACTGTTCCCCGTTCGCGGAAAAAGCTGTTCAACCCGGGCCATCCCGCACCTTGCGCAGAAGTTCCAGACCTTTCATTCCTTCGCGCTCGCCGAACTGGACCAGATCTACACCCCTCCCGAGCTCAAGGGTGCAACCGAGTTCTCCGCGACCACCCTCGCCTCCGGGGTTTTCATCAATAATGGCAAGGGGAAGTTCGACTTCAGGGAACTGCCGCGGCTGGCGCAGGTCGCCCCGAGCTTTGGAACCGTGATAAGTGACCTTGACGGCGACGGCATCCCGGACCTCTACCTGGCGCAGAACTTCTACGGCCCACAGGTGGAAACCGGCAGGATGTCCGGTGGTTTAAGTGTACTGCTGCGTGGCCTCGGCGATGGTAACTTTGAGCCCCTCTGGCCTCGCGAGAGCGGGCTGATTGTGGCAGAGGATGCCACTGCCGCCTGCCTTGCCGATGTTAACGGCGACAATTGGCCGGACCTCCTGGTGGCGAGCAACAACGGTCCGTTGCGCTGTTTCATCAACAGGGGAAGTACCCGCTATCCAAAACGCCGGATGCGGCGCGTCACCCTGCGTGCGAAAACAGGCAACATGAACGCGGCCGGGGCCCGGGTCACGGCCATGCTGTCGGACGGGACACGGCAGACAGCGGCAGTGGTCTGCGGCAGCGGTTATCTCGCCCAGTCGACTCAATCGCTGTTTTTTGGTCTTGGCGAAAGGCAACTCACTGAGCTCAGCATCCTTTGGCCAGATGGGATGTCCACCAGTCACCGGGTGAGCGGAAAACAAGGCAGCATCACCATCTCTCAACCCGCAGTTGCTCCTTCCCCCTGATACTCTCCGGGGCATTGAGTAATCCACCATGGCTGTTTTCAGCCCGCATGGCTCCGTGCAGGAATATCTTGCCTTGCCCCGAACTGAAATTCGCGCATAATAGCGCCCGGTTCAGTCCGCAAAACACGGGATGTGGCGCAGTTTGGTAGCGCGCGTCGTTCGGGACGACGAGGTCGCTGGTTCGAATCCAGTCATCCCGACCAATTTCAGCCCAGGTTGAGCGAGTTATGGAGATCACGCACATCCAACCCCTCCAACCCCTCCAACACCTCCACCCCCTCCAACCCCTCCAACCCCTCCAACCCCGCCAGACAGGCGCCCAGGGACACTGGGATCGGAAAAGCAATTTCCTGGCAATTGCCCCGGGTGATAAGCAACCAGGACCCACCCTCTCCTTGTCCCCGCCCATGGATTCGCATAGCCTGTTGGCGGGATTGGGCTGATACATGGGAAGGCAGCAGGCAATGCCACGGTATTTGAACAATCGGCACTCGGAAAGAGGCGAATGAGCGAGATAACAAGACGAGACTTTATCAATGGCACGCTGATGGCGGCAGGGAGCTCCATGCTGCCGCTTGAAGCAACCGGCCAGGCCGCCCTGGATTCATCGTATTATCCACCAGCGCGCACCGGACTCAGGGGAAGTCACCCGGGATCATACGATCACGCACATAGCCGCGCATGGGCCGGGCGTTCGGATTGGGGGCCAACCACCAAACTGCCGGAAACCTACGACCTGGTTGTGGTTGGCGGAGGCCTCAGCGGACTGGCGGCTGCATACTTTTATCAGCAGAAGCATGGCAGGGATAAGAAGGTGCTTATTCTCGATAATCATGATGATTTCGGCGGACATGCCAAACGCAATGAACATACGATCAATGGCACTACACGCATAACCTATGGCGGTTCACAGACGCTGGTAAAACCGAACCATGCGCATAGAATCGTACTGAATCTTCTGGAAGATATAGGAGTAGACCTGGACCGCTTTAAAACCGCCTATGACACAGGCTTCTTTAAGCGGAATAATTTAGGGGCTATCACCTACTTCAACAAAGAGATATTTGGTGAAGACAAAGTGGTCCAGCATCCATATTGCAATTATCCAAACTATATCGAAGGGCTTCAGGACACCAAGCTATCCAATGAAGAGGCTGCAAAACAGGCGCCTTTAAGCGATAGGGGCAAAGAACAACTACTGAGAGTATTGAATGGCGGGCTGCATTCGCTGAAGGTCCCGAAAGGGGAGTTACGGAACTATATTAATACTCATTCCTACTTCGATTATCTGAAGGATACGCTGGGGGTTGATGACCCTGGTGTGCTGAGAATGGCGAGACATTCCGGCCTGGACTGGGCAAGCACGGGAACGGACTTAATGAGCATCGGCGCAGCTAAGAGTTGTGGTGCACTGGGGTTTGCGCCCGTAGCGGTCTATGTTGAAGATAATCCATACGTTCATCATTTCCCTGATGGCAATGCCGGCGTTGCGCGTGCGTTGGTGAAAAAGTTGAACCCTAATGTAGCCAAGGGGAAGAACGCTGAAGAGCTTGTCCTGGCTAGATTCAACTATGCTGAGTTGGATAAATCCGGCAATGCTGTTCGCATCAGGCTGAACAGTACGGTGGTCAATGTAAAGCATGGCGGTGACCCCAAGAACTCCAGTGACGTTTTCGTAAACTACATCAATGATAATAAATCGTAT
>JAYGGE010000004.1:0-2257 GCA_046581505.1 Verrucomicrobiales bacterium | reverse complement strand
CCAGGGGCATGTGGCTTTCGGAGGGGCAATCCAGTTGTTGTCATTTAAAGGAAACGCCGGTTTTATGGCTGACCTTTCAGCCGGATGTCCTTACATGGAGCCTTTTAATCATTCTATTTCTGGTTTCTTGAGGCCGGAGTTGTTGATGGGGGAGGCATTGCGCCTTTTTGCACTGTCCAGGAGGCAGAATGTTTAGAGTTTTCAATTCATTGATTCAAGGGAAAGGGTAGGGGCATGAAATCCCGACCAAGCTGTTTACTTCTCCTGCTCCTTTCCCTCTGCCCGGTGATGGCCGGTCCCGAGGCGTTTGAGGTTGATGATGCCCGGTTCACCGAATTGCCCGGAGGCAAGGAAGCGGATGGAATTGTGGGTGACTTTATTTTGCGCAATGACCTGATCGAGGCGGTCATTGCACAGAACGCGCCGTTCAGGAAAGCCAACATGGGGACTTTCTGGGGAACGGATGGAACCACCCAGGGTTGCCTTTACGACCTGGCTCTTCGAGATACAAACAACGACCAGTTGACCATTTTCGCCCCGCTCGGGCTCAAGGGCGGGGTATCCTATGTCCGGGTTGTGGAGGATTGCCCGGAAGGGGAGGCGGCTGTTGAGACGGTGATCAGCGCGGCGAAGGGAGCCGGGCTCTATAGCCGGCACCGCTACCGTGTCCGCGACGGCTGGCGTGGAATCCTGGTGAGCTCAACGCTGCGCAATGAAACCAAGTTCAAGCGCAAGGTGAAGCTGCGTGATTCATGGACAAAGTTCACCTCATCGGGGAGTGCGGGTGATATCCAGTGGGCGGATGCCGTTGACCCGGCGGACAAGTGCGGGTATGCCTACCGCTGGGAGTGGAAGGGGGGCTCCAAGCCCGGCGAGATCACCCTTGCGCCCGGGCAGGAGTTGAGCTTTGAGCGGTTTGTCGCGGTGGGGACTTCCCCGCTTGATGCGGTTGGTGTGCTGCTGGAGCGTGCCGGGGATACCGGGATTGTTGCGGGGACCCTGCGCGGACCCGGTGGAAAACCGGTTGCCACTGCCAGCGTGAGCACTGAGGTAAACGGCAAGGCAATCAACGGTTACCCTGATGATGAGGGTAAATTTTCCTTCCGGCTGGCCAAGGGGAAAGCCCACCGGCTCACGTTCAGTGATATTGGACGCGGCGGCAAAGAGGAGGAATTTGAACCGGGAGCCGGCCCGCGTGCCATTAAGCTTTCGGCAGCGAGTGCCATTGCCTTTGATATAAAGGATGAGGCAGGGGTTTCCATCCCGTGCAAGGCGCAGTTCAACGGCACGGGTGAAACCAAGTCCCCGAACCTTGGGCCAAATAACCGCGCGCACGGCTGTGTGGACCAGTATCATTCCGAGACAGGCCGGTTCCGGGTGGCGGTTCCTCCCGGCAGATACCGCGTGGTGGTTACCCACGGCATGGAATATTCCCATATCGAGAAGGAGGTGAACGTGGCGGCCGGCGCCGAGGTGAAGCTGGGCGGAACCCTGAAGCGCCTGGTGGACACGAGGGGCTGGCTGAGCACTGACTATCACAATCATTCCACTCCCAGCGGGGATAACACCTGCGGCACTGCCGACCGGGTGATCAACATGGCTGCCGAGCAGCTCGAGTTTGTGCCGACAACCGAGCACAACCGGATGTTTGACTGGAACCCGACCATCAGGGCACTCGGGCTGCAGGCCTTCATGTCGACGGTGCCGGGCCTGGAGTTGACCGGGCCAGGGGCGCATTTTAATGCCTTTCCCTTCAAGCCGGACCCGAAGAAGCAGGACGGCGGGGCGCCACAGTGGGCAAAGGACCCGCGCCTCAATGCCATTACCCTGCGCCATTTCCAGGAATCCGACCCGGAGCGCTGGGTACACCTTAATCACCCGAGCATGGAGGAAAACTTCGTGGACTGGAACGGTGACGGCAAGATTGACGGCGGATACGCCAACCTCGGCAGCATGCTCGACGGGCTGGAAACCCAGAACTATGTCGGCAACAGCATCCTCGCCGGTGCTCCCTACAGCATTAACAGGAAACTCGGGCCGGGCGGGCGTGTGCGCTACATACGGGAGTTTATCTGGCTGCAGACCTTGAACCAGGGGCACCGGGTGTGGGGCATCGCGGTCAGTGACGCGCACACAGTACACGGTAACGGCACGGGTGACTGGCGCACCTACGTGAAGAGCTCGACGGACGACCCGGCGCAGGCTGACTGGCGCGAGCTGGTGCGCCATTCAAAGGCGGGACAAATGATCCTCACCA
>JAYGGE010000184.1:0-11183 GCA_046581505.1 Verrucomicrobiales bacterium | reverse complement strand
ATGAACTCCCCGCCAAGACGCTTCTTGCAATCCAATCCAACCTGCAACCGCACTTCCCGGGCCATTCTCCTGCAGTTAACCAGGCCATTGCTCCCCTGCTTATCAAGCTGAATCCGGAAAAGGCCGTGGGGAAAACCATTCGCCTGCTTGATGCAAGCACGAACCAAAGTGAAAGGCTTCATTACCTTTATCACCTGAGGCATGCCAAGGAAGGATGGACGCCCGAATCCCGCAGCATCTTTTTCCGGATCCTTTGCCCCTATGACACCTTTCTCGGTGGACGTGGTCTTCCGCAGGCCCTCAAGAAAATCCGTGCAGAGGCCGAGGCTACACTGAGCGATGTGGAGAAAAAGGAACTGGCTGACATCATCAACAAAAACCCCAAGCTTCCTTCCCTGCCTGATCTCACCGGCAGAAAGCCGGTAAAGCAATGGACGCCTGATGATTTTAAAGAGGCACTGAACTTCGATGCCAACAAGCGCAACATTGCCAATGGACGCAAGATGTTCTCGGCTGCCATGTGCAGTCGTTGCCATCGTCACGGCCGTGAGGGCTACCCCATCGGGCCCGATCTCACCCATGTCGCCAGCCGCTTCGGGCGCCGTGATCTGCTGGTTGAGATACTGGATCCCTCCAGGAGCATCGCGGAGAATTATCAGGCCAGTGTATTGCAATTAAAGGACGGTCGCCAACTCTCCGGGCAAATCATTGCCAATCTCGATTACCGCGCACCCGATTTGCAGCTGGCAGAAAATCCATTGCATCCGGACAAGATTACCCGGATTCCCAAGGCGGACATCATCAGTCGCGGCCATTCCAGTGCTTCACTGATGCCTGCCGGCCTGTTGAACCTGTTCAGCAAAGAAGAAATACTCGACCTGCTGGCCTGGCTGGAAGTTGGGGATTAAGTCGTTGATCCATGCCATTGGTAATGCAGAGTCGAAATCGGTTTTTAGGGCTATTGACGAACACGCTTGTGCAACGGTAGATTTCAGCCTGTCCGTTATAATGAATCTACGTTTCCAGTTAAATGCGATTTTTTTATTGGTCACTGGTGTCGGATTGGCGGGCGCGGATACTCCGCAGTGGAGCTTCCAGCCACTTGCTGCGAACGCGTTGCCGGGGAAGGTTGACTCTCCGTGGGTAAAAACTCCCGTTGATAGTTTTATTCTTGCCAGGCTGGAGGATCATGGCCTCGTGCCGCAGGTTGAGGTCGATCGCCACAGTCTGATCCGGCGGGTCACGGCCGGACTGACAGGCCTGCCTCCAAGTGTGGGGCAAATCAGGGCTTTTGTCTCGGATGCGAGTCCAGATGCCTACACAAGGCTGATCAACAGGCTACTGGAGAGTCCCCATTACGGGGAGAGATGGGGGCGGCACTGGCTGGATGTTGCCCGCTTCGGGGAGAGTAATGGGACACTCACCGTTAATGAGGACAAGGTTCGCGGGGATGCCTGGCAATACCGGGACGCGGTGACCCGCGCTTTCAATGCCGACCTGCCCTTCAATCAGTTCGTGCGCTTTCAGTTCATCGATCCTCCTGATGACAAGAAGCAATACCGGCCACTGCGCCAGTTCATTCACCTTGGCACCCGCCTGCAAAACAATGCCAATCCCAACGATAAGCAGTTCCACCGTCTGGACGACATGGTCTCCACCACCGGCAATGCATTCCTGGGCCTTACTTTCGGCTGTGCCCGCTGTCACGACCACCCGGTCGATCCGATGTCGACCGAGGAATACTACCGCTTCACCGCCGTCTTCTTTGACCAGGTGCGTGAGTCTCCGAAAGCCTCGGCCAAGAAGATTGCCCTCCACATCACTGAACCGCGGTTGTTGTTGAGGGGAAGCTGGGCGAATCCCGGGCGTGCTGTTGGGCCTGGATTCCTCGGTAAACTCATGAGCCAGCCTGTCGGATACTGGCAGGGCAAAGGCAGGAACAATCTCGAGTCGCTTGCCGACTGGCTTACCGACACCGGGCACGGTGCCGGAGAGCAACTGGCGCGGGTCATCGTTAACCGCATCTGGCATCACCATTTCGGTCGCGGGCTGGTTGCTACGCCGAATGATTTCGGCAGGCTTGGTTCAAGGCCGAGTCACCCGCTGCTTCTCGATTGGCTGGCCGTGCAGCTCATTGAAGGGGGATGGAATTTGAAACCGCTTCACCGGCTCATCCTCACCAGCGCGGTCTACCGGCAGTCCAGTTCGCGGGATGTGGTCACGCTCAAAAGGGACGCCGACAACCGGTGGCTGTGGGAATATCGACCACGGCGGCTGGAGGCGGAGATTATCCGCGACCACCTGCTGGCCGTTGCCGGTGTACTGCGCACCGATATGTTTGGCAAGAGTATCCCTGTCGGCAATTACAAGAAAAGGGAGGATGATCGCCCGGAGAGCTGGCGGCGTTCAATCTACCTGCAGGCACACCGTGCCGTTCGCCACCCAACACTCAGCCTTTTTGATCCGCCTGACACTGAGCGCAGTGATGGCGCAAGAACCACCGCTTCCAGCCCCGATAGTGCGCTCTTTGCACTTAATTCCCCATTGGTCTGGAAGCTTGCCGAGCACTTTGCGAAGCGAGTGGAAAAGGAAGCCGGCAGTGACCGGGTGCGTCAGGTTGAACATGCTTACCTGCTTGCGCTTTGCCGGCCGCCACGGAAGAATGAAGTGGAAATAGGTGTTCAGTTTCTTCGCACAGGGAATACCTTGATTGATTATACCCACATGATCTTTGGCTTGAATGAGTTCATTTATGTCCACTGAACCTGGCAACGTTATTGGCCGGAGGCGCTTCCTCGGGCAGTTCGGATTCGGCGGGTTGAGCGGTATTGCGCTTAACTCGCTGCTGGCATCAGCTTCGGCCAAAGGTGACATTTCCTCGTGTACCCCACATCATCCGCCAAGGGCCAGGAACGTGATTTTCCTGTTCATGTGTGGCGGGGCAAGTCACCTGGAGACTTTCGACCCCAAGCCCAAGCTCAGGGATCTCCAGGGGAAGGCGGCCTCAGAGGTGTTCAACGCTGACGAGTTGAAAGGATTCAACCCGGAGAAGACCCTCGAGGGTTGCCGGATTCTTCCCGGAGTCTTCAAATTCGCCCAACATGGGCACAGCGGTGCCTGGGTGAGCGAAATCTATCCCCGTCTCACGCAGGTGGTTGATGAAATTGTCTTTATCAAGTCGGTGCATACCGACTCCGCGATCCACTCGGTGGGTGAGCAACTGATGCACACCGGCCATGGCCGCCCGGGGTTCCCGAGCATTGGTTCGTGGACCACCTACGGTCTTGGCCATGAAAGCAGTAATCTTCCTTCCTACGTGGTGATGAAGGACGGCATCAGCACTGCCGGCGATGGGGTATTTCAGCAGGGCATGCTGCCCGGGCGACATCGTGCGGCAATCGCCCGGGTTGAGCCCGGGAAACCGCCTTTCCCGTACCTGCAACCCCGCGGTGGCAATGTTCCCGGTGCCCAGGAGCAACAACTCAATGTTCTCAACCGGCTTAATCGCATTCATCGTGATCAACATCCCGGCCAAATTGAGCTAAGCGGCCGCATTGAGGCTTTTGAGATGGCATTCAAGCTGCAGACATCGGCACCGGAAACCTTTGACCTCTCCCGGGAGCCCGAGAGCATTCGCAAGCTCTATGGGGACAACGTCTTTTCCCGCCACTGCCTGACTGCAAGGCGTCTGGTCGAATCCGGTGTGCGTTTCGTGGAGATCCTCGATGGAGCCGAGGGGCGCAAGTGGGATGCCCACGGCAATCGTGGCGGGCTTGTCGGTAATCACCGCGGCAATGCCGCGCGCACCGACCAGGGCATCACCGCCCTTATCCTCGACCTCAAGTCACGCGGCCTGCTTGATGAAACTCTGGTGGTATGGGCGACCGAGTTCGGTCGCACTCCCTTTGAGGAAGCCAACCGCGAGAAAAGAATCGGGCGCGGCCACCGCCACAAGGGCTTTACCCTTTGGATGGCCGGAGGCGGAGTGAAGGGCGGGTTGAGCTACGGGGGTACCGATGAGTTGGGAATGCACGCAGTGGATAACCCGGTATCCTACCATGACCTGCATGCCACCATCCTGCATTTGCTGGGCATCGATCATGAGCAATTGACCATTCGCCATAACAGCCGGGATGTAAGGCTGACCGACGTGTTCGGTAATGTTGTGCACGACATTATTGCCTGAGCATATGTCCTTGCGGGGAAAGCTCGCATGGTCACGTGATATGTGATAGTATTCCCAGTCATATGGCTATGAAATTTCCCGGATTCTTTTTAATGATGCCATTGGTAATGCTGGGTTGCAGTGATGCCGGCAAAGAAGGTGCCATGGTGAAGGCGCAAAAGCCTGAACCGGAAGCGGGGATAACTGCCATTCCAGATAGAAGCAGGTCATCCGGTGAGGATATCACCTGGGCAAACGGAGAAAACGGGTTGGCGTTCGACGATTTTAATACTTCAGAGACATTTGAGGTTCTCAAGGATCTTGTGATTCCGAGCGAGGTTAATGGCAGTCCTGTTACCACGATCAGCGATGGTGCTTTCTCTGGCTCAGAGAATCTCATCAGCGTGGTCATACCGGATACGGTTACCAGCATTGGCGGTGGAGTGTTTTATAATAATTCGAAGCTGACCAGTGTTACCATACCCGATAGCGTGACCAGTATTGGAGACGGGGCATTCTACGCATGCGGTTCTCTGGCTGCTATCACCATACCTGCCAGTGTAACCAGTATCGGCAAACGTGCTTTTCTGGATTGCACCAGCTTGACGAAGATTACTTTCCTGGGTAAACCGCCAACTCTCGATGCCGAGGAAGTGAACGCCACCTTCGAGAATACCAGTGCCACGATCTATTATGTTCCTGGCACGCCGGGTTGGGGTGCTAGTTTCGGCGGCAGAGATTGTCAACCGATTGAGTAGCAGCTAACAGGCAGGTTTAATTCACCTTATTGCTTCAAGGAGCATCTTTCTTTAACCGCTTGCTGGTGACGCTTGAGTTGATGACTGATTGGCTCAGGTTGCCGTTGTCATCAAAAACATTCATGATGTAAATCAGCGGTTGTCCTGCGACAAGCGGACGGGGGGCTTCGATGGTCAGAATTCCGGCGTATTCGTTTTTACCCTGCAGGTCGAGATCCTTTACAAACGCATCAATTTGTCCTCCCCCCTCCGCATGATCACCAGGGGCCCCAATCCCTTGTTGTCAATCATGTTGATTGAAAGCTTTACCGTTTTTTCACCCGCCTGGGCAGGGCCTGCCAGATTGAATTCATGAATCTTGGGTGGCTTGGTGTCACTCTTCTCAAAGGATTCACTGAAGAAGCGTGTCACGGCAGCCATGCGGGCATGGCCTTCAGTGAACCGGCCGATGACCCGATTCGCATTCTCTCCAGTGCCCGGCGCCTGCTGGGAGAAATCTACCGCGGGGGTTATGCCTACAAAAAGGCCGGTGTCCTCCTGCTGGACTTGGAGCATGGCAACCAGCGACCAACCCACCTCTTTGAGGAACACGGCAGCGGGAAACGCGACCGATTGATTCAGGCCATGGAGGAAGTCACCGCCGCTTATGGCCCGCAGGCCGCCTTTCTCGCCGCTCAGGGCATCGATCGTCCATGGGGCATGAAGCGGGGAAGACTCACTTCTCGCTATACGACCAGTTGGCAGGAGTTGCCTGTCGTTGCCCTTGGTTGACCCGGGTGGTTTCATGGCGAAACTATTAATCCATAAAACAAAGGAAATTTTTTCGTCTAATGGTTTATATTTTCAACCTTGAGAGTGATTAAAATGAGCGATTTCAGCATCACAGTATTGAACCCGGGGGGCACCGATGCGGCCCAGAGCTTCAGTGATTACGCCGGTGAACCGGGATCCGCCCACGCACCGGTTAATTTTCATGGATACGCCGCCTGCACGGCAGGCAATTTCGAGACGGATGCTGTAGCAGCCATTCGTCTGCAGAGACCGATCCTGATGTTGATCCGCAGGGACATGAAGGCGGGACTCAGGGCGATTGAGAAGATCAATGCCTCGCGGCTGCCTGTTGCGGTGGCGTTGAAGGAGAGCGGAAGCCACCAGTTTTCCTATCAGGTTGACTCGGCAAAGCAGCTGGCGCTGCTGAAGAAAATCCTGGGACTGGCGGATGCCGTAATCAGTCCAACGGAGGCATTAATCCCGGTTTACCGCGCTTTGCGCCCAGGCAAGCCGCCGGAGAGTGTTTGTTTTTTGCCCACGCCTTACCCGTTTGATGACCCGCGCTGGGATTTCTCGATTCCTTTCGATCAGCGCAGGGGTATCTTCATTGGAACCAGGGAATTCAAGACGATGAGCCGCAATCACCTTGCCGGCCTTATTGTGATCTCCGGGTTGGCGAAGCGTCTAGAGCAGAATGTTTCCGTCATCAATGTGGATGGCCGGCAGACTGATTTGATGCTCAATGAGCTGGATTTGGAATGTCAGGTGGAAACGGTCATGGACTATACCGATTATCTCAGGTGCATGGCAGGGCATCGGGTCGTGTTCCAACTGGATCAGAGCATGGTTCCCGGGCAGGTGGCCGGCGATGCGGGGCTATGTCGCAGTGTTGCCGTCGGCGGGAACGGTTCGATTGATGAAATCCTGTTCCCTGACTTTAGTGCACGGGGTCAGGACCGGCTGGAGATCCTCGCGAAAACCGAGCAGCTTCTAGTGGATGATGATTATTACCTTAATGCTCTGCAGGCAGCAGAAGAGGATTCCCTGAAGATCAATTTCAGCAACTCAAGAGAACGGCTGGAGACTTTGTTCCAAAGTATCCCGTGCCTGAGGGACTAGCGTGCAGCGCGTTACACCCACTTCAACAAATGCCATGGATTCCTCATCACTGCCCCGCATCCATTTCATTGCCAATCTGTGGACCCTTACCGGCCATCCCTCAGCAGCAGGCGAGTGGACCCTTGAGGAGAAGATCAAGGCAATCAGGGAAGCGGGGTTTGACGGTGTTAATGATCGCGGACGGCCTGAATTGAAGCCTCTGCTCGAGCAATATGACCTGCAGTTTTCAGGTTTATTTGATGCCGATGATCCCGCCGGGTTCGCGGCATTGATCACGGCACAGATGAATTGCGGTGCGACCACCATCAATGTCCAGCTTTGCGATCATGACACCCCCCTGGAGGAGGCGATTGAGAAGACCATCCTGCTGATGGAGGAGGATGAGAGGCAGGGCGCGAATACTCACCTGGAGGTGCATCGTGACACCTGCACCGAGACGCCGGAGAAGGCCTACGCCATTGCTGATGGTTACCGGGAGGCGACCGGGAAACTCCTGCGGATGAACATTGACCATTCGCACCCCGCGATCATCAAGCATTTGCGTCCGGAGGAGTTTCCCGATCGCCTGCTTGATCGTCCGGAATTGCTACAGGGGGGGAATTTGCTCCACTGCCGGCCGTTCAACGGGCATCACTGCCAGATCCCGGTAACGGATGGCAGCGGCAGCCTATCCAGGGAATTTTGCGACTACCTGCCCTTTGCCGAGGCGGCATTTATCTGTTGGCTGAAGGGGTCACGTCCCCATAATGAATTGTGGGTGGTGCCGGAATTGGGTCCGGTTGCCAGCGGTTACGGGATCAGCACATGGCCGCCGGTGTGGGAGGACTGTATCGTGGCCAGGCGGGAACTCGCCGGGGCCTGGCAGCGTGCATTGTCACGCAGTAATGTCATTTCCACGTGAGGTTTTCTTTTGCGATGCAAAAGGGGATTGGGGAAATCAGGATATGCCAACCCTAATTGGTGCCGCTAAGCGGCAACTTTTCCCGGATTTCCTTCTCCATTTTGTCCAGGCCTGACAGGGAGTTCTTCACCTCTTCGGGAAACCATCTGGGTTGGCCTCCAATATGGCTGCGGCTGCTGGGCTGGGTCTGGCGATTGCCATAAAGGAAAGCCCAGTTGGTGGGCAGCCAGTATCGGTGCCACAGGGCATTCTTGGCCACGATTGCCTCGCGGAGTGCTTCATTGCCGGCTGAGAGTTGCGGGGAGAATCCGAGTTGCCTTGCCATCGCTTGCGCCGCGATCCGGTGGCCTTCAGGGGAGAGCATCTGGCCGTCACTGGTAACCGGATTGCCTGCCAGTTCAGCGAACAAATCGACCACAGGTAAACCGTGTTCCCCGGCAAGTTGACGAATCACGGCGGCATATTTCGCGAGCTTTGTGTTACGCCCTTTCACATCCAGGCCGAGTCCGAGCGGATCCTCAAAAGGGGGCGGAGTGACCAGCACCAGGCGGCCGGTATAATCGGCGAGTTGCTTGAGGATTGTTTCGTAGGCTGTCCGGAAACCCGCAGGATTTTCCTCACTGCCGATTTCCAGTGATTCCATCTTGCCGAACCAGAGAAAGACGGTGTCGGCTGCAATTGCGGGTCGGCGATCGGCTTCACCGTAACCGGGCTTGGAAGTGTTGAAGAAATTGCGCGGGCGTTGTTGCAGGTAAATGGTGTCCGCGGGCCAGGCCATGTTGCGAACATGCAGGTGGTGCTTTGGATGTGCGGCGGTAAGCAGTGCCTCCATCCAGCCGTGACGGCTGCTTTCCGCTGCATTGGCTCCACCAAGGAGGATAATAGTCTGATCTCCTGTGACCTTGAAACCTTTGGCGAATGCCGGCACCGGCTTGGCTGGCCTGGCAAGCGGACGCAGGAGAGCATGAACCGACGCGACAAGTGCGGTATGTTTATTGAGAGCATTCAGATTTGCGCCCGGAGCGAAATGCCAAAGATTCGCCAGCGAAATGGTTTCGGTTCCCAACTGCAGGGAGAGCTGTTCTGGTTTCCCCGCGATGCCTCCCGGAGCACCGTGGTCCATGACGCGAACGGCAATCGTGTTCTTGCCCGTTTTCAGGAGTCCCGCAGGAACGGGATAGTTGCGCACCGTGTAATGGTGGCCGGGATTCTCGTAGCCACCGACGCGCGTGCCATTGATCCAGGTGACGTCCATGTCGTCAATCTGACCGAGGTGCAGGAGCGCCTTGGACTTGGCCTGCCCGGCGGACAACTCGATGGTTTTTCGAAACCACACCACTCCATCGAATCCCGGTAACCCGGCGTTTTCAAAGTGACCGGGCACCTTCATGGTTTTCCATTTCCTGTGGTCAAATGCCGGCTTGGCCCAAGCCTCGCCTTGGGAACCCGGATCAACTGCCACGATCAACCTCGTCCAGTGAGGCAATGGAGTGGAGATTGGCTTTGGGGGAGCGGGTTTCGGGGCCGCCGCCTTTTTCGGCAAGGCGGCGAGCAATTGCTCCTCGGTTTGCTTCTCGAGGGCAATCTTCGGGTTGTGAATCAAAGTGGGGTTGCGGTAGTGCACGGTCTGGGCGGGGCCGCCATGAACTTGGAACGATATCTTGCCCGACCGTTCGCCCTTGGGGTCTTCCAGGGCCACGCACAACTTGCCGTTGATGGCGGTCCATATCTGGTGCCCGACGGCGAGGATCTCGTAGTGGTTCCAGTCGCCGGATTTCACCGCTCCAGCCGCATTGTTGTTCCAGTCCAGTTTACCGCGCCCGTGCTCGTGATAGAGCTTGCCCCACACCCCGGCCCCGACGTCGGCTTGGTAGCCAATGGCCTGCCCGGAGGCATTGGCTTTCCTGGAACGAAACTGGATGCCTGCGTTGCGGTTGTCCGGGGTCAGCTTGACGTCCACGGTCAGGTAAAAGTCCCGCACTTCGCCATCTGCCCAGATGAATTTGTTCCCCGGCACGTT
The DNA here is from genome assembly GCA_046581505.1 of Verrucomicrobiales bacterium. Classification (GTDB taxonomy): domain Bacteria; phylum Verrucomicrobiota; class Verrucomicrobiia; order Verrucomicrobiales; family DEV007; genus CACIUL01. Next base: position 1,449 of record JAYGGE010000184.1, on the reverse strand, counting down.
GACCGCCGAATGACCCACGATGGCTCCGTCCTTGACCGACCAGTACTTCATCTCGGAAGCCGACCAACCGGCGAGATCCTTGCCGTTGAAGAATGTGGCCTCACTGCGAGGTTTGGCGCCGGTTGCCTTTGTCGATTCGGCTGCCCCGACCAAGGGCAACAGCGCGGCAAACAGACCGAGGGCAAAGGGGATTCGAATTTTCATCGTGGGTTTATCTTTTTCTCTGGGAGCTTATACCTTGAGACCTTGGCGGGGGAATGTCATTTCGGAGGTATCGCCGCGGCGGCCGTATTAAGAAAGGTGGAACTGGTGAGATCTCTATCTCCGCCACTTACGTTCTGCAGCATGATATAAATGGTCTTCGTGCTGGGATCAACCCAGGTAGTTGATCCTCCGGAGCCGCCTTTCCCGAAGCTTCCCTTGGTCAGAGCGGCGGTAACGCCCTGTGGTTCAACGGCCTCCTGAAAGGCAAGGGCATGAAAGTTTCCGGGGCCGTGCCCGGCAGGCTTAACGTCACCGGTCTGCTTGCGCGTCAGCTCACGAACGGATTTCTCCGAGAGATAGCGAACACCGCCGAATTCGCCGCCATTGAGAAGCATCTGGCACCAGACGAACAAATCCTCGGCCGTTGAGAAGAAGCCGCCATCAACTGCAAAATAAGGGCCGCCTCTGCCGCCTTTGAAATCCCCCCTTTCGAAGGATTCCCATTTGCCATTCTTGAGCTTGCGATGAGTCGGGACGGAACGGCTCTTGGGCACGTTCTTGATGGTGAAATAGGTGTTCTTCATCCCGAGGGGATCGAGGATTCGGGTCTTCAGGAATTTGGCATATGGCATACCGGAAACCTTTTCCACGAGATAAGCCCCGACGTGAAGGCCCTCGCCTCCATACTTCCATTTCGTGCCGGGTTCCCACATGAGCGTGCTCTTCCCTGATGCAAGGGCGCGCCCCTTGATGGTTTTGGCAGAGCGCGTTGTCCGGGTCACCGGGAGAGCGTCCAAATGGTTAAGAAGATTACGGATGGTCAGTCGGTTTTTGGCGGGTTGAAGCCCTTTGGGGCTCTTTACTTTCTGCCCTTTGAATTCCGGAACGTGCTTCTCCACCAAATCATCGAGCTGCAGATGCCCTTTATCGACCATCATCATGATGGCGACTGCGACGAACGGCTTGGTGATCGAAGCGGCCCAAAAAACGTCCGTGGTCTCCAGCGGTTCCTTTTTAGCCATGTAGCGCCAGCCCACCGCATCAATGGACGCGATCTCCCCATTTCGAGCCACCAAAGTGACCATGCCGGAGCTCTGGCCGCGGTCGATGATTGCCTGAAGTTTTTGGGGAATCTGAGATAGAACTTTCTCATCCATCCCGTGCTCTGCCGCCTCCGAATAGGAAGCAGCTAGAAGCAGGGCGCATGCATAGAGACTTGCGATTAGGGTAGTATCTCGCCCCATT
>JAYGGE010000075.1:0-17610 GCA_046581505.1 Verrucomicrobiales bacterium | reverse complement strand
CTCGAAAACCACCCCGGCACGCGTCAGGGCAACCTGGCTGCGCACGTGGTCGACACTTACCCTGCGATCAGAGCCGGTAAGGAACAGGTCGATCTTCTCCAGTTCATTGGCAATCTGCGCGGCATCATCGCCGGCAAGCATGACAAAAAGCTCAAGGGATTCCTCGTCAAATTCCAGCTTGCGCTCACCTGCCAGCTTACGCACATATTGCTTCACCCTGTCCTGCCAGCCCTCGCGGCTGAGGTCAGGACGGTCAAAAACCTCCACCTTGCCAAGCTTGGTCAACTTCTTGTAGAACGCCCGTCGCTTGTCAATTGCCGGGGCACTGAGCAGGAATTTCACCCCGTCCGGCAACCCTGCCTCAAGAACCTCTGCAAGTGACTGCACGGCATCCAGCACCGAGGCGGCCTTGCCTGTCTGTGAATCCGCGAACAGCGTTGCCCCCTTCAGCCACACAACCTTGTCACTGCCGAAAAAAGGCAGGGTCTGCAGGGCCCCAATGGTCTGCAAGATAATATTCACAGCACCCTCGGCATTATCGGCTATGCCGTCAATGATCTCGGAACCAAACTCGGCCTCCTCCGGTGCAACCAGTTGTCCGAAACACTCCAATGCCGCCTCCTTGAGCCGCGCTTCATCACTGCCGACAAAGGCCATGATGTTTCCTGCGCGCCTGCCGGCCTCTTGCTTCGCTGCCACAGCAGAATCTTGTCCTGTCAGGGCACCAAGGGAAGTAAAATCCGCTGCCGCCACTGAAATTCAATCCCGGAGCGTTTCCGCTTGCCGCCACCGGGTGTCGTTGCATGGTCAGTGTATACAAAGGGCAAGCGAAATGCATTTTCTTCTCCGCAGCCGCGCCTGACTGACTATTCCAATGACAAGGTTAACCCGCCTGGCCCTGCCAATCTTTATCACCTCTTGCACTCTCGGCCTCTTCAGCTGTGACAAGAACAGTGTTCCTGAAGGCAGCCCTCCGCAGGCAAAAAAAGTTGATACTCACGAGAGCCTGGCTGCGGAGGCAACCGAGCTGGCCCGCCATTTTGCCGACACCATCGCCAGCGCAAAGGACAAGGCCAGCGCAACTTCAGCAGTCATGAAATTTGACGGCATCGTCACCCGGTTCGAAGAACTTGCCGGACGCATGGAGGCAATCGGGGAACCGCAGGGGGAACTGAGGGAAAAAGTGGTACGCATGTTCAGTGAACATGAAAAAATCATCGCAAAAAAGATGGAAATCGTGATCAAGACACTGCTCAGCAAGAGGGAAATTGGCGAAATTCTTCAGCAGGCAATGGAAACAGTAAAACAGCGGATGGACAAACTCACTGTCCTCGAGAGGTGGAAAGGGGGAATCCCGGAAGCAGTGCCATCGGCAGCGAGTGCCCCCAAGCCCGAAGTCCTGCCGATAGCGCCACCGCCGGACAGCAGGGGCAGCAATCCCGCTGCGCCGCCAGCGGAGTAAAGTTCCCGCACAGGCAATCCTGCTGCAACAAGCAACGCCGAATTTGCCGCACCTGTCCGGTTTTCCGTTATACGCATCCTCCCGGCTGCGTTAGGTTGTCAGCCTGATGCGCTCACAGGCCCTGCTTGCTTTAGTGCTGTCCATGGCTATCCGGACGGGAACCGCGGACACCGCTTCCGTGTCCCTCCCGGTCCCGGTGATCGGGGCCAAGGTGAGCGAGGCAATCGACTCCCTGGTCAACAATGCCGTGAAGACCTCAAAGATCCCCGGGGCAGTGATATGGCTTGAGCAAAAAGGCAGGTTCTATCACCGCGCGTATGGTAAGCGCAACATTGTGCCGGCACCCAAGTTGATGGAAAAAACCACCATCTTCGACGCCGCATCGCTGACCAAGGTGGTCGCCACCACACCCTGCATCATGGTATTGATGGAACGCGGCAAGCTCAAGCTCAGCGACCCGGTGGTCAAACACATCCCTGAATTTACCGGCACGAACAAAAGCGGCGTGACCATCCGTCACTTGCTCACCCATACCTCCGGTTTGCCGCCGATCCTGCCGCGCAAGCCGCCGTGGAGCGGCTACGCCACCGGGATCAAGCTCGCCACCGCCATCAGGATGAGCGCCAAGCCGGAAGAAAAATACCGCTACAGTGATGTCAACTTCATCCTGCTGGGGGAAATTGTGCGCCGCAGCTCCGGACAGTCGCTCAAGCAGTTTGCCAGGGAGGCGGTCTTTAAGCCGCTGGGCATGCACAATACCGGCTTTGTCCTCAAAAAATCGGCCTACCCGCACGCCGCCCCCACCACCCGCGAGAAAGATGGCCTGGTGCAGGGTGTGGTGCACGACCCCAGCGCGCGTTCGATGGGCGGCATTGCCGGGCATGCCGGGCTGTTCACCACCGCCCCCGACCTGGCCCGCTACTGCCGCATGATCACCGGCGGCGGCACTCTCGGCAACGTCCGCATCTTGTCCAGCGCCACCGTGAGATTAATGACCTCGACGCAAACCTCGCAATCCCGCCACAAGGTCAAGCGGGGCCTCGGCTGGGATATTGACTCGCCTTTCTCAAATCCGCAGCCCAAAGGCCCGGCGCCAGGTCATTCCTTCGGGCACACCGGCTGGACCGGCGGCTCAATCTGGATCCATCCGGCATCCAAGAGCTTCCTGATTTTCCTCAGCAATCGCAATCACCCCTACGAGCGGCGTTCAATCCGCCCGCTGCGCGAAGGGCTGGGGAAAATCGCCGGTAAGGCCCTCGGGCTGCACGATTAGAAAAATACAACAAAATCACAGCTTAACCGTAACCCTTTGCTGCCGCCCCAGTGCAGTCAATTTCCTGACTACAGAAAAAAGAACTGGCAATCCCGACTTGGATCCAATAAATTTTCACCATCAGAAGGCTTCATAATATTCCCTTTTTAACTGCCCCTCTTAGACCAGCCAATGAATCCCAACCAATGAAATATCTCAACTTCCTTGTCATGACATTATTGGCAGTCACCCTCGCGGTCCCTGTCTCTTCCGATGCCGCCAACATCTTCACCCTTGGAGTTGATGACGGCAGCCAGGCAGAATTCTCCCAGGAGAACGGACCGCAGGCAGGTCCCGGCTCAGCTGATGTGTTTGATGATGATTACTACTTCGCCGGCAGCTACGGAATTGGCGTCGTGGCCGTTGACGAGAACTGGAAAAACTTTGACCGGGCCATTGCCAACAATGACCCGACCAACCGCCTCCACTTCAACCTTGCGGCAGGTGCCCAGGACCTCACCCTCGTTGTTGACCTCTATGCCGGCGGATGGTGGGATGCTGCGGCCGGTGCCGGTGGCGGCAGCTACGGAACCCACGATGTCAGCATCAATTTCAATGGCGTCAATATCCTGAACTCTGTCGGCCTTGTTGCGGACACTCTCTTAGAGCTTGATTTCACGTCGGCCTCGGTAAACGCGGTTGCCGGCGAGAATGTCATTGAGATCACCCGCACCGGTGGTGACAGCAAGGGAGACGGTGGCAATGCCGGGTGGATCCAGTTTGACCACATCACTCTTGATGGCACCCCCGGCACTGTGATTCCGGAACCCTCAAGCAGCATACTCGCACTGCTTGCCGCCTTTGGCATGGTTCTGGTTCGCCGTCGACGCTGAACAACATTATCATTTTCCTGTTACAAAAAAGGTGCCTTTTATAAAGGCACCTTTTTTTTGCTCAACCCAATCGGACAGTCATCCTGTTACACCTGAGCGATCAATATGCGTATTCTCAACCTCATCACTGCTGCCCTGGTCACGGTCACCCCCTGTGCCTGCTCAAGGAAGGAGGAGAGAACCAGCACCCCCGCGCCGGAAAAACTACCGGAGTGGCAACAACTCTCAACGGCAGTCTCCTTCCGGCCGCTTGCCGAGCGAAAAGGAGGCACAACCACAAGCTTCACCCGGATGGGCAAGGATGAAACCGGGATCAGCTTCCAAAATCACCTCGAGCGGAAAAATATCCGCAACTACCTGCTCAACGGTGCCGGCCTGACCGTGGGCGACATTGACAACGATGGCTGGCCGGATCTCTTCCTGGTCTGCCAGGACGGCCCCAACAGGCTCTACCGCCAGATTTCCCCCTGGAAATTCGAGGACATCACCACTGCAGCGGGCATCGAGGACCATGGAGCCTGGGGCTGTGGTGCCTGCTTTGCCGACATGGACAACGACGGTGACCTTGACCTCTTCGTCTGCAATAAGGGGTCGGCCAATGAATTCTACCTCAACTCGGGCAACGGGCACTTCATCGGCGGGCAATTCAGCCTGTATTCACCGCAAAATGCGTCACCAACCATGGCTGCCCCGGGTGATTACGACCGGGACGGCGACCTCGACCTTTACGTTGCCGCCAACCGGCTCTTTGACTTCAAGGAGCTCTTCAACCACAAGATCGAGGTCATCCAGGATGCGCTCACCGGCAAACGGCGTGTGCCTCCCCCTTTTGATGAACACTGCCAGTATAATGAGGGGAATCTCCTCATCGAGCTTGGCAGCCCGGATGTCCTGTTGCGCAACGGGGGCGGAAACCCGGGGAAGCCGCCGGTTCTGCGCTCCGTGCCCGCGGTAAAGAGCGGGTTGTCCCCGGCGCGCGACCACGGGCTGGCAGCCGTCTGGTTCGACATCAATAATGACCAGTGGCCGGACCTCTATGTCTCAAACGACTTCTCCTCACCGGATCACCTCTATCTCAACGGTGGCGGCTCCTTCAGCGATGTCATCGGCAGAGTGGTTCCCTACACCTCATTCTATTCGATGGGCAGTGACTTCGCCGACATCAACAACGACGGGTGGATTGACTATCTCTCCACGGACATGTCGAGCACCACCCACTACAAGCAAAAGACCATGATGGGCCTGATGGAACGCTCACAATGGTTCCTCGACAACCTGGAGCCGCGTCAGCAGATGCGCAATGTCCTGCACGTCAACACCGGGGCCGGCAAGTTCATCGCCGCGGAATTCTATGCCGGTCTCGACAGCACGGACTGGACCTGGGGCGCCATGTTTGGCGACCTCGACAACGATGGACTGGAGGACGTCTACATCACCAACGGCATGGAACGCAACATCCAGGACGCTGACCTTGCCGCGAAATCAATCAAGTTGAATGCAATGGGGGCCCCCAAGGAGACAATCCGCGAGCAAATCCGCAACGCTCCCCGGTTGCCGGAGAAGAACCTGGCATTCCGCAACCTCGGTGACCTGCGATTCGCACCGGCCAATGAGTTATGGAACCTGGGAAGCACCACGGTCAGCCACGGCGGGCTGCTCTGTGATATCGATCGTGACGGCGACCTTGACATCGTCGCCAACAACATGAATGAGCAGTTGACCCTGCTGCGCAATGAATCCGGCCCACAAAAGCAGAGTATCCTGGTCTCGCTGATCGGGACAAAGAGCAACCGTTTCGGGCTCGGCGCCAGAGTCGTGGCACAAACCGCCACGACAAAGCACACACGGATTCTCACCAGTTCGCGCGGCTACGCCTCCGGGTGTGAGCCAGTTGTACACTTCGGACTAGGCGAGTCGGCCAATATCCTGAAATTGACTGTTTTCTGGCCCAGCGGCGCGGAACAAACCCTGGAAAACCTCGCGACCGGGCACCACTACAGGATTTCCGAGCCTGCGGATGCACCCGCCTCACCACCACCGCCAAGCCCCCTCCATAATCCAAATCCTGCCGTGCTTTTCAACGAGCTTCCGCCCTCAGCGACGGGAATCGATTTTACCCATGTTGAGAACAGCATTGACGACTTCACCAGGCAGCCACTGCTGCCAAACAAACTCTCCCGTTTCGGACCCGCCCTTTGTGCCGGGGACTTTAACGGTGACGGGCTGGATGATGTCTTCGTCGGCGGTGCAGCGGGGGCGGCAGGACAGATCTTCCTTCGTGAAAAAACCGGGCAGTTCATCATGCAGCCTGCAGTGCCGGGTTTCACCGACTACCGTCACAGCGAGGATATTGATGCCGTTTGCTTTGATGCGGACAATGACAGGGATCAGGACCTCTATGTGATCAGTGGCGGCAACCACTCTGAGGCACAAAGCCCGCTCTATCAGGATCGTCTATACCTCAACGACGGCTCCGGGAAATTCGCACTGGCTCCGGCGGGCACCCTGCCAAAGATGCGGGAAAGCGGCTCCTGTGTTGCCGCAGCCGACATCGACCATGATGGTGACACTGACCTCTTTGTCGGAGCGCGCCTCATCCCGGGTAATTACCCGATGCCTCCCGAGTCAAAACTGCTGCTCAACAGCGGCGGAAAGTTCACCCCCGCAACGGCAGCCGGTCTTGCACCAAAGGGCATGGTCACTGATGCCATCTTCTCCGACATCGATTCCGACGGCTGGATGGACCTGGTCATCTGCATGGAATGGGGCCCGGTCTCCATATGGAGGAATACCGGGGGAACCTTCAGTAATATCGACGCAGGCACCGGCCTGAAATCGCTGAGTGGATGGTGGAACGGGATCAGCACAGGCGACATCGATGGTGATGGCGACCCGGACTTCATCGCAACCAACTTTGGTCTCAACACGAAGTATCACGCCTCAGCCGCACACCCTGCACTGCTTTACGCGGCTGATTTCGGCAACGGCCGGATGAACGTGGTCGAGGCAGCGCATGAGGAAGGCAAAATCTACCCGGTGCGCGGCAAGAGCTGCTCGACCAATGCCATGCCCTTCCTGCAGGAAAAATTCCCGACCTTCCACGATTTTGCCCTTGCGACCATTGATGACATCTACTCTCCCGGGCAAAACGATAATGCACTGGAACTGAAGGCAACCATCCTATCCTCAATCCTTATCCTCAACATGGGGAAGGGAAGTTTCGAAATTCGGATGCTGCCGACCCTCGCACAGCTTTCCCCCGCATTCGGCTCGGTAATGCATGACTTCAACGGTGACGGGCACCTTGACGTGGTCATTGGACAAAACTTCTATCACCCGCAACGTGAAACCGGTCGCATGAATGCAGGGCTCAATGTTTTCCTCAAGGGCAATGGCAAGGGAGACCTGGAAGCCATCTGGCCATCAGCAAGCGGGCTCCTGACCCGCGATGACTCCCGCAACCTGCTCGTCCTTGAGGACAATGGCCGTACCCTCCTGCTTTCAGCCCCGAACAACTCCAGGCTGCGCGTCTTTGAGTTTCACAAATAAAACCCGCGAAACCGGGCTCACTTCCTCGTGAAGCTGATCCTGTGCAGCCGGTTAAGTGCCAGCCCCTTCACATGCTGCAAGTGAGCCCCGGGCCACAGGATCTCCGCTGATACCGGGGCGGCATGTTCACCTAGGCCAAAGTGCAGGGTCATCTCATTCTGGTTGCCCTCCCCTATCCCGGACTCGACATGCCGGGTCAGGATCCGCTCCCCGAGCTTGATCTTCACGATTGCCCCGATCGCCGACCGGTTCACGATCCTTCCGTCCCCGCCCAGGACCAGCCTGATCCAGTTGCCGCCTTTAGCTTCATTGACGAACAACTTACCGGCAGTGCACAGGTCGAGGTCGCCGTCGTTGTCAATGTCAGCCCATGCCGCCTGGTAGGTGGGGCCGAGTTTGCCGACACCTTCCGGTCCGGTCCTGTCGACAAACTTCCAGCCACCCTCGTTGCTGTAGAGAACCGGGTAATTCTTGATGCCGCCGCTGCCGGTGCCATAAACGGTGGTAAAGAACAGGTCCAGGTCACCGTCGTTGTCGTAGTCACCGAAGGCCGGGGAGGCAAATGACTCCTGCCAGGCGAGGCCCGCGTCGCTGCTCTTGTCCTCAAAGGTGTAACCGGACTCCCCGCCCCTGTTGCGCAGGAACTGGGGATGATCCTGCCCGGGTCGCGGGTGGCTGAAATTACCCACGAAAAGGTCAACCAACCCGTCATTGTCAAGGTCCGCAAAACAGGATCCTATGGTGTGGCCGCTGACCGGGTACTTGATGCCGCCGGTATAATCAATCACGCCCGCCGGGTTGCCGGCCACCCCGTGTTTCCCGGCGACATTGGTGTAGTTACCCTTGCCGTCATTGAGCCACAGGAAATTGGGCTGCAACCGGTAATTGGAAACATAAACATCAATGCTCCCGTCCTCGTTAAAGTCCGCCGCGCAGACCCCGCGCGCCGAATAACAGGCGCCTTCCTTGCTGCGCCAGTGTTCCTCGAACCTGCCTTTCCCCCTGTTGAGAAAAATTGCATCGGGATGAACGCCTTTCTGCCAGATCTCATATCCCCCAACATAAAGGTCCAGCAAGCTGTCATTGTTGATGTCAAGCCACACCGCACCGCGGGAATTCACCGTTGGCAGTTCGGGAAATTCAACCGCATCAAAGGTCCCGTCACCCCTGTTGCGATGCAGTGAACCCTTGCCGGTGAATTGAAAAATGTCGATGTTGCCATCGTTGTCAAAGTCGCCCCACACAACCTCGCCACCGGGCGCCCCGGCATCAGTGGCAGGGACAAACTTCTTGCCTCCCTCATTGTGAAAGAGCCTGCCGGCGTGCAGATCCACAAACCCGTCATTGTCATAATCGGCAAATGCCGCCTTGCCGCCCCCTGCGAATCCGAGTTCCCCGCTGGCATCACGAAATTCCGCCCTGGCACCGGTTGCCATCGCCGCCAAACAACACGCCAGCAAAACTGCAAGGCCTTGTCCGGGAAATGTGTTTTCTGGGATCATGGACCTGTTCGGGGTTACCCGATCATTTGAACCACATGTGATGCGATATCCTTCACTTGCCCAATATCCGGCAATTCTCCTTCTGCCCTCGCAACGGCGGGATCAATCGCGCTGACCCTCGATAAATTTCCCGCTTTCCACACCCACGCCTGCTTGCGGTAAGGACCGACCCTGAGGGGATCCGACCAGCCGTGGATAGCGAGCAGGCGTTCACCGAGGGCCGCCGCCATGTGTGCGGGGCCACTGTCAACGCTGACCGTGAACAGCGCATTGGCCATCAGCCACGCAAGCTGCGCAATCCCGGTGGCATTAATCCAGTTATGGACATTGCCCGGCAGGGTTCCAAGTTGCGCACCGCCGCGGCCGACCAGCACCACCGGGCACTCACCCATTTCCTCGCAGAAGGCCAGCACCGATGCCACCGCGAGAGATTTCCCCTCGCCGCGCGAGAAGGGATGCAGCAGCACAAAGCCGTCAGGAGGCGGGCTCTCAGGTTTCTCCTGTGGCAGCTTGAACGAGAGCCCGGTATCATCAGCCGGAACGTCGATGCCAAGCGCACGCGGAACCTCAAGGTAACGATCAACCGCGTGCGCATCAGGATCAACGGCAACCCGGTGATGATGGAAAATCCCCGCAAACTCGCGTGCATCACTGAGGCCAAACACCTTTGTCCCCCGTGAACGTCTCGCCATCAGCCCGCTGCGCAACAGGCCCTGAAAATCAATGACCAGGTCGGGTGGGGCGGGTAAACGCAAAATTCTCGACCAGCCCAGGAACCTGGCCAAAGACAATGGCCCACGCATTCGGTTTCTGGGAAAGGGAATCACCGCCTCAAGGTCGCAATTACCTTGCAGTACCGGCACAAATTCCTCATTTGCCACCCATCGAATCTCCAATGCCGGCATTGCCGACTTGATCAACGAGACTGCCGGCAGCGCATGCACTATATCACCCAGGGAACTGGGTTTGATCACCAGCAAACGCCGTGCATTTCTCAATTCCCTCGCAAGCGCGGGCATACTGTTATTTGCCGAGTTCAAGGCGATCCGCAAGCATACCGGGCAATCCGGCATCACGGATCTTTTGTTGTGCCGCCTTCAGATCATATTCAACCCGTCGATTTACCATCCGCTGCCCACCCATATCGTAGATGCAATAGGATGCCCTGGTATCACCATCACGCGGCTGGCCGACACTGCCAATATTGACAAAATATCTTTTCCCTGTCTCAATTTCAATCGTCGGGCCGTCCTCCACTTCAACGCTTAAGGACTTGGAATAAAATACCGGTGTATGTGTATGCCCGAAAAAACACAATGGCGTATACTGGTATCCGAAGCTGCCCATTGCATCGAATTTATTGGTGACATATCCCCATCCCGACGGCGTATCCAGAGTTGCATGCACGATGGTGAAATCGCGAACCTGGCGCACCAGCTTGAGTTCGCTCAGGTATTCCTTGTCCTCTTCAGTCAACTGCTCGCGGGTCCAGCGCATTGCCTTTGCCGCCAATGGATTCAAGCCAACAAGATCGGTGTCCAGCGATGCCTCATCATCATGGTTGCCCTTAACCGCCGGGCACTCCAGGCCACGCACAACTTCAAGGCATTCGTGGGGATTGGCGTTGTATCCTACGATGTCCCCGATGCAAACGTAATGGCTGCAGTCATGCTCCTCCGCATCTTCGAGAACAGCCTCCAGCGCCTCCAGGTTGGCGTGGATATCACCGAAAACCGCGAACTTCATCCACAAAAATTGAAACTGTCTTCACCCTGCACAATCACACCATTATTTTTAATCCGGGAACTGCCTGACAGGAAGCTAATTCCATCTTTTCCTGACGAACCCCTGCCTAGGGCCTAATGCGATGCTCCTCTGGAATTCCCAGTCGGGATTCCAATTGAGCAAGTTGGGCCATATCTTCCCTGCGCAGGGCTCCCGGGTCTGACACAGCCAGATCTTTAAGGATGCCGTAAGCCTCGGCAGCCTTCTGCGGATCCTCAGCCATTAAAAACGCTAATTTGCGCCGGTAAAATGACGGTGCCCGGCGATTACCGGCAACCTTCGCATAAACACTTATTGCCGCCGGGACATCCTTCCTGATCTCCAGCAGGTGCATGGCAAATGCCGCCATTTCAAGGTAACCGGAGCCTTCTGCAAACGCATCGTCTTTGAGCCGGGAGTATGGCCTGTCACTCGCCACCCGCCGAGCCATGCCATCTTCAAGTCGCTCCATGTCGCGGAGCAGGGTCAGTGTTGAATCCCCCGAGTTGCGATAAAGATCGGCAGTCACTCGATAGGCTTCCTTCTCCCTGCCTTCGCACAGCGTCAACTGGTGAGCGTATGCCCGGTAAACATGCGCGGGTGCCTGCGGTTGCTCCGAAGCTTCCAGGTACCATTCTGCGGCCTTTTCAGGGTTGCCCATTTTCTGGTCATAAATATCCGCAATGACCTTCATTAAACGGTAATCCCCGGGCAGCCATTCCAATCCCCGCTTGGCAAAGGTTATGCCCTTCTCCAAATAGCTGGGCATTATTATGTTTTTAATATGCCAACCCTTGAAATCATCCCCGTATTCCTCAGCCTCGCCGCGGTAGTAACCGTAAGCATTCCAGGCCATGTCCCATACGGCCATGTCCCAATAACTCCAGAACTTCGGTTGCAGCGATGCCGTGACGGCACGGTATCTTTCAACATCGCCCCACTCTTTTTTTACAAATGAATGATGCGCCTTGAGATGATAGACACTCGCCACCAGTGAACGAAAACCACCCAGTGCCCCCACGAATGCGGCCTGGGTCAGCTGGTCACGGGCGGATAAACCCGGAGACCAGTCACGAAAACCCTGCTCCTTGAATTCCAGTTCCATGTCCCGCTCAAAGGGCAGCCTTAACAACCCGGAAGAAACCACAAGAACGGAAGCCAGCAGCATCCTGCCCCAGGAATAACGCGGGATCTTTAAGGGAAAATTCAAAGCTCCTTCTTGGCAAACACCATCCAGCTCACCAGGCTGTATATTGTCAGATAAAAAGCGGTCAACCCGACCAGCCTGGCCATCAGGGATGCCGGGATCACCTCCCCGGCAGTCAACCCGTCGGTGACATTAAAGAGCTGAAAGTTGGGAAACACCACCCCGATCAATCCTGCAAAGAAACGCTGCCCCGCACTGTGCACCTCACCCTGCGAAAAATAATAATCAAGGGCAAGCGACTGTGCATGGCCTATGAAATACACCACCAGGCTCACAATAATCGTGAACAGGGTCGAGCTTGCAAAGGTTGAAACAAACAATGCCACACCGGCGGCAACCGCGGCCTTCAAGAATACCGCGACTACCCCAAGCAACAGTTCCGGCTGCAGTCCCTTGGAAAAAATGCTCTCCCTGAATGACTCGATATCGGCCTCAGATGCGTGCCTGGGCAGCGACGCAATCTTCTCGGCAAGGATCCCGTGCTGACGAATATACAGGACCGTGAAGAACAGCAGTGACATCAGCAGTATGCTGACTGCAATCAGCAGGAGAATCCCCAGTAACTTGCCAAGCAAATACTCAACACGCGGAACGGGCTTGGTCAGGATGGTATAGAGTGTGCGGTCCTCCATGTCCTTGGGAATGAGTATTGCAGTGCCAACAATCGCAAAGATGCTGGCAAACAGGCTCATCGCCCCAAACGAGACGTCCTTGAGGATCTTGAGCTCCTGTTCAAAAGTAAAACTCAAGAACAGCAGGTTGGCGCCGATAATCAGGGCACTGAAGATCAGCATGAAGTAGAATACCTTCATGCGCACCAGCTGGGTGAAGGTGTTGCCGGCAATCGCCCAGACACGTGACGGGGAAAACGCCTTGTGCCGCCTGGATAATCCCGTGCTGTATGCCTCTGAATCCATATGTTTGAAAAGTTTGCTCCCGGTTCAGCCGGTTAGTTCACGGCCTGATCACTCATGCATCCTGCTCCTCTGCCTTTGATTCCTCGTTGATTTCCTGAAGAAAAAGCCGCTCCAGTGTGGTGCGCGGATGGCCACAGCTCAGCAATTGCGCGCAATCCTCCCGCTCCACCAGGCCGGCAATCCCGTCAAGCAGCTGCGGCGTCGCATTCTGCAATACAATTTCGGTCTGGTCCTCGATCGCAACCAGGTCGTTGAGTTTTCCCTCGCGTACAAGCCTGCCGTTGAAAATGATGCCAACCTCATCGCAAACCTCCTGCACCTGCTCAAGCAGGTGGGAGCTGAGAATAACAGTGATCCCGCGACGTTTCAGTTCCAGCACCAGGTCCCTTATCTTCCGTGATCCCGCCGGGTCAACACCGGCAGTCGGCTCATCCAGGACAACCAGTCTCGGGTCGCCCACGAGTGCCTGTGCGAGGCCAATGCGCTGCAGCATCCCTTTCGAATATCCACCGAGTCGGCGGTTTCGGGCTGCTGTCAAATCCATCATCTCCAGCAACTCGTCGCTGCGCTCCCTGATTTCCTTGCGGGAAAGCCCGCAGAGTTTTCCATAAAAGGCAAGTGTCTCGCTGCCGGTCAGGTATTTGTAGAAGTAGGGGTTCTCAGGAAGGAACCCCACCGAGCCGCGACTTGCAGTATCGCCGCTATCAAGCCCAAAGATCGACGCCCTGCCCGCATTGGGCGAGATAAGCCCAAGGAGCACCTTCATCGTTGTGCTTTTCCCCGAACCGTTCGGCCCGATCAGTCCATAAACCTCCCCGGCACCAACTTGCAGTGAAAGGTCATCAACTGCCACCACCTTTTCCTTCCTGAACGGCAATCGGAAAACTTTTGTCAATCCCTCGATCTGGACAGCTGGAGTTGATGAATCGGTCATCAGTGGACAATAAAAATGAAGATTAAACTATATAATGAAGCGAGAAAACCCGCAAGCGACAGGCGATTTTTTCCCTCCCGGTTACCTTTGGTCACAGATCTTGAATGCCGCCTGCCCTGCCGGGGAAAACTGCAGAGCTTACTCCTCCCGGTTCTCTTCTGCCAGCTTCTCCCAGGTGCTCCTGGCGCCAGCACCCAGTTTTTGCGGGAACCTGGCGGCCAACTCGACATAAAGATCACCGTGGCCACCCTCAGCTATAACCAAACCTTTGCCTGCAAGCCGCAACCGGTCGCCGGGATTGGAACATTCCGGTATTCTGACCTTCACCCTGCCCCCCGGAGTTGGCACCGATGCCATTGACCCGAGAACCAACTCGTGGAGTTCCAGCTCCAGCTCATGCACAAGGTCAGAGCCCTCAACCTCAAAATCCGGATGCCCCTGCAGCGTGATCACCAAGTAAAGATCACCCGGTGATCCGCCGTCTGCTCCCGGGTTACCCCTGCCCGACACCCGCAAGCGCTGGCCCTTCCCGACTCCCTTGGGAATTCTCACCTTTAATTTCTCCCGCCCGCTGCCATCCGGACGCGACAGGGTAATCTCACGCACCGATCCGTTATTAACCTCATCGAGGCTGACCAGGAGCCGTCCCTCGATATCGCTGCCGCGCCGCGGCGAGCGCACACCCCCTGCCATTGATCCGCCAAAACCCCCGCCGCCACGGGGATCCCCGCCACCACCGAAGAAAGCCTCAAAGAAATCGCTGAACCCCGTCCCGCCAAAGTCAAACCCGCCAAACCCACCGCCACCGCCGCCGCCGCCAAAATCCCACCCGGGAGGAGGCGTGAACCCGCCTGCCCTGCCGTCCCAGTTAGCGCCAAGCTGGTCATACTTGCGACGCTTTTCAGGATCCCCGAGAACCTCGTAAGCCTCGTTGATCTTCTTGAATTTCTCCTCCGCGGCCCCCTTGTCCTCGGCCACGTCCGGATGATATTTTCGCGCCAGCCTGCGGAAGGCCTTCTTGAGCTCAGCCTGTGACGCGTCCTTTGCGACACCCAGCAACTCATAATAATCCTGAAACTCCATGCTAGTTCTTCTGCCTGTTTCTCCTGCCCTGCCGGCGAGGAAAGTGACCTTAAACTGCTTCGCTCCCCGAAGCAACGCGCGCTCCGCCCCGGCTCATCAAAGCCGGGCACGGAGCACGCGTTGCTCTCTTTAACAGCCGGAACCAAATCCGGCAGTTGATTCCCACTTTACAAACCTAGGAAACCTTCACCTCGATCTGTTTCGGCTTGGGCTGCTCGACTTTCGGCAAAGCCACACTGAGCAGGCCGTTCTTGAACCCGGCCTTCACCGCGTCCCCGTCGGCATCCTCCGGGATCCGGAAATTGCGCTTAAAGCTGCCGTAGCAGCGCTCCGTGCGGTGCACCCGGCCCTGTTGTTCCCCGCTTTCACTCCTGCGCTCACCGCACAGTGACAGGATACCGTCATCGACCGTCACGCTGATGTCCTCCCTGGCCACACCGGGCACTTCAGCCTCAATGCGGTAGAAAGACTCATCCTCGGTGATATCGACAACCGGCATCCAATCGGCCCGGGAAAGATTCCCGTCATCGCCGTTATCGCTCACATATACTCCCCGGTTCATCAGGCCCGACAGGCAATTGCTTACCTCCCTGAACTCACGCAGCGGGTTCCAGTTGATTAAATTCGTCATTTCTATATTTCCTCCTTATTCAGTTTGTTGGATTAATGTTCTTTCGATGCGACTCGCATCATTCTTACTGAACTTAATAAAGCCTAAACCGTGCCAAGTGGTGTCTTTTATATCTCTATGTGTTTACAACCAACGATTTATATTAATCCCAAACGATCCATTAATTGTTATTAAAGTGACATTATGACGCGATATGCGGAATCATAAGGACAAAATTTCGCGTCATATTGACCCAGTTCTTGTGCATTTCTCGGACTTGTTTCTTCATCCCTGACCAATCAACTTTACCGCATGCGACCACTCTGCCTCATTGCCCTGATCTCCTCTGCATGCGCAAACGAGATCACCTACATTGATCTCGCCGGCGAGAAGCAACGCCAGGTCATCGTCGACCGCGAGAAAGGCCAATACCTCGGCCACCCGACAACAGCCCTGCTTGATGACGGCAGGACTGTGCTCTGCGTTTACCCGAAAGGTCACGGCAGGGGCGCGATCCTCTACAAGCGCAGTGCGGACGGGGGAAAGACCTGGAGTGGGCGCCTGCCGACCCCGGTGAGCTGGGCGACCTCCAGGGAGGTGCCGACCCTGTTCCGCGTCACTGACGCCACGGGCAAGAAACGCATCATCATGTTTTCCGGGCTCTACCCGATCCGCATGGCGGTCAGTGAGGATGAGGGTGCCAACTGGGGCGAGCTTGAGGCGATCGGCGATTTCGGCGGCATCGTCGCCATGGGCACCATGATCGCCGTTCAGGGCAAGCCCGGGCATTACCGCACACTCTTCCACGATGACGGGCGCTTCATTGCCAAGGAACCTCAACGTGCCAACCCGGTCAGGTTCACCCTCTACAGCTCGCTGTCCACCGACGGCGGGCTGAGCTGGGCTGAGCCAGAGACAATCCAGTCCTCGACGGCAATCCACCTCTGTGAACCGGGCGCGGTGCGCTCGCCCGACGGCAAGCAGGTCGCCGTGCTGCTGCGCGAGAACGCGAGGCGCAAGAACTCACACGTCATCTTCTCCGATGATGAGGGCAAGAGCTGGAGTGAGCCGCGCGAACTGCCGATCACGCTCAGCGGCGACCGGCACACCGCCAAATACCTGCCTGACGGCAGGCTCTTAATCTCATTTCGCTGTCGCACCGCGATCGGCTCAAAAGTCGGGATCAGCAAGAGCCCGGTGCCCTGCGAGGGCGACTGGGCCGCATGGCTCGGCAGCTACCAGGACATCGTCGAGGGACGTGCCGGCCAGTATCTGATCCGCATCGCCGACAACAAGAAAAGCTGGGACACCACCTACCCGGGAGTTGAGCTGCTCCCTGACGGCACCATCCTGACCACCACCTACGGCCACTGGGAAGCCGGTGAGCAGCCGTATATTCTCTCCGTGCGCCTGAAGGGCGAGGAACTTGATCAACGAGCGCCCAAGGCACCGCGCATCCGCCTAAGCCCCGACTCGAAGGCGGTCGCCCGGGCTGCCACCGAGCACCCGGCGGAAAAAATCTGGGCCAGTGCCCCGCACAGCGCGTTCACCGGGCTGGTGCGCTGGGAAGGCATGTTCTACTGCACCTTCCGCGAAGGGAAAGGCCATGCCGGCGGCGGCGACAACGGCAAGGTCAGGATCATCTCCTCGACCGACGGCAAGAAGTGGAACCCTGTCGACCTCCTTGAGCTCAAGGGAATCGACCTGCGTGACCCGAAGCTCTCGGTGACCCCCGACAACCGGCTCATGTGCCTGATGGGCGGATCCGACTATGACGGCAACACCCTGCTCGGCCAGCTGCCGCGGGTGGCCTTCATGAAAAAAGGGGGGAATAAATTCAGTGCGCTCAATGCCATCAGGATCGACCCGGAAATCGCCGCTCAAAAGAACTGGCTGTGGCGGGTCACCTGGCGCGGCAAAACCGGATACGGTGTCACCTACCAGCCGGCAAAGGGTGCGTCGCAAGTCTTCCTGATGAGAACCGGCGACGGTATTTCCTATCAACTGGCCAGTGCCCTGAAAATTCCCGACCGGCCCAACGAGGCGACCATCCGCTTCGGCGACCGCGAAGAGATGCGCGTCGTGGTCCGCAACGAGGGCGGCAACCACAGGGGCTACCTCGGGACCGCGGCCCCGCCTTACACCGACTTCAACTGGAGGCAGGTTGACCTTCGGCTTGGCGGACCCGACCTGGTTCGCATACCAAACGGAAAATGGGTGCTGGGCTCGCGCCGCTACACCAGCCCGACACGCACCGTGTTCGGGCTGCTCGGCGAGGACGGCCACTTCGAGCCGCGCGTCCTGGTCCCCAGCGCCGGCGACACCAGCTACCCGGGAATGCTCGTCCACGAGGGCAAACTGTGGGCGTCCTACTACGCCAGCCACGAGGGAAAAACCGCCATCTACCTGGCGCGCATCCCCCTCTCCGAGTTCGAGT
>JAYGGE010000124.1:0-4575 GCA_046581505.1 Verrucomicrobiales bacterium | reverse complement strand
AACTTCACGCCGGTTGGAGAACCCTTGCCAATATCCAGCATGGGCTGAGTGTTATCCGGGTGGTCCGGGTAATAGGAAGGCCAGCTTCCGGTGACGGCCCGCCAGCCAAAATCAGCGCCACTGGTGAGGTGCTTCACCTGCGTGGGACGATACCACGGGGTGCCCATGTCGAACTCGGCGTCCGCATCATAGGTGAAGGCCTCGCCATCGGTATTGAATGCAATGCCGTACGGGTTCCGCAGGCCACCGCAGAATATTTCCCTGTTGGAGCCGTCAGGATCCATCCGAATCACATGACCTTCGTTTCCGCGGAAGGGCTGAAAATTCCTGCGCAGTGGTGAAGTGAAATCGGTAATGCCATTGGGCAGTTGCACGGAGTCACCGTGGATGGCGTAGATTTTGCCACCGGGGCCGAGAGCCAGGTCATTGCGGCCGTGTCCCACGCCACCTTCACTGGCGTGGAGAAGTTTCTGCTCATCAAAGGTTCCGTCGCCATTGGTGTCACGCAGGCGGTAGAGACCCTTGGAATTGTTGGCATTAGCGTAAAGGCTGCCGTGCGCATAGAGCAGGCCGCGACATTCCCTGAGGTCATCGTTAATGGTTTCAACCTTGAGGATTTGTCTGTGATCTTTCGAAAAGGTGCAGCGAATGAGTCCCTTCTCCTCACGGGCAACGGTTAGCCGGCCCTGCGGATCGAAGGCGATACTGACCCACGAGCCCTCGTCTTTTCCCGCAGATCGCAGCAGTTCGACCTTATAACCCGGCAGGAGTTGGAAGGTGGCGGGATCGGTGCCGGACTTGACGTTGCTGGCACGCTTCCACTGGGTGTAATCGTCAGCCTCACCGATGACCAGGGGCGGAAGATTCCACCATTTCTCCAGTCCAAGATCACCCAGAATTTCCGCGCCTTGCCAGTCAGGGGAGGTGGCAACGATTGTTGCTTTGTTAGCATCATCCACAATCACCAGTTCCAGTGCCACTACAGAATCCTCGGTTGCGTCACGGACTTGTTTAATCTTGTGTTGATCGCCCTCAGTGGTTCTCCCGGAAGGATATGTGAGTCGGGAAATTGAACGCAGGTAAACCTCGTTCTTGCCGGCATGCAGCCATGACCTGGCATCCAGTTCAATCACCGGACCAAACATCTCGCAAATTGCAGCCACCTTGCCATTGATGCTCAGTTGCATGTTTACGGAATCCGCGACCAGGCGCAGGCGGGCAGACTTGATGTTCGCGGGTGCGTTAAAGGTATGACGGAGAGTGAATCCCTTGGCGTCATCAACCGGCCGAACCCAATGCGGACCGGCTTGCAGGGGCAGGGAACAGGAAAAAAATCCGGCAAGCAACAAGCGCGTGAGCATGCTCATCAGTGTAAATCGCGGCAGGCAAAGAGCAAGCCCGTAAGCCTGCGGCTCATCCTTGGCGGCACGATCATTGCGGGATATGAAACGCGTAAAGTCGAGCGTTTTTCAGGTAAAATTTAAGCCGGATCACATTGCCTTTCAACATCGACAACCGGTTGCCATTATCCCAGGAAGGTGCCAGCCGTAACTCGTCCACATCCCTCGATTTCATGGCGTCCTTTGCGGAGAATCCGGGCACCGGATGTCCCTGCTCGTTGAGTACTTCAACGGTAACCTCTTGTCCCGCGACATTTACCTGGAGCCTGTCTCCTTCAAGCTTGAAAGGTTTGGTCACGACAGTTCCAGGCCCATCACCCTTTGCCTCCAGGCAAATGAAACCGTCCAGCCTCAGTGTCGCTCCCCCGATGCCATATTCCCGCTTGGGAGCACCATGACGTTCATTTGAGCCTCCATAGTAGATCCAGTGTTGATCCTTGTGGGTAATGATGTTTGAGGGCGGGATGATCATGTCCTTGTCAAAGCTCCCGTCCGGGCCCCGCGGAATAAGGGGATGGCCGGCATAGATCCAGTGGAAATCCCAGTTCTCCGCGTCGCGACTGGTGGCGATGTAAAAGTTCAGCACATCGCGCTCATGTCGCTTATGAAGGTCGAGCGGACCTTCACTTTTGTCCTCAGGGAACTCGTAGAGGTTGATCAGGGCAAAATGGACCCCATGATAGATCCAATCCGTCATGCTGTAGACCTGGCGCCGCCGGTATTCCTTTGGGTCGCGGTTAAAATACCAGTTACGGCCCAGCCTCCAGGCGGTTGGGTCCCGCTTGATGTCAGGGTTGGTCATGACGCGATGGCCACGAACCTCCATTTCCGCGCCAATGCGCCTCTGGTAGTCGGTCCGCGTGAACAGGCGGTAAACGCCGGCGTCCTCATCCCACACCAGGTCGCTGTGCGTGTCGGCGGCACGCCCGGTCACCGGTTCACCCTTGTTGTAGGGAGTCCAGCGTATCCCGTCAGCAGAATAACCAAGGCAGGCCCGGATCTTCCTCGGATGCCCCCAGCAGCACTTGTATTTTTGCTTCGGGTCAGTCTCGTGCGGGTCAATGAAGCAACTGAAGGCATAAGCGAGCCCCAGCTCGACATCGACAATGTTGTTTTGCCTGCTGCCGCTAAAATCAACCAGCCCCAGCTTCGGCTTGACCCAGTTCACTCCGTCCCTTGAATGGGCATAGCCCAGCGCGAACGGCTCAAGGCTCGCCCGATACCACATCTGGAACTTCTCACCGTCATGCAGCGCGGTACCGTAGAACCAGCACGAACGCTCCCAGGGTTGATCACGCACGAGGAGCGGCTCACCACCGTTGAGCTTCGTGACTTTCCCCAGGCTGCGCACGACATTTACCGTCCTGGCAATGGCATAATCATCCACCAGAAGTTGCTTGCGGTGACCCACCTCGACGACCTGCCCGGCCCCCGCCCCGGGCGCCACTTCATCAAAGTCAATGTTGTCGACAGCGAGAGCGGTGCGCGTGCCCGTGTGAACAAGCTCAAGGACCACGATGCCGAAATGCGGACCCTTCATCCCCAGGGAAATGTTCTCCCGGTCACCGGAGAAACTCCCGGTCGAGCCGCTGGCCAGTACCTTGCCGACCTTCGAGGCGGCATAGATCCTCCAGTCCACTTTGTTGTTGCTGGCACCTGCGCCATCAAGGTCGAGCGAATTGACAACAACCCCGGCGCCGCCGGAAGGCGTGAAGGTATACCAGTAATAATAGGGTTCCCCGCTGTCGCCATCCAGGAGGTAATTCGCGTCATCGCCGCCGTCCCAGTCAGCGCGCCACGAACTTACCGTCTTGATATCATTGCCCGCGGCAAAACCCAGGGTGACATTGGGTGTCCACCCGTTGCCCATGGCGAAGGAACCGGCAAAGCCTCCCGTGCTGACGCCGGTAATGTTGTCAGCGTAGCCCGGGACCGATTCTAACCCGTCCAATTCACGGGCAAGGGGCAGGCCAACCTTCTCAAAGAGAATAACCGTTGCTGGAAGCTGAAGCGATGCGGCAAACAACACCAGGCACGTCATCAGGAGTTTTTTTTTGCGCATTTTCCGTTATTGGTTTTCCTGACCCTGCTGCAGAAACCACACAACAACCTGCTCACCGGAAGGCTGTACGCCATCAAGTGTCATGAAGTTGATTCGGTTCATTTTATCGGAGATCAGCGGCGTCTCTTTGGCAGCTTCCAGTTTGGGTCAGGCCGGTGCTCCCGCTCCAGCAGGTTCGCGGCATGCTTCACCAAATCCGGACGCCTTGCCGCGTAATTGTGTTCCTCGCCGCTGTCATTGGACATGTCATAAAGCTCAATGGGGCCGGTGATCATCGGCTTGCGGATTGCCTTCCACTTGCCAAAGCGCACCGCCTGGGCTGACCCGCGCTCGTAGAATTCCCAATACATCCGGCTTTTGCGCTGCCACTTTTTTTCCCTGGGGTGGCCACGGAGTGTCGCAAGGAAACTATCGCTGTCGATATCATCTGGCGGTTCAACCCCGGCAATCTCCGCAACGGTAGCCATCATGTCGCCAAAATACCAGTGCGCGTCATCCCGGCTGCCGGCCCTGGTCACGCCGGGCCACCAGGCGATTGTCGGCACGCGGATCCCGCCCTCGGTCAAGTCACGCTTGATGCCGCGCAGTGAACCGTTGGAATCAAAGAAGTCAGCCTTGTGCCCGCCTTCCTGGTGCGGACCGTTGTCGGAAGTGAAGATCACCAGCGTGTTTTCTGCAATTTTCAGCTCCCTGAGCAGATCGAGGATGCGTCCGGTATCCCGGTCAATGTTGCGGATCATTGCCGCAAAGCCCTTCTCCGGCTCCGGCCAGTCCCTTGCGGCAAACTCACCCAAATCAGGCACCTCCATGCCCCGGTTGCCCGCCTCGTTGTTGGCGTGCGGCACGTTCATCGCAAAGTAGAGGAAGAACGGCCTCCCTTGGTTCCCTTTGATAAAACCCAACGCGTCCTCAATAAATAAATCCGGCGCATACTCCACTTTCTTTTCAGCCACCCCCCGCCCGCCCTGCGGATTCTTCGGGTCCTGCCACCGCCTCCATTTCTCGGCGACAACGTTTTTCAACTTCACCACCTCCCCGTTGCGGATCAAGAACTCGGGATAGCAGTTGTGGGCATGCCACATGTTCACGTAGCCGAAGAAGTGCCCGAAACCG
>JAYGGE010000052.1:0-1782 GCA_046581505.1 Verrucomicrobiales bacterium | reverse complement strand
CGTGGTCGGGGTATTGATCGGGATTCCTGTGCCGGTCATCGGTTCGCTGGTCGCCGCACTCATGTTTTCCGCCGCCGGCGCACTGCTCGGCGCCTACCTGGGCGAGAAGTGGCATGGCAGGGAAAACAAGGAGGCCTGGCGGGTCGGTGCCGCGAGTTTCTTTGGCAGTTTGCTCGGCTCCATTGCCAAGCTGTTGATCGGGTTGGTGGCTTTAGTGATTGCCAGTCTCGCGATGCTGTTCTAGAAAAGGTCTCCCGAAGAGGGCAGGCGTGCCAGCCTCCCTGCCGGCTGCGGGCAGCAGTTGCCTTTTTTCCTTCACGTTTTTCCCATGAAAAAGACCACCAGTGTTGTCATTCTCCTCGGCCTTGTCCTCGTCCAGCTAAGCGATGCCCAGCAGCGCCGCCGACCGCCCGGGGGACGGGTGCCGCTCGAGGTCCAGGAGAAGAGGGCCATCGAGGAAGGCTTTCGCGGCGTGACCACGGACGGTAAGGTCATTCCCGGGCTCTTTAAAATCAAGTCCACCGGAGTGTCCACGGCCCCGGTGCGTGAGGCGGCCGGGAAGTTCCTTGCATCTTTAAGTAAGAGCCAGCGTGCCGCGACGCTCTTTAAGGCCGATGATGACGAGTGGCGCAAGTGGGCCAACCAGCACCATTACCAGCGCCAGGGGGTGAGCTTTGCCGACATGGACAAGGAGCAGCGTGAGCTGGCCTTCGGGCTGCTTGACTCGGCACTCAGCGCGCGCGGCCTCAAGACCACCCGCGACATCATGCGCCTCAACGAGACGCTGGCCGAGTTCAAGAAAAACTGGGACGAATACGGCGAGTGGCTCTATCACATCACGGTGATGGGCAAGCCCTCGGCAAAGCAGCCCTGGGGATGGCAACTCGACGGTCACCACGTGGTGATCAATTACTTCGTGCTCGGTGACCAGGTGGTGATGTCGCCGGTATTCATCGGTTCCGAGCCGGTCAGGGCCGAGTGGGGCAAATACAAGGGGACCGTGGTGATGCAGGAGGAGCAGGACACGGGCCTTGCCTTTTTGCGCTCCCTGCCGCAGGAGCACCGGGAAGCGGCGACCCTGCAGGGCGAGAAAGGTCCCACCAACAGCCTCGCTGAGGCATTCAAGGACAACCTCATTACCGGCAACATCGGCGTTCCCGCCAAAAACCTCAACCAAGCAGGCAGGGAAGGGCTGATGAAGCTCATCGCCGTCTTCATCAGCCACATGGAGGAGGGGCACGCCAAGGTCAGGCTCGCCGAGATCAGCGAATACCTCGATGAGACCTATTTCGCATGGGTCGGCGGCAGCGGGGATGACTCAGTGTTCTATTACCGCATCCAGAGCCCGGTGATCTACATTGAGTTTGACCACCAGCGGCCAATCGGGCTGGCCCGGGGCAGGGTGCCCACCCGCAATCACATCCACGCGGTCATCCGCACGCCGAACGGCAACGACTACGGCAAGGACCTGCTGCGCCAGCATTACAAGGCGTATCCCCACAAGTAGGAGCGCTCCGGTTTGTGGCAGAAATTTAAATAATTCTTCCCAAAAAGGGGAGCAGAGGTTTTTGTCATTCGCCCGGTTGTTGACGGAATCCCTTTGTTTTCAGGGATGTTTATTGCGTTAAGCCCTTGTTATAATCGCTAACTATAGCATCCCGAACAGGTTATAGACTGAAGCCTAGACTTTTTTAAAAAT
The DNA here is from genome assembly GCA_046581505.1 of Verrucomicrobiales bacterium. Taxonomy (GTDB): domain Bacteria; phylum Verrucomicrobiota; class Verrucomicrobiia; order Verrucomicrobiales; family DEV007; genus CACIUL01. The sequence goes on along the minus strand of JAYGGE010000052.1, from coordinate 83 downwards.
TACATTAATTTTTAAAAATATATGCGCTTTTTGCCGTTGTGTTTTTTGGGTGCGCTTGGCCTGGCAACCTGCCTGCTTTCCGG
>JAYGGE010000039.1:0-20877 GCA_046581505.1 Verrucomicrobiales bacterium | reverse complement strand
AGCGGCAACACGGACTTTGCGATGCTTGTTGCCGACCGCATCCACAAGCACTTCTTCAACGACGGGGCGCTGACGCCCTCGAAAAACATTGAGCGCCTGCAGAAGCGGGTCGATGAGGCCCGACCCGGCTTTATTTCCGAGGCCGCGCGCTGGGGCAACCGTTTCCGCGAATACCAGAACTGGGTCAGCTCCCAGCAAAACCTGGTAAACAACCACTTCCCCAACCTCACCGCCACCATGATCGAACGATTCAGGTCCGCCGGCATGTATCCGGACATCATCGCCCCGGTGTTCAGTCAGCACGGCGGGTCAGTGGCCCCCGGGGCCGGAATCACCATGGCAACGGACACCACCGCTATCTACTACACGCTCGACGGATCAGACCCACGACTGCCGGGTGGGGCTGTCAGCCCGCTGGCCACTTCCGCTCCGTTTGCCGGCGGAGCGCCGACTCCCCGCAATTTCATCTCCAGCGGCCATGTGTGGAAATATCTCGATAACGGAAGCGACCAGGGCAGCGCCTGGCACGCTCCCGGGTTTGATGACGCCGGGTGGGTAAGCGGCCCGTCCGAGCTCGGATACAGCGAGGGAGACGAAGCCACCCTGGTCGGGTTCATCGACACCGATTCAAACCCCGGTAACGGCATCCAGAGAAACGCCACGACTTACTTCCGCGCCGAAGTCGAGCTCTCCAGTCCCTCCGCCTACTCATATTTTATCGTGAAACTTAAATACGATGATGGCGCCGCAGTCTACGCCAACGGGGTGGAAATCCTCCGCACGAGTAACCTGCCCGCCAATGCCTCCTTTGATTCCTTCGCTAACAGGGCAACCCCCAACGAGAGGATTTTCTTCGACTTTCAGGTGCCCAGCGCCAGCTTTACGGACGGCGTTAATTCACTTGCCGTTGAGATCCACAATTCATCTCCCGCCAGTTCGGACATCAGCTTTGACATGGTGCTGCGCGGCGAGGTGGACACAAGCAACGGCGACAGAATTACCCAGCCTGTAATCATCGCCGAACCGGCAACCCTGCGCGCGCGTGCCTACAACGTCTCCACCCGTCAATGGAGTGCGCTCAACGAGGCTTTTTTCTCAGTTGGATCTGTCCCGGCGGATGCCTCCAACCTGGCCATCTCCGAGCTCCATTATCATCCCTCCAATCCCTCAAGGCCGGAGGAACTTACCGTCTCTGCCGACCGTGATGATTACGAGTTTGTAGAGTTTCTCAACACCGGCATCAACCCGGTAGACCTTACCGGAGTACACTTCACTGACGGCATAAACTTTACTTTTCCTATAAATACAATCCTCGATCCCGATAAACGACTGGTAATTGTGCGTGACCTTGAAGCTTTTACCGCCCGTTACGGTGAAGACGAAAATGTTCTCATCGCTGGTCAATACAGTGGACGCCTAAGCAACGACGGAGAACGCCTGGCTGTGTTCAGTGACGCGACCGGAGACATCCTGGAATTCTCTTACAACGATCAATTTCCCTGGCCCACTCTGGCGGACGGCACCGGCCACTCCCTTGTAGCGCTTGGCCAGGCGCTCGCCGAGGCCGACAACTGGGGGGCACATGCACTATCCGGAGGTGCCCCCGGTTATCCTGATGATATTGTCACCTCGGGATACCTTGCATGGAAAAATGCCAATGGTATCAACAGCGAACTGGGAGACGCGGATGAAGACGGGATACCAAATCTCGCAGAATACGGCTTCGGAACCAATCCGCGTGCGAAGGCGCTCTCGGCCATGCCCAGCGCCTCGGTAATAACCCAAGACGGCGAACTTTACCTGGCAATAACCTACCAGAAGAACTTAAGCGCCGATGATATCCGGATCGATGTGCAAAGCAGCGCAGAGCTCGGCAACTGGACAAATAACGAGACATTAATCACGGTATCGGAAACCGTAAATCCCGATGAAGGCACTGTGATCCTCACCCGACGCATGGCCAGTCCGATCTCCCCCCACAGCGACACCTATCTGCGTGTTGTTGTCACCTTATAAGTGATTTTCCGCCGGGACTTCAGGAAAACCCTGCTTTTACAGGGTTAAATATTAAACCCCGTGGTGCAGGACGGGCGGTTTACTCCTTATCCCTTACATACGCTTCTCGCATAAAGTGCCTGACATAACGATCATCCACGGGATTGGTGAACCATGTCCCCTGCAGAGGTGGTGCGAGATGCCATCGAGTCAACGGATCGATGCCAATCAGCTGCCCTGCATCATCAAGCAATTCATCAGCAATGATTTTCCCACGGTAAATTGCCACGCATTGACCCTTTGCATTAAGCAGCAAGCCAAGAGGCACTTCATTCTTCGGCTCCCGGTCGAACAATATAGCCAGCCAACGCAGGAGTGCTGCCAGCGAGTCCTGCTCAATAAACCCCCATGCCCCGCCAAATCCGCAACTCTCAATCGCCTCGTAAGCTTGCCCTGCATTCTCAATATCATTAACCGCCAGCGCCAATACCCTGATCCCCGCTTCTTTCAATTCCGCACTTGCCTGCCCCAAGCCAGTAAGCCCACGAATGCAATCCACGGAGGAACTCTCCCACACCAGCAACAAAGCGGCTTGATCATTGACGCTGAGCAGATGTCCTTTCGCTGCCGGATCGCGGAAGAATACCTTGGGAAGCGGCACCGCAACCGGAAGGAATATTCCCCCGCTCGGGCTCTGACTTTCAAAAGTTGAAAAGAGCTCTGACTTTATCTCTGCTGGATCAGGTTCCAGAACTTCACGGGCAAACCCATCCCCCTGCCGCAACAGGTATCGTCCACCCACCTCGGCACCACGAAAATTTTCAGCCTTGCCGCCGGGCCAATAAACGGTGAAATCCCCCACAACATCACTTTCCCCCACCCCGAAATGCAGCCACTTGCTTGACTGTGAGAGGAACATTTCACCCGCCCGCACAGACCTTATCAAGGACGATGATTGCCCCTGCAACTGCACCACTGCGCCTATCGCATCACGGTTGCACTCGACTCCTTCAAGACGAATCAATACTGAGCGCTCACCGGACGATCCATTGATCATCAACCTGAGGCGCGGTGAAGTGCGATTGCGCAACCACAAGTCCTGATCCCCGTCACGGTCCCAGTCACATATCGCGATGGCTCGTCCGTCATCATTGAAATTAATCCCGCTCAATTCGGACACATTCACGAAACGCTTTCCTCTTGCATTCAAAAAACAGCAGTTGCGTTCCCCCCCGCTCCACGACGCCCCGTTTCTCACGCCATTCATCAGTTTCGCCCATGCATCAGCATAACCTGCCATCCGGTTACTCTCCGCCATTCGTGCGGGGCTTGGTGACACGACCTGTCGCCAGAAGAAACTTCACAAGTCATCCTTCCTGGTCCATCCCGTCAGGTATCCGTTGGCAACCACAAGGTCTTCCCACCCGTCATTGTCAATATCAACAAAGCCTGAACTCCACGCCCAGCGGGCAATCGCGGTTCCGCCGCCACCTGGCACTTCGGTAAAATGATCACTGCCGCCGGCAAATAATGAGTTTCCTCTCGCCATGCGTCTCAACCCGGCAACCGAGTCATCACTTCTCCCCGGCGCAAAGCCGCTCTGCGCCGTCACCCTTTGCCCGGCAGCTGAAAACATATTCCCGATATAAAGATCGAAGCGTCCGTCGTGATTATAGTCGCCCCAGGATACCGACATTCCGGCAGCAGTATCCTCTACCCCGGCTGACTCCCCAATCTCAAGAAATTCTCCGCTATCATTCCTATACAGGCAATTACGGCCAAAGTCATTGGCCACATACAGATCGGGATCGCCGTCACGGTCATAATCCTCCCAGCTCGCGGCAAAACTCCAGCGGGTATTATTTTTGCCCATTCCCACTTTATCAGTAACATCCGCAAAACCGAATCCCCCAAGGTTCTCAAGCAGCACGTTACTGCCTCCATTCTGCGCATTCTCAAAGGGTACCGGAGACCGGACATCAAACCCGCGCCCGCCCGAATCACTGTCCCCCTCGCCGTATACACAGACATAAACATCAAGATCCCCGTCGAGATCATAATCTGCTGCGCACAATGAGAACGGATACTGGGCCCCGGGAAATCCTCCCCTTATCGAGAATCTCCCGTTGCCGTCATTTTCCGCGAACACCACCATTGCAATGGTGGCAACAACCAGGTCCTGATCGCCGTCATTATCAAGATCGACCAGGAGTCCCGCCCGCGAGTCCTCAAGCCAGTCAACCCCGGCATCCCTGGATATGTCCTCCGCCGTCCCATCCGCACGTTGCCGATACAACCGGTTGGGTAAACTACCCCCGTCACATACAAAGAGGTCTTCGCGCCCGTCACCATCAACATCTCCAACCGCAATTCCGTGATGTCCTGTCAGGGCCATGTCTCCAAATCGCGTGATCCTGTCTGCCCATTGAGCAATACCACTCTTTACCTGCGCTGCAAAATGCGGCGTTGCACCAATGACACGGGCGGTTGCCTCAGTAAAAATGGCCGGAGACTTGGAGCGCAATTCCAGGTAATCTTCCAGCTCCAGCTCCAGCAAGTGCAGTTCCCCGTTTCCGCTCAACTCCCAAAGACAATTCCATCTCGCATGCGCCTCTCTCTCCTCGCCCGCGTGCTCCGCAAGCAGCACGGCCCCCAATCGGTTCCGGCCAACCCTGACTTCGATTATCTTCAGTTCACTGCGAACAGGAAATCTGTGTAGCAACAACGCAACAGACTCAGAAAATCGCGGGCCATCGAGCCATTGTCCCTTGCCCTTGGAGCGCCACTCGGTGATCCCTGAAGCTGTCTCGCTGATCATCCTCAAATCCTCAGGCAAAGGTGACATTCCGCGGAAAGTGTCCGTAAAAGATTTAAACTTGATGTCCTCAGCATCAAAAATACCCTCCAAATCTTCCAGTGCCGCATTGCTGAAACGCTCGCTCTGCCATCCTTCCCAGACATCTTCGAGCTCCCCTTTGACTACCTTGCTTGAAATTTTCCGTGAAACCGTGGAATTCATTCGATCCGCGCGCGCCATCCTGCGAACTTTCAACGTCACCAATTCATTTTTCCGCGGATTAACAACGGGGCCGCTTATCTCCTCCTGATTCCTGTCACAGCTCACCAAAGACAGGGCTGTCATGAGATAAATGTCGCGCATCCTAACCATTACCTTGAAACCTTCACTGCTATAAAGACAATGGTCAATGCGAGGTCAAAGACATCCCGCCAACAACTCATGCCCTGTTCGGAAAGCATGTAAATTGCCGATGATAGAAACGCATGGGGATCCCCTGTGGGACAGGCCTCAATTCCACACTCCAAAAACGCACGCAATCCATTGCGTTGAACTTCTTCCCGAGCATCACAACAGCACTCTCAATTCACAGCAATCCTATAACTGCGGCACCTTCCACTTGGGAATTCCTTCGTTGACCTTCTGCTTATTAAACAGCACGTGGAAGGGGCGCGTCTTTGACATCAGGGCTTCCTCGTTAACCATGAGCGGGCGGGCCTCTTTCCAGAACTTGTCATAAGCATCACGCATCACCTTTACCATCTTGGGATTCGCCACAGCAACATCCACCTTCTGGCCGGGATCTTTCTCCATGTCGTAGAGGGCACTGCCAACAAGGCGATAACGCTGGTTGCGCACTGCAAACCCGGACCACTGATGTCCGTTGGGTTCCGATCCCGTTTTCCAACGCGCCCTCTGCGTGAACAAATAACGATCACTCCACTGAGCCTTCGGGTTTTCAATGAGGTCAAGTAAACTGCGCCCCTCCACCTGCCCTTCAGGTAATTTGGCACCGGCCATTTCGGCAAGCGTCGGCATGATGTCAACGTGGGCGGCGATTTTATCAACGGCAGCGCCTGCCTTTATTCTGCCCGGCCACCGGGCAAAGAAGGGAACCCGCACCCCTCCCTCATCAGCACTCCCCTTCTGCCCCTTCATCCCCGCGTTATATGCCTCCATTTTGCTGCCATCCGGCCCCTTTCCCAAGATTCCCTTCCCTGATCCGCCACCGGTCATGCCATTGTCCGACATGAAAATCAGCAATGTATTCTCATCCAGTCCCCATTGCTTCATCTTGGTCAGCAAGCGACCGATGTTCTCATCAATATTCTCGATCATTCCATAAAATCCGGACGTCCTTTCAGCAAATCCAAGGTCCCTGAAACGCTTTGTATTGCTGGGTGGAGCGATAAAAGGCCCATGTGGTGCATTGGTGACAATATAGGTGAAGAAAGGTTTTTTATTGTCCTTAACCTCCTTTATCCAGCCAAGGCCGGCAGTGAAGAACAAGTTTGTACAGTAGCCCTTTGTTTTAACGAAACTGCCGTTGTGGCGAATCACGGGATCGAAATACTTGTTGCCCGGGGCATCGGCGCAACTGCATTTGTAAGCCTGGCCTATGCCCCCGGCGCCATGGATAAATGCCTCATCAAAGCCACGCTTGTGTGGCTGGTAGGGTTCCTCATCACCAAGATGCCACTTGCCGAAGATCCCGGTCGTGTAGCCTGCTGACTTCAACACCTGAGCAAGGGTGGTTGTGCCAAGCGCCATTCGCTCACGCTCCAGGATGGTATGCGTTACGCCGTTCTTGAGCGGATGACGTCCACTCATCAGTGCCGAACGCGTGGGAGAGCAGGTTGGACTGACAAGAAACCGCTCAAAGCGTGTGCTCTCGGCATGCACCCGATCAAGGTTTGGCGTCTTGATCCATGGATGCCCATGGGCACCAACAGGTGCGTAACCCTGGTCGTCAGTCATCACGAGGATGATATTCGGCCTGCTGCCCGACAACGACACGGCATGAGACAGCCCGTTGATCCACAACATGGCAGGAAGCACAAAAGCAACTAATCTTTTCATGCACCACTACTGCACACTCACGCCGGTTCTCAAGTTGCAGATGGCAGATCACGATCAATTCCGCTGCGCCATTATACCCCTGCCATGTGATGTCCCCACTGCTCCGGGCCCGGCATTTTTTATGCCTGAGGCAGAAATTTTAAACACCCCCTACCTGTCCACCCGCAAGTGGTATCGTTCATTACTGTAGCGAAGCCTGACCTCGGAGCCAAAAGTATCGCGCAACTTAGCTGTCTTTAAAACCTCCTCAGCAGGTCCGACAGCAACAAATTCCCCCTCCGCCAGGAGAGCCGCATGGGTAATGGCGGGAATGATCTCCTCCACATGATGGGTCACAAAAACCAATGTTGGAGCCCCCCTCTTGCGCGAGGCGAGACGATTAATGAAATTCAGGAAATCTTCTCTGGCAACAGGGTCAAGCCCTGCACACGGCTCATCGAGGATGAGCAGCTTTGCTTTACACATCAGGGCACGCCCGATCAGGACCCTCTGACGTTCCCCCTGCGAGAGCACTCCCCAGAGGCGTCTCCTCAAGTGCTCAGCTTCAACCTTGCGTAGAATCTTTTTGGCCGCCTTGCGTTCATCACGGGGGATCTTCCCCCAGTGGTTAATCATCGCCTCCTTACCGCTGAGAATAACTTCAAAAGCGGTTTCCTCAGGTTCAATGCGCTGCGCAACTGAAGCGCTGACCACTCCGATGCGCTTGCGCAGCTCACTCCATGCAATATCCTCCTTGCCGGCGATAACCTCTCCTCTCGTCGGCGTCACGTAGCCGGCCATTGCCATCAGCAGCGTGGTCTTACCTGAACCGTTGGAGCCAAGGAGAACCCATTGCTGTCCTTTCTCAATTTTCCAGGAGATCTTGCGCAACACCACGCGATCGTAGCGGACAGTAAGCTTCTTGATTTCAACTACCGGCTTAATCGGCTTTCTGGCGCGCTTCTTTTTTGCTTTCTTGGCAGCCATCGCAAGCCTCTTCTATCCGTCCTCGATGGATTTGGCAAGCCCTCAACAACTCCAATCAGCCAATGATATCATGCACCACATGCCCGTGGACATCAGTAAGGCGCATATCCCGGCCGCTAAACCGGTAGGTGCTGCGCTCGTGATCAATTCCCAGCAGGTGCAGCATGGTGGCGTGCATGTCATGCATTTCAAGCTTGCCTTCAATTACATGATAACCAAACTGATCGGTTTTCCCGTAAATGCTTCCCCCCTTTGCGCCGCCGCCCGCCATCCAGATTGAATATGCAAAAGGATGATGGTCACGCCCGTTACTCCCCTGGGCAAAGGGAGTCCGGCCAAATTCTCCCGCCCAGATCACCAGCGTCTCATTGAGCATCCCGCGCTGCTTAAGATCAGTAAGCAGTGCAGCAATCGGCTGGTCAACAGCCAGTGCATTATTTTCATGATTTTTCTTCAGGTTGCTATGCGCATCCCATCGATCATTACCGGTATTCGGGCAGGTCAGTTCAACAAAGCGCACACCCCGCTCCACAAGCCGCCGTGCCATCAGGCACTCGGAGGCGAAGATCCGTGTCTTGTCGTATTTGTGGTTCATTCCATAGAGTTCCTTAAGCTGCTCCGACTCGCCGGAAACATCAGTCAATTCCGGCACTGAACTCTGCATACGAAAAGCCATTTCGTAATTTGCAATAGCCGATTCGATCGCATCCTGGCCACCGGAACGTTCAGCCGCCCCTGCATCAAGTTTAGCCAGCAGGTCAAGTTTACTGCGTTGCGTCTGCGGATCACGCTCCCGGCGACTGATATTGGCAACAGGCGCACGCCCCCCGGGCTTGAAAACTGATCCCTGATAGGATGCGGGAAGGAAACCGCTATTGAAATTATCCAGACCTCCCGGAGGCGTCAGTCCGCCGTTAACAACGACAAACCCGGGAAGATCCTTGCCCTCACTGCCAAGCCCGTAGGTAACCCAGGCACCCATGCTGGGTCGCCCCTGAAGGCCACTGCCGGTGTGCAGGAAATAATTGGCATTGGTATGTTCCGAAAAATTGGATGTCATCGACCTCACCACCGCCAGATCGTCAACATGCTGCGCTATGTGCGGAAAAAGGTCACTGACCGCAATGCCACTCTGGCCGTACTCTTTAAAGTTCCAGGGACTCGCCAGGATCTTTCCGTTATTATTGAATTGCGTCGGGGCAACCTTGAAGAAATCGGCCGGATTCTTGCCGTTATGCTCCTTGAGAGCCGGTTTTGGATCAAATGAATCCACGTGTGAAACACCACCATCCATATAGAGAAAAATCACATTTTTCGCCTTCGCTTCATGGTGCGTTCTATCAGTACTTTGCCCGCAATACCCATGCCCGGTCAGGGCATCAAAGGCAAGCGCACCAAACCCAAGGCCTGATGCTTTCAGTAAATCTCTGCGATTAATTGGAGCTCTTTGGTATTGACGGCAATGCATTGAATCCTAATTTAAATAGATAAACTCCTTGGTATTGAAAAGCACGTGAGCATAGTCACTGAGTTTCTCCACACTCACCCCCTCACCCAGAAACTCAACGCCAGCGGCCAGTTCTTCCGCACCCGGCGGACGGGCAAACGCTTCCAGATACATCCTGCTGACCACTTCTTCCCGGCTCAGTTTCAAGGCAGCCATTCGCTTGCCCCAAAGCCCGGCCTGCTCGTGCATAAAAGGATCATTCATCATGATCAGGGCCTGTTCAGGAACATTTGATACCGTGCGGCGTCCCATGCTGCTGAATGGAATTGGCGTGTCAAAGGCCAGCATCATCGGCGACAAAAAATTACGCCGGACGGAAATATAGATACTGCGACGCCCCTGTCCGTCGAGCGGTCCGCCGCGCGGACGCCCACGGCCGGTCATGAAATCAGTCAGGTGTACCGGCACTGACCCGGCAAACATCTTGCGGTCAAGCCGCCCGGATATCGCCAGGACACTGTCACGTATCACTTCACCCTGAAGCCGGCGCAGATTACTTCGGTGCAACAGAATATTTTGCGGATCAGATTCCTCTGCCATGCCTCCTGCAATGCTGGCCTGTTGATAAGTTTTAGACAGCATAATCCGCTTCAGGGCACGCTTGATGGACCAACCGTCATCGGTGAACGAAATTGCAAGGTGATCAAGCAACCCCGGGTTGGAGGGACGTTGCCCCAACGCTCCAAAATTATCTGTTGTCGCCACAATCCCGCGACCGAACAAATGGTGCCAAAGCCTGTTCACCATCACTCTGGATGTTAAAGGATTATCAGGATCTGCCACCTGCCCGGCGAGGACAAGTCTGCCGCTCCCATTCCTCGCAGTCGGAAACCTCTCACCGCCAAGGGCAGTCAGGAATTTCCGGGGAACCTCATCACCAAGGCGCTTGTGATTGCCGCGCAAAAATACAAACTCATTCTCGGCTGTGCCATCCGTTAACCCCTGCACCCGTTTCGGTGCGGGCACAGTCTTGGAAACCTGTGCCATCCTTTCCTGACATTGCGCAATTTCCCCATCACGCTTCTGGTCACCCATTCCCAGCGCCATTACCCATGAAAAAAAACGCTGCCCGTCCTCGTCCAGTTTTTCCGGAGCCTCGCTGGCGTGCTTCCACAACCAGCCGTAGGCCATCGCAAGCCCCTTGACGGAATGGATCTTCTCGTTGCCGGCAATCTTCAGTGCCGTGGCAGAAGGAGCAATTGTCGGGGCCCTGCCATCGGAAAACCATATTTCGTCAACTTCAAAATGTCCGTTGCCATGATCAATGTACTCCAGGTGCGCCTTGTGGCCGCGATACATCTTCAAATCACGCCCCTGCGAAAGCCACTTGGCCTTGCCGTCGGTATTAGGATCATTGATTCGGGTGCCCCCAAAGAGCAGTCCATTGTAGGGTTCCATCACGTAACTGTCGATAATAAGCCGAATCTGCAGGCCTCCCTTGCGGGCAGATACCAAGTGATGAATCTGGTTATGTGTTATCTCGAAAGTCGGTGAACGTAACACCCCGTGGAGTTGTCCTGCCAATCGACCTCCGTGCGCCCTTCCCGCAACCGCAATGCCGGCATTGGCATGCGCCCATTGCCCGACACCGCTCGGACTGCTGCCAAAAGTATCACCCGTTGCAAACCAACCGGCTTCCCCAAAGCTCTTCTCCGTAAAATCAGCAAATTTCACGGCTCCTTTTACCGACTCGCTGCTTTGCTTGTGACGATCAGCAAGGCGTCGACGAATATCCTGATAGCGCCTGTCAAAAACAGCCGCAGAAGGGTCAATATCACCCTCAATAAACTGTGACCAGACAAAGAGTGGATGATCCGGCTCTTTAAGTTCCGGCACGCGGAGTGCCGTCACCCACCTCTCAAGTCCTGAGGACTCAATTTCGTGACGCTTGGCCAACTCTGCGCCATTGCCTCCCCGCATCGCCTCGCGTGCCGCCATCAGGTAACGCGCCATCGTTTCCGGATTGATGCCATCAGCAAAGGTTTTTGCCAACATATCATCAGCATCCTTTTTGATCCCCTTTAGCTCCGCAACCTTGGCGGCAATTCTTGCACCGGGGTCAAGCAGTGCCTCCTGCCGTCGTGAACTCTGCAGATAACCGGCAAGCGCATAATAATCCTTGGTCGATATCGCATCAAACATGTGATCGTGACAACGCGCGCAGGAAACTGTAAGTCCAAGAAATGTCTTGCTGAAGACATCAATCTGGTTATCCACGCGTTCAGCCTCATTGCCACGCACATCAGTCGGCGCGTGTGTAGCCTCATGCAGATGCCAGAACCCGGTGCCAATCAGTGACTCGTTGTAATTCTCCTCAGGATGAAGGCGGGGCTTCCCGATCAAGTCACCTGCAATATGCTCGGCAACCAGCTGGTCATAGGAAACATCAGCATTGAATGCCCTGATCAGGTAATCACGATACTCGGTGGCATGCGGAATCGGGTAATCAAATTCATGCCCGCAGCTCTCGGCATAGCGCATCAAGTCCATCCAGTGACGCCCCCATCTTTCACCGAAATGCGGCGATCCAAGCAATTCATCAATCACCCCGGCAAAGGCTTCAGGCGAATCGTCCTCGACAAAAGCCGTAACCTGCCCCGGGGTCGGCGGCAGCCCTATTAAATCAAAATATACACGACGAATCAGGCTGCCTTTCCCTGCCGGTGCCGAAGGCTTCATTCCCTTGCTCTCCAGCAAGGACAATACGTGCAGGTCTATCGGGCTGGACGACCACGTCTTGTCCTTAACCTCCGGCGGGGGCAGCCTTTGTATTGGCTGCCAGCACCAGTGTTCTGCCCGCCGCGCGGCAAGATCAAAATTTTTCGGGCCAAGTTTCTTCTCGGCTGCGGGAACAGCTTCATTCGGCCATGGCGCGCCCATCTCCACCCATTTTCTCAACAGTTCAATCTCAGTTTCCGCCAATTTCTTTTTCGGCGGCATTTGAAGATCAGGGTTACCATACCCAACCGCCTCAATGATCAGGCTTTGGGCAGGATCACCGGGTTTAAGTGCCGCCCCGGAATCCCCACCCTTGAGAATAGTGGATCCATGATCCAGCAATAATCCCGCCTTCAGCTTTTCGGCCTGAACCGAATGGCAGCGATAACAACGCTCTGCCAGCAAGGGTCTCACCCTGGCCTCAAAGAACTGTAATTGTTTAACTGTGGGGGCAGCCTTACCGGAATTACCCTGCATCAGGATAATGACCGATATAAGCAAACTGATACGTAAAGGATTCAACACTCGTGCTATACTCCCACAAACCCGCATTTCTTCCAAGTAAAGGCGACAAAAAACATCAATAAGAGCCAAATAAAGAAAGCTGCCATTTCCCTCAAGGAACATTCGCACAATTCAATTCACTGACCTCCCGCAGTGGAAATTACCAATACACAGCGATCTTTCTGCGCAAGAAGTCCACACTGCGCCGCAACTGGTCCACTCCGTCCACACCGTCCTCAATGCTGATCCAGCCGTCAAAGCCCACCGAACACAATTCCCTGAAGATCATGTCATAATCATTCAGTCCTTCGCCGATTTGCCCATGGCAAAGTCGCTTGGCATATCCTGCCACGCCAATCTCCTCACGCCGCAAGTCCTCAATGGTCCCCTCCACAAGGTAACGGTCACTGGCATGCATTGTCACCACCCGGCGCTTCACCCGCTTCAACAACTCAAGCGGATCCTCCCCGGCCAGGAAAGTGTTGCTCGGATCATAATTCACTCCGAAGAACGGGTGCTCAATCATTCCCACAAGTTCACAAAAGACCCCCATGTGCTGGGCAAATTCCGGGAAATCCCAGAAATCATCCTTATAGTGATTTTCGATAATCAGGGTAATTCCCCTGGGCTGCGCATAGTCAAGGCACTCTGCAATCGCATCCACGGCGTAATGAAGACCTGTCTCGCGAGACACTTCCGGCCTGCGCTGTCCGGAGAGCACCCGGCAGAACTCCGCGCCGAGTTCAGCAGCCATGTCAATCCATCGTTTCTCCTTCTCAATCTCTGCTGAACGAAACTCAGGATCCGGGTGGGTAAAGTCCGGCGAGCAGCACAACATGGGAATCTCCAGTCCCCGCTCACGCGCAGAGTTGCGAAACTTTGCCCAGTTGGCGGCCTCGGCGTTCTCAAGGAATCCGGCATACCACTCCACCCCCTCAATCTTCAGGCCTGCCGCGATATCAAGCCAGTCCTCAACCAGCATTCCCCCATCACGGCAGAGTGCTTTCATGTAGGCCTTTGGAAATGCAGCTAACCTCGGCATTCTTCTTCACTTTACCCTTTCTCCCTGCGATGCCCTGCGCATTACTGATGGGTCACTAGCACTTTGATGAGTTCCTGCCGATAAAAGGGAACTGTGACAACTCAATCACCTGGCCACTGATCGGGCCGAACTCATCGCTTAAGAAATGCACGACGGTCGCCGCTATCTCCTCAGGGGTAATCATGCGGCCACTGGGAGCCTCGTCTTTACCAAGGACATCAAACCAGTCATTGGGCATGCCTTCATCAATCTTGCGCTGTTTCTCGCCCTCACTGAGTACCCAGCCCGGGTTGATCTGGTTGACCTTGACCCCGTGCTCACGGTGCAGTGTATCGCCAAGGTTGCGCGTCATGGTCATCAAGGCACCTTTCGCGGCACTGTATGCCAACAAATTAGGCTCGCCTGAATAGGCATTTACCGAACCAATATTCACGACAAATCCATTACTGACACTCAGTTCCTTTAAGGCTGCCCGGATAAGCAACAGCGGGGCACGGGCATTTATTGCCATCACTGAATCAAAGAAAGCCGCGTCGGTCTCCTCAATCTGGTTGCGCCAGACCACGCCGGCATTGTTAACCAGCCCGTGCAAGCCTCCAAACTCCATCACCGCACGAACCACAATATCCTCGCAATGCTGCGGCTCAGAAAGATCCCCGACACAAAAGGGCATCCCAAGTGATCCGGCAACTTTGCGGGTTTCAGCCGATTCAATTCCGTGTATTAAAACCTGAGCCCCTTCAGTGACCGCTCTGCGGGCGATCGCCTCACCAATCCCCATCGAGCTTCCGGTAACAATTATGGATTTTCCTTGAAGTTTCATCAGTTCCTCCAGCATACCAGCCAGGCAGAGAAATGCACAAGTTTAGCTGCCCGGTATCAGTACCGATTTCACCACGTCCCCCGAATGCATGGCATCAAAGGCAATGCTCCAGTCATCCAGCGGCCATTTCCCGCCAATCAGCGGAGCAACGTCCAGGGCACCATTGCCCATCAACTGCAGCACCCGTTCCCATACCGGCCAGTTATGACTGAAACTGCCCTGCAGGGTCACATTCTTCTGAACCAGTGGATCCAGCGAAAATTCAAGTGGTTGCGGCCCCCACCCCACCTTTGAAATCCACCCGGCCGGACGAACAAGATCAATGGCAGTCTTCAGTGTTTGACTAACGCCGGCGGCATCAACCACAACCTCCACCCCCAGTCCGTCACGCTCCTGAGCCCATTGTGCGGCGTCCTCGGCCAACGCTTCGATGCCATACCCTTCCCGGGCCACCTTCAATCGCGTAGCATCATTTTTTCTGCCAAGCAGGCGCACCTCAGCTCCACGCAATTTTGCCATCACCGCACATAAAATTCCAATAGTCCCTGGACCAATCACCAGCACGCGGTCTCCCGGTTCTATCCTTGTATTGTTAACCACTGCGTTGTAAGCAACACAACACGGCTCTGTCAGGGCCGCACATTCCATCTTCAGGCCATTGGGTGCCCGGTGAAGACAACGAACCGGCACCCTCACAAAACGCGCCATCGCCCCATCCACGCCATAGCCAAATCCTTTGCGCTCCGAGTCAAGGTTGTACAACCCGCGGCGGGTCATCGGATTGTCCTTATTGATAATGGCAGCGGTTTCTGAAACAACCCTGTCACCTTCACGCCATCCCTCAACTCCATCCCCTAACTCTACAATTTCGCCGCCAAACTCATGCCCAAGGATGACAGGATAATTCACGGGCCAACTGTGCGTTGACTGCCACTGGTGTAAATCACTGCCACAAACACCGACAGCCCCAACCTTCAACAGAATTTCGCCGCCTGGAGCTTCCGGTATCGGCACTTCGCGAAGTTCCACCGATCCGGCCTCCCGGGAATAATTAACCAGTGCAGGCTGAGACATGGAGACATTTTATCGGAATCTTCGCCGGAGAAAAGTAAAAGCCTGCAAATACCGCTTTCCCCGGGTAAAGATTTCTCTTCTCCGGAGATATTTGATAAATGTTGCCGAGATCGGCTATTTTTGTTAGACGATTGTCCCTCTTCTCACTCCCATTACTCGTGGCCACATGGAATCTTACATTTAATCTGCACCAAATGCTGAAGGCTGCCTTATCCGTTTTATCAATCACCCTTTTCCTGGGGGCGTGCAGCCAACCCTACAGTAGTCCGGCATTTGTCGCCCCGGAGGGGCAAGACAAACTGGTTGCCAGGATCCGCGGAGAACTCCGTGATCTGGAAACCGCAACCGGGAAACATTTCCGGGGTAGAACAATAGAAGTGCGTGCCCCGACCTCAGCAGCATATGCTGATTGGCGCGGTATGCCAGTGGCCAAGATCCGCGGAACTTATCAAGGGGGGCTAACCGCATGGAAAATTCTGGAAAGGAACGCCATCGTCTACTTGGCCCACGCCAAGGGCACCATACCTGATTGGCTTATCCGACACGAGGCACTGCACATCATCCTTCTCAGTAACGGCATACCCGGCCACCCCCGGAAATACTCCAAATACTTCACCCATTCCTACTGGTGGATGCCCGAGGAGGAATATCAGCGCAAAGTATTCAGCCAGGCAATATTTCATCCTGCCGCCAAAGCCGCGTGCCCGGTTTGCAGAGCGTTGCCTGATTATTCTCATAAGTTGTCGCAATAATGGGAGATCATCTAAACTACATAATCGGGACAGCCGGGCATATTGATCATGGCAAAAGCACACTAGTCGAAGCTCTTACCGGTACGGACCCGGATCGCCTTCCCGAGGAAAAAGCCCGTGGCATGACCATTGACCTCGGGTTCGCACACCTCGAACTGCCATGCCCTGATTGCCCGGATACAATCTTTACGCTTGGAATCATTGACGTCCCTGGACACGCCGATTTTGTGAAGAATATGGTTGCCGGGGTGGGCTCTATCGATGTGGCAATGTTCGTTGTCGCCGCTGACGACGGCTGGATGCCGCAATCCGAGGAACATCTGCAAATCCTCAGCTACCTGGGCGTGAAGAATGCCGTGGTGGCATTGACAAAATCTGATGCCGTCGACGATATCGAGTTCTCCGCTGCCAGCGTGGCCGAAGAACTCGAAGGCAGCCGGTTCGAAGGCGCCCCAATCATTCCGGTCTGCGCAATCATGGGTGAGGGCCTTGAGCAGCTACGCACTGCTCTGGCTGCAGTTATCAATGAAACACCCGCCCCCTTGGATACAGGCAAACCTCGGCTTGCCGTCGATCGGGTTTTCTCTCCACAGGGGGTGGGAACAGTAGTAACCGGGACCATGACCGGAGGTCCCCTTGAAAAAGGGCAGAAGGTCACCATTCAACCTCAGGGAATAACAGCCAGACTCCGCGGCATCCAGAGCCACAAGCATGATGCCGATCACACCCTCCCCGGAATACGCGCCGCACTCAACCTTCCCGAAATCGGCATTCGCAAGGGCAAGATCCGTGATGGCATCAGGCGCGGTGATGTCATCACTGCAATTGACAACACAACCAGCTCCCGCCGGATACACGTTTTGCTGGAACGAAGTGAACGCTCCTCCGGGGCAGGTCCCATTCAGCATGCCCAGCGCGTGCGTTTTCACCATGGCAGCGGCAACATCGCCGCCAGAATACTGTTCTTTGAAAACCGTGAGCTCAATGACGGGCAACAGGCAATTGCCGAGATCCGCCTTGATTCTCCGGGGTTTGCCTTCGCCGGGGATCGATTTGTCCTGCGCGACTGGTCGAAACGCTTTACCCTCACGGGAGGCACAATACTTGATCCGTCTCCCCCTGCGCGAAGCTACCGGACCAAAGCCCAGGAGGAGTTTCTCAATACACGGGCATCCGCACCTCCATCCGCTAAGCTGTATATCGAGAGCCTTTTGCGTCGTGACCTGGCGGTTCCCGCAGAAGATCTTTTGATCCAGTCGGGTTTTTCGCCAGCAGAAACTCAAAAGGCTCTGACGGATTGCCGGCACATTGTTTTGGGAGACTGGTTGCTTGATGCCGACTGGTGGACAGATGTCTCGGGTATAGCAGCAGCACGCATTGAGACTATTCACGAAAAACACCCTGAGCTTCCGGGTCTCGACCTGAACACTCTGCGCTCTTTCATGAAAAAACGCCTGCCTGATCCCAAGCTCTTTGATGCTCTCATCAACGGATTAACCGAAGCAGGTTTCGTGCGTGGCGGGAACATGATTCGCAGTGCCAAGCACATTCCGCAGTTATCCAACCACCTCCGGGCATCCGAGGAACGCATCTGCGCGGCACTAAACGCTAATCCACTTGAACCTCCCAACCCAAAGGAACTGGCAAAAACAGACAATGAAATCACCGCGCTGAAATTTCTCCTTGAAACAGGAAAAGCGATCCAACTCGATGAGAAAGCCATCCTTCTCGACAGCCATTATCAATCTGCCTTGAAGAGCATCAAGGCAATCATTACCAAGAACGGACCATCAACTGCCGCTGACATAAGGCAGGCACTTGGCACTACCCGCCGCATCCTGATCCCGCTTCTGGAACGACTCGACCGCGAGGGGATCACCATCCGCCAGGGTGACCTGCGCACACTCAGGGAATGAATGATTATAATTGAGCCTGAAAAGGCACACACTCTATCTCCCGCTGAAAATCTTATGAGAATATCTTGCCTGGCATTCGTTGTGCCGAGTCCCCTGA
This sequence comes from Verrucomicrobiales bacterium, assembly GCA_046581505.1. Taxonomy (GTDB): domain Bacteria; phylum Verrucomicrobiota; class Verrucomicrobiia; order Verrucomicrobiales; family DEV007; genus CACIUL01. Next base: position 2,607 of record JAYGGE010000039.1, on the reverse strand, counting down.
CTGCATTGGCAATCCTGTTCATCATATTGAGCATAGTTCCCGCCGGAATCACTGAGGCAGCCAGTGTCTACAGGAACCGGGTCAATCCACAGTGGGCTCCGGACAACTCCCACTTCTGGTACCGCAACGATCTGGCCGGGGGAAAGCGGGAATATATCCTGGTTGACCTGAATAAAGGGGTCCGCCAACTGGCCTTTGATCAGGAACTGCTGGCACAAGCGCTCATGGGCGCGGGTGCAGGCAAGTTACAGGCGGAAAAGTTGCCCCTGGATCAGCTGCAATTCGATGCATCCAAAAACCTGGCTTTTTTCCGGGTGAAAAACCAGCCCTTCCAGTGGCATCGCAGTACGCATGAACTCAAGAAAATCGACGCCGGTATGCTGCCAAAGAAGCCGAAGCCGGGAAACACCTCCCGGCAACTCAAACCCGTGCCCGGGCAAAAAACCAAGCCCTACCGGCCAAGTCGCAATGTTTCGCCGGACGGGAAATGGCGGACCTACATCAAGGAGCACAATCTGTTCGTCCGCCCCAGCAAGGGCGGGGAAGAAATCCGGTTAAGCAAGGACGGCACGCCGGACAACGGCTACCAGGCTCCCTACTGGTCACCCAACTCAAACAATCTGATCTCCTTTCGAGTGGAGGCGGGCAGCATCGGAGATGTTCACCTACTCGAGTCCTCACCGAAGGAAGGCGGGAGGGCCAAGCTTCAAACACGTCGCTACGCGCTGCCCGGCGACAAGTTCACGACGCACGAATTAAACTGGTTCGACATCATCCGGAAAATACACAGGAAGCCCGAGGTCGGCATCATTGATTTCCGCGGGCCTGCTCTTCGCTGGACTCCTGAAGGACGGTATTTCAGCTACCAGAAAATCGACCGGGGCCACCAGCGATTCAGGATTATCGAGATAGACACCTTCACCGGCAAACACCGTAATATTATTGACGAGATCACTGACACTTTCATCTGGACCGAGCATGCCAAGGACCTTGGCATGCCACTGGTAAACTGGTTGCAGCAAACCAACCAGATTATCCACATCTCCGAGCGGGACGGATGGCGCCATCTCTACCTGATTGATGTTGCTTCAGGCAATATCAAGAACCAGATCACCAGCGGCAGGTTTGTCGTCCGCTACGTTGACCGGATCGACGAGGAAAAACAGCAGGTCTGGTTTCGCGCCTCCGGCCGAAACCCGGGCCAGGACCCCTACCTCATGCACTACTACCGGGTCAACTTTGACGGCAGCAGGTTGACCGCGCTGACCGAGGGCAACGGCTGGCACAACATCCGCTATTCGCCGGACCAAAGATTCATCATCGACTCCTATTCCCGCGTCGACATGGCGCCTGTCCACGAACTGCGGCGCATTTCCGACGGAAAGTTGGTCTGCGAGCTGGAAAAAGCAGACACCTCCGAGCTTGAGACAGAAGGCTGGCAACCGCCTGAAGTTTTTTCCGCCAAGGGCCGCGACGGCAAGACCGACATCTGGGGAATCCTCTGCCGCCCACGCGATTTTGATCCCAGCAGGAAATATCCAATCCTCGAGGACATGTACGCCGGCCCACATGATTCCTATACGCCCAAACAATTCAGCACGGGGCGGCGTTACGCATCCTGGACCGACATGGGCTTTGTCGTCGTCAAGATGGACGGCATGGGAACGGCCAACCGTTCCAAGCTCTTCCATGACGTGTGCTGGCAAAACCTCAAGGATGCAGGCTTCCCTGACCGCATACTCTGGCACAAGGCCTATGCAGAAAAACACCCCTGGTATGATATCTCCCGGGTGGGCATCTATGGAGGATCGGCCGGCGGCCAAAGCGCAACCGGCGCGCTCCTCTTTCACCCGGATTTCTACAAGGTGGCAGTTTCCTCATGCGGCTGCCACGACAACCGCATGGACAAGGCCTCATGGAATGAGCAATGGATGGGCTACCCGGTGGGTCCGCACTACGCTGAATCCTCCAATATTGACAACGCCCACCGTCTGCAGGGGAAGTTACTGCTAATCGTCGGCGAACTGGACAGGAACGTTCCTCCAGAGTCCACCTATCGGCTTGTCAACGCCCTCATTAAGGCCAGCAAGGACTTCGATTTCATCATGGTCCCCGGTGCGGGACACGGGGGCGGGGGAAGGCATGGCGATCTGCGGCGCAGGGATTTCTTCAGAAAACATCTACTCGGCTTGGAACCTCCAAATCGCAACACCCCGCGGTAAGGGGGAACTGGCAACATCAACACCGATGAAAACACCTCCCTCTGCTCCCTCCAGCATCACTGTCGCGGCAACAATCCTGATGATGTCACTTATCGCCTCCGGAAAGCCCGCAGAGCAAGCAATCGATGCGTTTAAGGGTGAGGCGAAATTCGAAATACAACACGTGTTTAAAGGCGGCAGATTACCCAACGTGGTGGTTGCCACCAACGGCACGGTCCTGGTGACCTGGGGAGCAACCGGGGGGGGTGGTGACTGGTCGGACAAGGGGCTGGAAATGCGCAGCAGCAAGGACGGCGGCGCCACCTGGAGCGAATCGGTCAGCATCGCCAATCCCGGTTGGCAGGCCGGCGGCCTGACCGTGGACGAGACCAGTGGCGATATACTG
>JAYGGE010000099.1:0-96797 GCA_046581505.1 Verrucomicrobiales bacterium | reverse complement strand
GACCAGCACGAAGCGCACGCCCTGCGCCGCGTATTTCTCGGCCATCTTGCGCAGGGTCGGTTGGAAATAATTCGCGATCGGGCAATCGGTGCAGATGAACACGGCGACTAGCGCCTTGGTCTCCTTCGAGTCAAATGGGGCATGCTTTTTCCCGGTGATGTCGACGAATCGCCAATCGCGGACGTCCTCGCCAGCGTGGCTGAGTTTCGCTGGCAAAAGCACCAAACAGATTGCAATCGCGGTGGCGATGTTGTGGAGAGATCTCATTTTGTCGCGGTTTTCTAGACAGGGCGATGTTGTGGCTGGATTTCCTTCAATGGTATCGGGGATCACCAATTCCCCAGAGGCTGCTTGATTGCAATCGGTGATGGTGACCGCGCCGCCAGTCGTGGTGTAACTCAGGTCGCTCAAGTCAGCAGCCTTTGAAGGCGCAAATGCGGAAGCGATCAACCAAGCGGCAAGAAAAATAAATGTCCTCTCCATCCCGCAACCCTAACACCACCACCCCACAGCGCACAAGGGCGCGTGGCTAATGGTTGGGGGTGCGGGTGAGATTCACTGTTCCGCCGAGACCGACAGGCGGAAGAATTCTTGCATTCGGGAGTCGGGATCGATCGGAGTTTCCGAGCGATAGCGGAGCGTGGAAGTCCGATCGAAGTGATCGGTATTAGAAAGCAAAACCATGTTGATCGGCTGCCAGTTCGGCAACGCGCTCGAGTTCTGGATCATCGCCTGGATGCCAATGCCGCCATTGAGAAGTCGCAGCGAGAACACGGCATAGTCATCGATGATTCCATCGACCTCGATCGGCTCGATACCGATAAGAGGAAGAAACCGGCGGGCGTTCGTCCCATCCAATGCGCCAGTGGTGAAGGCGAGCAACTGGTTGATCCCATCGCCGTCTGGATCTGCGAGCGGATCCGGGTCGGCTTGGGTCGCGAGCCACTCGGTCAACTGCGTGCGATCATCGCTGCCTGGATCGCCACCGGCACTCGCCGAAGCGCGCCAATTTCCCGGGAGGCTCATGCCGGCATTGTCCGGCGGGTTGTCCGGATCGACCAAGACGAGGGCGGGACCAGCGCCGTCGGGCGAGTCCGGCCAGGCACCTGCGTCGTTGTAAGTAAATCGCCAGATCTCAGCGCCCGCCGCATCCCAGACGGCGATCTCCTCGCCATCATCATCCAATTTTCCACTCTGGAACTGGCCGATGATCCGCGGCTCTAAGCCATAGCGATGCTCGAAGGCGACGCTGTCCGCGACAATCACCGCGCGCTCCCCGGGCGCGAGCTCGACCGTCGAGTCAGCCGCAAAAGCGAAATTAATCGCACCGCCGATGGTGACTCCGGCGAGGGAGACCGTCTCGCTGCCGAAGTTGTATAGCTCGAGAAATTCGAAAGAACTGCGCTTGGCAAACCCGGCTACGACATCGGCCTGTGTCGGTTCCGCCGGGCGGTAGTGGATTTTTGAAATGACGAGGTTGGGTGCGGACGCGGGCTGCGCAGCGACAAAAAAGAAGGCTTCGGTCAATGCCGACCACTCGCTTGAAGATGAGAGCACGCGCGCCTTGACAGTGGCGCTGCTCCCGAGGGCGAAGAACGCGTCGCCGACCACACCGCGAACCTTTGCGTCGATCCCGAGGTCGCTGCTGCCGGCCGAACGCTGGTGGACCTCGATCGCCAGCGTGTTGTCGCCGGTCCGCAGGACGCTAGGTCCGAGGACGTAGGTAAATGGAATGATCTCATCTTCCGGATTGGAGTGGGAGCTCGCAAAATCGCTGTAGACCCGGTTGCCTGCATCCATGTTGGTACGCCCGATCTCGTGGCCGTTGATGTAGACGATCGCGCCGTCATCGCGGATGACATCGACGAGCAGTTTCGAGACGGTCAACGCATCTGCCACGGTGAAGTCCTTGCGGAAGTAGGTCGTCCTATTGCGGTCTGACCTGTTGCCACCAAAGCCGATCGTCGTGTTCGTGGTCAGGCTGCCGATACTGCCGTAGCCAAGCAACGCCTGGCCGGTCGGCCAAAGAGAGTCGTCGAAGTCCGGATGCTTCCAGTGCGTCGCGTCGTACGAAGCGTGGCCGTCGACGACCTCGCTATCGCCGAGGCTCGTCGGGGTGACAAAGTAGCGCCACCCGTTCGCTTCGAAATCGAAAAAAGATTCGGTGACGCTGCCGCCGACAAACGATCCCGCAGCCGGATTGACCGCTCCGCCCTCGAAGCGCGGGTCCGAACCGTCGGTGGTGTAGTAGATCGTGCCGTCCGGTGGATCGACGAAACTGATGACTGATGGCGGATCGAGCACGCCGCCGTGCTGGCTGAACTCCGGCGCAGCGATTGACGGGTAGAGGTTGGCAGCGCGGTATTGGCTGATCGCGATCGCCTGGCGGTTGGCGAGAAAATTGTTGAGCACGCTGTTGCGCGTCGAAAGCCAGTTCGACTTGCGGAAGTCCCGGTTGCCCTTGCGAGTGTTCGGGTTGTCGCCCCAGCGCGCGGCTTCGGCGTCGATGGCGGGTTCGATGTCGCCTGACATATCAGTATAGCGTGCGACCAGCGCGTCTCGCGTGAGAGGACCGCCGTTGAACGCGTGCTTGTGGACGCGGTCGGCGAACAGCAATCGGAATTCCGCACTCGAGCGGGCGGTAGCGTAGAGTTCCGTCGGGGTATTGGTGCCGCCGACACCGGTGCGGTTTGCGTTAACGCTGTGGATCGAATACTCCGAATCCCACGGTGAAAACTTGAACCCGCCGTCCGTCCCGTCGCGCCGCCCAAAGGCATACCAGTTTTTGCCCGGCCAGTCCTCGTTGGCGAGAAATGTGTTCACGAGGATGTAGTCAGCAAGCGAGACCTCATCGACATATTCTTTGAACTGCGCCCACCCGGCGGGATTGCTCACGTTATTGATCGCAAGCGCCCCTTGCCAGCGAGCTGCGCTGCCGTCGATCACCTCGAATGAATTGGTCACCGCCTGCCCGGGACCGCGCAAGCCCTCGTGCTTCACCGCGTCGTAATCCTCATCCGAACCGCCGAAATGGCTCGCGCCGTAGTCGGCGTCGGGGCGCTCAGAGGGGTTGTAGATTCCCCAGTAGAGACCGTTGAGATAGAGGTGGACAAAGGTGCTGCGCGAGCCGGGCTGCCCCATCGCCAGGTAGGTCACGCGCATGAACGGGTCGCGCAGGTACTGAGCTGGCCGCGCGTTATCAACCCAGCCATCGCTGAAGGTCGCGCGCAGTTGCACCTTGTCGAACTCATCAATTTCGTTCTCGCCGAACAACGGGAAGTTGAACTTCGACGGCCCAAACTCACTCTTGAAAATCAGCCGCAGCGATTTCTTTGGAGACGCGCGGTAGTGGCGACTCCAGCCACCGACCAGGCGTATGCCGCAATCGACCTGCGTCTCCAGCGTCCCGTCCGGTTGAAACCACTCGATCGAACACGGGCGATCCGCGATGTAGGGATCCTGCGTGTGCACGCCGCTGCCGTCGGCGTTGCCAAATGGATTCGACAGGATGCCCTCACTGCTGAACAGATCATCAGGATCCGCAACAATCGACAGCGTCGGCAGCGATTCGAGCGCGGCGATCATGCCATTGCGATCCGCGTTGACGATGGCCGGTTTCATCTCGTAGTCCGCTGGCACCGGTTGGCCGGCGGGTCCACCGTTCACCCCGGTGAACACGCCCCAGATCGACGGGAATCCGGCAGGATTATTCGGCTGGTCGATGACATCACCCAGGTAGATGTAAGTGTTGGTGTCGACATTCGTCGGCGCCCAGCCATCCTGGAAGGCGATCGCTCGCAAGATCGTCGTCGTGCTAATCAGAACTGCCGCCAAGGGTGCTGCGACCACCGTGCCGTTCGTATGTGATGGCTCGGTGCCATCCGTGGTGTAGGCGATCGACGCGGCGGCGGTCGTCGTCGAGATCGTCACCGTGATCGGCCCGTCGTAGAACCCGCGGCCGATATCAAATTTCGTATCGTCGACAAAACCGCCCAGCGCGGCACCATTGGTCCCGCCCGGCGTGGGTGGAACAAAGAACCCCTGCGCGCCTCCAGGCACCTCCACGCCCCAGGACACATCAGTCTGCTGCGCCGGCGAGCCCGCGAACTCGAACAGCACTGTCTGCCCGTCCGTATCGAGGAATCGCAAAACCTCACCCGCTGCAGATAGCCGGAAATTGGTGTGCAAAAATCCGCCACCATCGACGTAGTCGTCGACTTCTTGCCCCGATGCGAACACGATCAGATACTCGCCCGCCCCGATCTGCACATCCGGGAAAATCCAGGTGTCGAAACTGTCCTGCAAACCGTAGCCCGCCAGGCTGATGTCAAAGGCGTTCGGATTGAAAATCTCGATCCAGTCTGAAGAGTTGCCGTCGCCGTCATCCAGCGTCCCGTTGTTTGAGGCCATGAATTCGGTGATGATCGGGGCGTTCACTGGTACATCCACGCCGACGGCTGCACTGGCGGTCACCGACCCGGCCTCATTGGTAGCCGTCAACGTGTAGAGCGTCGTCACGGTCGGGCCGACCATCACGCTGCCACTATCGCCGCTGATCGCCGGCGTTCCCATGTCGATCGACAGCGTCTCCGCGCCGGAAGTCTGCCATGTCAGCGTGCTCGATTCGCCGGAACTGATCAAGCCGGGGGTGGCTTTGAAAGAGGCGATCTGCGGCGCCGTCACCACCGCTCCGGCATTGCGCAGGGCGGTCACCTCCGCGAGGTCGAGCGCCTCGTCGTAAATGAACACCTGATCAATCGCTCCGTCCCACGCCTCGTTGGCGCGATCGGGTCGGATTCCGCCAATCGCGAAGGTCGGCCAACCAGTTCCAAATCCCGCCGGCTCGGTGACCGCGACGAGAGGATCCGCCGTGGTCGAGGCATCCAGATCAACGTAGACCGTCACCGTTTTCGCCGCCTGGTCGTGGCTGGCAGCGACGAACGTCCAATCGGTGGTATTCGCTGGTGCAGGCGTCCCTTCAACCGGCCCGTTATTGCTGAGTGAATCATTGCCGGTAAATGCGGTGTAGCGAAAATCGCCATTCGGGGCGCGGTTGTCGAGTCCTAGGGTGCGATCCCACGCCCCGTTGTCGTGCCCGAGCACCTTGCGCAATCCCGGAGCGAGCGAGTCAGTGCGCACCCACGCACCCCAAGTCATGCGCGTCATTGCCGGGGGGTTCACGTCCACTGGTGCCAGTAGACGGTCAGCTGAAAAGTCGTAGCCCCCTGTGCCACCAAAACCAGTCGTCGCGCCCCAGACGGGATTGGTGCCGCCAGCGACCCTCAGGTGGTGGCCATTGCCGCTGCTGTCGGCGAGCGGAGCCTCCGGGTCGTCAAAATCGTATCGCGCAACAAGGTCCGCCGATGCCGTCCCGCAAAGGCTCGCTACCGATAGAATAAGCAGGGTCGTCTTCAAAAGAATTTGCGGGTTGTAGTCCACGAAAGACTATATACCCGCAAAGCCTCACGCACCAGCAATCCAGTTCAAGAGAGTTCAGAGCGCTGAGAAGAAGCAAGTTGCTTCGTTTCTATCTGCGTCGACGGCGCAGCAACAGCCCCGCACCAGCAAACAGAGAGAGCAAAGCCGTAGAAGGTTCCGGGATCACAACCCCATTAACCCCATCGCGGAAGGCTGTCAGCTCGGCTCCCGAGAGAGCCTCATCAAAAACGAAGACATTGTCGATCGCCCCATCCCAGCCTTCGGCCGTATTGTCCGGGCGGAGGGCTCCAATCGCCAGCGTGGCATGTTCAAGCCCCTAATGTCTCAAACACCCCGCAGTTGGACGACGCGCCCACACGTTGATGAATATTACCCCGCACCGTGTTCCCCGCACCCTGGACAGTGTTCCCTGCCCCCTGTAACAGGCTACAGGACACCGGAATCAGGGCTCATTTCAGGGCAACTGTTGGCACTCACTGTTGACACTAAAGCCAAACGGCTTAGGGATTGCTCCCTAAGCCGTTGAGAATTATGGCTCCTGCGGTTGGATTCGAACCAACGACCTAGTGGTTAACAGCCACCCGCTCTACCGCTGAGCTACGCAGGATTTCTACCGGGCGGAAATATGCGTAGTTGTTGGAAAGGGCGCAAGCGGATTATTCCACACTTAACAGAATTTATGGATTGTGTGAGATCGCCTTTCAAATCAACGTTCTTCAGCAATGAACGCCCATTTTAAGCCATTATTATTCCTGGTGACATCAGCCGCCCTCGCGACATCAGCCACCGCTCAACATAAAATCGTGCCACTTGATCTCTTCAAGGCTCACGGTGGCCTGGAAGTCACGCTGTGGGCACAGTCGCCAATGTTCTTCAATCCCACCAACATGGACGTCGACAGGGACGGGCGCATCTGGGTTGCTGAAGGGGTCAATTACCGGCGCCACGGCGGACGCAAACCCGAGGGTGACCGCATCGTGGTCCTCGAGGACAGCAGCGGCGATGGCAAGGCTGATAAAGCCCATACCTTCATCCAGGAAAAGTTTCTGACCGCGCCCCTCGGTGTCGCGGTGATCGACAACAAGGTTATCGTTTCAATGACCCCGGAGATGATCATCTACACCGATGTTGACCGTAACCTCAAGTTTGACCCGGATATCGACAAGCGCGAGGTACTCCTCTCCGGGTTCAACAGCAAGCAGCATGACCACTCACTGCACTCGGTGACGGCCGGTCCGGACGGCAAGTGGTACTGGAACCACGGTAACTGCGGTTCCCAGTTCACCGACAAGTCAGGCAAGACCTTCCGTCTCGGCAGCGCCTACCAGATGCGCCAAATCGCCGGCCAGAAAAGTGATGACGGCCACGTATGGATCGGAGCTGCCGCCTACCGCATGAACCCGGACGGGACAAACGCCGAGGTGATCGGGCATAACTTCCGCAACAGTTACGAGCAAACCGTTACTTCCTTCGGCGATGTCTTCCAGAACGACAATGACGATCCCCCGGCATGCCGCACCGCGTTCCTCCTTGAATACGGAAACGCCGGGTTCTGCTCTGCTGACGGCAAACGCAGCTGGGGATCAGATCGCCGCCCCGGTCAACCCACCGCGATCGCGGAATGGCGACAGGAGGATCCCGGCACCATGCCCGCCGGGGATGTCTATGGCGGTGGTTCGCCGACCGGCATCTGCTACTACGAGGGAGGAGCCCTGGGTGGTAATTACAGCCAGGGCCTTTTACTGAGTTGTGAACCCGCACGCAACACGGTCTTCGGTTACCTGCCTGTCCCTGAGGGAGCGGGGTTTAAGCTCGAACGCTTTAATTTCCTCACCACCAACGCCGAGGAGGAATTCGCCGGCACCGACTTCAAGGGAGGGCGCACCAACAACCAGGACAAAACCCTGTTCCGCCCTTCAGACGTGGCGGTCGGTGCTGACGGTGCAATTTATGTGGCCGACTGGTATGATGCGCGCGTCGGGGGACACGCCGACCACGACAACACACTCTCCGGGGCAATCTACCGGGTCGCGCCCAAGGGCTTCAAGTCCTCGGCACCCAGGTTGGACCTCCAAACCACCGCAGGACAAATCACAGCACTCAAGAGCAGCTCGGTAAATGTTCGTAACCTCGGCTTCACGCGCCTGCAGGCACAGGGTGCCGCTGCACTGCCTGCAGTGGAGGCTCTGCTCAATGAAAGTAAATCCTATGTGGCAGCACGCGCAGTGTTCCTGCTTCCCCACCTCGGAGATGCCGGAGTCGCCGCCACCAAGAAAATCCTGACAGGTGACAATGCCCGCCTGCGCCTGACCGCCCTGCGTGCGCTGCGCCGTTCCGGCCAGGACATCATGCCACTGGCAGCAACACTGGCCAAAGATCCGGACGCCGCAGTGCGACGCGAGCTTGCCACCTCGCTGCGTGATGTCCCCATTGAGCAGGCCAGCGAACACATTGTTGAACTTGCCAGGGGCTACGACGGAGTTGATCGCACTTATCTGGATGCGCTCGGTATCGCCTGCACCGGGAAGGAAACCAAATCCTATAACGCCATCGGCAGGGCAATCGGTGACCCTGACCCAGCCAATTGGACTGCGGCCTTTGCCAACATCGTCTGGCGGCTGCACCCTGAAAAATCCGCACCGATGCTGGCCAGAAGGGCAATGGCCGCAGGTGTATCGGATGTCGGCAAGAAGGCGGCCGTGGTGGCTCTCGCGTTTATCGAGTCCAAGGCCGGGTCAGACACCATGCTCACCCTTGCCGAGAAGGGCACCGGGCGGGCCAAGGCCGAGGCCCTTTGGTGGCTGTTGAACAACAAGAACCATCGCTGGAAAGAACACGGCATTATCCGCTCGCTCACCTCGCGCAACATCTACGATCCCGGAAAGGTGAAACTCGTGCCCGTGGTATTACCGCCGCCGGTGGACCGCAAATATGCACCAATACCAGAGATCCTGGCACTAAAAGGCGATGCCGCCCGCGGCAAGATCGCCGCCGCCAGGTGTTACATGTGCCACCATATCGACGGCACCGGCATTGAATACGGGCCGACCCTCACCGATTACGGCAAGACACAGACGCGCGAGGTCATCGCCCAATCGATGATCAACCCGGCAGCCGACATCTCGCACGGTTACGATGGCTACCAGATCGAGACCAAGGACGGCATCAAGATCCAGGGCAGGCTGCTTTCAGCCGGGGATCCCCTCATTATACAGTCCATGGGGGGAATTACCCAGACCGTCCCGAAAAGCAGAGTCAAGAGCCAGGGAAAAATCGCGGGTTCACTCATGATGTCAGCAGCCCAGCAGGGACTCAGTGAACAGGACATCGCCGACCTCGTCACCTACCTCAAGTCACTTAAATAAAGTGCAATCAACAAACCCATGAAAACGTCATTTACCATCACGGCAATCACTTTCACCCTCGGCATACTTGCCAATAGCGCCCCTGACAAGAAGGGCGCCTACGCAACCGCCAAGGACGCCGCTGAAGATCCCGACTTCGCCCTGCAGGGGGAATATGCCGGCAGTTACACCAAGGGCGACGGCACTGTCTCCAAGGTCGGGATCCAGGTCATCGCACTGGGCAACGGCAAGTTCAGGGCAGTGGGATTCGAGGGAGGGCTCCCCGGTGCCGGCTGGGACCAGGGTGAACGCGCTCAATCCGAGGCCAACAAAGCTGCAGACGGGTCGGTTACCTTTAAGGAGCAGGAAGGCAAGGCCACAGGAGTCCTCAAGGGCGGGAAGATGACCATCATGAGCGCAGAGGGCGCCGCGCTGGGAACGTTGAAGCACATCGAGCGTGAAAGTCCGACACTGGGTGCCAAGGCCCCAAAGGGTGCAATCACGCTGTTTGACGGCTCATCCCTCGGGCACTGGAAAAAAGGAGCCAGAAAAAGCGCGGACGGCATGCTCATGGAAGGCGTGAATTCCGCTCGCAATGACTTCAAGAACTTCACCATGCACATCGAGTTCCGGCTCCCTTACATGCCAAAGGCACGCGGCCAGGGCCGGGCAAACAGCGGCATGTATCTGCTGGGCACTGAAACACAAATGCTCGACTCATTCGGGCTCTCCGGAGAATCCAATGAGTGCGGTGGACTCTACAAGTGGAAGCGCCCGGACGTAAACATGTGCTATCCGCCACTTCGCTGGCAGACCTACGACGTGGAATTCCAGGCTGCCAGTGGCGGCAATCCTCCGGTCACGAGCGTCAAGCACAATGGTGTTACCATCCATGACAAGGTCAAGTTGAGAAAGAACTCCAGCCAGGGAGGAATCCAACTTCAGAATCACGGCAATCCGGTCCGCTATCGTAATATCTGGCTTCTGGAGAAATCCTGAAAACACGCAGTTGGCTGCCACTAAGGTTCCCTCCTCTTTCCACAAAGGGGAATTGATATCTCAACCTGCAGGGGAGAATCCTTGCGAACCAAAGGTTTCCCGGTGAAATTCGGGAAACCCCGAACCACGCATCATCATTGCAGGAACACATCTTGGAGAAAATCAGCAGCATCCCGTGCCCGGAAAAAGATCATCCGGCACCTGCACCAATGCGCATCCTGGTAAGCGGGGCATCCGGGCTCGTCGGCAGTGCATTGATCCCTTACCTGAAAATGCGCGGACATGAGATCCTGCGCCTGACCCGCCATGCACACCAAAAGGATGACATCAAGTGGGATCCTGAAACCGGTCAGCTGGACCTCGCCGGAGCCGGGAAACTGGACGCAGTCATCCATCTCGCCGGTGAAAATATTGCAGAGGGAAGATGGAACTCCCGAAAAAAAGAGAAAATCCTCTTCAGTCGAAAACGCGGCACGCGCCTGTTGTGTGATGCCCTCGCCGCGATGTCCAACCCTCCTCAGGTGCTCATCTCAGCCTCCGGTATTAACTATTATGCAAAACAACCCGGTGCCGCCATTGATGAAAACGCACCTGCTGGCACAGGATTCCTCTCCGAGGTCTGCCGCGAATGGGAACTTGGAACCCTTCCCGCCGAGCAGGCAGGTATTCGCGTCTGCAGGTTACGCATCGGCATGGTCCTGACACCGGCCGGCGGGGCCCTGAAAAAAATGCTGCTCCCCTTCAGGCTTGCCCTCGGCGGACGGATAGGAAGCGGAGAGCAGAGAACAGGCTGGATCACCATTGATGACCTCGTCGGCATGATCGATCGTGCACTGAGTGACAAGCGGTGGCAGGGAGCCGTCAACGCAGTGGCCAAAGAACCCGTGAGCAACAGGGACTTTACAATGCAGCTGGCCAAAACCCTGCGCCGGCCGGCCATTCTCCCCATGCCCGCCTTTATGATCAGGTTGCTGTTTGGGGAAATGGTTAACGAGACCTTGCTGGCAGATCTTCCGGTCTATTCAACCCGGCTCAGGGAGCTGGATTACCAGCTCCGCCATCCTGAACTCGCCGGAGCTTTGTGCCACCTGCTGGGAAAAGCAGATGAATGAGCATCCTGCAAAAAAAATAGCGCCATACAGCACGAATGGCTTTGACGCTCAACTCCGCCCAGCCTACGATCATTGACATTATTAAAGAAACAGGGGTGCTGCCCGCTCAGCTGAGAGTCGTCGCTTTAAGTAACGACACCCTTCGAACCTGAAACGGGTAATGCCGGCGAAGGGAGTTTTTTTTGGAGAATGCGTATAAAGATCTTCCCGTTAAGGGCTGCTTTTCACAGAAAATCCATATTTTAACCACGATCCCCGCACATGATCACACATCCGGATCCCATCAGGGATGAAGCCCCCTTCCCCAACAGTGAACGCACTTACTATCAGGGAAAGATCCACCCTGAAATACAGGTCGCAATGCGGAAAATATCCCTCTCCCCGACTACACATCCCAACGGACGGGTTGAGCAAAATTCCCCCGTGCGCGTCTACGATACCTCCGGCCCCTGGGGTGATCCCCAGTATCAGGGCAATGTCACCATGGGCCTGCCTGCCCTGCGCCGGGAATGGATTCTTGCACGCGGTGATGTGGAGGAATACGACGGGCGTTCCACCAACCCCGGGGATGACGGCTATCTCTCCGACCAGCACGCCGAACAGTACAACGACGGCAAATCCGAGAAAAACCGCCTCCTTAAATATCCCGGGCTCAAGCGCAAGCCCCTGCGTGCCGGTAAAGGCACTCCTGTCACCCAGATGCACTACGCCAGGGAAGGCATCATCACTCCCGAGATGGAATACATTGCCATCCGGGAAAACCTCGGACGCGAAGCTGCCTACAAAACTCTCAGTGACGGTTCCAGCGATCCGCGTAACGCGATGAACTTCGAGCATCCGGGCGAGTCCTGGGGAGCCAATACGCCGAAATTCATCACTGCGGAATTCGTCCGGGAAGAAGTCGCCCGGGGTCGCGCAATCATCCCCTCGAACATCAACCACCCGGAAAGTGAACCGATGATCATCGGCCGCAACTTTCTCGTGAAAATCAACGCAAACATAGGCAACTCAGCTATCTCTTCCTCCATTGAGGAAGAGGTGGAAAAAATGCGCTGGGGCACAAAATGGGGAGCCGACACGGTGATGGACCTCTCCACGGGAAAAAACATCCATGCCACACGCGAATGGATCATCCGCAACTCTCCGGTTCCGATCGGAACCGTGCCTATTTATCAGGCCCTTGAAAAAGTCAACGGTCGTATTGAGGACCTCTCCTGGGAGGTTTTCCGGGACACCCTGATTGAGCAGGCCGAGCAGGGTGTCGACTACTTCACCATTCATGCCGGGGTCCTGCTGCGCTTCGTGCCAAGAACTGCCACACGCATGACAGGCATTGTCAGCCGGGGCGGAGCAATCATGGCAAAGTGGTGCCTCTCCCACCACAAGGAGAACTTCCTCTACTCCCACTGGGATGATATCTGCGATATCATGGCCGCCTATGATGTCAGCTTCTCCATCGGCGACGGCCTGCGCCCGGGTTGCATCGCTGACGCCAACGACTATGCGCAGTTCGCCGAGCTCAAGGTGCAGGGTGGACTCACCGAGCGGGCCTGGGAAAAAGGCGTGCAGGTCATGAATGAAGGCCCGGGACATGTTCCCATGCACATGATCAAGGAAAACATGGAAAAACAGCTCGAGTGGTGCCACGAGGCGCCTTTCTACACCCTTGGCCCGCTCACCACTGACATAGCCCCGGCATACGACCACATCACCAGTGGCATCGGTGCCGCAATGATCGGCTGGTATGGCTGTGCCATGCTGTGCTATGTCACGCCAAAGGAACACCTCGGCTTGCCCAACCGTGATGATGTCCGCGAAGGAGTGATCACCTACAAGATTGCCGCCCACGCAGCTGATCTGGCCAAGGGCCACCCCGCCGCCCAGGAACGCGATAACGCAATATCAAAGGCACGCTTTGAATTCCGCTGGGAGGACCAGTTTAATATCGGGCTTGACCCGGAAAGAGCCCGTGAATTTCACGATGAAACCCTGCCCAAGGAAGGTGCTAAAACCGCGCATTTCTGCAGCATGTGCGGGCCCACCTTCTGTTCCATGAAAATCTCCGATGAGGTGCGACAGTACGCCGCTGAAAACGGGCTTGATACCGAGGAAGCTATTGCAGCCGGAATGCAGGAAAAGGCGAAGGAATTTGCGGATTCCGGCGGGGAAATTTATGCCTAAGGCGATGAATCGTCCTTAAAATCAATCGTGGCCGACAGGCTGTTGTCACTCAAGTCCCGGTCCGGATCATTAAGGTTTGGATTCACTCTCACAGTCGCTGAAACGTCAAGCTGGCCGGCCAGTCTCCCTGCCGCTGCATTAATCGGGGTCGGTATCAGGTAGGATTCACCGGCAGGGATAAACGGCACATTGTAGGTCCGCGTGCCATCCCCGGAATCAATGTCAACTGACACATTGTGAACGGCTGCAGTTCCGCGGTTTTCCACGATAACCTGGGCGATATTGCCACTGCCATTAGTCACTGCAAGAACCGGGTCATAATAATAACTGGCAACTGCCACATCAACAATTCCCGGGGTATTCCTTTCAAGCACACGGCCAATATTGAGGTTTCCACTGCCATATACCGGATCCGTCCCCGGAGCTCCCGCCTCGTTCGAATGCTGCAGCAGAAGCTGATATGCTGACTGCGCCGACATGCCGAAATTTTCCGACATCACTGCCGCAATGGCACCAGTGACATAGGGCGTGCTTGCGCTAGTCCCGCTGAAATTACTTGCCTGCCCATCTGGCCAGGCGGCAACAACACCGTATCCGGGAGCCGACATGCCTCCGGACTCGAGACCAACTCCTGAATTTGCAAAATCAAGATGCTCTCCCCTGGCATCAATGGCGCTCACCGCAATGACCCCCTCTATGGCAGCCGGATAGGTAACATGATTAGCCCCGTCATTGCCCGTTGCTGCCACGATCAATGCTCCTTTTGAACTCGCGTAATCGACAGCCTGCCTTACCAGGCTGCTGTCGCCGTCGGATCCGAGGCTGACGTTAATAATGTCAGCCCCGGCATCGGCGGCACTGACAATCGCCTCTGCAAGTGTGAAGCTGTTGGTATAGCCATCGTTATCGAGGATCCGGTAACTGAGCAGTTCAGCCGCCGGAGCAACTCCCGGCAACCGGGAATCACTACCGGCAATAATTGAAGCAACGGCAGTGCCGTGACCATTATCAATATCGATTGCAATGGGATTCCCATTGGCATCAAGGACATAATCAAATTCCCTTATTACCTTCCCTGCAAAGGCGGCATGATCCTGCACCCCGCTATCCAGAACGGCAACCTTGATACCCTGCCCAAAGGAAGAATTATCGCCACTTATTCCCAGGCTCTCAAGGGCGCCGCGACCAAACGGCACGGCACCGGCACCGGCACCCGGTGAATCCCTGTGCTCCGGGGGAAGCGGCAGGCTGACGATATAATTCATATCCGCAGAAGTCTCGGACGGATCAAGCGTTGCAAGCGCGTTGGCAAAGTCTTCATAACGATCAAATCCAAGGCGAACCGAGCGGAGCTGATCTGAACTGCCCAGCAAGTGCAAATTGCGATTTCCCAGCGAAGCAATGAACCGGCGATACGCTTCATCGGAGTTAAATGTCAATACCGCCTCTTTGCCAATGACTGATGAGTCGGAAATCAACGCCGCCAGCATACGTCTCATTGCACGAGCCGCGAAGGCGGCAAAAGGCAACCCTTCATCAACAGCAGCAACCCCGTTTGGCAATTTGAGATTTCCCGAACCCGTTAACACTCCGTCATCCTCGAGCAGGTCCAGTTCACCGGGTCGCTGAACAACACTGGAATTGCTTCCCCGATAACCATAATAAAACAAGGTCACGAAACCCAGCACCAACAACAGCGCTCCAACAGCGGCAGCGGTATAAACTGTTGATTTCTGTTGCATCAAGTGAAGTTGCTGTGGCAGGTGCTTGTTCTGCTGAACAAGAAGCGCCTTTGATTAAAATATACGCTATTTAGGATAAATAACGGCGAATTTTGTTCAATCAAAGCTGCCAGGCGTTTATTTTCAGACTTGGCTTTCAGGCTACGGCTGATAAATACAGCTGCCAGCAGCGACACGGGAGATAAAACGACAACATCCAGAATATGATCAGCACGCCCTTAAGCGATCCGGTAAACCCCTGAAAAGCGCCTGCAGCCGCCGGCATCACGGAATTTTAAGGATATGCATTTCGCGGCAATCGACTTTGAATCATCCGGTTATGGGGAGGACGGAAGCGATGATCCCATTCAAATCGGAATTGCTCACATGCACAAATCCGACATTAGTTCCGGAAATTTCTTTAGGAGCTTTATTCAGCCGGTCAAGCCCCGGGCAATCTCCAACGCAGCGCGTGCTGTCCACCGGATCAAGGATGAGGAACTGGAAGGGGCCCCGTCACTCATTACCCTGTGGCCAACAATCCGTGATGCGCTAAGGGGACGGGTGGTTGTCGCCCACGGCGCGGGTACCGAAAAGCGCTTTCTCCGGGCATTTCCCATGCATGGCTTCACCCCGTGGGTGGACACGCTGCAAATAGCAAGGAAATGCCTGCCAAAAATCACCGATTACTCGTTGGGAGCTCTCTTGCAAAAACTCAATCTGGAAGGGGAAGTCGCGGATAAATGTCCGGGGTTAGGCTGGCATGATGCGCTTTTTGATGCTGTGGCAAGCCTTGTCCTGCTGCGCAGGATGCTGCAGGAAAAATCTGCAAGCAACGATCCTTATGCCATTTTAGGACTGAACTAGGATCGTTTACCTCCTCGCAGGGAAATTTTAAACCCCAGGCTTGTGCCCGGGTTGCGATCTGTTCTTGGGCCCCCGGACTGGCATAAAATTGCGTCTTTTCTCACGCTCAATAAGGGAAAACACTCGAAATTCTTATATTATAGTAATTATAGATTTACCCTTAAAATCAGTTGATTTTTATGATATTTATATTTACTGTATAAATTTATTGGACTCTCATACCAAGGTATGAAGTCTGCCACCACACAAGTAGACCCATGAACGTTGTAACCACACGCAAAAACCTGCGCAGTATCATTGTGCACATCAGGGCGGGAACAGTCACAGGCCTCGGTTTTCTTTACGGGCTGTGCCCCCCTGCAATGGCCGAGGTAATTATTAGTCCAAGGATGGAAACCTCTGCCGCCTACGAAGCTGCAGCGGCACCTCTCCGGCAAGCGCCTGAGAAAAATTATGACTTCAACCGCGCCTCTGTACGCGATGTCCTGCGCTTCCTTGCCGATGATGCAGAAATTGACTTCGTGGCCTTGCCTGAAGATGGCGACGATCATACCAAGCTGATCACTTTCTCGCTCAATAAAAGTCCGTTCTCGGCACTGGAGATCATCTCAAGGATGAATGGAGTCGCCCTGATCTTTGAAGACAAAGTGTGGCATATGCGCCCACTCAATGACACTGCTCTCATCGCCCGCGCTTATCGTGTCCGCTTTAACACTGCCGAATTAAAAGGAAGTGGTAAATCAAGTTCCTCCAGCAGTTCCTTCGGCGCGACAGGTGGTGGACTAGGCGGCGCAACAGGCGGCGGAATAGGCGGCCTGGGTCTCGGTGGAACCACCGGCGTGTTCTCTACCAGTGCCGATGAACTGGTGGAGGCGGTTAAGAGCATAGTCGACATCCGCACTTCCGGCATGAACGCTGTAATTGCTCCGGGTATCAATACAGTGGGCAACTTCGGCCCCCTGCAAACGGGAACAGGTGCTGATACGCTTTTCGCCGCACAAGTCATCACGGCAAAGAATTCATCAGGGGCAACTTCTGGAGGCGGACAAGTTCTATGGAACTCTGATACCAATTCCCTTTTTATCGTTGCCACCCGCCAGCAACACCAGTTGGTGGAAAAATATCTTGAAACAATCGACCAGCCCCAGCCGCTGATAGCCGTTGAGATTAAATTCTTTGAAACCACCAAGGATCCGCGCAAGCAAATGGGTGTCGATTGGTCCGGTACTATGGATGGCGGTTACGGGCTGAGCCTCTCCGGAATGACCACTAACCTGGATCTCTCCCGCCTCGGAGACACTCAACTGCCAATGACCGCAATACTCAGCGCCCCGGACGTGCAGGCAAAAGTCCTCGCACTGATCAAGGATCGCCAGACAACCACAGTCAGCTACCCGAGGGTTCTCACCCGCAACAACCGCGAGGTGGCCATCCAGAGCGTTGTCAACCAGCCCGTTCTTTCAGCACAGTCGAGCACCACCCCGGGGGTCGGCGGGACAACCACTTCATCGATTTCCTACCTGCCTATCGGCACAAGTATTAACGTGCTTCCAAAGTGCCTTGAAAATGGTCGCATATCGCTACAGGTGCTCATCACCGTATCGAGCATCATCGGTTCTGAGATCATCGGCGGCAATTCATACCCGGTAGCAAGCTCACGGGTCTTCACCGCTCCCCTTGAAGTCGAAAGCGGATACACCCTTGCAATAGCAGGTCTCGATGAAGCCTTTGATTCCCGCGAGGGAACCGGCCTGCCCCTGCTAAGCAAAATACCGATCCTCAAACACGGATTCAAAAGAGACACCAAGTCCCACACCCGCAAGAATATGCTGATCTTCATCACACCAACCATTCTCGATGCGAGAAGTGGCGGTATCTCCAAGACTCCAATCTCGGAGATTCCACTCCGTG
Organism: Verrucomicrobiales bacterium; assembly: GCA_046581505.1. Lineage (GTDB taxonomy): Bacteria > Verrucomicrobiota > Verrucomicrobiia > Verrucomicrobiales > DEV007 > CACIUL01. The sequence continues at coordinate 79,223 of JAYGGE010000099.1, read as the reverse complement.
GCAACGCGCCCCGCGCAAAGCTCCCGCGCGTCCGGCCTGATGGTTCCCTCGCCGGAGGCATTGATTCCCTTGAAAATGCTCTCGCTTGGCTGCAGCAGGAATTCACGCTCATTGACCAGATTGTCCGCGAGAAAAGGGGCGTCAGGGAACATGGTGAGCGGCTCGACCAGCTCATCAATACCGTGAATATGCTCTGGGCACAGCTCAATACTTATAAGCAGGAAAATCCCTCCAAACTCAAGGATCTCGAAGACAAGGAACTCTCCCTGGAACAGCTGCACTCCAGGATGCAAACGATTCGTCAGGAACTTTACAGGGGAAACTATCAACTTTTCAGCCGACCTCTGACGCAAGTTTTACGCTGAAAAACTGATAATAATCTCCTTGTGTGGTTGGGGGTCTCGGGATTTCGGTCCTGGGACCCCCTTTTTTCATAACCTTGCAGTCTTGGGGAATTTCCGCTAGAACCATCATCATGGCACATCAAAAAAATATTCTACGTCTTTTCTTCGCTTTCCTGGCAACCCTGTTGCTGTCAAACTGCGGCACAGTGACAGTCTCCAAGGCCCCATTCGGAAAAACCAGCGACGGCAAACCTGTCGATATCTACACACTTACCAATCCCGGCGGAATGAAAGCGAAAATCACCAACTACGGTGGCATCGTCACTCAGCTTCATGTCCCTGACCGAAACGGCCAACCGGGTGATGTGGTACTGGGATATGACAAGCTCTCCAGTTATATCAAGGCAAGCCCCTACTTCGGCTGTATTGCAGGCCGCTACGCCAACCGAATTGCAAAGGGACGCTTCACAATCGAAGGCACCGAGTACCAGCTGGCAGTCAATAATGGCGAAAACCACCTCCACGGAGGCAACGTCGGCCTTGACAAAAGAGTCTGGAGCGCAAGAAAAGTCAGGGGCATCGGCAGATCCGGGATCGAACTCAGCTACCTGAGCCCCGATGGCGAAGAGGGTTATCCCGGCAACCTCGACTGTAAAGTCACCTATTGGTTATCAGTCCAAAACGAGCTTGAAATCCAGTATGAGGCAACAACCGACAAGGCAACCCATATCAATTTGACTCATCATTCATATTTTAACCTCGCGGGTGCCGGCAGCGGTGACATCCTGAGTCATGAAGTTGAACTCTTCGCGGACAAGTTTGTCCCTACAGACGCCGGAAATATTCCCCTTGGTGAACTCGGCTCCGTGAAAGGAACGCCGTTTGATTTCCTTACCCCACACAGCATCGGTGAGAGAATCGGCCAGAAAGATCAGCAACTGTCGGTGGGTAAAGGTTACGATCACAACTGGGTTATCAACTCAACCGGCAAAGGGCTCGAACTTGCAGCCAGGGTCACCGAAGTGAAAAGTGGACGCGTTATGGAGGTTCTTACCGATCAACCCGGAATCCAGTTCTATACCGGCAACTTCCTTGATGGATCCAATGTTGGAAAAGGCGGGAAGACCTACCAGCATCGCAATGCTTTCTGCCTGGAAACACAAAAGTATCCGGACAGCCCGAATAATCCCTCCTACCCTTCAAGCTTGCTTGAACCCGGCAAGACTTACAAACACATGTGCGTTTACCGGTTCAGCACCAAGTAACAGGCGAATAAGGAATCTACCCATTGTTGCCGTCAATCAGGATGAAATTGATTGTAATATTGATAAAACTGCATGCTGATACCAGGCATGGCAGCGAAATTTGCCACTAAAAAAACATCCTTATCACAACGAAACCATCCTCACCGATCCTGCTGGTTATCCCCGCTTACCGGGAAAGCGAACGACTGCCTGAATTCCTCGCTAATCTCTGCAAAGAAGCGTCCGGTTCGGGGCTGCCCATCAAAATTCGCCTGGTGGATGATGGTTCAGGCAAGCAGGAAGCCGACAAAATGCGTGCACTCCTTTCACGACTGCAACCACAATTCGCCTGCCTCGAAAACGCAACATATCTCACTCAGAATACAGGGAAAGGAGGTGCTGTCTATGCTGGCTGGGACACTGCCGGCAACGGCAACTTCCAATGGCTGGCTTTCGTTGATGCTGATGGCGCAGTCTCGCCACAAGAGACCATAAGGGTGCTTGGCCAGGCCGCGGAACTCCCGGTTGAAAGGAAAATCTGCATCTGGGCTGTCCGGGTACGTGAAGCAGGCACAAAAATACGTCGCACCTTCTTGCGCAGTATATTGGGAAATATCTTCAGGCTGCTGGTAAAGTTCACCTTTAATCTTCCGGTAAGGGATACGCAATGCGGGTTGAAATGCATCCCCGCGGAAGCTTACACGCAGATACGTCATCACCTTGTTGAAAAGCGCTTCGTCTTCGATGTGGAACTCTGCACGCAACTTGTACGGGCGGGCTTTAGCATCAGGGAAAATCCAATTTCCTGGAGCGAAAGCTCGGGTAGCACACTGAATATCAAGTCAGCACTGCGGATGCTCTTTTCCCTGATAGGCGTGCGGTGGCGGATGCTAAAACAGCCACGCCCATAAATGACGGTGACAGCCTTTGCCGGACGGCCAAAGGCAAGGGACATGATCCGTCACAATGACTTCCTTTGCTCTTCACATGTTAAGGCAGCAACCAATTAGGAGCCAACACCTCATCAATCCAGACCTGTCGTGAATTGTGCCTGTCCGCGGTCTCGTTGGCGCGCAACAAAAGGGTGCAATATACAAAACCGAATTGCCCGCCTTGGGCACCCGGGTGCAGCCCGCGTAACGCAGTACCGGCAGCACTCTCATGGATGGCATAGCCATGAATCTTCATGCGGCTGTTGAGATCAGTCATCTCATAACAGGCATAAGCATCAGTATCTGTAAATTCAGACGCATAGTAACCCGAGGGCTTAACCATCACTCTCATCCTCACCGCTCCAGGCGGCTGTGACCTGCTGTATTCCAGGGCATCAACCTCGCAGTAACCCACCGCGCTTTCCCAGTCGAGAAGGACATTGCCGTCATCGATCAATTCGAAAAAGAATTCCCGCTGCCTTTGCCCCGGTTGAATGACACTCGTCATTCGGGCAAACCTAATGCCATTAATCACTGTTTCCTGATAACTTTTTATATTCAGTGGCGGAAAAACCGAATTGTTCGTCAATCCGGCGTAAAAGTATTTCATTCGGCTCAAGCTAACATCAGGATGGCGCACATACCGAAGACGCTTGTCCACTGTAGGGAGAATTGAAAACCCACTGCTTAACTCTATTGCCTTCTGGGAAGTCGTCATGCCCGCCAAGCCCCGGGTCTTTCCTTCCTGCTCTGCCGCTCTTCCCCTCGTGTTTGCACGGTTAATGCTCACGACAACGGCTACTGCTATGCCCCCGGCCATAATGAGCAGTGAAAAAAAACGCAGCTTGCTTAGCCATCTCACGGTTTTCCTTTCCGTTCCCGGGTTTGTCTTGATATCCCCCCCCGACACTGCCGCATCACGCGTGATAAACTTTGCCTCCCGGCCATTATTGAGCCGGTGCCTGGTTGTCCCCACATCCGTTGCACCTGCTTTCGACATACTTTCCTCCCGGATATCCCCATGCTGCTTTTCACCTTGCGCCACTGGTGGTTCAATAGCCGTTTTGGGAGATCCCGCTTTCTGCAACGACCGTGTTTTGACGCCGGGAAGCTTAATCTCTTGTCCCCCGGCAATTCCCCCCTGACCAGAAACCGGTTTCACTTCCACACCCGCCGCGTGATCAGGCGCAATCATCATGCCGCTGCATCCTCCACACTGCAGCTGCTTGCCCTGCTGTCGACGCTTGATCTCAATAGGTTTCGCACAAAACGGACAACCAAATACAATGTGACGGTTGCCCATCTCCCTGGATTTGAGAATCTCGACCTCTCCACGGGAAATTGCTGAAACAATAGAAGCACTGTCAACGAGACTCCGTGCAGCACCGGTGAAACGGTAAGATGGCAGCGCTTGGAAATCATCCGCAATAGCGGAAACCTTGGGTAATTCACCCGGTTTTCGGGGTGACGGCAGGGCAATATGTCGCGCCGTCTCCTTGTCCCCGGCATCATCCGCGGCCGACTGATGCGGGATGGATTCATCTGACGCCTCGCGCTCTGCATGATGAACTTTCACGAAGTCTGGAACAACCATCTCCCCATCGCAGTATGGGCAGTTCACCTCCGTCCCGACAGCCCTGACGTCAATCGCTATTGCCTGACCGCACATGCCACAGTCAAATGTGCCTTCTTCCGGGCTGTTGCTCTGGGAAAATTTCAAGGTTCTAAAGGTTCTCGAAAGTTCTTGGGACTTTAGCGCAGATCCTGCCGGGAGTAGAGGAAAATTTTCGCATGGCAATCATTCTTGTTCCCCGTAAAGATCCAATCCTCTGTACCAACCGTATTTAGCCCGTCCTGCTGACATAAACCCGTCATTGACGAAATCTGATCACCTGCCACCGGCAACGGCAACCAGCAACGCTCCATGATCGGCCTCGCCCTGTTTCTCGATCAACCCGAGAAGGCGCACGGCAGCTTCGGGAAGCACTTTAATCATGCTCTCATTGCCGAGATTAAAATTAATATCACCCACTGACATCCTGCACGCACTGAATCACAGGTTGCACCAGCCGCCACCCGGATGCCCACTCAGTTCGCCTGCAGTTCAAACTTCAGGTTTTCCCTTAGAATTCCAGCGCGGCGTATTATTGCGGCGATGTTCGCATCCGGTTTTCTGATTCTCCCGCCATCCATGACAACCTGTTCAAGAATCTCCAGCGCTTCCTCCTTTGTGCCGGAGCCAATCAGTTGCTCGGCACTCTCGACCCGCGATGCAAGCATGCCACTAATTCCAGATACCCCATTATCCGGCCGCACCGGGACCACTCCCCGCCGTTGCACCACATCAGGCTGATGCGTGCCGGACACGATTTCCGGATCATTGGACAACCTCGGCATCCTGGTCATTGCTTGGAGTGCCTCCCCGCGTGCCCGCGTCCACTCCGGGTGCGACAGGTAATTTTCCCAACAATTGCGTGCACACTCCCAATCCTCCAGCTGTTCAGATAACCTTGCCAATCCCCGCAGTGCCGTCTCTTCGAGCTTAGGACTGCCATATTCCCTGAGGAAACTTTGGAACCCGCTCTTGGCCAGGTTCATTTGCCCAGTGTCGCCCGAAGCTGCACGAATCTGAGCCAGTTCCACTATCGCCTCATCCTTACCCTGAACACCAGGTCGCTCAATGAGTTCACTGAGCCATAACACTCCCTCCCCGGGATCGTATTCAGCAACATGCCGCGCCACTTTCATTACCATGGAAGTCGAGAGATTTCTCTGTCCAAAACGGGAACGAATCTCATCGTAAAATACATCAATCTCAGCATCACGGCCGGTAAAATAAGTCTCAAGAACCTCAAGGCGTGCAGTGATAAGGCCCTCTCGCAATTGCGCATTCCCCCGGGTCGAAATCGACAAATCCCTATATCGCTTCAGCAACTCCTCAGGCCCGTACATTTCACTGAAATACTGCCCATAAACCCGAAACGCGGTATCCAGGCTCCTCGATGTCGTGCCCTTCGCAGTGGCAATGATCATATCCTCCAGCCTGTTAAGCCCAACCATGGTCCTGTCCAGTTTACTGAGCGTCGGCAACCCCGATACAGCGGCAGCAAGAGCTGGTGAAGACGTCGTGTAATTCAGGAAGAACGTGTCATAATAAGAAGCCGAGTCAGCCCAGCGTCCCTGCTGCCCGGAAACTTCAATCAACTTGCACAGGGCATGCGCGGCGACCTTTACGTGCCCCTCTCTCTGAGCGGCATTTTTTGCAATAATGAATGCGCCCTCTGATCGTGCCATCTCCCCGGTTCTCTTCAACACTTCCCCTTTCAGGAATGCTGCCCGGTCAATGAGTACAGAATCACCAAAGTTGTCCTCCATACGCTCAGCAAGGGAAAAACAAGCCTGGTATTCATTCAGGGCCAAATGAACGGTAGCCCGATCATAAAGGGCATAATCCATTAATACAGACTTTGGATAAGCATGAATAAACTCATCCAGAACATTCCCGGCGACACGCCAGCATGATTGTTTGAGCAGGTTACTGCCGGCATAATAGTGTGCACTCTGGGCATGCCTGCTCAGGGGAAAATCAACACGATGCCGATTCAATGGAAGCTGTGCCTCCTCATGGTGGCCCGCATAATACAGAGATGCCCCCTCAATAAACATTGCCGTATCAAGGCCGGGACTGCCCTGCGGCAACCCGGATATTAAAGAGCGTACTTCTTCAACTGCGGTAGCGTAGTCTTGACTCTGGAATGTCTCCTCAAGATGCTTAATCGCCGGCGAACGGGAAACTTCAGATATCGGCGTCTCCCCCTCCCGCACATCATCATGCGGCAGACTGATTGCATTTTCCTCATCCGCGCCCGCAAAGACAACAGTCTCTTGCGCAAACAGGATACAACCGGAACCCGAAAGTAAAACACACCACAAAAAACACCGCCACGGTCTGTGTGTGCTTAGCTCCAGAATTGTCGAGACAAAATCCCGCATGGGAACAATTACCGTGTAACATAAACCTTTTCAAGACATTCAGTTTTCTTAAATAAAGCGCTTCATCCCATGCCCCGGCAGGAAACGCAAAACCGTAATTCCCGTACCGGCGCTGATGCATGCCATGGGCAGGAACTTCACTTGAAGTAATTTGCCCCGTTATACAGACCCCTTGCCCGGGCACAACGCATCGCAACCGCGATGGGGTGATTAATGGAAAGTGCTGCCCTAAGAACCTCAGTGGCTAATTAAGTCTGCGTATGCGCAACTTGCGGAACCATACCAAGCTCTTCGGGTCGTGCCCCTGCAGGGCGATTGTTCCCTCTCCCAGACGCTTGGTCTTCTCCTTATGATCGTCAGCCTCGGTGTATTCATTAACCATCTTGCCATTGATGGAAATGGTCACCTTCTTTCCCTCTACCTTTATATTGTAACTAAACCACTCATCATCCCGATGAGGGGCTTCTTTAATGTCCTTAAAACTGTAAATACTTGCAGTTTTGCGCCAATCCTTATGAGTGGCGTTCACCTGTGCCTCATATCCAACCTGCGGCCAGCCGTTTTCCTGGTAGGCACTGTGGAAAAAGATACCGGCATTCGAGCCCTTGGTGGTCTTCACCTCACACTCAAACTCAAAGTCCTTGAATTTTGCGTTGCCGTCCTCACCGTAGAAAACATGACCCCGTGGCCCAAAGATCTTGATGGCACCACCCTCTACGGAAAAGGTCTTCGGATTTTCGGTGTTCACCTTCCAGCCTTTGAGGCTCTTGCCGTCAAACATATCAACCCATTCCTCAGCCCCGGCTGAAGTATTAAGAAGAAATCCGGCGGCAATGACGAAAGCTGTTTTAATCGTGTGTTTCATAAATTATCTCAGGTTTAAATTCTAGTTGTTGATTATTATGGTTTCCCGGCTTTGGGCAAGCTCTCTGCGGGCTTCTCTGTAAAAAAAAGCAGGTGCTGCCATGGAAGTTTATCATACGAGCGGGAAAGCCTGAACCCATTTACGGTCATCTCCCTTACCACCTGAGCCTTGGACATTTTATGCTCGGGCTTGATCGGAACCTTCAGATCCTCCGTGCGGAACTCGAGAAGAACGATCTGCCCTCCCGGCTTCAATGCCCTGCGGATGCTGGCCAGCATCTCCTCAGGGTGAGAGAACTCATGATATACATCCGCCATCAGTGCCAGATCAATGCTCTTCTCGGGAAGGTCGGCGTCCCAATAACGGTTTTCCACCGACACAATATTCTTCAGCCCCGATTTCTTGGCCCTTGTTTCCAGCATCCGCAGCATCTCCGGCTGGATGTCTACTGCGTATGCCTTGCCCGTCTCGCCGATCAGTTTCGCCATCATCAGCGTATGATATCCGTTACCCGAACCAATATCAGCAACTGCCATGCCCTCCTTCAACCTGAGTTCCTTGATCATCTCGGATGTCCGCTCCTCCTCTTCCCGCACTTTGCGCATCAGCCAGGGCGCTCCCTGCCAGTGCATCGTACGGGCAATTTCCCGCCCATAATATTCAAGTAATGCCGGTGGCCCGTCCTTGTCATATTCGGCAATCCTGCCGGCATCGTCCAGAAGAGCCCATTCAATCGCCGCAGTCACATCATCGGAGGTGGGACTAACACGCGTGCGATACCGATTGATCACTTTACCATCACGACCAATCAGGAACTTCTCAAAATTCCACTTTACCGTACCAAAAAAACGCGGGTTCGTTGTTTCCCCTATTAACCAACGGTAAATGGGATGGGCACCGTCCCCTTTTACCGAGATCTTGGAAGCCATTGGAAATGCCACCTCATACCGCTCCTTGCAGAAGGCCTTGATCTCAGCCTCGGTCCCGGGTTCCTGTCCGCCGAAATCATTGCAGGGAAAGCCGAGGATTCGCAACCCCTTCGCGGAATACCTCTCGTGCAATTTCTGCAGTCCCGCATACTGGCCGGTATAACCACACTTGCTGGCCACGTTCACTAACAGGATGATCTCACCCCTGTAATCCGCAAGTGAGGAAGCTTTGCCGTCAATGGTATCAAAAGGCAAATCATATACCGAAGGCGCGGCAAAAACCACGGCACTCAACATTAACTGAAAGGCAACTGTTAATCGAAACATTCGTCTGATGGGTCAAAAGCCGGAACGGGCACGTTAATAATACGGAGATTGCCAACTGCCCGGTGGCGACATCCCGGTTTAATCATAACCGCAGTCAAGGGACGCACGGGAACCCTGTCGCCGTCAAGTTCAAGATATCCTTCACCTTCCAATACAAGATAGATCTCGTGCATTTTCCTGTGATAGTGAGACTGCGCATCCTTGAGGATATCGACAAGATGTATCGTGGCAATCCCGTCAGGATCATCACCAAAGGCGCGACGAGCATTGCCGCACGGGCATCGCACAGGTTCAATCTCATCAAGTTGAGCCACGCGATATTTTTGCTTCGAAGTTTCCATAACCTGCAATCCCTGCTGCATTACTTTACCCCACGGCAAGCATTGAATACAACATCAAGCGCAGTGAATACGGCGCTTTATTTGCAATCGCGGTATTTCAGCAGGCATCCGGCATCTCCATTGTAGCTGCAGGAAAACAAGATTAAAGGAATCTCCGGGGAATTTTGAGCCAAAACACCTGTTGTATAGTTCACTAAGCCCCCCTAAATCACTGGTAAGCACCATAACCTAAGTGTTCATTACAAGCCCGTATGACAACGCCTGACTCGCACCAAGCCATTCGTCCGCGCCGTAACCGCAAATCCTGCGCAATCCGTACGCTTTGCAGGGAAACCCGCCTCTCCCACGAGTCCCTCATTTACCCGATCTTTGTCCACGAAGCACACCACGATGAGGAAATCAGTTCGATGCCCGGCTGTAAACGCTGGAGCCCGGATGGCATCCTTCGTGAGGTGGCAGAAGCCCACTCACTCGGTATTGGCGCGATCGTCCTGTTCCCTGTAATTGACGGGGATCTAAAGAGCGCTAATGCCGACGAATGCCACAACGATGAAGGGCTCATCCCGAGAACTATCCGGGCAATTAAAAAAGAAACCCCGGATGTAGCGGTTATAACCGATATCGCTCTCGATCCCTACAACAGCGACGGGCACGATGGACTGGTCAGCGAAAGCGGAAAAATACTCAACGATGAAACAATCAAGGTGCTCTGCAAACAGGCAGTTTGCCACGCCCGTGCCGGTGCCGACATCGTCGCTCCCAGCGACATGATGGATGGCCGTGTCGGGGCAATCAGGACAGCACTGGATAATACCGGACATGATGAAACCTCGATCCTTTCATACACTGCAAAATACGCTTCCGCTTACTATGGTCCTTTCCGCAACGCGCTGGGGTCCGCACCTAAGGTCGGTGATAAGAAAACCTACCAGATGGATCCCGCCAATGCCCGCGAGGCACTTCGCGAAGCTTCACTGGACATCGACGAAGGCGCAGACATGATCATGATCAAGCCGGCCGGCCCTTATCTCGACGTGCTCGCCCTTGTTGCCTCAAATGTCGATGTCCCGGTTGCAGCCTACCAGGTAAGCGGCGAATATCTCATGATTGAAAGTGCCGCTTCAGCAGGCTGGATCAATCGAGAGGAGGTCATCAAGGAGAGCCTTACAGGAATTCACCGCGCCGGAGCCAACGCCGTTCTCACCTATTTTGCCAAAGATGTCGCAGGTTGGCTGAGGAAAGACTGACTGCCGGCATGGTTGTCCCGGACACATCACACGCACCACGCCTAATCTTTCAACCCGTTGTCATTCACGACGGCCCTTCCGCTCCATGACAATCGATCCACTAAAGACTGCCTTAGCCACAACTGTTCTCTTTCTGTGGATGAGCACCGGGTGCAGTGAAAAAAACGACAAGGGCAAAGGGACCCCTGCAGTTAACAAGATCTCAACAACCCCGGCCCAGACACTGTCCATCCTGCCGGGGCTTCCTGATCGGAGCGCAGACGCACCTCTTGCAGCGCTCTTTGCAAAGATCAATCCTGATGCAGATGAAAAATGGAGCTCGGAAGCCTTTACCAAAGCCGCCGGGAAACAACTCCATAAAATTGCCGATGCACTTGCAGCCCGCGGATCATTCGATGCCGTTGAAGGCGGCCTTGCCTCATGTGTCAGTTCCAGCTATCACGGCCCTGATCTACGGCCGGATACAATGGAAGTCTTTAAGGACGGTGCCCTTTCCATCTCCCGTGGGGCTGCACAGAATCAAGCAACCGCGACCCACCAGGGCCGGGCTGGCTTCCAGCAGAGCCTCATTCAATATGCAAAAGACATCGGGGCCAAGACTGATGCACAAATAAAAACTACATTCAAAATCATCCGCGTCGAGGTATCTGCCGCAAAGGCAACCACGCTGGCACTCTTGGAAACCATTTGCTCAAAAGATGAGCAACAACTTCAGCAAACCTCCACCTGGAAATGCTCGTGGGTTCGTGAAGGAAAAAACACAAGTCCCCTGCTCAGCTCAATTACAGTCAGTGATTTTGAAGAAGTTATTTACCAAAGCGGGTTGCCGGCCTTTATCAACGCGACCCATTCGCTCATGGGTAACGAAAAAAGCTTTCGCGAGCAAATGCTTCATGGGGCCGACTACTGGTACGGAAACCTTGACGTCGCCTTCGATATCCATCAGGGAAATCACGGCATGTCCATCGGGGACGCCAACGGTGACAGCCTTGACGACCTTTTCATCTGCCAACCGGCAGGTTTACCCAACCTCCTGTATATACGCAACCAGGACGGAACACTGCGCGATGCCACGCATGAAGCCGGACTGGACTGGCTGGATGGAAGTCGCAGTGCCCTGTTTGCCGATTTCGACAACGACGGCGATCAGGACATGGTGATCGGCTTGGAATATTCGCTGGGATTGTTTGAGAATAATGGCCTGGGGAAATTTAAGCTGATATCGACTGTGGAAATTCATTCCTGGCCGCAATCAATTGCCACTGCGGATTTCGATAATGACGGCGACCTGGACATTTTTGTCTGCGGATACTCCCCGCGCGGGGAAACTGACCCGGGTGACATCTTCGCAAATCCTGTTCCTTATCACGATGCCAACAACGGAGCCCGCAATTTCATGCTTGAAAACAAGAGCCAGTGGATTTTTGCGGATATCACTGAAGCAGTCGGGATGAATACAAACAACAGGCGTTTCAGTTTCGCCGCCACCTGGGAGGATTACGACAATGACGGGGACCAGGACCTGTACGTTGCCAATGACTTTGGGCGCAACAACCTCTACCGCAACGATCTCATTGCCGGTGATATTCGGAAATTCACCGATGTCGCCGCCCAGGCGGGGGTAGAGGATATCTCCGCCGGCATGTCAGTAAGCTGGGGCGACTACAACCGCGACGGATTGATCGATCTTTATGTGAGCAATATGTTTTCCGCCGCCGGCAACCGTATCGCCTTCCAACGACAGTTTAAGCCGGGCACTGACGGCATTTCACGCCAATCCCTGCAACGCCACGCCCGTGGCAACACACTTTTTGAAAACACCGGGGATGGCACGTTCAAGGATGTCAGTCGTGATGCGGGCGTCACCATGGGACGCTGGGCATGGGGTTCGGGTTTTGCAGATATCAACAATGATGGGTGGCAGGATCTGTATGTTGCCAACGGTTTCTTTACCGCACAGGACACCGAGGACTTGTGAAGTTTCTTCTGGCGACACGTGGTGTCGCTGTCACCGACAAAGGATTCATCCACTGAGGAAATCCTGCAATACGACGCCGGGTGGGCAGCCCTCAATAAATTGATCCGTGCAGGACACTCTTTCTCCGGTAAAGAACGTAACTGCGCCTTCCTTAACCTGGGAACTCAAAAATATGCCAATATCTCCTCGATCACCGGTCTTGACCTTATCGACGACGGCCGTGGCCTGGCGCACTGTGACTGGGACTGGGACGGAAAACTCGATTTCTGGACCAGCAACCGCACCGGGCCGAGAATTCATTTTCTTCACAACCGCCTGGAATCAGAAAACAACTTCCTGGCAATACGTCTCAAGGGCACCAGATCAAACCGTGATGCAATTGGCGCCAGGGTGGAAATTCATCTCGACAAGGAGCAGCCGCCAATAATCAAAACCCTCTACGGTGGCAGTGGTTTCCTGTCCCAGTCCAGTAAGTGGCTTCATTTCGGAATAGGGGAAAATGAGAATATTGAAGATTTACGGGTGAACTGGCCGGGAGAAAAACCCGAGAGCTTTAAAGGTCTGCTGGCCAACAATTTCTACCTGATCAAGCAGGGAAGCTCTGAGCCTTCCCCCTTCATCCCGCCCACGTCGCAAACTGCTCTCACTGATACCAGGGCGCCACAAAACGAAGTTACGCAAACAGCACGGGTGGTGGTGCTCAATCCTGCACCAATGCCGGAGATCACTTACCTTAACTCGCAGGGCACACCGGCTAACCTTGATGCCCACCGGGGACAACCGTTGTTGCTTAACCTCTGGACAACATGGTGCCCAAACTGCAAAGCTGAAATGATCGAATGGGGTCGCGATGAAGAAAAATTCGCTGCCGCGGCAATCCCGGTGCTCTCACTGTGCGCTGATGAGCCTGATGATGACGGCAGCAAGGATCATGCCCGTGTTCTGGCCGCAGCAGATGCAATCAAGTATCCGTTCCCAGTGGGACGCATACAAGGGCTTGCCCTTGAGACACTCAACGTCCTGCAGAAAAGCTTCATCGGAAAACAGTCCGACCTGCCCCTCCCCAGCAGCTTGCTGATCGACGCGGAAGGAAACCTCGCTGTTATCTATAAGGGACCGGTCTCCGTCAGTCGAATTACTGCCGACCTGGAACTGCTGGGGGCGGGATCAGAGGATATCCTCGCCGGGGCAACCCCTTTCAGGGGCAAATGGCTCACTCCGCCGACGGGGGGGGCGCCAAGAGGTGTCGCGAAAAGGCTCGTTGAATACGGCATGAGGGGGGTTGCCGCGGATTATCTCGAGAGAATCGTCCCGTTACTGCAACTCCCCGATCCTGATCCGAAAGCCGAGCAATCGCGCATCCCGGAGCTTACCCAGTGTCACATCTTTCTCGGCGCGATCGCCTCTGATGACAACAACCCCGAAAAAGCCATAGCCCATTATCGTCAGTCCCTGGCTCTCTCGCCGGGAAACCATGACGCCCGCCACGAGTTGATTGGAAATCTAATCAAGCTCAACCGGAAAGCCGAGGCACTCGCTGAAACCGAGATTTTGATTAAAAATAATCCTACCCCGGATCGCCACCTGGACGCATCCCGGCTCCTCCGCGACCTCGGCAAACAGCCCGAGGCGATAATGATGTACAAGAAAACACTGGAAATGCGCAGTTCCGCGGCAGCAAACTTTGAACTCGCAAACCTTCTCAATGATGCCGGGCAGAGCGCTGAAGCAATCCTGCACTACAGAGCTTCCATTATGCTGAAGCCCACCTGGGTATTACCGGCAAACAACCTCGCATGGCTGCTCTCAACACATGCGGAGGCCGCATTGCGCAATGGCAAGGAAGCACTCACGCTTGCCACGCGCATTTGTAATGCCACCAACCAGAAAATTCCTCATTTCCTAGGCACACTGGCCGCCGCCAATGCCGAAACCGGCAACTTCGAGGAAGCTATAGATGCAATCAAGAGCGCCGTCCTGCTCGCACGTTCAGGGAATAATGCTGAGCTTGAGGCCAGGTTCCTTGAAAATCTCAATCTCCTGGAGCAGCGCATGCCCATCAGGGATCCTTAATTCTCCTGCAGGCCAAAGCTCTTTATCAACCGCCCTTCCTGCAGGGACACTTTTCCGCCACAGAACGGTGGCATTCTGCGAACTTCTGATGCAAAATAGCCCCAATTATTGTTATCCTCTTCCAATACCCGTTGCATGACCCGGTTCCCTGATCCCGACGCCCACTCACGCCTGTTTGAACTCCTCCGCGAGAAATCCTTCTTTACCGGCGACTTCACCCTCGCTTCCGGAAAACAAAGCAATTACTACATCGATTGCAGGCTCACCACGCTTGATCCCGCAGGGGCATGCCTTGTCGGGGCTGCAGTAAGGCAATCAATACAATCCGGGTGTGCACGATACAATACCACGGTGTGCGCAATCGGTGGCCTCACCCTTGGCGCAGATCCCATTGCACTGGCAACCTCGATGGCATCGCACATCGGCAACGACACCCCCCCCTTAAAGCCTTTTGTCGTCCGTAAGGAGCCAAAGGGCCACGGCAAGGGCAAACAAATTGAAGGCGGCTTCAGGGAAGGTGACCAGGTAGTGGCAATTGACGATGTCATTACCACCGGCGGATCGACCCTGCAGGCAATTGAGGTGATTGAGCGTGCAGGCGGTAAAGTTGCTTTTGTTGTCGTTCTTGTTGACCGTCAAGAAGGCGGGCGTGAAAATATCGAAAAAGCGGGATATCCTGTTTTATCCCTTTTTACCCGTGACCAACTGCTTGAGGCAGGCTAAAAAGAATATTTCCAAAAATATTCACTTCGTGGCAATATTGCTGCATCATCCGGCCAAATATTTAAAAAACCAAGAAACTCTCTAAACCCATGAACACTCCTCAGACAAACAACAACCGAAGAAAATTCATTAAAACCTCCGGAGCCGCGGCGGGAGCCGCTGCCTTTGCTCCACGCATAGCCGGAGCCTTCGTTGGAGGCAGTGAAGAAATTAAAGTCGGCCTGGTGGGCTGCGGCGGCAAAGGCACCAGTGATATGCGTCAGGTGCTCTCCGTTGGGGGAAGCGTCAAGCTCTGGGCGATGGGCGATGCCTTCGAAGGTAACGCACAGAACAAGCACAAGGCCATGCTTGCGGACAAAAACAAAGCCAAGGTGGAATGTGAAGGGCGCATCTTCAGCGGACTCGACGCATACCGGAAAGTCATCGATTCAGGTGTCGACATCGTCTTCTTGGTCACCTCCCCGGGCTTCCGCCCCGTGCACTTCGACTATGCCGTTAACCAGGGAAAGCATGTATTCATGCAAAAGCCATGTGCCGTTGACGGCCGCGGGGCAAGAATGCTGCTTGAGACAAACAAGAAAGCAAAGGAGAAGGGACTCAAGGTCGGCGTCGGCTTCCAACGCCGCCACGATGCCAAGTACATCGACGTCGTCAAGCGCCTTCAGGACGGCGCGATCGGCGACATCGTCTCGATGCGTTCCTACTGGGACGGGCGCACACCGTGGACCCGTCCCCGCAAAGAGGGACAAACCGAGATGCAATACCAGATCCAGAACTGGTATTACTTCAACTGGCTTTGCGGCGACCACATCTGCGAGCAGCACATCCACAACCTTGATGTCTGCAACTGGGTAATGGGATCCTATCCGCAAATTGCCCAGGGCAAAGGTGGCTGTGAGGTCCGTAACGGACCTGACACCGGTGAGACCTTTGATCATCACCAGGTCGAGTTTGTCTACGGCCCAAAGTGGGACGGCCCCTCAGTGCGTATGCACAGTTCCTGCCGCCACATTCCAAACACATTCACCAGTGTCTCCGAACACGCCCACGGGTCGAAGGGATATGCCATCATCAATTCCGGAAGGATTTACGACAACGATGGCAAGGAAATTCACCGGGCACAGGGCAAGGGCAGCTCGGAAATGCGCCATAAAACAGAATTCATTGACGCCATCCGCAACAACAAGGAGTTCAACGAAGCCGACAACGGTGCCATGAGCAGCATGACCGCTGTCTTCGGGCGTATGGCCACCTACTCCGGCAAGCTGCTTAAATTCGATGATTGCCTGAATACCAAGGTCGATGTATTCCCTTACGATAACGGTGATCCCAAGTGGGATAGCGCTCCCCCGGTTGCTCCCAACAAGAACGGACGTTACAAGCGCCCGGTGCCCGGGGTTACCAAGGTGGTTTAGGAAAATACCTTTAGAAGGAAACTTTAATGCCTCCAGTCAAGGCACGCCCTGTATGCAGGGCGTGCCTTTCTGCAGATCATTTGACCATGTCTATTGATCCCAACAGACTCCGGTGATAAATTTGCTGATTCTTTGATGCATCCCTGCCACCATATCGCCCTTTGCGGCCTTGTATCCGGCTTGGTGTTTTTTTCCCCGCAACTCAATGCAGATCCGGAGAATGAAACCCCCTCCGGCGGGCAGAAGGAATTCAGCACTCTGTTTGCTCAGCTCGGCAGCGACAGTTTCCGTATCCGCCAGGATGCCCAGCAAAAGCTCCAGAAGGCCGCCTCAAGCAATCGCGATCTCATCCTGGAGCAGTCACTCAACATGTATTTCCAGGCCGAGGACCCGGAAGTGCGTTATCGGCTCAGGTCAGCCATGTTCGGCATTGTCGGCGCCACACTCAGGAAAGAGGGTTTCATCGGCATACGCATGATGGATGCCCCCGTCCAGTTCCTTAATAATGGAGGCAATGCCCAACCCAAGCGTGCAGTGCAGATTATCAGCGTGGTTCCCGATACCGCCGCTTCAAAGGCAGGATTGCGGCAGGGTGATAAAATCATGCGCCTCGATGGCAAGGCTTTCGATAACAAGTTTCCCGCCTATTTCGAGCTCTCTAAATACATCCGTGCAAAAACCTCCGGTGATACCGTCAAACTGTCACTGAAACGCGGCGTGCAGGACATTGAGATTGAACTGGTGCTCGGTGCCCGGCCCGAGGGCATTGACGGTGATCGAAGAGCCCAGGCCTTCAGTGAATGGATGAATAAACAAAAAATAGCGCGCGGAATCATTAAACCGGAACCGGAGACCGGGCAGGATCTGGAACAGGTCCCCTCAAAGAACAATCTCCCGTTGCCCATTCCCAGTATTCCCCAGATCCCGAAACCAGGTCCCAATGAGCGCAAATAATTTGGCGGTTACATGGGCACATCGCCGTTTTTTTATTCAAATGAAAACATGCGTGCCTGCATGCATGCTGATTGCCATGGCCACCGCTTCCAACGCCGCGCCAAAAGGATTTAACTACGATGAGGCCAAGGTGCCTGAGTTTGATCTTCCCGATCCGCTGCAGGATGTCACTGACGCCAAATCCTGGCCTGCCCGTCGCGCTGAGATTTTCACGATGCTTGAGGATCAGATGTTCGGTAAAGCCCCGGCATTTGAGAAAAAGGACCTTAAGGTAACGCATCAGGCTGCTGACAGTCCTTTTCTTGGGGGCAAGGCGATCCTCTCGCAACCCACTCTGCATGTTGCCGGATGTAAGATTCATCTCATGATTGTCCGGCCGGTTGCCGTTGATGACGCTGTCCCCGCTTTTATCGCATACAATTTCGGGGGAAACCATACTGTCCATCCTGATCCCGCCATCGCTATTGCCGGGAGCTGGGTGCCCAGGGTGAAAAACAACAAGGCATCCGAAGCTCAACGCGGCCAATCTGAAAAACGCTGGGACATCTCCGCAATTATCAGGAACGGCTACGCCCTGGTGACTGCCTACTGCGGCGATGTTGACCCTGATTTTCACGACAACTTCAAGAACGGTGTGCACGCAAACTATGGCAAGCCGGCGCCGGGTGAATGGGGCACAATCGCGGCCTGGTCGTGGGGACTCAGCCGGGCCCTTGATTACCTTGAGGACAATCCCGCGATCGATGCGACCCGGATAGCTGTCATGGGCCACTCGCGGCTGGGGAAAACATCTCTCTGGGCCGGTGCCAGCGATACCCGGTTTGCTCTTGTTATTTCAAACAACTCAGGCTGCGGCGGAGCCGCGCTCTCCAAGCGCCGGTTCGGCGAGACAGTGCAGCGAATCAACAGTTCGTTTCCCCACTGGTTCTGCGGCAATTTCAAAAAATACAACGGCAAAGAGGATGAACTGCCCTTCGACCAGCATATGCTGCTTTGCCTTGTCGCCCCTCGTCCCCTCTACATTGCAAGCGCGGAAGGTGACAGGTGGGCCGACCCGCGAGGGGAGTTTCTTGCAGCAAAAGGTGCCGACCCTGTCTATCGGCTCCTTGGCACCGGAGGGCTGCCGGCCGAGAGCATGCCCCCTGTTGACAAGCCTGTCCACGGGCGCATCGCCTATCACATCCGCAGTGGAGGGCACAATGTGACCCCTTACGACTGGAACCAGTATCTTGCCTTTGCCAACAAACACCTGAAGCCCTCCCGGCGATGAATCCCGATTCTCTCCGGGACAACATGCAGGAAAACAAAACGAACCCTCAACCACGCCGATTTTGATATTTAAAACCTTCCCGTTCCACCTTTTCACCGCCGCCCTACTGCTTGCCTTTGCTGCACCCGTTGCATCTTCCGCAAAGCCTGCCCCGGAAAAAGGGGTGCGTTTTGACCCCATCGTAAAGGTTATCCATGGGTGGAAGATTCATGTCGATCCGGCAATGCTTGAGGGTGAGCATGCCGCTGAAGGAGGCAAGGCCCTCAGGATGCTGGCCAACCACCTCCAGCGCATAGAAATCCTCGTACAGGGCGCCGCGCTGAAAAAACTGCGCACCTGTGAGATTTGGATAGAGCACAGCCACCCCACCCTGCACTCAATGCAGTATCATCCCGGCCTCGGCTGGCTGAAGTCACACGGTCATGATCCCCGGCTCGTTAAAAAAGTCCACATCCCCCAGGCCAAGGCCCTGCTTTCCCGCGGACAGCTGCTCAAGCACCCGGCAGTCGTGCTGCATGAACTCGCCCATGCTTACCATGACCAGTTTCTCTCCTTTGACCATCCTGCTATCATTGCCGCCTATAAAAAGGCCAAGGAGTCGGGGAGTTACGACAGGGTCATGCTCTTCACCGGGCAGAATGTCAGGCACTACGCCATGACCAACCACAAGGAATACTTTGCCGAGGGCACCGAGGCATATTTTTACCGCAATGACTTCTACCCCTTCGTGCGCGCTGAACTCAAGAAACACGATCCCGACCTGCACGGTGTGATGGAAACTGTCTGGGGACCTGCCCGTTAAACGGACGGCAGCAGGTTAACTCCATGACTAGTCACAAATTCCCCTGACCGCCAATGTTGCCCTGCGGGGCAGGCAGGATTTCCATTGCTCCGGTTTTCCCGGAACTTTAAGGCTGAAGAAATCCCGTAAGTGTTCCACCGGCATTAGCCGCCGGGATGCCGGCCAATACATGGCGGGGGATTCATCCGGTGCCCCCGCGGGCAATTATTGGAGGATCGCGGCTGGTTCCTCACTGCTCCTCCCCGTCCTCAGCTATGGAGGGATCGACAGCGAGAATCTGCTCAAGCATTTTATTCACTTCCGCTGCAGTAATGATTGCCATCTGGTAAGAACGATTTCTCTCAGGATGCAACTCGTCAATTGAATGCATGGTATAGGTGGCAGGCAATTTCTTTACAGGACGTTCTTTTTTTCCCTTGAGGGCATTGAAATTAAATCCATCGAGAAACAAATCGAGTTGCGCATCCCTGAATCCCTCCGGTAAGAGAAACTCGACGATATAACGCTTCTCGATCAATACCTTCACCTGTCTCCTGCCATCGGGGAAACGTTGCTCGCCTCCCCTCAATCCGGCAAACCTCCGCCTGAGCGGATCTCCACCAGTGTCATCACCTTGCAGTTTTGCCAGCGAAAGGAAATGCTGGATAGCCGGATAAAACCGCCCGGTATCCGTCAGTTTCACCCTGATGGTTAATGGTACATCTTCCTTGCGCCTCGGTTGTGATTCAAATACACGGATTGCCCTTGTTTGAAGCCATTTTGTGTATGTGTTTTTCGCTGTCGCCTGTTTCAGCTGCCAGCCTTCCACCTTGTTGGGCATTACAGCAGATAATTCAGATGGCAAAAGAGGAAGCAGCGGCAACTGCTTCAAATCGGGGGTCTGTCCTGACACGGATGCCCCCATGGCAGCCGACAGGCACAACAACAGGCTACTTGTCCAGATATTTGAAATAGGTAACACGATACTTGATTGCGGGTTGCGGCGGGTTATAGGCATCCTCCAGGCTTGATCTCCGGTAGCTGATATCTCCAAGCGAACGCTTGCTAAACTCATCCATTCCAACCTTCTGGGGCCCGTCATACTCCGGATAACTTCCGTCAATATTGAGCACAAGCCGCCGTCCTGTCTGCAATGCTCCCTGCCGTCGCAGGGGCGGCGATCCCGGCAGCCCGAATAAACGGTCAGTATCGGAATCATCCAGATTAATCTCGCTCTCGGGCACGGCCAGCCGATCCCATCGCCCGGATTCGTTAAGGTGGGCATTACCGGGAACCCCGTCTTTGCCGGGCCATACATAGCGTTCAATAATTGCAAAAAAACGCTTTTCCCCAAGAACCTTGTCACCTCTTTCAAACCGGTCATATTCACTGTTTCCTCGAACTTTTTTCACCGTTTGGGCAACTCCCCAAAGGCCAAATGTATTCGACTGGGTTGTCAGGCATCCTGCCATATCACGCAAAAAAGCCTCGGATTTCCAGCGATCCTCTCCGTTATCGAATCCATCCACATTCGCCAACTCGCCGATAAATTCAAAGACCTCATTGTCATCCTGATGCGCAATAATGCCGTCAATGAATTTATCGACTTCACTATCCGATCGCAAATGCTTGAACACGCCCTCCAGGGGCCTGCGTCGCTCCGGCGCGGTAAACCACCGGTTCCTCGGGTAGATGCGCGAGTTGATGTTAATCTGTCCCGCCGTGCTGTTCATGTATGAAACCGTCGAGAAACTATCGGGCAGGGTATTGTCTATCCTCCAGTTGGCGTGCTGCATCGGATAAGTCGCGCCCAGCAGCTCAAGCAGCAGCCAATCCGGGGGATTCCCCTGCTCTACCGCAGCCCCCAGATCCCAGGTTCTCCATGGAACCCCTGATTGCATGCCGGTGTGAATTACCGACCAGTAGCCCTTGGATGATGTCCGGCTTTTCGAGTTGTATTCATCAGCACGGTTGAATGGGTGCCTTGCCAGGCGCATTCCTTTCGGACCGCGCTGGATATATTTATATTTGCTCTTCTCCTCTGAGTCTTCTTCCGGTTCAATTGAATTCTTCTCTCCCGGGGTGCCGAACTCACCATCACTGTCATCCGTATCAAGCACCCATTCCTTCGCTATCCCGCTTAATCTCGGGTCAGCAATTTCCCAGGCAAGCACCAGAGGTTCACCACTTAACAAGTCAATAATGGCATCTCCGCTCAAGGTCTCCGATTCCGTCTCGCCAAGAGGAATCATCTGTCGCGGACGACCTGCACCACTCCCTGCCCGTTCAAGGTCAGGCTGAACTCCCATGCCAAGCCTGATCTTGTAACTCAACCTTACCGTGGAGCCCAAAGCCGGGCGATAGACAAGCTTCTGGGCATCCTCGACGGGTATCAGGCGGCGTTGCCTGCCAATAACCTGCGGCACGGAACTGGCAATCACGCGCTGGTTCACCTCCCCGCCACGTAAAGTGGCCTTTGCCGGGCCAATATTCCCGCTTGGCCTCGCAATTAACTGCCCCAGGCTCCTTCTGTGGTTCCAATTTCGTGATCCGTGCTGGTCCGCGGGTGATCGCGCACCAAACTCCTGCTCATTCCTGGCTCCGGCACCGGATGTCTTAATCCGCAGATAATCAACCCGGGTTGGAAAATGTTCTGCGCGGACAACCGGCCCGAATGAGGGCATGTAGTATTCGGTCTCGTAACGATAAGTAATGTAATACTCGCCGGCAGTGGGTGCCGGTTCCGGCTCAAAGATCAGGCGCACCTCCGTGATGTGCGGTCCCGGGGTCTGCGGCAGCATCAGCACTTCCTCACCCCCGGTATTAAATCTCCAGTACATCCGTTCCGGGGCATTGCCTCTCATTTCCTGCTGATGCGGTGCATAATTAACACTCGTTGTTCTCAAGGAATAAGTACGACTGAACGCCTCCAGCTCACCCCCCATCGAGGTGGTGGCCATGCGCGCCATCAACAGCATGTTCAGGGCAATCTGGAAACATTCGCGCTCACCGTATTTATCAATGAAGCTTGCCCCGTAACCGGGCCACTTTCGGCTCATGTAGCGCATCAGCATCTCGAGTTGCGCCCGGTTGACCATGTTGCCTGCAAGGACACTGCCACCGCTATCATCCTGAACTCGACGGGTGAATCCGAAACTGCCCATCAGTGAATGCAAATGCAAAACCCGGTCACCTGCAGGATTCACCATGAAAGGCTGCTGATAGAGAGGTCCTGCCTCAAGTGATAAGGGATAATTGGTGGTAAACAGCCGGGATTTGCCGAAAACATTGAACTCAGGCGCCCGGCTGTAGAAGCTCAGGTTGAATCGTTGCCTGTTCAGCCAGAGCTCGGGATCGGCAACATTCACGAAATCAAGGATGGCCTCCATGTAACGGCTGAAGCCATGCAGCCAGCTGTATGCCAGAAGGCGGTTATGATCCAGTTCAGAGGATGAAGCAAAAAGCACGTCCAGGTTCACGGATCGGGGATGTCCCAGTGACCAGGGCCGCCGATTTCTATCACTGAATGTGGTTGCCCCGTCGCCCCGGAAGAAAAACGGGGTCATCATCCCCATCCTGAGCATCTGGTGGAAAGCACGATCCTCACTGGGCGATGGTTTACCAAGAGCCACATTGAAGTTGAGTTTCGCACACTCATCATCCATCCAGAACGCATAGCGGCCGACCATGCTGTTGTCCTTTCCCGGCAATTGCCCCGGGTCTTCAAGAACCGGGACCCAACGCACCCGCATTTCCGGACGCGACCTTGAAGATGAACTGCCGCTGGCATTGGGATCCATCGCTATGGGAGGTGATTGCTCCCCTGGCAAAGGTTCGTTCAGGTCAACGGATAGCGCATCCCGAGTCAATTCGCCGGCTGGGTCCGCAGTAACTTCCCCGGTATGCAGGGGCACATGGCTTACGGTCCCGGAACTGCCAATAACAGTCAATCTTCCAGGGTTCACAATCCAGTGCTCCGCATCACTCACTGGAGCCGAATTAACCTCAATTGAAAACGGACGGGACTGAGTCCCGGAGATTTCGGGTTGCACAAGATTGAACGGTGCCTCAACCTCATTAATTGGAGCAGGACTAGGTATATTGGTGCGCAACAAATCAATTGCATGACTGAGCGCCCCCTGGGCGATCATCTTGGTGCGCTGTGCGTCCTGAATGGAGGAGGAAGCCCCCGACTCGACGGACATGCTACTGATAAACCCGATGACAAGGATTGTCAGGGTAGCCAACAGGAACATGGTTGTTACCAGCGCAACACCACAGCGCCGGGATGCGTCCCCGGCAAGCTGTCTTCTCTTATCTATGAGGTTACTGACCATTGAGTAAATTCACCCTTGTCGTGAACGTCCTGCCGTTTTTAATGTTTCTGTCAAGCAGCGCGCGATTAAAGCTCATAATAGATTCCTCAACGTCAAGCGAGCCGTCTGCCGCGAAAATGTTCTCCACTGCCGGGATATCCATTCCCCTGGAAATCACCGTTGAATCGATGGTTACCACGGTGACATCCACTGCGGCCGGCACACGATTAGCCTTCATGGACTGTCCGCTGGCGGCAAGGAATTCAGTGGTTTTTCCGCTGTCAAATGCAGTGGTGGTTGCCATCTGGAAATAAGCAGCGGAGTTATAGATCATTGCACTCCCGGCATGATTCGAGGCCTTCATCAGCGCCGGCACGGGATTGCCGGCAAGATCAAGGCACTGCACCCAGAAAGCAATGACGTTATCCGCCACTGTGCTCACAATGACATCATCATTTGCAGGATCCTCCTCATCAAAAGCCCTTGCATCCCAGTTACGCAAAAACCAGTCCGCATTGGTTGCACTGATGCGCAGTGCCGGGTCACGCGGATTGCTCTCGTTGACCATCACCGGGAAATAAGCCCTGTCCTCCAGCGGCCTGATATAGATACGCTTAAGACGATAAAATCCCCTTGCCTCGTCACGAAACAGGTAATAGCCCACGCAGCGCAAGCTCCCCTGCTCACCAAGGGGGGCCATCCACAGGATAACAGGAGAACCTGCAACCAGATGTTTTGCCCCCCGGCGGGTCAGTTCACCTGCCGGGATCACCGCGAACTGCATGCGGGTATCAACCACTGCGGGAGTAAGCTCCCGCGTAATAATCTCCAGTGCCCCGCGCGCGTTCTGATAGGTTTCAATCCTGCTTTCACCCTCCGTCCACATCTTGATAATGCCTGAAGTCATTGTCGAGAAAATCACCAGTACCGCGGCAAAGACAACCATCGCCACCATCAACTCAAGCAGCGTGAACGCCGCTGCTGAAATATTGCGTTTAGCAGACATCAAAACTCTATCTTTGGCCGGTAATTCGTGTCAATCGCCGGCCAATCGGACCCGGTAAGCGGCGTTACGTAAAAAGTGATTGTCTCCTGCGGCTTTCCCTTCCGTAGCGGCACCCCGGAATATGTGTCAACCGGCCACCGCACATCAATCCTGACAGCCATCAGCCCGCTGGTATGTTTCAGGCGTGAACCTTCCGCAATGTCAATCAGCCGGGCATCTGCCCTGTAAAGACGCCCCATCTTTACCTCTTCATCTGAGTCCTCACCAATATGGAGCCCCTGACGGTCGTAGAAAAATGGACTCAAGGAAACTTCACCGGGTTCCAATAACTGCCCCTCAAGCCTGTTGTGCACATCCTCAAGAATCACAGCCAAGACCGTTCTATTAGCGGCATCTTCCGCAAATTTAATCCCTACCGGAAGGATTCCGACCAGTGAAACCACAACTGTCGCGAGAATCCCGACAGTAATGACGATCTCAATGAGGCTGAATCCCCGGGAAACTGACAAACCTGCATTCTTCATGGCCTGTAGATGCGTACGCGCCCGGTTAGAGTATCTATATTGAACTGCGCCCAGTTATTCTTTTCCTCGTCAGTATACACAATATTCCCGCCACCGTCAGAATCGATATAGCCGTTGATGACGACAATTAATACGTTGCGCTCTTCGCCACCCGGAAGTCGAACACCCCCAGAGGGTGTAAACTCGAAAAACACCACCTTGACACGCTCTGAGCGGACATTCTCGATAAAGGACTCCGCTTCACCTGTTGGCAGGAAATCACCACGCACACTGCTGCCGTCTTTCTGCGCATAATCGGCAGCACGAATATAGTCTCGCCGGTCTGTCTCGAACACCAAGCCCTGCGGCAGGGTTTTCCATTCCTGAAAGGCTACAAATTGTTCTGTCTCCCGATCCCATTCCCAAAGGCCGTATTTGCGATAGGCGGCCTGACTGTCATCCTCCCAGGTGGTAACAATACCAAACCTGACAATAGTGCGCTTGGCAATGGCACGGCTGCGCCCCAGGGCCATCATGCTGGAAATATGGCGGGTCGCAGTGCTCATTCCCGCTGTGGATGTTAAGCCCTTGATCGCCGGTATCGACAATACCACCAGCATTGAAATGATCATCAGGACCACCAGCAACTCAAGAAGTGTGAACCCCCTTCGCAGTGAATCGCGGCAACCTTGCAGTTCATTATTAAAGTAAGCCTTATACATACAGGTTTCTCAGGGATCAAATACTGTTCACCTGCTACTACAAATTACACGATTGTATATTCATTGTAAATGAATTACGTGAGCCAGATCCATGTTTCAATCATAGAAATAACGTATTTACGACCGTTCATCCAAGATCACGGCACCTAAACCATTAGGCTGATTGTTGATAATCCGGAGCTTTGAAGATCCTGCGTGAATCCACGCAAGCGTGCAGATTAACCTGCGATAAAAAATGAGAACCCCCTTCTATAACAACAACAAACCTCTACTCCTGCCAGATCAAAACCCGATAAAACCTCGTATCCTCCTTGCCACCTTCCAGATCTATATAACTGGTCATGCCACCTTCACCTGCTGCCACATTATCATCGAGTTCTCTCCAGAAAACCAAATCGGACGAACCCTCAACAATGAAAATCTGATCGGGTCGACTGTTCCAGGTCATCGTCACCTCACCCGTTCCTCGATCAATCTCCACGTGGGTGATCCGTAACGGGAATGACCTGGAAGGAGCGAGGGCAACATTCGGAAATTTGCCGGCATCATGCCAGAGATTTGAGCTCCCGGTAGACCACGTGATCTGGGTGTCACGTCCACCAAGGTTGTCGTCATCATTGACTGCCAAACCGAAGCCAAAGAATCCACGCTCGATGATTTCCTGCGGAGTGGTCCCGCCAAGAGATGACCAGGGCAGGGCAACCTCAAGACGGTATTTGTTCTCCTCCGCCACTGCAACTCCGTCAACCGAACGCCTGTCCCCGTTACGTTCAACCCAGCCCAGGTGGTTGACCCCGTTCCTCAGTATGACTTCGCCAGCAAGAAGAGTCAGTTGGAAAACCGGAAACTGATTAGGCCCGAATCCCGGACCGTAATCGATCACCTGTGGATTGTTCCCCTTACCGAGGGCGCCAATGTCCAGATAAATCTCAATGCTGTCATCATTCCAGTCACCATCCTCACCAACAATTACCGCGTCATCAGTGACTTCGATGTAAAGGTAGAGGTTTGATTGATCCCAGAGACCCCGCCACCGCGCCGACAAATCTTCAAGCCCGGCGGGATTCTGCGCCACAACGGAAGGAATAAAATCTGAATACTCGTTTGCATTGGCCCAGGGATCATCGTCCGCATTTCCATCGATGCTGATCGGTTCCGGGCTAAAAGCAAACACAGCCTTAATGTCTGCTTCCTGAGCATTTGCAGAAACAAGAATCCAAACCAGTGATAGCAGGATATTTCCCGTCGTGGCCTTAAAAAGCGGTTTCATGGCGATGGAGTGCGTTCGTTACTGATCTCAAGGGTAAGGCTATCGAGTGATAGTCAATCAAACAATCATCCTAAACACTTTAGCCGCTGCAAACACAAGAGTGCTCCGTCAGATTTAAGACCTTCCCTCTCGCGAAGCCAATCAAGAAATGTCCCTGGTAAACCCTGTGGAGAGAGCAGAAATCAGCGGAAGGCCGCCGCGTCCCACAACTCCTCGATCATCCTGTAACCCTGCGGATCATATCCCTTGAGTTCTGCACGGTTATGCGGGAACCAGTCATTTCTTCCAAAATAGGCCTCGGTGAGTTCAGCGAAATATTCCTCGCGATTGGTCGCTGCATACGCCCTGACTTTCTTCGACTTGTCCTTCCGGCCGGGAACCCTGAGATAAAGCCCTTTGGCCATCGCCTTCGCATACGCATTGTTAATCACTTCATTACTCAGCTTGAGTTTCACGTTATGGTAAGCGTGTGCCAGTTCATGCAGCAAGGTCATCGGCCCCCATTCTAAAATTCTATGCTCAAAAAAAGCAGCCTTGGGATTGATGACATGAACACCGGGTGCCATGTGGGGGTTTAGCCCGTGCCCGCGCAGCCAGGCCTTGCTGCGATGAAAGGGTATAACCCCTCTTTCATTCTTCCGCAGCGGGTAACCCGGCTCATTGCTTACCCAGATCGGAATTTTCCTGAGGAAATCCAGTGCCTCTTCAGGCACTTTATCGAGGAAGTTCTCAATGCCGACTGTCAGTTGCCCTTTAATCTTCTCCTTCAATGCAACGTCCCTCGCGATCGAGATCTCGATGAAAACAACCCAGCCATGAACGGCGACTTTCTCGTAGCTCCATGTCCTCTTGCCATCCTTGAACTCAGCCAAGGATTTTGCATTTGCTGAACAGATAGCGCTACCAAGTATCGCTGCCAAAAAAATGGGAATTACCTTGCCTGTAACCATGTCAAGAAACGGAAGAATAGAGTTCAAACTGAAAGCTGTAATATAATGAGCCTGCCCGGGTCGATTAGAGTCAACCCCTGAATCACTAGTTTAGCACCCATTGCACATGGGTCACGAGCATCAATTAACTCACACCCACGCCTCCCGGTCGAGGGTACGGTATTGTATCGCCTCTAGCACGTGATCGGTCTTGATGTCCCCCTCCCCATCGAGATCAGCAAGAGTTCGTGCAATCTTCAGGATGCGCCCATGCGCACGTGCGGACAAGTTAAGTTCACTCATCGCCTGTTCAAGCAGGCCGTTTCCCTCATCATCCAGCCTGCAATGCTTGCGCACTAAACCCGGTGCCATGGACGCGTTGGTAACAATCCTGGACTCATGCACGAAACGAGATGCCTGCACCTGCCGTGCACGTTCAATCCTTTCCCTGAGAGCACTGCTCCCCTCCTCTGTCTTCTCACTGCTGAGTTCCTTGAAATCAATGGTCGGCACACCCACATGCAAATCAATCCTATCCAGTAAAGGACCTGAAATACGCTGGCGATAATTACTGACCTGGTTCGGGCTGCAACGACAATTCCGTTTGGGATCGGTCAGGTAACCGCATGGACATGGATTCATTGCCGCCACCAGCATGAATTCGGCGGGAAATGTAGTGGTGGCGGCGGCCCGCGAAATGGTAACCCTCCCGTCTTCCAGAGGTTGTCGCATCACCTCAAGGGTGGACCTGCGGAACTCGGGAAGTTCATCCAGGAAAAGTATCCCATGATGCGCGAGGGAAACCTCACCCGGCCTTGGGTTTGTGCTTCCGCCCAGTAACCCGGCATCAGAAACCGTATGGTGTGGCGAACGAAAGGGACGTGAAGCAAGAATCTGCCCGTTATTCTTAAGGAGGCCTGCAACAGAATGCACCTTGGTAGTGGCAATCACCTCCTCTTCACTCATCTGCGGCATGATGGTGACAATACGTTGAGCCAGCATGGATTTTCCTGTTCCCGGAGGTCCCAGCATCAACAGGTTGTGATTGCCGGCTACCGCAACCTCAATCGCGCGCTTCACATGCGCCTGTCCCCTGACTTCAGAAAAATCAATTTCATAACTCTGGCTGTCCCTGAAATATTTCTTGCGGTCGATGCGCTCCGGCAAACGCCCGCTGCTGCCTTGTAATAACTCAGCGGCCTCCCTCAGGTTGGAAACTCCATATACATGAATCCCGCTAATCAGGCAGGCTTCAATGACATTGCCGCTGGGCACGATCATCGCCCTGCGCCCGGCATCACGGGCAGTCTCTGCCAATGACAGGATTCCTTTCACTTCGCGTACGTGCCCATTGAGAGCCAATTCACCAAAAACTGCGGTTTTCTCGAGCACGCCGCACTTGAACTCCTCCTGCAGGGCAACCAGGCCGAGCGCAATAGCCAAATCAAAGCTGGGGCCCTGCTTTTTAATGTCAGCCGGCGCAAGGTTAATCGTTACTCTTCCTTTCGGTCGGCGAAACCCCGAGTTGGCAACAGCAGTCCACACCCGGTCGCGACTTTCTTTCACTGCGGTATCAGGCAAACCGACAATGATCATTTTAGGGTCTCCGCCACCTTCATTGACTTCAATTTCAATCTCAACGGCATCAACGCCGGCAAGTGCTCCTGAGTAAAGTCGGACAAACATGGCATCTGAAAAAATCTTACAAACCCTGCAACCCCAAAAATCCTTGGATTAGAGATGATTGAACCATGAATAATGATGTTCAAGTGAACAGTATTGCAAGATTAATAGTCAAAAATCTTGCTATGTCCAATTGATATTTGGTAATTGTTAATTATTAAGGTAAATTTGATGTTTAATGATTCTTCCTTCCCGGCTGATAAAATTGAACAATTCTCAACATCTCGACGTCACAATTAGTGACTTCCGGGAGTTTTAATACGTCTAAGAAGAAAAACAGAGGCTTCCACTTACCCAAGATGTAACAAGTTCAAACCCACGGTATTACTTGACCTAAACAAAAAAATCTGCACTAATCCTCTTCCCAAAAATCCAGTATTAATTAAAACCCATTATGGCCAACCTAGAACTAGACGGCGGAATCAAGATTTACCTTCGGGAAATTGGCAAAACCGCGTTACTCACTCCACAAGAGGAAATCGAACTCGCCGACAGAATCAAGAAGGGTGACAAGGAAGCCCGCTCGCACATGATTCAGGCGAACCTGCGCCTGGTGGTGAAAATCGCGCAGGATTACGCGAACTATGGCCTGCCACTTCTCGACCTGATCTCAGAAGGCAACATCGGCCTCATGAAGGCAGTTGAACGTTTCGACCCAAACAAAGGCGGTAAACTTTCAACCTATGCCGCATGGTGGATCAAACAATCCATTAAACGTGCTCTCGCCAACCAATCCAAGACCATCCGCCTGCCTGTCCACATGGTCGACAAAATCTCCAAGATGCGCCGTGTCGCGATGGTTCTCAGCGAGGAACTGGGTCGTGATCCCAGCGATGATGAACTCTCAGAGGAAATCGGCATTGATCGCGGGAAACTCGCCCAACTAAAGGCGGCATCCCTTCGTCCCGCCTCGCTTGATGCGCCTATCAGTGAGGATGACAATACCGAATTCGGTGAAATCGTCGGTGACAACAGTGCCCAGACCCCCTTCGAGCTGCTCAGCCACAAAAATATGCATGGCCAGCTCGACACTCTCCTTGAGGTGCTTGATAACCGGGAGCGCAAGATCATTGACGCCCGGTTTGGTCTCGAGGGACAAAAACCAAAAACACTTGAAGAAGTCGGCCAGGAATTCGGTGTTACCCGTGAACGTATCCGTCAGCTCCAGAACATAGCCCTCAAGAAACTCCGCCGGGCACTGCAGAAAAAGGAAGATCCCGGACCACGCCCCGCGCAGGGATTGGTTCCCAAGAAAAAACGTATTGAAGTGACTCTCGGTGCTAATTTCTAGATGATCGCCCCAGCCAATCGAATTGGCTTCATTGACTTGCTGACAATCTGTCTATAGCTGCCTGCGCAGCCCAGAAACCGCACATGCCGTGTACGCCGCCTCCGGGAGGTGTCGATGCAGAACATATATAAATATCCCTCCTCGGTGTCGTATAGGGATTCCACCGCACCACAGGCCTGGTGAAAAGCTGCGACCAGTGATTCATTCCGCCTGTAATGTCACCTCCAACAAGGTTCGGATTATAGTCCTCATAAGCCGCAGAATTCATGATGGAGCGTGCACTGATACAATCCTTGAACCCCGGGGCAAACCTCTCAATCTGTGATTCAATCTGCTCTGTCATATCATGGCATGAAGCAGCTGGAACATGGCAATACCCCCAGGCGATATGCTTGCCTTTTGGTGCTCGTGAAGAATCAAAAACTGTCGGCTGAGACAATAGGACAAAAGGATGTTCAGGATGTCCCCGTCCTGAACAAGCCAGGCCTTCAGAATGGGAGATTTCTCCAAGAGTACCTCCAACATGCACGGTACCGGCCCGTCGAGCCAGTTCCGACTTCCACGGTATTGGTGCGTCAAGAGCCCAGTCCATTTTAAAGATTCCGGCACCATGCCTGAACTTCCGTATTCTCCTCAAATAAGAGGCAGGCAGATAATCACGCGTGATTGATGCAAGGGTTCCGGGTGATGTATCAAACAAATAAGCTCGGGCTTGAGGCAGCTCTTCAATCCGGGATATCTTCCAATTCAAAACCAGTTCACCTCCCAATGAGGAAAAGAAATCACACAATGCCCCGGTTAATGATCCCGACCCGCCTTTTGCTATTGGCCAGCCGACTGCATGCCCTGCAATACTCAACATCATTCCAATGGCAGAACTACACGCGGCATTCAGCGGCATCACGGAATGCGCAGCTTGCCCGGCAAACAACGCCCGGCCTCCAGCAGTGCTGAATTTAGCCAGGGCAAGCGATAACGCCGGGCGCATTGCATAACGCCCAAATCGCGCCATGCGCAGTGGTTTCCTCGGGATCCTAATCGGCCCGAGCAACTGCCGGAAAAGATCCTCTGATTCTTCAACGAAACCGGAAAACATTTTCCGGTAACGGCGCCCGTCCCTGCCAAGGATTTCCGCAGTATCATCAATGCTTCGCATCATCGCCACTTCTCCTTCATCATCAAGTGGATGTGCCAGAGGAACATCGGGTTGGATCCATTCCAACCCATGGTCAGAAAGTGGCAGGCTGCTGAAAAACGGTGAAGCCAACGCCATTGGATGCACGGCTGAGCATATATCATGCCTGAATCCAGGTAATGTCAGTTCAGAGTTTCGTGCCCCGCCCCCGGGTGACTCCGCACCTTCAACAACAAGCGTCGAGTATCCGGACTGCGCCAACCGGATCGCGGCAGCCAAGCCGTTGGGTCCGCTCCCCACCACCACTGCATCGTATTGCTCCCGCTTTAAGTCAGAACGCTTCATTGCTACTCCGCAAGCAGTAGCCTGTAGCGCCGATAAAAACAACGATCTTATGACTATCCGGTATATTCTTGCCGCTTATATTATCACCGCTTTACCCACTGTATATTCTCTATGAAACTGAAGCAACAGATGTAAGGTTCTTAAAATTGTGCATCTACATCTCAATAATCCCCCAAATCCCCAAATCCCCCAACCCCCATGCGCCTGCTTTCTTTGTTCACTGGCCTGTCACTGACTTTCTCGCTTTCCGCCACGGCACAGTTAACCATTTCTGAGTTTCTCGCAGAAAATCGCTCTGGAATTACCGATAGAGACGGGGACAGCTCCGACTGGATCGAGATTCACAACCCGTCAGCGGATCCGGTCAACGTTTCCGGCTGGAGCCTTACTGACGATGCTCAAGAGTTGACCAAATGGATATTCCCCGAAGTTTCCATTCCCGCGGCAGGTTATCTTATTGTCTTCGCTTCCGGTAAAAACCTCAATGACCCGGCGGCAGAACTGCATACCAACTTTTCACTTAATTCAAACGGTGAATATCTTGCATTGGTAGCCCCGGATGGAATCACTGTTGCAAAGGACTTTAATTACCAGAAACAATTTGAGGATGTCTCCTACGGGACATCAATCACCACGACAACCGAGGTCGCTGTTCCCGATCCGGCATCCGCGAAGTGGCTGGTTCCAAGCGGCCCCGTAAGCGACTGGAATACTGCGGATTTTGATGACAGTGGCTGGACATCGGGATCCACCGGGTTCGGCTATGAACTGAACGCGGGTTATGGCCCGTATATAAGCCAGAGCGGAAATGTCCAGGCACAAATGAGCAACCTGAACGCTACACTCTACCTGAGAATCCCCTTTGAAATAACCGATCCGGAAACCATCGCTGATCTGCAACTCAATATGCGTTTTGACGATGGCTTCATCGCATGGGTCAACGGCAAACTGGTTGCATCCTCACGTGGACCACTGACCCCGGCCTGGAATTCTGAATCTGCCAATTTCCATGCCGACAGCGAGGCGATAATCCCTGAACAATTCAGTGCCTCGGCAGGAATTGCCTCCCTTGTGGCCGGTGAAAACATCCTTGCCATCCAAGGGCTCAATTGGGGTATCGACAGTTCCGACTTTCTGATACTTCCCGAGTTACTGGCATTCAAGGCCGATCCCGCAGTACCCGGCGCACAAGGATATCTTGCCCTGCCCACCCCCGGAGCGCTTAACGGCGAAAGTGTCGAGGGCTTTGTCTCCGACACGCAGTTCTCAATAAAAAGAGGCTACTACAACTCCGAGATCTCAGTATCCATCACCACCGAAACAGAAGGAGCTGCAATACGCTACACAACAGACGGCTCCGCCCCGGATGCATCGACAGGAACCCTTTATACCGACCCCATTGCCGTCAATTCAACCACCATCCTGCGCGCTATAGCCTACAAGACAGGTTATAAACCGACCAATATTGACACACAAAGCTACCTGTTCGCCTCGGACATCAAGAATCAGGCTGACATGGATGACAATGTGGTCAATGACCCGGCATACTCGGCAACCATCGAGGGGGATCTCTCCGGGAACCTCCCTGTCATCTCCCTGGTTCTCGAATACGCCTCCTTCTTCGGGCCGAATGGAACTCACACCAACTACAATCTATCCGGACGCGATGCCGAAATCCCTGTCTCAATGGAATTCTTCAACCCGCTCGATCCTTCCGATGAGTTCCAGGTTGATGCCGGCATCCGGATCCACGGCGGCAACGCGCGCTCTCACCCTAAAAAACCCTTCCGCCTGTATTTCCGCGGCGGATATGGAGATCGCCGCCTGGAATATCCCCTGTTTGCCGGAAGTCCTGTTGAGTCCTTTGACCAGTTGGTTCTGCGTGGTGGCGGACATGATTCCTGGTCACTTGCCGCCACCTTCGGCCGTGACCAGCAAAAAGACCTGCCGCCCCACGGAACACTGATGCGCGACCAGTTCCTGCGCAAGACCGAGGTGGAAATGGGCATCCTCTCACCACGCGGTCGCTACACCCACCTCTACATCAACGGCCGTTACTGGGGAGTCTATGACCTCCACGAACGCGCCAATGCCGCCTTTTTTGAATCCCATCTCGGGGGCGACGAGGAAGACTATGATGTCCTGCACCACCCGACCTTCTTCGGTGAAGATTACACGCTGGTCGATGGAAATAACGCCGCCTGGGAAGAAGCACGCGCAATCACCTCCAAAGGCATCACCTCCGCATCCCAATACCAGGCTATTCAGGATTATATTGACCTTGATGACTATATCGACCATCTCATCGTGCGCATGTGGTCAGCCGATTACGACTGGTGCGGGCCAATCCTGCGTTCCGGAGCCGATGTGACCGTATTCAGCAACAAGAACTGGTACGCCGGGCGCAGAAGCCGGGGTAAGCAGGGAACTTTCCGCTTCTTCACATGGGATGCCGAGATGGCAATGGGCATCCACCTCATGTTTAACCTCAACCCGGCAAACCCGCCCGACCAGAGAGTGACGGATTTTGACCTTACCGCTGTCAATGACGCGGGATCTCCCGTTGAATTCTATACCGCACTGCGTTCGTACCCGACCTTTCAACTCCACTTCGCCGACCGGTTGCATAAACATTTTTTCAATGACGGGATAATGTCGGTTGAGCGGAACCGCTCCCGCTGGGATGCGATGTGGGGAGAATTGCGCGCACCCATGGTCGGTGAATCCGCCCGCTGGGGAGATGAGGGCACTGCCCTGTCGACAGCATTCACCCGCAACGACACCTGGCTGAGCGAGGTATTCTGGGTGAGGAATAACTTTATCCCGGGACGGACCGCCACTGTGCTTGAGCAATTCCGCTCCCGTGGACTCTATCCCGCCACTAATGCACCCATTTTCAACCAGCACGGCGGTGCAGTGGCTACCGGGTTCCCGCTCAGCATGACTGCCGATGATGCAGATATCTACTATACAACCGATGGCAGTGATCCCTACCTCCCGCCGACAATCGAGTCGCTCATCCTGGTTGACGAAGTTGTAAGCGCCGAGGCGCTTATCCCCTCGGAAGCCAACGGCGGAGCCGGGTTAGCAGCGACCTGGACTGATCTTGCCGCCCCGGCGAATGCCGAACAGTGGATACAGGGGAAAACCGGTATCGGTTACGAGACCAGCGGGACCAATTATCAGCCGTTCATCAACCTTGATGTCACCGCAATGTCTGCAGTCACTTCCAGTGTCTTTGTACGGGTCCCGTTCACCATCAATGAGGATGTGGATATCTCCGGGTTCGATGCACTTACACTGTCAATGAAGTATGATGATGCCTTCGTCGCCTACCTCAACGGCAGCCGTGTGGCAAGCTCTTCCAATGCCCCCGCTGATGTGTCATGGAACTCGGCAGCAACGGCAATACACGCAGACGTCCAGGCAGTGATCTCCCAGAATTTCGACATTTCAGCCTTCAGGGACTCACTGAAGAAAGGCGATAACATGCTCGCCATCCAAGCACTCAACTCCTCCCCCACCAGCAGCGACCTGCTTTGCCTGCCGAAACTTACCGCCTCCATCGCAATTGAGGGTGGCGGGGCATCCCCGGGTGCAATCCTCTATACCGATGCATTCGCCCTGGAGCAAAGCAGCCTGATAAAGGCGCGGGCCATCAAAACGGGGAGCAATGAGTGGTCGGCACTCACCGGGGCCACCTTCCTTGTTGGCCAGCTTGCATCGGCTTCCAATCTCGTTGTCAGTGAATTTAACTATCGGCCCCGCCCGCCATCCGGATTAGCCGAGATGGCAGTTGCCGGCGGTCGCACCGACTTTGAATTCATTGAGTTGAAGAATATCAGTGACGCAACCATTGACCTTGTCGGCACCAGTTTTTCACAGGGCATCGACTTCACCTTTGATCTTGACAGCCCTGTGCATACGCTCGCTCCAGGCGGGGAATTGCTGATTGTCGAGGACACGGAAGCCATGGCTGCCCGTTACGGGAACGCCATCAAAGAGAAAATCGCCGGTGAATTCGGGAATGACAGCAAGCTCAGCAACAACGGCGAGAGCATTACCCTGCTTGCCGCCAACAGCACGATAATCAAGAGCTTCACATATTCTGATGAGTTGCCCTGGCCAACCACTGCCAAGGGTAAAGGCTTTACACTCACCCTGATAGCACCCGAAACCAATCCCGACCATTCGCTGCCCGAAAGCTGGCAGAGCTCCGAGCAAATTGACGGAAGTCCCGGAGGCATGATCCGCACCCCGGGCTATGCCTCCTGGATAACGAACAACTTTGACCCGGCATCTCCCGATTTTGAATCGATCTCCGCACCGGGATCCGACCCGGATTCCGATGCCATCGAAAACTTAATGGAATACGCATTCGCTACCGATCCCAATACATCGGACGATCGTCCTGAAATGATAGCCCTGATTGTCAATGCCGACGGCAATGAGTATCTTGCAATTCGTTTCCTTGCCCGGGCAAATGCCAATGACCTGCAAATCAGCGGGGAAATCTCCAGTGATTCCGTAACGTGGACTACAAGCACGATCCCCTTTGGCACACTGACTCCCTCAGAGGATGGACGGCAATGGATAACTCTCAGGTGTCCAGCTCCCCTTCCCAGCGCGACAATACACCAAATCCGGCTGCGGGTTGAAATCAGTCAGTAGCTTAATAGCGCATCACCCGCGAGAGGAACTGGCGAAGGCGGGGATCCTCTCCGCTCTCAAATATCCTCGCCGCATTCCCGATTTCGGCAATCTTCCCCTCTGCCAGGAAAGCAACCTCATCAGCAACCTGGCGGGCGAAGCCCATCTCGTGCGTTGAGAGGACGATATCCTGTCCTCCCGCCTTCAACTCAGCGATCAAGTCAAGCACCTCGGCGGTCATCTCGGGATCAAGGGCAGAAGTCGGTTCATCAAGGAATAAAAGACCCGGCCCGTGGGCAATTGCGCGCGCAATTGCAACGCGCTGCTGCTGTCCTCCCGATAACTGCGCGGGGAACTTCGCGGCATGCTCGACAAGCTCGAAACGCTCAAGGGCACCAATGGCCCTGTCATTGGCCTCACCCGGCGACAACCCATGGACCTTCTCAAGCGGCAGCGCAATGTTGGCGAGGGCACTCTTGTGCGGAAACAGGTTAAAGCTCTGGAACAAGAACCCGTTGCGGCGCCGATGAGCAAGGAGTGAAAGCTCACTGCTGAAATCCATCTCCCCGCCGCTGACCGAGACCATCCCCCGGTCAGGAACTTCCAATCCGCCAAGCACCTTGAGCAGTGTCGACTTGCCGCCGCCCGAGGGCCCGATGAGAGCCAGCACCGAGATATCCCCCGCGATTTCCAAATCGATCCCGTCAAGGGCCTGTGTCTCTCCAAAACGCTTATATAGGCCTGAAGCACTAACTCTCATAGGAAAACCTCCTTTCCAGGCGTGCCGCGAGGTAGGCGAGCGGAATCGTGATCAACAGGTAGCCGACAGCCAATGGAAGATAGGCTTCAAGCCCGGTGTAAGTCGCCGAGCGCGCGCTTTCGCTGCGCTTGGTAAACTCCTCAACGGCAATTTGTGAAAGCAGCGAGGAATCCTTCACCAGGATAATGAACAGCCCCGCAACTGCCGGCAGCACACGGCGGATCGCCTGGGCGAAAATCACATAACGAAACACCTGCACCCGCGAGAATCCAACCGCCCGGGCGGAGTCAAACTGTGTCTTGCCAACACTCTCAATCCCCCCGCGCAGGATTTCCCCGAGGTAGGCACCCGCAAACAGCGCCAGCAGGATGACACCGACCAGCACCCGGTCATTGACATGAAAAGCCTGGGCGATCACGTAATAACCCAC
Source organism: Verrucomicrobiales bacterium (assembly GCA_046581505.1). Classification (GTDB taxonomy): domain Bacteria; phylum Verrucomicrobiota; class Verrucomicrobiia; order Verrucomicrobiales; family DEV007; genus CACIUL01. The sequence continues at coordinate 40,767 of JAYGGE010000099.1, read as the reverse complement.
CAGCAGCACCACCAGCAAAGGGCTGCCGCGCACGATTTCGGTATAGGCCCGGCAGAAAAACCGCAACGGCCTGAACCGCGAACGTGACCCGGCCACCAGCCCAATCCCGACACCGCTGCACAAAACCAGCGCGACGAGAGATATCCATATGGTCCTCAGCCAGCCACCGAAGATCTGCCACCTGCGTCGCCAAATCCCTTCCCAGTTCCACGTGTAGGTCTCGTTGAGTGAGGCGAAAACAAAATAACAAAACCCGCTCACCAGCAGCCAAAGCAACGCATAACCAAGCAACTCCCAGGATCCGCCACCCGATGTCTTGGCATCCCTGGTCAAGCGCCAGAAGGTAATGAGAGTGAGCACAATTAATGCGGTGACCAGCAGCAAGAACAGCCAATCATTCTCTGTCTTTTGAGAACTCTCACTCTCCGCCCTCGTGTCACCCGCAACGGCAACCACCGAATCAAAAATAAAGGGGATCCCAAGTTCCCTGACGAGTTGTCTCTCTTCCTTCAGGTAACGCTCGGCAAGGGCCTCAAATTCCCCCGATGCACGGAATTCCCTCAGGAAATCATTCACCGAAGCACGCAATTCATTGTTCTCACCGGCCTTGGGCTTGCGCAACCCCACCGCCCACTGCTCCGCCCTGAGCGGCCTCAACAGGGCCCGGGTCGTTCTGGCATGATTCTTGTGATGCTGAAAGATGGAAAGCTGATCATAAATCCAGGCATCAGCCTTGCCCTGGGCAACCTCAAGGGCACATGCAGGATCTTCCTGCATGGTAATAACCGTCGCTTGCGGCAGGTGTTCCCGCGCAAAATTTTCTCCAGTCGTGCCAAGCCGGGCAACGATTGTCCTGCCCGGTTTCTTTAGATCCTCAAGGCCTTCAATTTCGGAATCCTTGCCTACCAGCATCGCCAGGCCTGTCGTGACATAGGGATCCGAGAAATCAATCGATTGCCGCCGCTCATCATTGGCCGTCATCGAGGAAATGACACAGTCGATACTGCCCGACTTGAGGGCAGTGATCAATGTATCAAACTTGATGTTCTCGATTTTCAGGGACCGATCAAGGTAGTCCGCCAGTGCCTCGGCCATGCGCACGCTGACCCCGTCCGGGTTGCCGTCCTCGTTGACAAACTCAAACGGCGGATAGGTGAGTTCCATGCCGACGACCAGCGGTTCCTGCCCCTGCAGAGGCACAAGGCCCGTGAGCCAGGTGAAAACAATACTAGGCAGTATCCTCATCATTATCCTTGCTCCGTTTTACACCGATCCTCTCGATGCCGAAAACCACCCCGGCTCCGATAAACGCCAGCAACATCGCAAGCCATGATTCCTTTTCGCCGAGGGCGGGAAGGCTCCAGTTCTTGTAACCGGCACTCACGAGTTGTTCACCATTGATTAGTGAGTCCTTCACCGATTGCAGTTCCCCGGGACGGGGGAGCAACACAAGCTCCTCGCTGCTCACAATGTAGGCACCATTGCTGTCCTGCTTATAAATGGTTTCTTTCCACGGCCATATCAACACCAGCGAACCGATAATGAAGCCGGTGATCAAACCCACGGCAATATCGTGATAACGTCGAAAAACCCATGAAAGCAGATGTGACAAGGCAATCAGGCCAATGACGCATCCCGCCGCAAATGGCATGAGAATACCGGGATCAAGATCGCCAACGGCACCAAGAACCAGCATGTAGTTTCCCATGATGAGAAGGATAAACGACCCGGAAACCCCCGGGATGATCATGCTGGAAATGGCCGCAATCCCGCAAATGACCAGGTACACGGAATTTGTGTTCCCTGCGGCATGAGGCAAGAGCAACACGCCAATTGCAGCTGCCATGCCGATAAGCACTGCCCCCACCGGGGCGACGCTCCAGGCCCTGATCATTTTTCCAACCCCCCAGACTGAAGCAACAATCAAGCCGAAGAAAAATGCCCAAAGGAGGATCGGGTAATTGCCAAAGAGATACTCAAGGAGCCTCGCCAGGCTGACAATGCTCAGCAGGGCGCCCGTCGCAATGGCAAAAAGAAACCGCAGGTCGGTGTATCCGGCAAACTTCCTGAACTTTAATCCAAGCAACAACCCAATGGCCGTCATGTTACAGGACTTGATCGCGTTGATCAGGCGCTCATATATCCCGGTAATGAACGCGATTGTGCCCCCGGAAACTCCGGGAATGACATTTGCGGCTCCCATCGCCGCACCCTTCAGGGCGGTAAAGATATCATCCGAACCCGCTGACACTGCACAAGCTATCGCCCCGGCTAAAGCACACGGCAACCGGGAATTGTCTTCACCATTGATGTTCTTTGCGCTATGCCAGTGATGGCAACGGCACCTTTTCCCTTTCTTGCCGGACAACCCGGTACCTGCAGCTTGATAAGCCTTAACAACCTCAAATAAAAAAGAAAGGACCTCCACAGGCATGGGAAATATCCTTGTTCTCTACCACAGCAATACCGGTAACACCGCCAAGATGGCCAACCTTGTCGCCGAGGGAGCCGCAACAGTCAGCGGCATGGAAATCAGGAAGCTTACAGTCGATAATGCCACTGCCGATGATCTCCTCTGGTGCGATGGAATTGCCCTCGGTTCCCCGACCAACATGGGATCAATGGCCTGGAAAGTGAAGAAATGGTGGGATACCGTGGCCATCAGCAAGTGGCTGGAGGTCGACGGCAAGTTCGCCTGCACCTTCTCCTCTTCAGCCGGCTGGGGAGGCGGCAACGAGACCGCCTGCAACGCGATGGCCACTGTCCTGATTAACTTTGGGTTCCTCTACTTCGGTGTTACTGATTATGTGGGCAAGGGCCTTACCCCGCACTATGGCGCTGTAATCGCGGGAGAACCACGTGAGGAGAAGGAACAGGAAGCCTGCCGGCGACTGGGCAGGAGACTCTCCGAGTGGGTGGGCGTCTACGGGGAAGGCCGCGAGGACTTGCACCCGGTCAAGGCCGACTACCCGCGGGACCCGAAGAACTTCGACTGAGGAGAGACAGGGCTGCTGTCGGCAGCGACTGCCCTGCTGTCATCAAATCACTGCCCGCCCTCTTGCCACTTCAGGATCACTTTCCCCGATTCACCGCCCTGCATTGCATCAAAACCCTGCTGAAAATCCTCAAAGGCAAAGCGATGCGTGATAACCGGTGAAATATCCAGTCCACTCTGCAGCATCGAGGTCATTTGATACCAGGTCTCATACATTTCCCTGCCATAGATCCCCTTAATTGTCAGTCCATTGAAAATGACGGTATTCCAGTCAATGGCGATATCCTTTCCCGGGATTCCCAGCAGGGCGATTTTCCCGCCATGGCACATGTTGTCAAGCAGGTCCCTGAAGGCTATCGCGTTGCCCGACATTTCAAGCCCAACATCAAACCCCTCCTGCATGCCAAGTTCCTGCTGTACTGCTTCAAGTTTCTCCTCTGCAACATTCACCGTCCGGGTAGCACCCATTCCCGCCGCAAGCCCAAGGCGGAAATCATTGCGGTCGGTAATCACCACGTTGCGGGCTCCTGCATGCCTGCATATTGCCGCAGCCATGATGCCGATCGGACCGGCACCGGTGATCAGCACATCCTCACCCAGCGTCTCAAAAGAGAGGGCGGTGTGTGCTGCATTGCCGAAGGGGTCAAAGATCGCCATGATATCACGATCCAGTGACTGGTCATGATACCAGACATTGGTTTGCGGCAGTACGATGAACTCGGCAAACGCACCTGTCCGGTTGATCCCGACCCCACGTGTCTCGGCACACAGGTGACGACGGCCCGCCATGCAATTGCGGCAGTGCCCGCACACCAGGTGCCCTTCCCCGCTGACGATGTCACCTTCCTTGAAATCCTTAACGCTGGAACCAACATCAACAATCTCGCCGACGAACTCATGCCCCACGACCAGCGGCACCGGCACCGTCTTCTGTGCCCAGTTATCCCACTGGTAAATATGCAGGTCAGTGCCGCATATGCCGGCCCGGTCGACCCTGATCAGGACATCATTGATACGCACCTCCGGCTCGGGGACATCCTGCATCCACAGCCCGGGTTCAGCCTTTGCCTTTACGAGGGCTTTCATTACTTAACTCTCCGTCACCCCTAGAGCTCGACGGTTTTCCCGCTCCTGAAAGCCTCATCAGCGGCGAGGACAATCCTCAGGCTGTTGACCGCATCCGCCATGTGCTCACTCAGGTCCACGTCATTAACGATTGCATCAAGGAACACCTCCTGCTCGCGATGACACAACCCGTCATGATCAGGCTCATCGGCACAATCAATGACCTCATCAGCCTTGGTAAACTTTCCATCGGCATCAAGCTGCGAGTGATGCACTTTCAATGCTTCAGCCTTTGAGTGGGAGTCAACGTCATCAGTCTGTTCCCCGTCCGCCATGCCGGCAATGCTGACACAGCCCTTCGGCCCGACAACATCCTTCACGAAGAACGCCACTTCACTCATCATCGGCCCCCAGCCGGCCTCATACCAGCCGACCGAGCCGTCATCGAAGCTGACCTGAAGCTGGCCGTAGTTATACATGCCCTCGTTGAGCTCCTCGCTTAAGCGCGCCCCGATGGCACTGACCCTGATCGGCCTGGCGCGGGTCATCTGGCACATCACGTCGACATAATGCACGCCGCAGTCGACGATTGGCGACATTGAGTTCATCAGGCACTTGTGGGTTTCCCAGGTCTCGCCCGAGGACTGCTGGTTGAGGTTCATGCGCATCACCAGCGGCTTGCCGAGGGTTTGCGCCACCTCAATGAACTTCACCCAGGAGGGATGCACCCGCAGGATATAGCCGATGACAAGTTTGAGGTTCGCGACCCTGGCAGCATCGACAATCTCCTGTGCCTCCTGAACACTTTCAGCAATTGGTTTTTCCAGGAAAACATGGCAACCGGCAGCAAAGGCCTTCTTGGTGTAGTCGGCATGGGTGTCGGGATAGGTATTGATTGAAACCGCCTCCGGCCTGCTCCCGGCAAGCGCCTCCTCATAACTGGAGAACTGCGGGTAATCAGCCCCGATTGCCTCAAGCAACTCGCCGCGGGACTTCTCGCCGCGCGACACCACGCCGACAATCTCAAACCCATCCATGGCATGATAAGCCTTGGCATGGGACTTGCCCATGTTACCGCAACCGACGACGAGGATCTTAATGGGATCGGGCATGAAATTTTAAAGCTGCAAAAAATAAGCTAGGCTGTCTTCTCTGAAGTGGACTCCTTGAAAAGAAAAGTAAATGCCACCAGAACGACTGCCGCCATTATCGCAGGAAAATACCAGACCGCCGACCAATCGACTACAGCATCCGCTCCTTCCGCAGTCGTCGTCTGCTTGCCATTCCACCAGCCATTGACAATGCCGCCAATAAACATGCCAACCCCGAGGGTCACGAATGCAATAAAGCCCTGGGCACTGGATCGAATATCCTCAGGAGCACGCTTGTCGACATAGAGTTGCCCTGTGAAAAAGAAGAAATCATAGCATATCCCATGAGCCAGAACCCCAAGGAAAAGCAGGGCAGGAGCATCAGAACTTCCGTTGGCAAAGAAAATATAGCGTAAAACCCAGAATAGCATGCCAATCATCAGCATGTTCTTGACGCCAATTTTCCTGAAGAAAAAGGGAACCAGCAGGAGAAAGAATATCTCAGAAACCTGGCCAAGAGTCATTACCCCCTCAGAATTATTCACACCCATAGCCTTGAGATATCCATTGGCCGTCTGGTAATAGAAAGAGAGCGGGATACAAATCAGAAGCGAGCAAACAATGAATACTGCGAATGCACGATCACGCATCAGGCTGATAGCCTTCAGCCCAATCACGTCTCCAATTGTAGTCTTCTGCCCCTTGAGTTTAGGTGGAGTATTCGGCAGGAAGAAACAGAACACTCCCAGAAGAACTGAGACAGCAGCTCCAATCAAAAGGGGAGTGTTGGTAAGTCCCATTCCTATGGCATCCCACGGCGCCTCGGGTCCTCCCAGAAACTGAGGAACCTGAAATACTATTGTCTTCTCATCGCCAACCAAAAAACTACTGCCAACCACAATCCCCGACACGATCCAGCCAATAGTGCCAAGCGTTCGGATGGGAGGAGCGTCCTTCTGGGGATCTGCTACAGACTGGAAAAGCACCGAGTTCACCAGTGCCAGCGTGGGCATATAACAAAGGAGATGTGCGAGGATCAATGGAAAGAATGATCCCCATTCGGTAGCATTTGCGGCAAGGAATAAAAACACACCACCCAGAACGTGCAGGACACCAAGAACAATCTGGGATGGGAAAAACTTGTCCGCAACCATGCCGATAAAAATCGGGGAGAGCATCGCGGCAATGCCGGTAGCACTATAAGCAAACCCTATCTTTTCCGGCGCGATCCCCAGCTCAGACAAATAGGGCCACATCGGCACATACCAGACTCCCCAGATAAAGAACTGCAGGAACATCATCACGCACAGGCGCGCTTTCAGGGCGGGAATCGGAGCGGAGTCGGACATTGTCTGGACGGGTTGTTTGATTAATGGCTAGAAATGAGTAAAAAGCGCATTCGAATGAAGGAACATGAATGGGTTTAATTTCCCGTCGCTGAAGGCAATCCTTAATTGCGGCAGCTTGTTCAGGCTAAGCGGCAGTCACGTGTTTATTTCTTCTTCTTGCGCAAAAAGCTGGGAACATCAAGATCCTCGCCATCGACTACCGTCGGTTCAACCTTGTCAAAGCGGCCGCGCCCCCCGGATTGCTTCTCAGGCAGAAGTTCCTCCTGGACATCCGGTTCTGGATCCTCCTCCTGCTGCACATCCGGATCTTCTTCAACTTCCACAACGTCTTCCGATTCATCAGGAATAAGCGGCTCAGGCTCAGGTTCCTTTTCAGAATCCAACTCAAGGTCTTCATCAGGAGCGGTTTTTGCGATTTCTCCGTCACTCTGCTCCGCAACTTCAAGCTCCGGATCCGACAACGTATTCTCAGTCGTCGACTGGACCTTTGCAACGACTTCCGGTTGATCGCCGGGTTGCGCGCTTATCGGCACCTCTGCTCCAACAGAGCTGATGATCGTCACGCTGAGGTTCTCTCCCTGCCTGCTGTCAGCAGCCGCTCCGAAAAGTATGTGGGCATCATCATTGACGTGTTTGGAAAGTTCATCCATTAGCAGTTCCACCTCAAACAGGGTCATGTTTTCTCCCCCGCAAACATGGGCAATCAGGCTGCTGGAGTAATCAAGCATCCTGCCCTGGTCAAGCAATGGGCTCTTGAGCGCGCCCTTGAGCGCCTCTTGCGCACGGTTCTCCCCCTGCGCCTGGCCAAAGCCAAAGAGGCATCGTGAACTGTCGTTCTTCAACGCACTGAGCAGATCATCCATGCCAATACGCACAAGCCCTGGCTGGGAAACCAGTTTGGTGATCGCACGCACACTCTGGCTGATAATTTGATCAGCCGCACTGAAAGCCTGCTGAATACCGTCAGTTGGCAGAACAAGGTCTCCCATCCGGTCATTGTCAAAGGTCACCAGGCCATTGGTACAGGACTCCAGTTGTGCCAGTGCATCCTGTGCCTGGGAAATTCTGCGACGCCCCTCAAAAGAAAATGGCACGGTGACAAAAGCCACCACAAAGGCACCTGTCTGTCTTGCCAGCTTGGCCACTACCGGAGCGGCACCGGATCCCGTTCCCCCGCCAAGACCAACGCATATGAAAACCAGGGATTTCCCCTCAACAGCAGCACGTATTTCATCCATTGCCTCCTCTGCCGCCTGGGCACCACGTTCCGGGTCGCCACCGGCTCCAAGGCCCTGGGTAAGGTTCTTTCCCATCTGAATCTTGTCGTTTGCCACTGAAGTGTTCAATGCACGGACATCAGTGTTCAGCGTCAGCAGTTCCGCTTCTTCCATGCCCTCAAGGGCAATGCGATCAAGGACATTGGAACCTGCGCCTCCAATTCCAATCACCTTTACCTGCCCAGGAGCCAACACGGATTTCCCATCCGCAGGGTTACGTTCGTATTCAAGCATCAGTCAGTTCGTATTGTTTAAGTTCAAGATTCAAAATGTTCCCATAAGTAATCCAACAAGAAGAAAACCCGCAAGCAGGACTCCACCCCAGGTCAACAGTTTAGAGCCACTGAAAATTCCGCCAAGCTTTTTCCCAATTTGCTGAATCGGGGAGAGTTTCGGGCGATTGGCATCAAGAATCTGGGCATAGCGTATCAATCCCATCGGTGTCGAGTATTGAGGATTCTCAAAAGCCGCTGAAGCTCCACTCATGCTGCCGATATTTCCCCGCGATACCGGTAAGTTGAAAATCTGCTCAGTCAGTTTATCCAGCCCGTCAAGTTTACTGCAGCCGCCGGTAAGGAAAACACCGGCACCAAGGGCTGCCAGTTCCCCATCCTGCTGCAATTGATCACGCAGCCGCTCCAGTGTCTCGGTCATGCGTGCATTGATGATCTCGCTGAGCAAGGTTGAATCTATTTCACGGCCTGCAAGTTGCGGGTCATCATCTATTACTATCGGCTCGGGATCGGGTATATCGGGAACAATGGCCGCGCCATACTTGACCTTGAGCCGCTCCGCCTTCGTGAGGGGAATCTTCATGACAACTGAGATGTCATTGGTTATATGGTCCCCCCCCACGCCAATGCACCCGGACCGGGAAATTGACCCGCCGCTATACATGACGTAGTCGGTGGTTCCTCCGCCAATATCGAGAAGCAAAGCCCCGCGATCCTTGTGTTCCTGCGTGAGGACAACCTGTGCCGAGGCAACCGGGCTGAACACCACGTCCTCAACATCAAGCGGAATCTCCCGCACGCAGCGGATTGTGTTCTGTACTCGTGTCTTTATACTGTGGATAATGTGGTAATCGGCCTCAAGTATCTTGCCAAGCATGCCGGCGGGCTGCAGCACCTTCTCCTGCCCGTCAACATAGTAATCACGAAGAATGCTATGCAGGAAAACATTCTCCTGAGGAATTTCGACATCCCTTGCAATCTCTTTAACTTCCTCCAGGTCCTCACTGGTTATTTCGTCCTGTTCCTCCGGGATGCGAATCGTTCCCCGGTTGTTAAAGCCCTTGATGTGCGCTCCTGTGATTGCCAGGATAACGTTATTAATCATGACATCACTGCGGTCTTCCGCGCGCACCAGGGCATCGTGCAGGCAGGCTTGGGCATTCTCAAAATCAACGATTTCCCCCTTGCGAACCCCCCGTGAGGGAGCCTGCCCGACACCGAGAATCTTAATCGCCCCATCGGCACGGACTTCACCAACGACAACGCATATCTTGGAAGTCCCTATCTCAAGGCCGACATAGATAGTGGATTTAGCCATCTGAACTACCTGCGATTACGTTGATTAAAGCTCATTAGTCAACCCCCAGAATTAAATGCTCCGTGCATCGCTGCTCCCCGGGGCACCCGCCGATGGACACGTCTGGAGACAGCCGGTCGCCCAGATACCGCAGTTTCAGGGGCAACAGACATCGTTGAGGCGCCGGCCACCGGATCTTCAATCGCTGTAAAACGCACAGGAATATTTTTCTTCGGCAAAAGATTGACAGTTGCCAGGGCCTGTCCCCGGCGCGTGGCTTCATCAAGCAGGACCTTCAGGTTACTTATCTGTCGGCTTATATCATCCAAGCCGAAAATAATCTCGGTTCCTGTATTCAGGTAACCTACCAGTGAATAGGCACTTGCCACCCTCAGGGACTGCAACTTGACAGGCGAAGTTTTAAAAGCATCCGCAAACACCAGAACAATTTCCAGCCCCTTGAGCAATGCTGTGGATTCGATCTCACTGCCGGGCGTTATCGCGACCTGTGTCCCGGGAAAAATCACCGGTAACGCAATGAATCCCGGCTCAAGGATGTCACAGCAAATGACAACTCCATCACTTCCCACAAGCAAACCTCCCCGGCATCTCTGCGGCACTTGAAGACGCGCCGTATTTCCCAACCAGGCAACCGCAAACCTCTCTTTAATATCAAAGGAAAGTCGATCCGGGATATCCCGGACAATATTCACTTCCCGCACACGGGGTAATTCCGCCAGGATTTTCCCGCGCATTTCTTCAAGGTCACGCCGCAGAATATTTTCACCGGTTCGCAGCTCCAGGCAATCCAGCACGCGTTCCTTGCCAAGATTCCCGTCCGTCTGATATGAAATCTCATTAATTTGGAACCTCGGGCTCTCAAACAGGAAATAGTCAATTCCCCGGTAGACACCACCCGCGATGGCAAAGATAAACACCGCAGCAGCAGCCCACTTGAAAATCCTATAAACCTTCATCCTCCAGCGTAACTGCAAAGTCTTCCTCGATGATACCTGGACATCAAGATGATGGCAGCACCGCGAATTCTTCCTGCTCGCCACGGCGGCACCCCGGGGGCGGACTTTATTCTGTCTATTCTTGTTCATATGCGATTCTCCACAGGTTCTATCGCTTCCTGAAAGCCATCGACAACTCGGCAATCCGCTCACAAAGGCATGGAAAATCATAACCGGCTGACATTGCAGCCTTCGGCAGCAGACTGGTCTCGGTCATCCCGGGAATGGTATTGACTTCAAGCACATAAGGAACACCCTCCTCTGACAAGATTACATCAACCCTGGAATAAATCTCCACTGCCAGGGATTTGTGCGCATCAAGTGCAGCCTCCTGCACTCTCCGGGTTGTGTCATCATCAAGATCCGCAGGACAAAAGTAGTCACAGCCATCTCCACCCCCCAGCCACGGATATTTGTTCTGCATGTCATAAAAACCCGTGCGCGGCTGAATATGAACCACGGGTAATGCCTCACCGTTGATTACCCCGACAGTAAGCTCCTTGCCTGAAATAAACTCCTCGACCAGAGCGAACAGGTCATACTTCGACACATCCTCGAGAGCCTGGTGCACTTGCCCTTGCTCCCGAACAATATGAACACCAACGCTGGAACCTTCACGCGTAGGCTTGACCACATAAGGCAAAGGCAGTGAAGGCAATTCACCCGGCTTGGGCGCAATGAATTCAAAAACCGGGGTCGGCACTCCCGATTCAACAAACCGCTTCTTGCTCAAGCCCTTGTCAAAAGCCACCTCGCTGCTGCTCGCCCCCGCACCGGTATAAGGAATCCTGCGGGCATTGAGCACTTTCTGCAGCGATCCGTCTTCCCCGAACGTGCCGTGAATCACATTAAAGGCAAGGTCAACATCATCAGGCAGGTCGAAATCCTCATCTTTTACATCCACTTCAGTCACCCGGGCCCCGCACTCGGAAAGTGCCCTCGAGACATTTTTCCCGGAAACCAGCGAAACCTCACGCTCACTGCCGGGGCCACCCATCAACACTGCGATTGTCTTTTTATCAATTGGCATATCCTGTCAAAAAATCGGGGGTTAAAAGCATGCTGCAGCAGAGCCTATAACCTTGACCTCGGTCTCAAGCTCAATGCCACGCTCCTCGCGTGCTTTTGATTGAATCATCTCAATGAGGGCAAGCACGTCCTCAGCTTTCGCGCCACCTTCGTTAACGATGAAGTTACTGTGAACCTCAGAAACCCTGGCCGCTCCAACCCGCGCAGATCCCAGGGCAAGCTCCTCGACAAGCTTCCCTGCGGCGACCGGGGCAGGATTCTTGAAGATGCAACCCGCACAAGCCGCTACCGGCTGGGTCATGCGGCGCTTATTTATCGATTCCTCAAGCTTGCTGTCAATCTGTTCCGTGCTCGATGGCGAGCCGAGAAAAACCGCCGATAGTGCAAAGTTGTCAATCAACTCGGGGACATTACGGTATTGCGCTGAGAACTCCTGGCCGCTCTTCTCGTGCAACTCCCCCTCTGAATCCACATACCGGACTGAGACGACCTGATCAAAAGTCTGGCAGCCCATTGCACCTGCATTCATGCGCAAACCACCACCGACATTCCCAGGGATGCCCTCCATCCACTCGAAACCTCCAAGCTCATGCATCTTAGCAACATTGCTAATCCTCTTGAAACGGACGCCAGCACCCGCGGTAATTGTATTTCCAGATACACAAATATCCTCAAACTCACCCTTGCCCGGCCGGATCACTGCTCCCGCGATTCCCCCGTCGTGGACAATAAGGTTGGATCCTCTGCCCATCGTCATCACGGGAATTCCCGCCGACTTGAAAAAGCGCAACGCCCTTGAAAAACTTTCAATGCTGGATGGCTCAACCCAGAACTGCGCCGGCCCCCCCATCTTCATCGTAGTGTGCCGGCGCATCGGTTCGTAAAGACGACAGATAGTCTCCGGGTCATCAAGTTCACGACGCAGCTTATCGATAACCTCAAGGTCACGCGCAAGTGCAACGCCAACCTCATGCACGTTGCCGGCACCAAGTATAAGCAGTATATCACCTCTCCGCAGGCGGGACCCTATTGCCAAGTGCGCAGTATGGACATCGGCAGTATAATGGACTTCCTTGATGCCGTTCTCACGCACGGCCTCAACGATCATCTCACCGTTGACCCCGGGAATAGGCTCTTCACTGGCGGCATAAACATCAGTCACATACAAGGCATCAACCTCCTGAAAGGATGTCCCGAATCGATCCCGCATAAGCTTGGTACGTGTATAGCGATGAGGCTGGAAAACACAGACAAGCCGCTCAGGATTGGCTGCTCGTGCCGTTGCTATGGTGGCCTGGATTTCCGTTGGATGATGACCGTAATCGTCGACAACCATATAGTCAGCAGATCGGTAAAGGACTTCAAACCTGCGACGGGCACCCCGAAACGTCCTCATCGCTTCAGCAATATCCTCAAACTCAGAACCAAGCAGGGTGGCAAGCGCAATTACCGCCAATGCGTTGAGCACATTGTGTTCACCGGGGATTCCGAGGGTAATGTTTCCAATCGCACAGCCATTGCGCAATACTTCAAAATCACTGCTGCGCTCTCTTATGCTGAGAATCCTGGCACAAAAATCAAAACCGGGATCCAATCCGTAGGAAATGGAACTTTCCCTGGATTCACACAATGCCGATGCCTCAACATCACCCGCACAGTAAATCACTTCACCCGCAACCGTTTCAAGAAACCGGCGGAATACCAGGCGAATTTCCGCAATGCCTCCGGAGTAATAATCGAGATGTTCTTCCTCAACATTAAGGAGAATGGCAAACTCCGGGTTAAACTCCACCAGCGAACCGTCACTCTCATCCCCCTCGGCAACAAAATACTCTCCATTCCCGTCCCAGTGGGCATTGGTTCCCAGGATAGGAATCTCAGCTCCAACGTAATGGGACGGTTCCACACCCGCCGCCCGCAGAACATGGGCCGCAAGTGCTGCCGTCGTTGTCTTGCCGTGTGTCCCGGCAATGACAATGCCCTGCTTTCCCTCCATGATTAAAGCCAGAGCCTCGGCACGACGCAACATCGGCAACCCCGACTCCACGGCAGCATCGTAAACAATGTTGCCGGACTTGATCGCTGAAGAAAAAATAACCAGTTGCGCATCACTGAGGGTTTCGATGGAATGCGGACAATGAAAATCAAGGCCGGCACGCTGTAGACGCTCGGTCTCCCTGGTCCTGACACGATCTGATCCGCTCACCCGGTGTCCAAGCTCGATGAGCAACGATGCAACTCCACTCATCCCGGAGCCAGCCACACCAATCAGGTGTATTCTCATCGGACACGTTGCACCTTGGTGCAGCCGCTCTGTAATTTGGTTGTTCACCGGCAACGCCTCTCAATTGATTTACAGATATTTTCAGCGGCATTCCTTACTGCCAGCGCATCCATCGCTGCACTCATTCCAGCAAGGGTTCCCCCGTTATCCTGTGTTAATTTCTGAAACAACCTTACAATGCAACGGGCTCCAAGGTCGGTTTCTTTCAACATTATGGCAGCACGACTCTCAGTATACACCTGGGCATTGAGAGTCTGATGATCATCCGTTGCGTGCGGGTATGGAACAAGGATCGTCGGCAGGGCAAAAGCAGAAAGTTCGGCCAGGCTCGAAGCACCGGAACGGGCAATGGCCACATCAGAGGCAGCGTAGGCAAAATGCATTTCATGACAAAAAGCCGAGACGTAATGAGGCATGGATGCCGAACTGTAAGCCGAACGGATCTCATCAAAATCCGCAGAACCTGTGAGGTGAATCACCTGCATTCCCATTTCGGAAATCTGTTTCAGTGCTCCTGTCACTGCACGATTAATACCGCGCGCTCCCTGACTTCCGCCCATGACAAGAAGTGTCTTTCTGCCCTCCTCCATCCCGAAATGAGCGAGGGCATCCGCATGATTATGCTTTTGACACATTATCTCCCGCAACGGCGTCCCGACCACCTCGGCATCCTTGCCTGGAAAATATCTTCGACATGCGGAAAATCCCAGTAAAACACAATCCGCCCTGCGTGCAGCGATGCGGTTCGCCTTACCCGGAAAAGCATTGGACTCATGGATGAAAGTCTTTGTCCCATGCCTGCGACCGGACATCAGAGGAGCCAGCGAGGTGAATCCGCCCATTCCCAGGACAGCATCCGCCTCAAATTCAGCGACAATCTTGTTGCAGCGGGAAAGTGTCCGTAAAAACCGCAAGGCAAAGGGAACCATCTTTGGTGACAGCAGTGAAGGCATTCCCCTGGCAGGAAGTGCCTCAAAGCGAAAGTCCTCATACCCCTTTGTCGCGAGGGTATCGATTTCCTTCTCGGAGATAAGCACGAGTGATTCTCCCCCCTGCGCACGCAATGCCTCAGCGACAGCAATGCCCGGGAAAAGATGACCGCCTGTTCCACCACAGGCAATGACAGTTCGGATGGCCATTTCAGGGGATGCTCTGGCTATATTCTGGGCACGGCACGGCAACGGTCGAACAGTTTGCCGGTTTCATCACCTTTGAATGTGTTTCCCTGCCGGTAAATATTGAGAAGAATCCCTATGCCGGCGAGGCTGAACAGGAGATTTGATCCACCATAACTGACAAAGGGCAACGGCAGTCCTGTGTTCGGCAACACGGCAGTGGTTACCCCGATGTTCAATGCAGCCTGGACTGTAATGAGGGTAACAATCCCGAAGCCCAGGAGTTTCCCGAAAGGATCAGGCGCAGAATTGGCAATCAATACGCCGAAGATGAGGACAGCTACAAAGGCGAAGATAACAAGTAGCGTCGCCCTTGCTCCCAGTTCCTCGCCAATCATCGGGAAAATGAAATCCGTGTGCGCAAACGGAAGATACATCAACTTCTCGCGACCCTCACCCAGTCCGAGACCGCTGATCCCACCCTCCCCGAGTGCCAGCTTGGCTCGCCACTGCTGCAGACCCAACCCTGTCTTGTGCGCCTCAAGGTCAATAAATGCAATGAACCTCTCCCAGCGATTGGGATTGCGCCAAACTGCAAGCGCAAGAATCAACAACGACACCGCTGCACTGCCGGCAAACAACCAAACCCTGCTCCCCGCCACAAATAGCATGGTCAGCGTGACACAGATAAGCAGTGCTGCGGTTCCCATGTCCGTCTCAAAGGCTATCAACAAGACCGGGATAAGTGCAATCCCAAGCGGGTAAATGAATCCGGCACGCACTTCGCGAATACGTTCTCCGGCATGCGCACCCCATCCGGCAATAATGAATATCACGGCAAGCTTGGCCATCTCGGAGGGTTGCATCCTGGCAAAATTAAAACCAAATTCATCGCCACCCACCCAGCGATATGATCCGTTGGCCGGTTGCGCAAAGGGATGGAGAAAACACAACACCAGCAGAGCACAGGCCACGCTGAACCAGATCCATCGCGACCGTTTCCAAAACCGGTAGTCAATCACAGCAAAAATACCGCAGGTAACAACCCCGAGAACCAACCACACAAGCTGACGGTGAACATCATGATAAATATCCGCCCGATCCGCAATAAACACACTGGTGCTGAGCAACATCACAATGCCCAGCCCCAATAGTGACACGACCATCAGGACAAGAATATATGCGCTTTTTTCCCCCATCGGAATTCTCGGAAAAACAACTCCCGCCGTGCCTCTTTAAGGAATGCGTAGAGTTTTCCCAATGCCCAGCGTTCTCGGAGTAATTCCGGGATTGGCACCCAGTATATCATCCACGCTCACCCCGTATTTACGGGAAATCCTATAGAGTGTATCACCCCGCAATACAGTATACAGCGAAGACGATGCTACTGGCGCCGGTTTCGCTAACCGCGGTGCCGCAGCAGGACGTTCACGCACAACCCGGGGACGGTCAGGTTTTTTACCGGCTTGAGGCGCACCATCTCCCGGATTGACTGGTATCCCTGTGCTGCCCAGAGGCAGAAAGCCATCTTCCTGGGATGATCCTGCTGAAACCGGAACAGCAATTTCCGGATCCTTGCCGGAGAGAACCGGCTGATCTCCAATCACACCAGCCAATTTAAGAGGGATAAACCCGTTTTCTCCATTCTTGTTTGAACCCTCATCGGCAATGCCTCCCGGTTCCCCCACAGCCCCCCCCCGGTCGGTAACTAAAAACCCACTGTTCAACAGCGCCTTGGGAATGCGAAGAATTCGCCCCTGCACCAGTGGATGTCTTTCGTCAATACTGTTGGCCGCAAGAAGTTCGGTCCGGGATATATTGTAGGAGTTTGCAATGTCGCGGATACTGTCGCCACTCTGGACAATATAACGCACGTAGCCGTCATCACTCCCGTCGCCGGGCGCCACGGGAAATCCTGATCCTGCATGTTGCTGCGCGCCCTGTTTAACCGGGCCCGCCGGTTGATCCGCATCAACCTTCGCCATGCTCTCGCTCTCTGCCATTGTATCCCGTGATGACTCAGGCTTAAACATTTCAAAGGCCAGGATACCGCCAACCGCAACGACATGCAGGATCAATACCACTACAAATGCCCGGGAGAGTTTTATATTGGGCACGTCGGCATTCCAATCGCGCACATCACCCGTCCGGGCATCAACTTTTTGTGTTTTAGCGAACATGTCCACCCATGCAGGTCGCTTTCGCCTGTTTTCTGTTTTGTTTTTATTTTTACTCATTTGATGTCGTTGGTTTATTGAGATTATTAACGGCCCTGCAGAATGCCTCGCCACGGGCTTCGTACCCGGCAAACATGTCAAAAGATGAAGTTCCGGGAGCAAACAGCACCGTTTGCCCGGGCCGGGCAAGAGCAGCAGCAGCGACAACGGCGGCGTCCATGTCGATTGCCGTCCGGCAATCGACATGCCGGCCCCACTCCTGCGCCAGAGAATTGCGAATCTCACCAATCAGCACAACATGCTCGGCATATTGCGAGACAGATGACGTTAAGTCACTGAAAGGCAAACCTTTGTCCTTTCCTCCGGCAATCAGGACAATGCCCCCGCCGTCATCGAGGGAAATAAGCGCACTTTCAAGTGCATGCAGATTGGTTGCCTTTGAATCATTTATGTAACAAACCCCGTCAACGGTCCCAACCGGTTCACAACGGTGTGCCGGTGGACTGTAAGTGGCAATTGCCGCTGCCAACGAATCCGGCGGGTGACCATAAATCCTGCCAACCGCCAGGGCTGCCATCAGGTTCTCCGCGTTGTGCCTGCCCCTCATGGCAAGTTCGTCCATGCTTATTAGAACCTCCGATCCCTCCAAAATGGAATTGTTCTCAAAGTGATAATCGGCAGCATCATCAAACGCGGAAAAAGTACAGGTATTTGCTGCCATTCCCGTAATCCCGTCACGCAGATTCACCACAGCCCAGTCATCATTTGTTTGATTCTTGAACAACCGCATCTTTGCGGCGCGGTATTGCTCAATGCCCGGGTAACGATCAAGATGATCCGGAGCAAAGTTCGTCCAAACCGCCACTCCCGGACGAAACTCCTCAACGCTCTCCAACTGGAAGGAACTGATCTCCAGGGCCACCGTGGAATAAGTCCCTGAGGCACACACAATATCAGAAAGAGGACGACCGTGATTGCCGGCCGCTACCGTTGGTTCACCGCACCCACTGAGCATCGTCTCAATAAGCTCAACAGTGGTGGTTTTTCCATTGGTTCCGGTTACACCGACAATCCGCGCAGAACAGAATGGAAAAGCGAACTCAATCTCACCTATTAACGGTATACCGGCGAGAGTGAAGCGAACGGCCAATTCCTTATCAAGGGCAATGCCGGGGCTGATGACAGCCAAATCAAAACTCGAGACATCCGCTTCCAAAGCACTCCTGCCAAGGACCATCTTAAAGCCACCCGCACGCAATTCAGAGGCAGTGGATTCCAATTTCTCCGGGTCGCCATTGTCAAGGACTGTCACCCGGGCGCCCTCTCGTCCGGCAAGCCTCGCAGCCGCTGCGCCGCTGCGCCCACAACCGAGCACAGCAAAATTCTGTCCTTTGTATTTCAAAATTCTCTATCGCAATTTCAATGTAGCCAGACCAAACAGTGCACAAAGCAGTGAAAGCATCCAGAAGCGGACGATTACCTGGCTTTCGTGCCAACCTTTCAATTCAAAATGATGATGAATCGGCGACATCCGGAAAATACGCTTGCCGCGCAACTTGAAACTTCCGACCTGCATAATCACAGAAACCGCCTCCATTACAAATACACCACCGACAATAATCAACACGACCTCATGTTTTGAACAGATCGCCAGCATTGCGAATGCTCCACCGAGAGCAAGCGATCCCGTATCCCCCATGAATACTTTAGCCGGGTGACAGTTGAACCAGAGAAATCCAAGGCCCGCGCCCACCAGTGCCAGGCACACGATGGAAAGTTCCCCGGCATAAGGGCTATGCGGAATCAGTAGATACTTCTCGCCAAGCTGCTGGTTGCCAACAAGATAGCAGAAAGCAGCATAGGCCAGGGCAACCGTAATCGAACAGCCAATCGCCAGACCATCCAGCCCATCGGTAAGATTAACTGCGTTCGAACAACTCACGATTACCAGCACGAAAAACGGCAGGCACAACCAACCCATATCCTGCACCACCGGCCCCTTATGAAAGGGAACATGGAGTTCACGGATATATGCGGATGTCGCCGGGTTCAGGTAGAGGAACAAGGCTGCCGTGAACGCCACAGATATCTGCAATGTAATCTTTGTACGCGCGCTTATCCCCTTTGAATTCTTCTTAACAACCTTCCGGTAGTCATCCATCATTCCAACCAGTCCCAGACCGACAAAAACAAACAGCACTGCCCAAACCAAAGGATTAGTAAGGTTTACAAACATGGCCACGCTGGCCAGCACGGTAAACACAATCATCACTCCGCCCATCGTCGGCGTTCCGGCCTTATCCCCGTGAAGTTCCGCCAGTTTGTGAACTTCGTCAGCAGAGCGCACGGGTTGACCAATTTTAAGCGCAATCAGGCGCCGGATAACACGTGGCCCAAAGATCAAACTTAAAGCAAAAGCAAAAATACAGGCTACTCCTGCCCTTGGAGTAATATAGCGCAACAGCCTTGCATCAAACCCGAATGCGTCTTTCAACCAGTCATATAGCCAGGGAATCATAACTTATCCAAGTGCCTCCAATACTCTCTCCATCGCAGAGGAACGGCTGCCTTTGATCAAAACAATGTCCCCTGAACGGGCCTCTCGACTCAGGAAATCGGCACATTCACCGTGGCTCTCGAAATGTTGCGCCCGCCCCGGGAGTTTACAAGCTGCACCGGCATGAACCGGCGCAGCCAGTTCACCAACACTCAAAATACAGTCAATCCCGGCACAAGCCGCCGCCTCTCCGACTTTCCGGTGCTCAGTATCCGAAATTTCACCGAGTTCCGCCATGCCGCCAATCACGACAATCCGGCGCCCATCACACTTTAACTCGGCAAGGGTATTGAGTGCTGCACGCATCGAATCCGGATTTGAATTATAGCTGTCATCGATATAGGACACGCCCCCCAGATCTCTCTGTTGCATACGTCCTGCAGTTAACTTTGCCCGTCCCAAACCACGCGCGATAACCTCCAGTGATAATCCAAAATGCGAACCAACCGCTGCCGCGAGCAATGCATTTATAATCATATGACGCCCGGGCGTGGCAATGAACACAGGATGCTTTTCGCCATTGGCAACAATGGTGAATCCGACTCCGCTTTCCGTTTGTTCAACATCGACTGCCCTGAAATCGCCCACACCGAAGCCAACCGTGACAACACGTGCGCAACTGCGCCTGGCAATTGAGGACGCATGCCGATCCTCCCCGTTGAGAACAACCAGTCCCCCTTCTCCTATGGTCTCCGCCAGCATGCCCTTCTCCCGGGCGATCGCCTCGGGAGATTTCATCGATTCGATGTGAGCCATTCCGATGTTGGTTATAACCCCCACATCAGGGGATGCAATTGCGGCCAATTGCTTAATTTCTCCCGGCACGCTCATCCCCATTTCCCACACACCAAACTCATGGGAGTCATCAGCAGAGAGTATCGACAGGGGCAGTCCAATGAGGTTATTGAGGTTGCCCACAGTGGCACTCACGGAAAATTCTTCACTCAAAACCGAAGAAATAAAATCTTTGGTTGTAGTCTTGCCGTTGCTGCCGGTTATCCCGATGCCGGTAAGCCCAAGATCCATGCGGTAATTGCGTGCAAGCAACTGCAACGCACCATGCGTATCCTCCACCCTTACAACCGCACATCCCCCGGGATTTTTGCCCGCCCTCTCCACGTCTATCATGACGGCAGCAGCGCCGGCATCAATTGCCGTCGCGATAAAATCATGACCATCAAAATTCTCACCGCGCAGAGCAACAAAGAGTGCCCCTTCGCAAAGAGTGCGTGTATCAGTTGAGACTGAATTCACCTTATCATCAGGACACCCCGCTCCAAGCGATCCTCCCGAAAAATCAGTAACAGCGGCCAGTGAAAGATGCTTCAATCCTCCCTCCAATCCGTTGACTCATCATTCAATCTCCCGCGAGAATCCTCTTGCCGCTGTTTCTCCCTGGCTTCCATCTCCTCGCGCTTTTCGCGCACCATGTCTGCCCGGACATGATCCCGATCCCTGAGCATTTGGCGTGCCACCTCGCGGTCATCAAAGGCAACTCTATGATCGGCAAACTCCTGATAATCCTCATGCCCTTTGCCGGCAATTAGAAGAATGTCCCGGGGAATGAGATACGACACTCCCAGCCCGATCGCTTCACGGCGATCAACCACACTCTCGAAGTGCTCCCCTTTGAACCCGGCCTCTATGTCGGATATTATCTCCTGCGGATCCTCATCACGCGGATTATCAGAGGTAATAATCACATAGTTCGCCAAACGGGCGGCAATAGCCCCCATCTCTGCACGCTTTTCTGTATCCCTGTTTCCTCCACATCCGAAAACAACAATCAAGCGGCGGGGTTCAAGTCCGAGCAGGGTTGTCAGCGTATTTTCCAGAGCATCCGGCGTATGGGCATAATCGACATAAACATGGAAAGCCCTGTTATCAGAAACACTCTCGAGGCGGCCGGGAACCTGTGGAAATTCCGCAAGGTGCGTGACTGCCTCCCGCAGGTTGAGGCCCATCCCCACTCCCGCAGCCAGGGCGGCAAGGGCATTGTATACATTGAAGTGCCCGATCAATGGCATCTTTGCCCGCAGTTGCCTGCCTGCAACCCGGAGGTTGAACTCTATCCCGTCACGGCTCTGACGCAGATCGCTGGCAAGATAATCCGCGCCAATTCCAAGGCCATAGGAAACTGCCGAAGCGCTTCCCTTGGGAAAATCGTTAAGCAATTTTCTGCCCGATGGATCATCTCTATTAATAACAGCCAGAGATTTTTTCTTTCCATCGCGGGAGGAGATCTGGTCAAAGAATTCGCGCTTGGCGGAAAAATACGAACTCATGTCACCATGAAAGTCGAGATGATCACGGGATAGGTTGGTGAAAATCGCGACGTCAAACTGCACATCAGCAGTCCTTTTCAAAGCAATCCCGTGCGATGAAACCTCTATTACCGCAGCGACGCATCCGTTGTCCACCATCCTCGCAAGATAGCCCTGCAAATCCGCCGACTCAGGTGTCGTGCGGGTAACAGTGACATCTTCCCCGCCAAGATCATATTTCACCGTGCCAAGCAAACCGCACCGCCGATGGGCAGCATTAAGCAAATGGCAGAGCAATAATGCAGTAGTCGTCTTGCCGTTGGTTCCCGTAACTCCGGCAACCTTCAGTAATCCCGACGGATTGCCATAAAACACATCGGCAATTGCAGACATGGCACTCCTGCCATCCGGCACTCCGACTGTCGGCACTCCAAGTTCAACTTCACCCCGCTCAACAACGACCGCTGCGGCACGCAATTTGATTGCCTGCCCGATGTATTCATGTCCGTCAACCTTGCCGCCGTTGATCGCAAAAAACAGTGCTCCTTCTGATGCCTTTCGCGAATCGTAACACAGCGAACTGATCTCCGGATCGCCCTCTCCCGAGACAACCGCACCGTTCACCGCCTCTGCTAATGTGTTCAATCGCATCAGATCACCAAAACTTCTGTCAGTGGCGCCCTCCTCCAATATCCACCGCACGACGCACATTTTTAATCGCCCGGGGGAGGGGAACCATTGGCTGTATGCCCATGCAGGGCATCGCCGCTGATGCAATCTCGGAAAAAATCGGTGCGGCAACTGTGCCGCCATAACGCGCTGCATTCTTCGGATCATCAACCACAATAATGCCTGCAAGGCGGGGATTTTCCGCCGGAAGAAATCCCATGAAGGAGACTACATAACGTCCATGGTAATATCCTTTGTTTCTGGGATTACGGAGTTTTCGGGTAGTTCCGGTCTTGCCCGCAACTACAAACCCATCGACCATTGCATTCTCTCCGGTTCCACCATCGGCAACGACTGCAGTAAGCGCGGTAATCAGCATATTTGCCGCTTCTTCGCTGATCACTCGGCGAATTTTCTTAGGTTGCAACTGATAA
This sequence comes from Verrucomicrobiales bacterium, assembly GCA_046581505.1. GTDB lineage: Bacteria > Verrucomicrobiota > Verrucomicrobiia > Verrucomicrobiales > DEV007 > CACIUL01. The sequence goes on along the minus strand of JAYGGE010000099.1, from coordinate 17,915 downwards.
ATCGGTTCCCCTTCCGGCGAACTGATCTTCTGGATAATCTGCGGCTTCATCAACTTGCCGCCATTGGCAATTGCCGAGAGTGCAGATACCATCTGCAGGGCGGTGACATCGACCTCATAGCCCATGGCGATTCTCGAAAGTGAAGTCCTGCTCCAGGCTCTGTCTTTCGGTCCGGTAACCATTCCCGCCGCCTCGGCGGTAAGTTCTATTCCGGTACGGGTTCCGAAACCAAAATTCCTGATGTAACCATGGAAGGTTCCGATTCCCGCCTCGTCCTCCACCTTCTTGGCAATAAAGAAAGCACCTATATTACTCGATTGGGAAAGAATCTCCTGTGAACTGAGATAGGAAAAAGCACGGTGATCACTGAGAAACAGGCCAGGCGCATGGTATTTCCCATTGTGGCAGAAGAATACCGAGTCCAGCGTGATAAGCTGCTTGTCAAAAGCGGCGGCAAGCGCAACTACCTTGAAAGTCGACCCCGGTTCATATCTATCGGAAACCGGATGGATCTTACGCGTTCCCTTGCGCGTTTCCTGATCAAAGTCGGGTCTGCTTGCCATCGCCAGTATCTCGCCGGTGGACGGATCCATGAATACCGCCATGATCTTCTCTGGGTCAAACTGCGCGACAGCCTTCTGCATGGCAGCCTCAACGATTTCCTGCAGGCCCATATTAATGGTGAGTTCAACATTCGCACCATCAACAGGCAGAGACTCCGCGTTAAGTCCTGACAAAATTTCACTTGACCGCCGGGTTCGCTCTACAAGCCTGTATCCCGGGACTCCGGCGAGTTGCTTATCAAGTGCCCCTTCAATCCCCTCACGCCCGACATTCTCCGCATCGGTATATCCGAGCACCTGGGCCAAACGGCCCGGGTTTGGGTAATACCTCTTCATCGAATCCTTAAAGCTGAACCCGCCTATGCCGCGTTCAAGGAGCAGCAAGCGCATCCTTTCCGCCCTGCCGAACTCAAGATCACGAAAAACCACCACATGATCCCTTCCCGCTCCCTCGGCAACAATATCCCTGACTCTCGCGCCATCACTCCCCAGCAGCTCACTCAACGTATTATCCGCAATTTGAATGAACCGGCTGCGAACCTGATTGTCATTAAAGAGCCGTTTCACTTGCCTTACAGTGAGGTCTTCAGCAACTGCTACAGCCTTGCGGCAAACATTGATATCAATCAAATGATAGCGATCGGCGATAACATCACGCACATGCCGGTTTTGCACGAGAATTTCACCATGGCGATCAAATATCAGGCCGCGGGCCGCGGGCAAATCTTCACGCTTCAAGCGCTCGGTTCTCGCGATCTTCGAAAGCCGCTCATGGTTCACCACCTGTACATAGACAATCCTCGCCGACAGAGCACTGAACACCACTACAAGGAAAGTGGTAACTGCAAAAGTGCGTCTGTATACGGAACGGCTATCCACCTGTAAGGCTAATATTAATGATGATTCTGGAACTCCTGGATCCTGCCAAATGCCAGTGCCTCCGGTAACTCTGAAGGCAATCCGAGGAGTTCTTCACTGGTCTCGATCGGCACAAGTTTGCTGCCATACTTGTGTAGGCTCGCTGCCAGTACACGGCGATCACAGAGGGAGGCAATCCGCAGGTCAATGGTATCCACCTCCTTTTCCATGATCGAGATCTTCTCCTCAAGGGTCTGCCGCTGATCACTGCGCTCGACATGAGCGTTCTTAATGCCTACAAATCCGCACGCGACAACTGCGAAAACCACTGCAACAGAGAACAGTGATATGATTGAACCGATATCAAGTCGGCGCTGATAACGTTTTCGATTCCTAGCCATGACTTTTCAGATTTTCGGGACTGCCGTTTGTAACCTCTCAGCCACACGCAACCTCGCGCTGCGGGCACGCGGGTTATTCTTTATTTCGTCAGGTGAAGGGGTCAGCCCTTTCTGCATGACAAGCTTGAAGTAATGCTCTGGATTCGCCTTCGGTTCCGGCCACTCAGGACGGTCGAGTTGCGCTTGACTGCATCTTTTGAGATATGACTTCACGATCCGGTCCTCCAGCGAGTGAAAAGAGATAACAACAAGCCGGCCGCCGGGACGCAACCAGCGCGGCACCTCCGTCAGGGCTTCCTCAAGAGCCCGTAACTCGTTGTTGACGGCTATGCGGAGAGCCTGAAACACACGGGTTGCAGGATGAATCTTACCCCTGCGAGGCAGCATCGACTGCAAAAATTCAGCAAGATCGGAAGTGCACTGAAACGGTTTCACCGAGCGGCGCTCGACAATGCCGCGGGCAACCTTGCGCGAAGCCCGCTCCTCACCATACTGATAAAACACCCGGGCCAGTTCCGCTTCCTCACAGGTATTAATCAGTTCTGCCGCAGTAACCTCGGAATCCGGATCCATCCGCATATCCAACGGCCCGGGCCTGGTAAATGAAAATCCACGATCGGCGTCATCAACCTGACGCGAGGAAATTCCAAGATCCAATAACACTCCATCCAGCCCGCTGATGCCAATGGTTTCCAGAATATCTCCAAACTCCCTGAAATTTCCCTGAATTGCCCCGAAACTCTCCCGGTATTCGCTAAGACGGGCACGTGCGAATGACAACGCTGCAGGATCCTGATCCAGTCCGATTACCCTTGCCCCGATGCGTAAAAGTTGCTCTGAATGCCCGCCGCCGCCGAGTGTTGCGTCCAGATACAGCTTACCTTCCTGCGGTGCCAGATAATGGGTCACTTCTTCAAGTAAAACCGGCAGGTGATAATCGTTGCCACTGCCGCGTGCACGTTTAAACCGCGACTTGTCATCCGATGGCGGCCTGCCGGATGACGCCTCATTTCGATTGCCGAACAAATTAGGCTTGGGCGCACAGCCAACTGGCCATTGGCTCAGGTGGTATCGTGCGTTGGTGCCGGCCATTACAGTCGGCCTTAGAATGTTCGAAGACAGAAACCTTGTTAGGAGCTTCCTCATTTTCTGCGCTGCTTTGTTGTTGATAATTGGTCAAGTACTTCTGGTGGGTGTTGAGGTTCCTTAAAGTGAGGGAAAAATCTACAGGCCGACCCGGTCGGCAATCTCAGCGTAAGTGCTTTCCTCTTCGCGGCAGTTGCGTTGCCAGTTCTCGGGCTGCCAAACTTCGATACGTGCACCACCCCCTGCCAATACCACCTCTCCGCGCAAACCGAGGCCGGTACAGATTTCCGCAGGCAATACCAAGCGCCCCTGACGATCAAGGATACAGGAAGTGGCACGGGAAAACAGTTGCCTGCTGTATTGCCGCTGCTGCGCCCGGCTGTATTCCTTGATAGCTTCAAGGTCAGTTGCCATCCTCTGCAGTTCCGCTGCGGGCAGGAGGATGAGAAAAGATCTTCGCGGATCGGGCAGTGCAAAGAACTCTGAAAGTTCTTCATGCCGCCAGCGCGACGGCACCGTGACTCGATGATTGTCGTCAAGAACATGCTGGAGGGTGCCAGCAAACAACCGGGTTTTTGAATTTTCGGGTAAATCAACCACAACGTGCATATTGGAACCAATATGCCCCAATATACCCCAATCTGCCCCGCAAGAGCTGTTTGGTCAATGCCGTTTTTATGGCTAATTGAATAAAAATAGCTGGTCGGAAAAATTTGAGGTTAATAGAGAGGTTTCATGCAATTTCCCAATGAAATGGGCTCAATTGCATGATTTTGAACTGATTGATGTGAAAATGAGCCGATTATTATAGAGATCTAAGGTCAATGGCTGTCCATTTGAACGCCCGAAAACCATCAGGCGAGGTGTTTATTGCCATTCTGCCGGGGTTGCCAATCCGGCGCTTCCCGGAACTTCAACCTGAAGTCAGGGGCAGTAGTTAGCGCATGCTCCCGCTTCCCGCTGTCACGAACATCAATCCGCTCCCCTCCCTTTCGCAGCCAAAGCCAACCGGCACTTCCCCTATGGGTAGAACTGCCGGACCCGCCCGTTGTATGCATCAACTGTCAGCGTGATAAACTCTCCTATCACCGGCTTGCTGTCAGATTCCCTTACAATCGTCAATGTCCAGTGGCTCATGTCAATTGTTCCCAGGTTGGTTGCGCCGTTAGGACGAAACTCAAAAGCGACATAATCTACATCATTCGCACGCGGGATATCGGCACTGCCCTGCTCCAGGGCAACGGAATCAATAAGGGTGCTGAATTCTCCTTCGGCAAGCACAAAAGGCAACGGAAAGGTGTTCACCGAAGTCACCACTTTTTCCTCAATCACCTGATTATGATTCTCCGGGCTGGTGATAACCTGAACCGCCTGATAACTGCGGAAGAACTCCTCGCTTCCCGGGCTGTCGGGATCGTCATAATGGAAAAACCGGAACTCCACCGGATGGTTATGGGTGATCGCCATCTGCTGGGCATTGGCCAGTGCACGCTCCAGGTTATCAGCAGCCTGCTTGAGTTTGGAGCCCTTCAACGCAGGCTCCAGATTGGGAACCGTGAACGTCACGATAATCGCGATAATGGTAAGGACCACGAGGATCTCGATGAGGGTGAATCCCCCCCTTTCATGGCGTTTGGTTAATTTCATCAGATGTGCGGTTTTTTGCAATCGCTACCTCAGGAATTGCGGATCACTGAATTTTGATGCCCTTATGGCAACCGTCTCGTTAAATACCCGGTAAGTGATCTTCTTATCAATGAGGCTTTTCTCGAGCTGGCCTAGATCCTGCCTGTAGGTTGCAGCATTTCTGAACAGGGTCGGGGCAACCAGTTCCTGCAGACTTCCATGGACCTGTTCATTACGTATGGCGGAATTCTCATCAATCGCCACCATCGTCACCTCGACAAGTGGCGGCAACTGGTGCTTGGTCTCGTCCCTGGGATTGTTGTTCTTCTGAAAGCGGCGGCTGTCGTATTGATACTGCGGGGCGAGAATTGCCGTGCCCGGTTTCTCGGAACGCTTGGGCTCAATGATCAGGGCAATGATATTCTCGGCAATCGGCCGTGAAAACGGTACGCCGCCTGCCTGGGATTTCTTATGAATTTCCTGGGCAAACCAGTCGGTGGTGTATCGCGTTCTGAGGTTAGCTCCATACACTTGCATACTCTCGGTCGGCGGACGGAACTCCATAAGGCGGTAACGCTCCCTGGAAGTATCCGCATAGTTGTAGGCTTTCAGAAAATTCGGAATCTGGTCATTGTCATTGTTCCGCTCGATGTAATAGCCCCAGCTATTGAGAAGGCTGCCAAACGACTGGTTCTCCGGCCTCAGGGAGAAGCCCAGAGGCGCCTGGAAGAACACGCAGTGGGTCGAGAAATTCCCTCCCCCTAAAAAGATTTGTGCCCGGCCACTGACAAAATGAAGATCAGACTTCCTCTCGTAGCCTGTCGGCTTCAATGTCGAATTGTTATTCGGATACTGATAATCAAAATAGGTATTGAGCATTGCCTGCCCGATACGGCGGGTGAGCCCCTCAAAGGCGACACGTGCCTCCTTGAACGTGGCAGCCCTCGCCCTTGAGCTCTGGAATGTCTTCTGAGTCGTATCAAGCATCTGGAAAACCAGCAGCAAGATCAGCGACAACACGGTCATTGAGACCATTAACTCAAGCAAGGTAAATGCCGGTCGTGGGCCTCGCATCCTGCGGTGCAGATATTTCATCGTTTAGTGTATGATGTTTTGTGGATCCTGAAGGGCTGCATAAACCTTAACAGAGCATCAAATGACTAGTTGTCTTTGCCAGTGAAAACCACAAGGGTGGAATACCTGTTATAGGGAGTCTCGTAGGAATCGTTCTGCGCTCCCTCATCAGGGGGAGGATCGCTGAAGTCAGGCTTACCGGGGGCATTGGAAACCTTAACGATCACCCGCCTCAAGTACTTGCTCTCCTTGGCTCCCGGAATTTCAGGGTTGCCTCTTTCAATCTCTACACGGGCAGTATAGACGGTCTGAAGGGTCCCGATGCCGCTCAACTCGGTACCCATATCGTTATAGTAACGCTCTTTAGTAAAGAGTTGGTCGATATCCTCAAACTCCGCGAGTTGCACCTCGCCGATTAACTGTTGGGCAATTCGCGCCCCAACCGTCGCGCGCCCGGCTTCACCGAGGATTTTCGACCCGCTGGGTAACAGTCCGAGAAGCGCAATCAGGACAGTGGCGACAATGCCGATGGCAAGAACTGTCTCAATGAGGGTAAATGCGCAATCTGCACAAAAATTACCACGCGTTTTCTTTGAAATTGGGGATCTCATAACGATTAAGGGTTAATTGATTGAATCTGGGATGGTTGAGCAAAGAAAACGGGGAAAACTCTACTTTGCCTGAGAGATGTTAGAATTTACAATGCATATACGCAAGGAAATTTCAGGTGATTGTCTCATTAGTTCTTATTATCCTTATTTTCAGGGACTTGGATTGTATTTCAAATCACTGAAATAAAGCCAACAACACCCTTTACCGCTTTCTCCAGCCCGCTCCCGATGCAGCTTACTGCAGGATGACCTTGTAGTTTTCGATTTTAACCCGCCCGAAACCCCAGGAAGTGCCATTCACCGGATTAATATAGCGTGCAGTAATGGTTACGGTGCCATCGTTGTTGAACTCGGCATCACCGATTTGCTCATAGGTATCTGCACCGGGAGCCGCATCATCCCAGTTTATCCCGTCTTGGGAAAACTGCGGGATATACTTGATGTCAAACAGGTTGAATCCGCCATACGGGCTGTCCAAAGTCCCCCCCGTGGGCTCATTCAACTGGCGCCAGGTCATTTCAAACCACAATTGTCCTGATTCCTCAACCACGCGGCCACGCGGCATCAGTGGCTGCCCGCTTGACGCCGTCCATCCCGGCACCTCTGCATCGCCGCCAAAAGCATATTCAAGATAATTGGAAAGACCGTCAGCGTCCGGGTCTTCCAGGAAATACCCCTCATCATTAAGATCATAAGATGTCGTCAGCTGAATCCATGATTCATAGGAATCAACTGAGATAGGGGTTCCTGCGATCTTGAAATTGTCAAAGAAGATGGCCTCGATATCCTCGTCACACCTCGCTTCATAGGTGAACGCGTAACTGTTCACCGCAGAATCGATCGGAAAGTAATACCTGTAAAACGATCCGTTGATGCCCCGGTTGAGATCATTGAGGTTGACCGGCGGATCATTGCGCGGGGCAACCGCGTTGGTGGTTCCCTCCAGCTGGCAGGAAAACAAAAAGTCCGAGCCTCTCCCGAGGTTGAGTGCGTGGATTGCGAGAATATTTTCCCCGTTGACCAATTTATTGAGGTGATTATTCAGTGAATAATCCGTCATCGTGATTGCAATCGAGTCAATGTTGCTTGCAGTTGCACCCGAATTCCAAAGCGGAACCGCGGGCGCCTTGAACCTGGCGACGATATTCCCGTTCAGGTAGGCAACAAATCCGTCATCAACGCGGGCACCAAGCGTGAGCCCACTGTAAAGATCCTTGTCCTCAACCTCAAAGGGAAGCCTCAGGTAGACCGACGAGCTGAGACTCATCTCCTGCTCCAGGTCAAGGGCAATAAATGCGTCAAAAGGGTCCGTTCCGGGTGGCTTGTTACGTGCGTAGCCGATCCCTCCCCCGACAACCTGGCCGGCATCATTCACCTTCTCCGCACTCAGCCAGTCAGCATCATTGTAGTTGAGTGCAATCCATGCTGTTCCAATGTCCTCGGCGGGTATGAGAACCTTTTTTATCTTATCTTCAGGCACCAGGATCTCAGCAATGAATTCAACTCCCCCCCCTGATCCTCCGGTAATATAGAGCTCCTCTTTCTTGGTATAGACATTGCCATCAAGGCTGGTATGGCTGTAAAACTTGATGTAGTCCGGGCCCGACTCAAACCCGTTACCGGGAGCTATCCCGGCCTCAGGCCAGCCACCGTCATAAGTACGCACATCAATTGAAACAACACAGTCAACGTAATTGCGCAGGTCAATGCGGTATTTCAGAGGATCGGCAAACAAGTCAACGAAGTTGATCTGGTTAAACAACTCAAACCAGTCATTTGTAATTGCAAAGCAGTTGCCCTCGGCAAAGCCAATGCCGGTATCCGCAAGAGGCAGAAAAGTATACCACTCATAATTGGCAACCCCTCCCAGAAACCCGCCCGCACCATTGCGGTCCCGGCTGCTCCAGCCAAGGTCATTGTTAAAGATCAGGCTTGGTGAAAAACTTGTTTCAGCAATTCCGGCATCCTCAAAAGTGATCTCCTGCGGGGGGTGGTAGAACCCGTATGTGGGAGGAATGTTGTATGCGCTGATGTTCAGGTCAAAGCTTATGTCTGAACTCGAGGGTGAAGACTGGTGAACCTCGACGGCCAACAGGTTACTCCCCTCCCGCAGCCTTCCGGTACCGTCAATTCCCGTTTCAAAGAAAGTGGATTCCGTGGCGCCTCCCGCCGCGGAAGTCGCCAGGGTAAGATAGTTAATCGATCCCAGTGGCATGTTGTCACGATGAATTTCCTCTCCATTAAGGTAAACAACCGCACCGTCATCACGCTTCAGTCTCATGAAGAGTTGATAGAAGGGGTCAGAACCCTGCAGGGTGTTGAGTTGCCCGGCGGACACATTAAAGGCCCTGCGGAAATAATACGTCCGGTATTGTCCGCCCGAAGGCCCCTTGTTAATAACGGTCGTCTCATTATTATCACCAAACCCGAGCTCGGCGAAACCTGAAGCCCACCAGGAATCATTAAAGCCGATTTCTTTCCAGGCAGTTCCCTGGTCCGATCCGTTATCCAGGTATTTCCAGCTGCTGCCCTGTGAAACGAGGGAAACTTCATTCTGGGCAGCGGCAACAGAAATGCTGACGGCAAGGAGGGTGGATACAGCCGGGACTTTGATGAACAATCTCATGACATTGGGCAATGTTGGGGGGTTGAGGGGAATTGAAGGGCGTATGGAGAGCCTGTCTATATAGATAATGACACTAACAAGGGCTGGAATCAAGATTTCCGGTCCGATTCCGGCTTCCAAAGTGAAGGAAAACCCAGTTATCATACTTATTTTTGAAGAATGAACTTTCTTGCCGCCGCCACCACATGCCCGCTATGCTGGAATAACCTGCATCCGCTGTTTTATGTGTAAGCAAATAATAATGGTGCTTCTCGCCATACTCGCTGCAACAGCGAGCACCAGCTCCGCACGTCCTGAGCGCTTCAGCTACAAGGGGAAAACCTATCAGGCGGTGGACATAATCGATGTAAAAGGCACAGATGTCACCCTGCTCACCGACAAGGAGGAACAAATCAGTGTCCCGATTCGCTTCCTGTCATTCAAACTCCGTGACAAGGCGGCAGAATTCGTCAAGGCAAAAAATGCCGCGGCAATGACCATCGACGGCATTGCCAGCGAAGACGCCAAGAACCTGCAGCTCTCGCTGATCCAGGCTGCGCAGGAAGGCACTGCCATCAAGCGCTGGATCGCGGGAACAGTATCAAACGAAAGCGTTGAGGGTGGAGTCCTCATCTTTTCCGCCACCACCGCGCTGCCGGCAAAGTTCGACCGTAAGGGCAATCCCCTGCCGCAGAAAAGGGTCAAGAACTCGGCAATCTTCATCGAAGGCGTGGTGCTGCTTGACGGCATCCGCAGGCACGCCCCGAATACTCTGGTGGAATACTTCGCGTGGGACACCGGGGAACGTGTCGAAATCAAAAGTCAGCTGGTTCCCCGCCTGACACTGAAACCACAGGACCCAAAGGTACTATTTGAGGAACGCTCCTGGACAAATACCGAGGGCAAAACTCTCATCGCGGCCCTGCTGGCAATTAAGAAGGAAACCGGCCAGTTCCGGCGTGCCGATGGCAGCCGGTTTGCCTATCCCATCAGTAACCTTGCCGCCACGGATCAGCAGTTAATCGAAAAAGCAGTTCAGGAGCGCATTAAAAAACTCAAATCAACTCTTTGATGAAGCCTCTCGGATCGGGGAATAGCTTCTTAAATTGGAGATATAAACGAAAATCACGTTGACCTTTATGTATATCAATTGTAAAACATGAATATATTGAATATTTTCGTTCGCCCTTTATCGGCTTAAGCCATTAACTTATATTTTCAAGGTCTCAAAAGGTCTATCTAACACATTCACCGCCAACTTCCTTCCCGAACCCGCGAAATCACCTGCCCGGTTTCTTCAGCTTTTCCATCACAACATTGATTGCCCATCCTGACCCCAATGAATACGAAAAAATCGCCAAATCACCCGCCAACAAAAGTAAAGTCCGGTGGCACCGGATCACGCCGCCAAAAGCGCGAGCAAAAGCAAAGTGGTATCGCCATCATCACGGTCCTGTCCGTGCTGCTGCTGATGTCCGTGCTGATGCTGGGCTTCTTCTCTGCAGCCACCTCTGAGCTGGAATCCTCCAAGTATTACGCTTCAAGCCTGCGCACCCGCCAGCTTACCGATATCGTGACCAACATGGTCATCGCGCAGATTCGCGAGGCCACTGCCGAGGAAAAAGGTGCAGGCACCCACTTTACCTGGGCTTCGCAACCCGGATGCATCACCACCTTCTCCAACCGCGGAACCACCTACGACTCGCTGGCTGTTGCAAAATACAAGCTCTACTCGGCGGCAGACATGCAGGTGGATGCCAGGGAAAACCTGGCTGAGGATCTGACCCCTGACTGGAATACCCGTTCCGCCCAGTATGTCGACCTCAACTCGCCACTCTACTCACAGCGTCAAGACGAGCTCTACTTCCCGATTGTCGACCCGCGTGCCCAGCAGAGCACGAACCAGACAAGCCCCAGTAATGTCGAGGGTTTCAGCTATGTCTCGACGAGCCTGAACGGCAACCAGATTCATGGCATCAACCTGCCGGGCAGCGATGCCAACAGCCAGCGCGTGCCAATGCCTGTTCAGTGGCTCTATATTCTGGACGATGGCACGATCGGTCACCTCAATGAGGTCAACAAGTTTGTGGCCACCTCCGGTTCCGGCATCGCAGGGTCACGCAATCCCATTGTTGCCCGCGTTGCCTTCTGGACGGACGACGAAAGCTGCAAGATCAACGTCAACACCGCCTCGGAGGGCGTCCCCTGGGATATCCCCCGTTATGACTCCGCCCAGGAACGCGAATACGCTATGAAACAGCCGGTACAGCGGGAAACCAGCCGCTTCCCCGGCCACCCGTCAATGGTCAGCCTTTCCTCGGTTTTCTTCCCGCACCAGGATATCACCGAAGACAGGCGAAAGCTCAAGAGCATCTATGACCTGGTGCCCAAGGTTGAATACAATGGCTCCTCGGCCTCCGGTTCGGCGAACACCACAGGCACGACCAATGCCGGAGTGCGGTGGGACAATGACCGGCTTTTCGCGACCTATGATGAAGTCCTCTATCGCCACAAGACCGGTTTCGGCCCGCGCCTGGAAAACACCACCTTCACCAACAATTCAATCAGCAGAAAGAAGCTGGAACAATCCCGCTTCTTTCTCACAGCCAACAGCGTCGCCCCCGAACTCACGCTCTTCGGCACGCCGAAGATGACCATGTGGCCGACCTATACCAGCAAGCCCAATACCTACTTCGATGACCTGATCACCTCCATCTCAACCATTGGCAACAACTACCGCAAGTATTACTGGCAGCGCAACAGCAGCGGCAGTCGCCACTGGGAGATCTACGTCAACACCTCCGGCCACAACCTGCAGTTGCTTGACAGCTACCTGATGAACCTCATCTCCCCGAGCAACGCAATACCCGGTTACGGCGGCAGCTTCGGTAAAAAATACCGGCCGGGCCCCTATGATGACGGCAAGCAGATCCTCACCCAGTTGTGGGACTATGTGCGCACCACCAATCTCAATGACCCCTACAACCGCGCCAACCAGTATACCGCCTTTGGAAATGCCCGGGGACATGGCCAGGTCGCCGGTTGCTGCCTGTGCGGCGGCACCACCCCGCACAAGACCCGGTGGGATAAGGCCGGCCTAAGATTCCCGCGGGGATTCGGCCGCCTCTATACCCTGAGCGAGGTTGCCCTGGTGTTCAAGACCACTGCGGAGCGCGGCGTGAACGGCAGTTCCGGGCGGGGATACAACTGGCAATTGCTGGCACCCGGGCAGGTGCGCGTTGATGTCGGCATCCTCCTCGAGACCTTCTGCCCGAGCCACGGGTTCACCAAGATGGTTCCCAACAGCTCACTGCAGATCGTCGGCGGCCGTCTCGGGAACATACATCCCGTTCCCAACGGCAACCCCGCCAATAGACTTGCTGACATCAGGATCAACGGCGAATCAACCGGTTACCTCAGGCAAAACGTTACTACTGCCGTGACCGCCTTTCTCCCGGGATTCCGCGGCTGGGGCGCCCACGGCGGCCCACGGCTGTTTTCAACCAACGCACTTTATTTCCAGAAGTATACTAGCGGATGGGATCAACAGTTTGCAGGCGGTATTCCCGCCACCCCTGAGGGCGGCAAATTAAAGATCACTGTTGACGGTGCACCTGACCGCCTGCCCAGCAGCACGCCTGACATGCGGATCGTTCTCTACGATACCAACGGCGGCGCCTCAAGCCAGGACGTCAACAACCTGATCCAGGTGTTTGAGATTGATTTCCCCAATGAATTCACCATCCCTGTGCCGAAGTATTCCAACCAGAACACCTGGGCACAAATCATCAGTTCCACCCGCAACAATCCGTCCTTGCTGATCACCGATGACATGGTGGTGCGCTCAATGGTTGTCAGCCACAGTGACTTCCGCCTGCTTTGTGCCAAGCGCGTAATCGAGAATCACGTCTTTCAGCCGCACCCCAACTTCGGGACAGCACCCAATTATGACAGTGGTCAAAAGCACGCCCACAGCCTGGTGGATCCGGACGGATTCAAGTATACCGGCTTCTCCAACGAAAGGGAATTTATTGAGGGGGCAGGCTACTCGGAGAAATTAACACCCGATTTCCCGCTCTCGCCGGAAAACCCGAATTTCTTTGTCGATGTCCGGGGCAATCCCCGCACAGATTACAAGTTCTCTGTCGATCCCATGGTCACCGGCGACTGGGACAACGGCATCGCCATGCAGATGGACGGCCCCTACGTCAACAGGGGGGATGACGGTAACCAGCCCAGCGGCAACAGGAACCCCTACTTTGATGAAGCCTCGCTGTCAGCCGAGAATGTCACCTCCCATGCCTACTTCTCACCCAACCGCGTGATCTGCGGCCCGGGAATGTTCGGTTCCATGTCCACCGGCGTGCAGTCGGGAATCCCATGGCGCACGCTGCTCTTTCGCCCCGATCCCCAGCACTTCGGGGCAGCCAATCAACCCAATGTCGGTGACCCTCCCGATCACCTGTTCATGGACCTGTTCTGGATGCCCGTCGTTGAGCCTTACGCAATCTCGATGCCCGCGGCAACCCGCGGCAAGATCAACCTAAATACCCAGATTGTGCCCTTTGACTATATAAAGCGCAACACCGCCATGCATGCGCTGATGAAGGCCGAGCGCGTGGTCGCAATCCCGACCAACGCAGGAGCCAGGTATAAAAAGGCAAACGGTGGCAGTGACCGCTGGCGCAAAAAGATCGATGCCTACGAGACCATGCGGCAATGGGAGGACAAGTTTAAAAACAACCAGTTGTTCCGTTCCCCCACCGAGATCTGCGAGATGTATCTGGTGCCCGAAGGTGAAAAACTCGGCACCATGAGTGCAAAGGACTATCCCAACATGCGCAAGTTCTGGGAAGCAAACCGTTTGACCGGCGACAATACCAAGGAGCGTCCGTACGCAAACATGCAGCCGCGACTGACTACAAAATCAAACGTCTACCGTGTGCACATGATTGTGCAGACACTCCAGAAAGTCCGCAGCAGCGACGCAACGAAATTTAACTCCGAGAAAGACAAGGTTACCGGGCAGTGGCGCGGCTCGGCAATCATTGAACGATTCATCGACCCGAGTGACCGCAATATTCCCGATTACTTCAATGACAGGAACTTCACCAAAGACTCTCTTGAGAAGTTCTACAACTACCGCGTCCTGCACTTGAAGCAGTTCGCCACCTGACCGGGAATACCGGCCGCGGATTTCCACCGCGAAGATTGTTAAAGGGACGCCCTCTCCATGGACGGCGTCCTTTTTTCTTTTCGGCAGCTTGGGACTAGGCGCTGAGCTTCACTGAGGAGGCATTGGGTTCAAGGAACAAACGCCAGCTCTCATGATGTCCTTTTTGAACTTCCCGATGCAGACCGACCAGGGGGCGCCAGCGGGGAGCCACCGGCGTCTTCAGCAGTGCCATCCGCGCCTCCGCGGGCAGTTTATTCCCCTTCTTGGTGTTACAGCGGATGCACGAGCAAACAACATTCTCCCAACTCGTCACCCCTCCCTTATCCCGTGGAATCACATGATCCAGATTCAACTCCCGATTCTCGAAGCGCTTACCGCAATACTGGCAGACATGATCATCACGCTGAAATACATTCTCACGGGAAAACTTGACCTCCTTCCTGGGTAAGCGGTCAAACGCCGTGAGCACAATAATTGTCGGCAGCCAAAACCAGTCGGAAACCGTATGCACCACCGGCCAGTCTTCCGGTCCGTCCTTGAGGCGTGCCCAGGATTCAAAATCGTGCGTTGAGAACAGGTTATCTTCACAAGTTCCCACCGCCTGGGCATGCCCGAGAAACAACAGCCCTACGGCACGCCGTGCCGAGCATACATTCACCGGCTGCCAGAGCCGGTTGAGCACAAGTACCTGACTGTCGAACGCACTGAGCACGGTAAGTAATAAAAAATTTCCTGAAAGACTAACAACCTCAACCCGCCCGGCAACAGTAATCCAAGGATATTTGAGACCCGTCCTGACTGAATAAGGCTAAAAAGTTTCCCTTTTATGCCTATATTTATGTAAATTTTATTTTCCGCTGGCAATCTGCTGGCTATACTGCCTGCCCCCGCCAAGATGCCCTGCCAAAGCATACCACAACAATCTGCCAGCAGGATCTGCGTTTTAATCACCGCGATCCTCGGATCACTGGTGCTGAGTTCTCTTTCCCAGGACGCAGGCACCGTCTATCTCGAAGCCTACCTGCAGGTGGAGGATGCCGAAAAGCTCGAGTTGCAGGGGAACTTCTCACAGGCATACCGGAAATACAGCGATGCAAAAAACATCCTGGACACAATTGCACGCAATCACAGGGAATGGCGTCCTGAGGTATTGACCTACCGGCGCAGAAAGGTCAACGAGGCAATCGAACGCTGCCGGGCACGCATCCCGGATGCAGCAGTCAAAAATACTGCCCGGGAGCAATATCCCGGGAATCCGGCTAATGTCACCGCACAGCGTTCTCTTCTCGATCAAAAGGATGCCCACATCGGCCGGCTTGAGGAAATCCGGGAGCGACTGCTTAAAAAACTTCAGGTAACCCAGGGTGACTTTGAAAAAACCCGGCAAAACCTGCAAACCTCACAGGATGCCCACGCGAGCCTGACACAAGAACTGGCCAAGGCCCGTGAATCTCTCAAGTCCCTGGGCAATCAGCCCGAGAAAGCCAAGCAACTCGAGACAACAATCGGGCATCTCAATAATGAACTGGCAATCGCCAACGAATCTCTGGTTGCCGCAAACAAAGAAATTCAACGCCTCGCCGGGGAAAAGAAACGCGACAGTGCAGAGCACGCTGCCCTGCAGGTTCAATTCGATGAACTCCTCAGTGAAAAAGCCCGCATGAGTGAACTGCTCAAGGCCTCGGCAAACAAAGATATTAAACATCTGCTGTCTGAAAACATGGCGCTTAGCGAAGAACTTTCAGCCGCCAAGAAAGAGGTTCAGCGCCTCGCCGGGGAGAAGCAACGCGATACTCAGCAGATCGCCGCCCTGCGCAAGCGGCTCACTGGCATTGAGCAACGGCTTGCTGCCATCCAGAAAGAGAACAGTGACTATCAGCAGCGAATTGCCGGCCTTTCATCAAAACTCAGGAATACCCAGGAAAATCTCAAGAAGGTTCTCACCGATCCCGAAACCGGTACCCAAATCGCCAAGGCTGCACTTACCGAGAACGAGGCTCTGCGTGCAATCGTCAAGCGGCAAATCATGCTTCAGGCTTGGCGCAAACAGGCCAAAGAACTGGTCCTCGCTGAACTGAACCGTCACGAATCCGTCTCACAGGGACTGATCATCCAGATCGAAAAGCTCACCGAAAATGGCACAGTTCTTACACCCGCTGAACAGGAACTGCTGCAGGGAAGCCTGCTTGGTGACCTTGGCCAAAGCGGACTTATCATTCATCAGGGTGGCAACGGACCTGAAACTCATTACCCCCAACTCGACGCAGAGAATAGCGGGAAACTCACCAAGCTGGGCCTCAACGACAACCTCACTGCATTTGCGCGGGCGATCGCATCCGATTTCACCAAAGGCAACTACCAGAAATGTGAACAGGGCTACGCCGAACTCCTTAAGATTGCCCCCGATAACGTCTATACCCTGCGCAACATGGGGATCACTAAGATGCGACTGGACAAAGGAAATGAAGCTGAGCAGTTGTTCAATACTGCCATCAAGCACAATCCGGACAATGATTATTCCCATTTTATCCTCGGAGTTTACTACTACCGCCTCGGATTTAATGACCTTGCAGCAAAGAGCATCGATCGAGGGCTCCAGATCACGCCTGACAATGCCAAGGCACACCACTATCTCGGTGCCATCTGTATTGAGCGGGGATTGCGTGAACGGGCCCGCGAGGAGTTCCAGAGGGTAATCGCCATTGACCCTTCCTTCGGCGATGCCTACTACAATCTCGCCTACCTGTATGTGACCGATTCCCCTCCACGGTTGACCCGTGCCCGCAATTTTTATTTGGAAGCCCAGAAAAACGGTACTGCCGCCGATGCCGCAATGGACCGTAAACTGGGCACCTGACCGCTCAATTTCTCGATTCCTTTAAACCTGCAACTCCGGCGGAAAATTCCCTTGAAGGCATAGCCGACCGGCAATTAATGTCCCCACCCCGTAGACGGGATACCACTCCAGTCACCTTTTCTATCCGATGTTAAATTTCCTGCGCAACCAACAAAAATGGCTAATGCTCTGCGTAGCGATTAGCGTCATCATCGCGTTCACTTTCTTTTACAACGCCGGTAAGGGCGGTCAAGACCCGCGCACAGTCGAGCTGTTTGAAATTGGCGGCAAAGGTTACAACCAGAACTATTTCGAAAAACAGAAAAACCTTTATTCGCTGACCTGGCAACTTGGTTACCAGGAAATGGCATTAAACCTCTCCAGCGAAAGTGCCGGAGCAGGATCTGTCGGCAGACTGCAGGCATTCGTCTACAACCTGACCATCTTTCGTCAGCAGGCAGATAACCTCGGAATTTTTGCTTCGGATGAAGAGCTTCGTAAGGAAATCCGCCAGATAAGAACTTTCCAATCGAGACAATCCAGCGGCTTTGATGCAAACAGTTTTGACACTTTCATCTCCAACGTTCTTCCAAGATACCAACTGGAACAGGAGGATTTCTTCGCACTGGTGCGTGATAAAATCCGTCTGGAAAAATTCAGCGAAGTTCTCGCTGCCGGTGTCAGTCCCTCCAACATTGAGATTGATACCCGCTACAGGCAACAGAACGAGAGTGTTGTTGCTTATGTAATCGCCGAATCTCTCGAGGAAACCAAAAAAACAATCGAGATTACCGAGCAACAAATTAAAGAGCACTACCAGGAAAACATCGATGCAGGATCTCTGTTAAGCCCCGAAAAACGCAGCATCGAGTATGCTTTCTTTCCGGATCCCACATATGTAAAACCGACTCCTCCTCCTGTTCCTGTATTGCCGCCCGTTCCTGAACCCGCGCCGGGGACCACTCCCGCTCCTGTATCCCCGCCCGTTCCTGAACCCGCGCCGGGGACCACTCCCGCTCCTGTATCCCCGCCCGTTCCTGAACCCGCGCCGGGGACCACTCCCGCTCCTGTATCCCCGC
>JAYGGE010000210.1:0-38747 GCA_046581505.1 Verrucomicrobiales bacterium | reverse complement strand
CTTGGGTCGCTCAGAGCAAACCCATTGCGCTGCATGAATCTTGTCCGGTGGATATCAATAGCGACCTATTTGTGGTCCGGTCTGCACAAGTGCAACCACGGATTCGCGCAATTTTATGGCATCTGGGTCACGAAAAACTTCCTGATGCAGTCTCCGGCTCCGTTGCGCCCCCTGATTGCAAGCGGATACTGGATAGCAGGCCCGCTGGAAATACTCATCGGGATTCTTTTTCTTCTCCCGGCCTCGCGCCGCCTGGCAGTGGTATTGGCATGCACAATGCACCTTGCAATCCTGCTGTTGCTTGGCCCGATCTTCGATGGAGACAACCTGGTGATCCTGCCGTGGAACGTTGCCATGATTGCGCTGGCCATCGTGCTGTTCTGGAATTTTAAAGCCGGTCTGGGTACTCCACTCCCCGGAAAACGGGAGACAGTCCTCGCATGGGCTGTCGGGTTACTGGTCTTCTTAATGCCGATGCTTTCAATCATGCGGGCATGGCCGCTCTACTTCTCCTTTCATCTCTATTCCGGACAGGAACAGCGAATGCAACTGGTCCTGACACCGGCCGGTGTGGCAAAACTCGACACAGATCATCGTAAACAACTGCAGCCATCCCCGGTTTCCGGTGAACTGCAGGTCATCGACTATCTCAGCTGGTCACTGGATACCATGGGTGTCCCGATCGTCGACGAGTCGCGCGTTCTTCTGGCAATCAGCAAAGAACTCGCAGGGAAATTCTCACTCACTGCGGAGGACGGATTCTTCTATCATGACTTCCCGAGCTACCTTGACCGGAAAGCCTGGAGAAAATACACCCCGGAGGAAATACTGTTGATGAAAAAACTCCCGGAACTTCCTCCCCTCAAGCTTTCAAGTCATGAGGGCAGCCGGCAATGAATACCCCCGATCCACTTGATATCAGGCATGATCCCGGTGTAACCTGATAAAAGTGCCCCCCCTCAAAAAACTGTTGCCAGTCGCGCTGGCCGCGAGCATTGCCTCGCATGCTGATGCGGATTTTGTGAATTTCGAGACACCGCCCGTGCGTCCGCTGGCCATTAGCCCTGACAACTCCACTCTGGCAGTGTGCAATACTGCAGATCAGCGCGTTGAACTGTTCGATTTAACGGGCAGTCTTCCGCAACCTGCAGGTTCCATCGTCGTGGGAATCGATCCCCTCAGCGTTGCCTACCGGAGCAACAGCGAGATCTGGGTGGTAAACCACCTTTCAGATTCAGTCAGCATTGTTGACCTGAATAAACGGGTGGTCACCGCAACCCTGCAAACCGATGACGAGCCGGCCGATGTGGTGTTCGCCGGCACCCCGCAGCGCGCTTATATATCCTGCTCACAGGCCGATACTGTCCTGATTTTTGATCCCGCAAACATCACAGCGCTGCCGGTCACCATTGCCATTGAGGGGGAAGATCCGCGGGCCCTCTGTGTCAGCCCCGCGGGGGACCGGGTTTATGTCGCCGTATTCGAGTCGGGCAACAACTCGACAATTCTCGCCGGCGGCGGCGACAACGACGTGATCAGTTTTCCCCCCAATGCGGTTTCCGACCCGCGCAGCCCCTACGGCGGCATTAATCCGCCACCAAACAACGGCTCCTCCTTTCTGCCCTCCAAAAAAGCAGGCAACCCCAAGCCACCGCCTGTTGGGCTCATTGTCAGGAAAGATCATGAGGGTATATGGCGTGATGACAACGACGCTGACTGGTCACAAATGGTAGGCGGTCCCCTGGCATCACTTTCCGGACGGGTGGATGGCTGGGACCTCATCGACAATGATCTCGCCGTCATTGACACCGACACCGGTTCAGTGACCTACGCAACAGGATTGATGAACCTCTGCATGGCAGCAGGGGTCAACCCGGTAAGCGGGGAAATCTTCGTCGTTGGCACAGATGCCATCAATCAGGTGCGCTTTGAGCCGAACGTTAACGGCATCTTCCTGCGCGTGATGTATGGGATTGTCGACCCCGTGACACTTGAAAGTAATAACGGGGATCTCAACACACATCTCGATTACACCAGCCATACCACCACTGATGTCCAGCGTGAACGATCAATCGGCGACCCGCGCGGCATCACCTGGAATGCCGATGGCAGCCGCGCCTATGTGACCGGCATGGGCTCCAATAATGTCATTGTCATCACTCCTTCGGGCGAACGACCTGCAAGCGACAGCGTTATCGAAGTCGGCGAGGGACCCACCGGGATCGTGGCAGACAATTCGCGCGATCAACTCTACGTCCTTAACCGCTTTGAGGGCACGCTTTCAATCATCAGCATGGATTCACACCTTGAGACTGCCCGGGTGGCATTCTTTGACCCCACACCGGAAACCGTGCGCATTGGCCGCCGGCATCTCTACGACACACACCAAACCTCCGGCCTGGGCCATGTCTCATGCGCTTCATGCCACGTTGACGCACGCACAGACCGGCTGGCATGGGATCTCGGTGATCCCGGTGGCAGCATGATCGCAATTGATGCGGCGCGACACAACCTGGGCACCGGTTTCCCGGGCCTTGAATCGAATTTTACCGATTTTCACCCGATGAAAGGCCCGATGACCACCCAGACCCTGCAGGATATCATCGGCAAGGAACCACACCACTGGCGCGGTGACCGGGACGGGATCGAGGCCTTTAACGATGCTTTTGAGACCCTGCTCGGCGACGATACAAGGCTGAATACCGCCGAGATGCAGGAATTTGAGGATTACCTGGCGACAATAACCATCCCCCCGAATCCGTTCCGCAACCTCGATAACTCTCTACCCACTGACCTGCCGCTTCCCGGACATGTCACCGGAGCCCGCTTCGGGCAGGCAGGCCAAGCTATGCCCAACGGCAACGCACTGCGCGCCCTTGAGGATACTTATCGCCCATTTGATCGCGGTATCGACCGGGGAGCATTCGCCTGCGTGACCTGCCACACGCTTCCCACCGGAATGGGCAGTAATTCCTCACTGAACTTCATTAACTTTCTGCCAATTCTCCCTGGCCCAAACGGCGAGGCTCATCACGCACTGGTCTCAGTTGACGGCTCCACCCAGCGCTCGTTCAAGGTTCCGCAGACACGCACCACCTACGACAAGATGGGTTTCGACATGACCTCCAGGCGCAGCAGGTCAGGATTCGGGTTTCTTCATGACGGCAGTGTTGACGGCCTTTCCCGCTTCCTCTCCGAGAGTGCCTTTGAACCCGATGACAACCAGCAGGTTGCTGACCTGGTTGCCTTGATGCTGGCATTCAGCGGATCAGAATTTCCGGGCACTCCTGATGCTTTTGAGCCACCGGGAACTGCCAGCAAAGATGCCCATGCCGCGGTGGGTCAACAGGAAACCCTCACCTCGCAACTGCCAACCGCGAGGCTGGAAACCTTCTTTTCCCTTGCCGATGCCGGTAAAATCGAACTCGTTGCCCATTCTGCCATCCCTGAGGTTCCCCGCGGATGGATGTATCTGGGCAACGCCCGCTTCCGCGCCGACTCCGGAGTAGTCAGTGAATCCACTGTTGAGCTCCTCCTGCATGCCACGCCGGCAACTCCTGTCACTTTCACCTGTGTCCCGAAAACCTGCGGCGAGCGCATTGGTATTGACCGTGACCGCGACGGGATCGGCAACTTCGACGAGATTCGCGATTTCTCGCCGGATATCAGCGGCCTGCAAAACCCGTTCCGTTCAGACAACGGCGACAGCACAGGCAACAACGGTTCAACGGAACCCGACGGCATTCCCGATGGCCGGAACGACTTTGACGGCGACGGGATCTTAAACTCCGAGGAACTTGCCGCCGGCAGCAATCCCGCCGACAACCTGGCCGTAGAGGTGGCCCTCCGGGCTGACTTCATCAACAGGATGCCCCTGACCATAGCCTGGCAGGGTGCACCCCTCGGCGAATATCAGGTCCAGTTCACAGACGACCTCGCTGCGTGGCATGACTCCCCAAGCAGCCATTTCATTGCGGACGTGAACGGTGAACCCCTCCAGTGGCAGGAACCTTCGCCGGGAACGCACCGCTTCTACCGCATCATGCGCCTGCGCTGATAACAACGCCTGCGTAGAAAAACCACCGGCAATAGCCACTTAAATCACGCATCATGAAATCTATTCTGGCGGCCTTCTTCCTCACCCTCGGCACAGGTTACGGGGCAGAAAAACCGAACATCATTTTCATTCTTGCTGATGATCTCGGCTTCGGGGACGTCCACGCACTTAATCCTGCCTCAAGAATCCCTACCCCTAACCTTGACCGACTCGCCAAAGAGGGAATGTGCTTCACCGATGCACATTCACCATCAGCAGTCTGCACCCCCACCCGCTATGGTGTGCTCACCGGACGCTACTGCTGGCGGTCACGAATGAAAAGCGGTGTCCTCAACGGCTACAGTAAACCGCTCATCGAGCCAGGCAGGCCCACTGTCGCGTCCTTCCTCAGTAAAAACGGCTACCACACTGCATGCGTTGGAAAATGGCATCTTGGCCTCGGATTTGTTCAAAAGGAGAATCCCGGAAACAAGCAGGACTTTGACTATTCCAAGTCACTCGCCGACGGGGCGCACACCCGCGGGTTTGATTTCTCCTACATCATTCCCGCCTCGCTCGATTTTCCACCCTACGTATATATAAAAAACGGCAGGGTAACCGCTGCGCCTGACCGCGAACAGCCGGCGACCCCCTTCCCGGCTTACCTTCGCAGGGGGCCAATCGGAGCAGACTTCATCATGGAGGATGCGCTGGATCACCTGGTTGATCAGGCAACCGGGTTCCTGGCAAGCCTGAAAGTTCCCGATAAAAAACCCTTCTTCCTTTACCTGCCCCTCTCCTCGCCCCACAAGCCGGTGCTTCCCCATCGCCGCTTCCGCGGCAAGACCAATCTTGGTCCCTATGGCGACTTTGTTCACCAGACCGATGCCATGGTGGGAAAGGTGCTTGATGCCCTTGATAGCAACGGCCTCACGGATAATACACTGATATTTTTCACCAGTGACAACGGCTCGTTCATGTACAACAAGCCCGGGGCGCCAGATCACGTCGATGACCGGAAGGTGCAGGCATTCCGCCCCGGGAACCATACCGCCAACGGATCCCTGCGCGGCACCAAGGCCGATGTCTGGGAAGCCGGTCACCGGGTACCCTTCTTCGCCCGCTGGCCCGGGACAATAAAGCCCGGTTCAAAATGTGAAAAGACCATCACGCACACCGACCTGTTCGCGACATGCGCGGCACTCATCGGCGCGGACCTGCCGGGAAAAGCGGCTGAAGACAGTTACAGCTGGCTTCCCCTGCTTGAAAACCGCGAGGACGAATTCAAGCGCGCCCCTGTCATTAATCACTCCGCCAACGGCACATTCGCCATCCGGGACAATGACTGGAAACTCATACTGGGCAATGGCTCAGGAGGTCGGGAAGCCCCGCGAGGCAAACCCTTCGGCAAGCCCTACCAGTTGTATGACCTGAACACCGATCCCGGAGAAAAAAAGAACGTCGCCAAAAAATATCCGGAAATCGTCAGGCGCTTGAGCAGCCGCTGCGAGGCCATACGCGCCGCCGGACACAGTCGCTGAATCGCTAAACCTTAAAATTAAATTGCCCCGCAGGATCACTCCTGCGGGGCAATTAACCTTTCCTTTACAGGAAGTAATTTCAGGCCTTAGGCCGCATCCTTCTTCTTGGCCGGCTTCTTGGCGGGCTTCTTGGCGTCATCACCTTTCTTCTTCGGTGTCCTTTTCGCTAAAAATTCCTCCTTACTGATGCTGCCATCCTTGTCCTTGTCCTTGGCCTTGAGGATCTTCTCAGCCATCTCGGGCTTCTTCTTGAAGGCGGCTTTCAATTCCTCTGCGGAAAGTTTTCCATCACCATCCTTGTCAAGCTTCGCAAAACGCGCAGCCTGACGAGCGGCCTGGTCCGGCTTCTTCTTTGCCTTCTTCTCTTCTTCAGCAGCAATTGCGGAAGTTGAAGCGAAAACCGCTACCACACCCCCCACTGCCAGTATTCTCAGAATGTTCTTTTTCATGTTTTTTGTATTTCGATTGAGTCGATATTTGGGAACGCATTCACGCTCTTTGTTCGGTCAAGTAATACACTTAACCGTGGATTTCTCACACAAAAAAAATCTTCAGCCATTTTATTTTGGCTGACCGTATTATCAATCCCAAATGCACACAGAAATCTGAATGCGCCGGTAACCGGCAAGACACACTGCATGCGCAAATGAAAAAGCATGCTATCCGTAACCGAAACCCTTGAGCAAATCGCTCATCTCACACTTGAACCGCTTACGCAGTTCACTTGGCAATTCACGCTTCCAGCGCATCAGGGATTCCTCCTTGCTGGAAGCAGTGGCATGTTCGTCAACACGCTCAGCAAGCACAGCAGGATCAAATTCCAAATCCAGCCAATCCGCTAAACGCACGGAGGTTGCCTCAACGTCAGAGATAAAATCCTCGTAGCGGATTAACATCTCGTTGCTGCCGAGGTCTCTCTCAAACAGGGGTTCAAGACGTTGTCGCGCTCGTCCTATAAAACGTTGCAAGAAGGATTCATCATCATCACTGCCCTTTCGCCCGAAAGCTCTAAAGCCACGCTTGGCATTGAAAGCGGCCACTGAAAGCCACACATCACGCGGATCACGAATCAGGTGAATTATCCTGGTCCCGGGAAGTATTGAAGGGACATAGTTGCTGACCCAGCGGGAGACCTTCTCAATATAGTGGGTTCCCCCCCCCGGCAATGCCGGCAGAGAAGCGACTCCAGATATCGAGAAAACAATCATCGACCAGCCCGTTGACATCAGGAACGAGCCGACGCCACGGCAAACCGCCTATCTGCTCAGGAGGTTGCGCCAGCATATTGGCACGTTGCCATTTGCCTGCCGCTTCCAGGTCACCATCAAGCATTCTCGACAAAGAGCAGAAATAGGTGATGTAACGTGACTCGTAAGGATATTCGCGCTCAGTAACCACAGTCGGTGAACTTGCCAACAGCTTCATCAATGCAGTCGTCCCGCTTCGTCCCATCGCATCGACTAAAACCGGCTTGAGCTCTCGCACATTGAGCATTCCTGAATCACCACGCATGCTGATGCGGAGTCAATCATTTCAGTTGATCAAGTCAGACAAGGTTCCTTATCGGCTCGGAATCCGCAATCAGTGCCTTAACCTCCCGGGAAAGGTTTTCCATCAGCCGCACCTGCCCGACATCCAGCAGGGTATGCATGATTGTCCCCAGCAGGTTGCCGGGTGTGACCCCATCACTGTTGGGTTCTCCGCCATCACGGGTCGACTCTCCAATTACTTGTCCCATCTTGAGTCCTCCCCCGGAGAGCATGAGAGGCGCCAGTTGCCCCCAGTGGTCACGCCCGCCCTTGGCATTGATTTTCGGGTTGCGCCCCATTTCCCCACAACACACAAGCAGCACTTTTTCGCTCAGTCCGCGCGCATGCACATCCTCGATAAATGCCGAGACTGCATGGTCAAAGGGCAATCCCACGTAATGCATTCCCTCGCTCAGCGTGGCATTGTTCTTATCGGCATGGAAATCCCACACAAAGTTTGTCGTGACAGTGACAAATCCGCAGCCCCGTTCAACCAGTCGCCGCGCCATAAGCATCAGCTTGCCCAGTGAATTCACGTGATCCCTGTAATTCTTGTGGTTGTTCCACACCCTGCGAATCGATGCATAGGGAACCAGTGGTGCAGTGTCATAACGCGCAATAGTTCGGGGATCCTCACGTGACAGGTCAAAGGCCTCGGCCGCGCCGCCGAGAATGGTGTCAAAAGCCTGCTGCTGGAAGCCGCTCAACCCTTCAATTGCCCCGCTCGCATCAAGCCCGCGCCGCAGCGCATCGACATTGGAGAGCAGGCTGCGCCGGTCATCCAGCCTTCCCTGCGATACCGACAGGGTCATGTCACGCTGCAGTTGGCCGCCGCCGCCCGGCACGAACGGCGCGCATGACTGCCCCAGCGGGCCAGTGGCAATAAAATTGCCGAATTCTTTCACCCGTTCCTGTGCACCGGCAACCACCGCACGGGGGAACAGCGCAACATTGGTTGGCATGCCACTCTCAACACGGGTTGCCCCGGCGACCCTGGAGTAAAGCGACCCGATGTTTGCCCCCATGGAATCCTTGCCAACAATCGGCTTGATGTCGTGATTGCCATTGCCGGTGACAAAAGAACGCACCACGGCCATCCTGTCAGCAAGCCCGGCCAGGCGTTTCAAGGTCGAGCCAAAAGTAATCCCCGGAAGGTTTGTCCTCACTTCCCCGGTGGCACTGCGGATTCCATGCGGCGCATCCATCTTGGGATCAAAGGTCTCCGTCTGCGGCGGCCCCCCGTGCATGAACAGGAAAACCACCGACTTGTCTTTCACCGGCAAACCGGCCTCAGCCGCCTGCGCTTTCCAGGCAAGCATATCAGCCAGAGTCAGCCCGCCAAGTCCGCCAATGCGCAGAAAATCACGCCTCCCCAGTGAACCGCTATTACCCAGTGAGAGCATAACGCCTACAATGCTACAGCCGGAGGGCTAAGCAAGGCAAGCTGAATACGGGGCATCACGGAGGTTTCATCCAATCCCTTGAACCTGCCAATCCTGCAGGCCGGTTCCCACTATCGACAACCGCTGCGAGAACTGTATGATTACCGCTCAATTCTAAAGATCATGAACGACAAACAATATAACGTGGCAATCATCGGCCTTGGCTTCGGTGCCGAGTTCATCCCCATCTACCAGCGTCATCCGCAGGCCAACATGCATGCCATCTGCCAGCGAACCGAGGCCTCGCTCAATGAAATCGGTGACAAATACGGTATCGAGAAGCGTTACCGGGACTACAGTGATGTGCTTGCCGATCCTGAGGTTGACTTTGTGCATATCAACACACCGATTCCCAATCACGCCGAGCAGTCAATCGCGGCACTTAAGGCAGGCAAACACGTTGCCTGCACGGTGCCAATGGCAACTTCCGTGGAGGACTGCGAAACGATCGTAAAGCTGTGCGCGGAAACAGGCCTGAAATACATGATGATGGAAACCGTGGTCTATGCCCGTGAATTCCTGTTTGCCAAGGAAATGCATGACAAGGGTGAACTCGGGAAAATCCAGTTCCTCAAAGCAAGCCATCAGCAGGACATGGATGGCTGGCCGGGTTACTGGCCGGGATTGCCGCCGATGCACTATGCCACGCACTGCGTGGGACCTGTCCTCGGCCTCACCAGGGGACAGGCTGAATATGTGTCCTGCTTTCCATCCGGGACAATCCGCGAGGAAATGCATGAATGCTACAACTCGCCTTTCGCCGTTGAGTCGACCCATATCAGGTTCAAGGACTCCGACCTGACTGCCTATATCTATCGCTCACTGTTCGACGTCGCCCGTCAATATCGTGAGAGTTTCGAGGTTTACGGTGACAAGAAAACCATGGAATGGCCACTCATCGAGGGTGGGCCCCTGATCCTGCACACCGCAAAGAAACCCGAACCCGAGATTCCGGAAAAAGTCGAGTGTCCCGACTATGCCCACCTGCTGCCCGAGGAAATCGCACCCTTCACCACGGGTGGAGTTTACGGCGGGGAGGACGGCGAGGATCATCTCAGCTTCACCCAGGGGGCGGGGCACGGCGGATCACATCCCCATCTCGTTCATGAGTTCTTGAGCGCACTGGGCGAAAATCGCGACCCCT
This sequence comes from Verrucomicrobiales bacterium, assembly GCA_046581505.1. GTDB lineage: Bacteria > Verrucomicrobiota > Verrucomicrobiia > Verrucomicrobiales > DEV007 > CACIUL01. The sequence continues at coordinate 29,055 of JAYGGE010000210.1, read as the reverse complement.
TCCCGAATGCCGTGCAATCGGCAAACTGGACATGCACCGGCATTATAGCCCACGAAAGCGCACTGGCCGGAGGTGAGTTAAAGAAACTTCCCGGATTCACTCTCAGCTGAAAACCTCTATCAAGCCGCCAAATCCCTGCCACCATGAAAACCCTCTTGTCACTCGCTCTAATTGCCGCATGCGCCGGTCACGTTCACGCCCGCCGGCTGGAAGTCCTTTTCCTCGGCGACAACGGCCATCACAAGCCTGCCGATCGGGTGCCGCAAATCATGCAGGCACTCGGCCCGCGCGGGGTGAATATAACCTACACAGCGGATCCCGACTGCCTGCACAACGGTATACTGGACAACTTCGATGCGCTGTTAATCTACGCCAATATCGGGCAGGTCAGCAAGGAGCAGGAACAGGGTCTGCTCAAATATGTGCACGGGGGCGGAGCCTTCCTGCCGATCCACTGCGCATCCTACTGCTTTCTTAATTCAATACAGTATGTGAAACTGGTGGGTGGCCAGTTCAAGTCACACGGCACAGGCACCTTTAGCACCAGGATAGAAAAGCCCGGGCACCCGGTCATGAAGGGGTTCGCGGGCTTTGAGACCTGGGATGAGACCTATGTCCACCACAAGGGCACCGAAGACCGGGACATCCTGCAGACACGGCAGGGCGAACCCTGGACCTGGACGCGTGAACCGGGGAAAGGCCGCGTGTTCTACACTGCCTACGGTCACGATGCACGCACCTGGGGAAACCCCGGATTTCATGATCTTGTCTACCGCGGGCTGCTCTGGGCCATCAACGACAATACGCGCAGCACCTTCCTGAAAACCGCCCTCCCAAAGCTCGTGCGCCGTGAAGGTGATCTTGTTCCCAATTACGAAAGGCGCCCCGAGGCGATCAAGGTCCACAAGCCGCTTTCCCCGCAAGACTCACTCAGCCACACACAGGTGGCCAACGGCCTTGATATCTCGCTGTTCGCCTCGGAGCAACTCGGCCTTTACAGCGTCATTGAGATCGACTGGGACGAGCGCGGGCGTGCTTGGGTGATCGAGACCCGCGACTACCCCAACGAGATCAAGCCCGTGGAAAAAGGGCAGGACCGTATCCGTATCCTTGAGGATACCGACGGCGATGGCCGGGCCGATAAGGCAATCACATTTGCCGACAAGCTGTCGATCCCCACAAGTATGTGCTTTGCCCGTGGCGGCATCATCGTCTCAATGGCTCCTGACTTCATTTTCCTTAAGGACACCAATGGTGACGACAAAGCCGACCTGCGTGAGACCCTGTTCAGCGGCTGGTCAACCGGCGATACCCACGCCGGGCCCTCAAACCTCACCTATGGATTTGATAACTGGATCTGGGGTGTCATGGGCTACGCCGGCTTCAACGGCAAGGTCGGCGGTGAGGATATCCGCTTCGGCCAGGGCGTTTACCGCTTTAAGCCTGACGGCTCTAAACTGGAGTATCTCGGCAGCACCTCGAACAACACCTGGGGCCTCGGGTTCTCCGAGAACAACGACGTGTTTATCTCGACCGCGAACAACCAATCGAGCGTCTACATGCCGATCGCCAAGACGCACTACGATCGCTTCCAGGGCCTCGACCAGCCCGGCCGCCTCCCCGGCATCGACGCCAACAAGAAGTTCTTTCCAATCACCCCGAACGTGCGCCAGGTCGATGTCTTCGGCGGATTCACCGCGGCCGCCGGCCATAAGCTCTACACCGCGCGCAGTTTCCCGAAAGACTGGTGGAACCGTGCGGCCTTCGTCAACGCGCCAACCGGCAACCTGCTCTACCGCGCCAACCTTAAGCCCGAGGGTTCGCACTTTATCGCGGAGAACGGCTGGAATATTGTCGCCTCCGCCGACGAGTGGTTCTCGCCGATCTACTCCGAGGTCGGCCCCGACGGCGCGATCTGGATGAGCGACTGGTACAGCTTCCTCATCCAGCACAACCCCACGCCGAACAAAGGTCGCGGCGGCTTCGATGCCAAGCGCGGACGCGGCAACGCCTTCGAGTCGCCGCTGCGCGACTACAGCCGCACGCGCGTCTACCGGATCTCGGCGAAGGGCGGCAAGGCCAGCCAGATCTTTGACCTCTCAAGCCGCCAGCCTGGAGGCCTGCTGGAAGCCCTGCAAAGCGACAATATGCTCTGGCGCCTGCATGCTCAACGGCTGATCGTCGAAACCGGTGACGCCATGACCTTCGCCAAGCCATTAAAAGCAATCATCGCGGGGTCGAAGCCCGACGAAGTCGGCGTCGCCGGCGCAGCGATTCATTCGCTGTGGGCGCTGCACGGGCTCGGGGCAGTCGATGCCGTTGCCCTCGAGGCAGGTCTCGCACATCTCTCCCCCGGCGCACGTCGTGCAGCAGCCGCCGTGGCACCACGCGATGCCTCTTTCGCTCCTGCTATCCTCAACACCGCAAGGCTCGACAGTGATCCCCAGGTACGCAAGGACGCCTTGCTCGCGCTTTCCGAAATGCCTGCCGATGAAGCAATCGGCCGCGTGCTCTACTCGATGCGCAAGGATCCAAAAATTACCGGCGACAGGTGGTTGCCGACCGCGTTCCAGATGGCCTCTGCGCGACACGGCGCCGGCTACCTGCGAGCCGCGCTCGCCCAGTCAAAGGCCGCAGCTGCCACCGCCGCTCTAAACCCCGTTGAGATCCCGAAGAATAACCTCATCCTCAACCCCGGCTTTGAAGCGGTGAATGGAACCTTGCCGAAGCAGTGGCGCATACGCAACTACGGTGGCAGCGCGAAGCACCGGGTTGTGCAGCCGGGACGCGGTGGCAAGGGCTACGCGCTGATGATCGAGTCGGAGGGCGGCGCGAACACATCCATGCACTTCGACCTTAAAGTGAAGAAGCGCACCAGCTACCAGCTCAGCGCATGGCTGAAGACCGAGAGGGCCACCGGTCCCGGCGCCCAGCTCAACATCCATGCGCTGCCAGGCCAGCCACGCACCCCGACGGTGAAGGGCGACAGCGATTGGAAGAAGGTCAGCGTGAGGTTCAAGACCGACAATCGCGGCACGATCAGCATCAACTGCCTGTTCGGGGGCTGGGGCTCCGCCAAGGGGAGGGGTTACTACGATGATCTCCAGCTGATCCAACTCGACGCCGGCCAGGGCGCTGATATCGGCGAGGACACCGAGTCGATTGTGGCAGCCAACCTTGCCGCGCACGCAACACCCGTCCAGCTCTCCGGCATACTCAATGATATCGCCATCAGGCCAACCGAGCTGGGCAACCGGATCAAGATCGCGATCGGCAGACCGACAGTGACCATGAAGAAGGCCACTGAAGATCCCGAAGAACTGGCTAAAACCCACCAGATCCTCAAGATTGACGCGGCTGAAGGACTCAAGTTCAACACCGCCGCACTTGAAGCCGCGGCAGGCAAGCCAATTGCCATTGTAGTCGCCAACCCCGACCTGCTGCAGCACAACTTCGTGCTCGGCAAAGCCGGCAGCCTGGATCGCATCGGTGCAGCGGCCGACAAGCTGATCCTCAACCCGAAGGCCATTGAGATGCAATACGTGCCCGAGATCCCCGATGTGCTTGCGGCCACCAAACTGCTCGATCCCGGCAACACGGAAGTCTTGAAGATCGATGCCCTCTCCCCCGGCAAGTATCCCTACCTTTGCACCTTCCCCGGCCACTGGCGCATCATGCAGGGTGTGCTCACTGTCCGCTAACACCAACCAAAACCCCAATTGAGCAACGGCTTACCCGGAGCATGCCTTGGAAAATTCATCTCCTGTGATCCACTCCGGATGCCTGAAGAACTTTTATAATTACTGTAAAAAACAGGTGAAACCGCAGAAAACCACTGGAAATTGACCATCGCATCCCTGATATGCTAAAGAGTAAGCCTACCTGTATGAATAGGCACTTGGCAGAGCGACCACTACCAGTTATCTTTAGCACACAGCATAGACAACCAGCAAAGCGATCTGCTATCGCATCTCCCCCCCCAAAAAAAAATCATTAAGGCCATGCAACAGCAACCTAACGATCCCAATAACCCCTATCCCCAGCAGCAAGCCGGAGGATATGCACAATCGCCCGTGCCTTACCAGAACCTGGCTTACCAGAACCCGGCTCAGGGCAGTTACATGACGGATCCCGGCTACGGGGAAGTTCCCACCACCGGGGAAACAATCGCCCTCATTGAGGAAGGCTCGATGGAGACGCTGTCACAAAAGCTGGCGAACCGCAACAAGGCCATCTCACTTGGAATCTCAATGGGTATTATTGCCCTGCTCTTTGCCCTCCTTGCGTGGTGGACAATCGTTGTCCTCAACGAGGAAAACATCGAGCTCATCGTCTCCGCAAGCCAGGGCGAACAAAATGCGGTCGTTGAGAAGAAACAATTCCAGCAGAGCGTGCGCCAGAAGCCATCTCGTCCTTCATCCAGCCCGAGCAATGTCATCTCGGCAAATAAAACATCACCGGTCTCGGTGCCATCGATAGCAAACATAGACTCACCGGACCTGGGCTCCTCGTTCGGCAACGGCTTTGGCGGCGGCGGCTTCGGTGACGGACTCGGCGGCGGCATGGGGGTTCCCAGCGTGATGCGGGGCCGGTGCAACTCCGCTGACCGGATATCCCGTATGCGCAAGGCGGGCGGCAAGGCCGCAATGGATCGCCAGGTGCTCCAGGCACTGCGCTGGATCAAGGGGCAGCAACAGCAGGACGGGCACTTCGGGACCGGGAAATACCCGGTGGCAATGACCGCCTTTGCCCTGCTTGCCTTCTGCGGTCACTGTGAAACCGTCGACTCCCCGGAATTCGGTCAGAATGTCAAGGCTGCCATTGAGTTCCTGATCAACGTTGCCGAGCGAAACAAGGGCTACATGATGAGCTCCAACGACCGCACCATGTCCTACGAGCACGGCATCGCCGTCTACGCGCTGGGTGAAGCCTATTCATTGAACAAGAACGCGCGCAAACCCTTCAAGCGTATCTCCCCGACATTGAAAAATGCGGTCCCTATCATCATCGAGGGCCAGACCAACGGCGGTGGATGGCTCTACTCCTACGGTGCAGGCGGCACCGGGGACCTTTCTGTCGCGGGCTGGCAGATCCAGGCTCTCAAGGCCGCGGAATTCACCGGGCTGAAGTTCTCCGGGCTGACAACCGCCAAGAAAAAAGCTGTTCGCTACCTCGAGGCCGCCGAGGATCCCAACGGAACCGACGGTTTCTACCGCTACCGCGTCAACGACGGGCAAAAGGGGAAACTCTCCCTTACCGGCGTCGGCACTGTCTGTGCCCGGATGCTCGGCAGCCCGTCCAAGCTTGAGGACAAGGCGCTTGACCTCATTATCTCAAGGAAACCGGGAGGGTATGCTGGAGCCAACCTGTATTCCTGGTATTACCACTCACAGGCAGCCTTCCAGAAACAGGGCAAGCACTGGCGTGATTACAATGATTCCTACCAGATGGTGGTGGCAAAGGCCCAGCAACAGGATGGCAGCTGGCCCGCTGGAGGAGGCCATGCCAACAGCACCGGCGCAGATGCCCAGCTCTACAGCACCTGCCTGTGCACACTGATGCTTGAGGTTTATTACCGCTATCTTCCGGGCACCAAGTAAAGGCTCACCAAGTCATGTTGATGCCGGGTCTCCCCCCGCGCCCTTCTGCGATCCCAGCAGTATCCAGAACAGCGCGATAATCAGCAGAGCCGAGAGCCCGATGTGCAGCACCTGCACGACGGAATGGACACTGACATGGGACATCAGCATCCCCAGCCCCATCTGTGCCAGGACGATGGCAAAAATTGCCCGGCGGCAGGCAGCGGCCATTTGCCCGCTGATGCCGCGTGAGTACCAGGAAAAAAAGATCGCAACTGCGAGGATGATCCACGAGAAACTGCGGTGAACCAGGTAAACCGGCGCGCGCTCCAGGGTTTCGTGCCACTGCTCACGCGGGAGGTCCTTATACTCAAGTGCAAGCCGGTCGGTAAGTTCCCTGACCTGTGATCCCATTACTCCCTCGCCGACACTCACGGCAAACAAGATAAGGACAACCCACCAGATCCCCCGCCCGCCCGGCAAGCAGACCTGTGGCCGCACCTCACCTCCTCGATGGATCACAAAAACCAGGACACACAAAAGGGCAATGGCCAGCGCCATGTGCAGGGTGATTACTCCCGGCTGCAAACCGGAGCGCACCACCATCGCGCCGAGGGCAGCATTGGTTCCAACGAGCAGGAATGCCAGCAGTGAGCCGAGGAACACGGAAGGGCGGCGCTTGCGAAAACCAAATCCAAGGATCAAGGTTGCCAAGGAGAACAATCCCACCGGGAAACTGGTGAGGCGGTTGATATACTCAACCCAGACATGCACCGGGTTGAATTCCGCCTTCAACTTCTCGATGGTGATGTCCGCATCCCTGCGGCGAAACTTCTCAAGGTCAATCTTCTCGAAATCAACGTCCTCAATGCTCGAGGGCGGCCACAGCGCTCCCCAGCACCTTGGCCAGTCCGGGCACCCCAGCCCTGAACCGCTCACCCGCACGATCGCGCCGACAAATATCAGCAAAATCGTTGCCAACAGGGCCGCCAGGGCGGTTTTCTGGAAAATATTCATGTTGGCTCAAGCGCAACCTATTCAAGGCTGTAAGCCCTTATAGAATATGGGGGAAATCCGGGTTTAGCGGAATTTTTTGCGTTTTTTACATTGAAACACTTTAATTCCATAAGCATTTAAGTTATATTAACCATTAATTTGCTTACACGCATATTCTTGCGGCGGGGTCATTTTTCTTCAGGTCGCGCTATAACTTAATCACTACTCACTAAGTAAGGGCAATAAAATGAATGATATCTCACAAACCAACGCTAAACGCCTTCTCTGGGCAGGATTCATGGCAATCCTGGCCGCCGGGGTCGGCTTCGCTATCCGCGGAGGAATCTTTGATAACTGGGGCGGTGAATTTGGATTCACCGCAGGCCAGCTCGGTGCCATAGGCGGTGCCGGGTTCACCGGGTTTTGCTTCGGCATCGTCATCGGCGGCGTCATCGTTGACAAGATCGGTTACGGTAAGCTCGTCGCCGTCGCTTTCCTGGCGCACATCGTATCGGCCTTCGTCACCTTCGGGGCATCCACCCCTGAGAACGCCTACAATCTGCTGTTCTGGGGAATGTTCATCTTCGCCTACGCAAACGGAACCCTGGAAGCGGTGGCGAACCCGCTGGTAGCGACCCTCTTCCCTGAGAAGCGCACCCACTACCTGAACATCCTGCACGCCTCCTGGCCTGCCGGCCTAGTCCTCGGGAGTGTGCTGGGTTGGATTCTTGATGACAAGCTGGAATGGAGCTGGAAGGCCCAGTTGGCATTCTACCTGGTCCCGACCCTCATCTACGGCGCAATGTTCTTCAAGCAGACCATGCCCAGGTCTGAGGCCTCGGCAAAGGGCCTCAAGTTGGGTGACATGTTCAAGGACGTGGGAATCCTCGGCGGTCTCGTCATCTGCTACCTGCTTGCCCTCTTCTTTGGAGGGCTTTTCACACCAGCGATCGGATACCTGATCGGCGGCGTGTTGTTGATCACGATCGCTTTGATTACCGGGTTCTCGATCGGCTCGTTCTTGCTGTTCATCCTTTTCGTGGTACACGCCATGGTAGGGGCAGTTGAGCTGGGAACTGATGGCTGGGCGCAAAATATCACCGGCAACCTGTTCACCTCTGAGCAGGGCAAGTGGCTGTTCATCTGGACCTCGGCAATCATGTTCGGCCTGCGCTTTGCGGCGAACTGGCTTGAGAGCACCTTCAAGATGTCACCCGTGATGCTGCTCTTTATCTGCTCGATATTGGCATGTATCGGCCTGCAGCTATCGAGCACGATGACAACCTTTGTCGTCGCTCTCGGGGCTATGGGCATCTACGCGGTCGGCAAGACCTTCTTCTGGCCCACCATGCTGGCTGTCGCTTCCGACCGGTTCCCGCGCACCGGTGCTGTTGCCATTTCAATCATGGGGGGCATCGGCATGATGTCCGCGGGGCTCATCGGCTCGCCGGGTCTTGGCTACGCCAAGGACCGCTTTGCGGGCGAGGCCCTGGAAACAGCCAACGCCTCGGTCTATGAGGAGTATAAGGCTGAGAAGCCCACGCCGTTCCTCATCTTCGCTGAGGCCAGTGGAATTGACGGCGAAAAGCTCGGTGCCATGCAGGATAACCTGAAAGCCGCCCGCAAAGAATTGAAAGAGGCCGGCAATACTGATCCAACGGCAGGGATCGCGAAACTCAGCCCGGATGAGCAGGCAGTCCACGCCGCCAGTATTGCGGGCGACCGAAAAACCTTGAAGGCTGACTCCTTCATTCCGCTTGCCATGGCGCTTATCTATTTGGGACTGCTATTCTACTTCAAGTCCATCGGCGGCTACAAGAGAGTCACCATCGACGGCGGTGCCCCTGATGACGGTGGCGCTCCTGATGACGGCGAACCTCAGGCCTGAGTCTATTTAAAATTAAACTATTTAACCAAGCGGGACGTCCTCTCAGCAGGGCGCCCCGCTTTTCTTTTTCTCCTCTGTTTTTTCAGCGCGCCTCCCCTGCCACACGGGAAAGCTCATCAAAGAGCCTTCCCTGCGTTGGCATCGCGACATCGAACACGTCACCAATGACCTGTGACCAGCCGATGACAAAGTAACGCCAGCCGTCCTCGATCAGGAGATGCCGTCCAATCTTCTGCCGGTTTGCCTGCTCCAGGAAGAGCAGCTCACCGCGGTAATTGAACTCCCACACCAGGCCGTCCCGCGGAAAAACCGCCGCATCAGTAAGCGGAGAACCCGGGATGTCCTTGCCCAGCCCGGTGGCGTTGACAACCAGTGAACCTGCAGGCAAATACGCCAAGATTTCATCAGCCATCTCCGTCCCGGGCGTGAGATGGGTCGTCACGATTCGTTCTCCTCCCCACTTACCTGCCAACTCCATCAGGTGATCAAGCCTCGGCTGGCTGCGGTTTGCCACGTGGATTTTCTTGGGAACCCCAACCTCTGCCTTTCCGCGAAGCAAGTGCCAGAGCAGTGCCAAGGCAGAACCCCCGGCTCCGAGGATTAATACCTGAGCCCCGGTTTCTCTAAAATGCTTGTCCGGCAGGAAAAGTTCCAAAGCCAGGCCCCCAGTCACCGGATCCACAGTACGTCCGCAGAGTTTTCCATCACGCTTGTAGATGCTGCTCACCTCACCCATCTCCCCGGCCAGCGGATCAAGTTCATCAAAAAGATCAGCACACGCCGCCAGTAAATCCATCTTGTGGCTGGTCACCAGTGCACCAAAAGAAAGCGGGTCCGACTTGATGAACGCTACCGCCTCCCGGTAACGCTGCGGATCATCATGCAGGCTGAAATCGAGCCCCACCAGGCGGCATTCACCAAGCCCGAGCAACTCCGACCAGCGCGGGAAAACCCGTATGCTCGATGACTCACCGGTCGTTACCCCGATGAAATACATGGTGGGAATCTTTGCCTCTTGCAATTCCATGTGAGCTTTTTACCCGGACAAATACAGTGAAAGGCAAAGCCTAGGAGATCAGAACCGGAAAGTCCAACCCACCTTGGCCACCGCCTCAGTGCTGGTCCGGTCAAAGCGATCGTCAAAACGGCGGAAGCCCTGGTTGAAGACAAGGTAAATGTCACTGGCAGGGGTCACCATCCAGCGCAGCCTCGAGTTCAGGCCGAGTTGCCCGGACACCGTGTCAAACTGTACCCGGCTCGAGACAAAAACCTTTTTCGTGGGCGCCAAGCGCACCGAACCATTCAGGATCAGGGTCTCAAAATCTCCCCCCTCAAGGTCAAACCAGTCCACGCCAGCACCGAAGCCCGCCGAAAAGGAAGGAGTGGGCTGCCAGCCAAGCTTGCCCGCGAGCCCGAATCTTTCCCCGTTCGGGTAGCCTCCGAGGTTGGTGCCAGCTGAAACATACCATCCCCTCGAAGGCGCGGTGGTCATTGCCGCCCGTCCCCGCCAGTAATTGTAGTTTCCGGCAGGGACAAAAATGTCGTCGAAGATCTCAAAGTCCTTGTCAAAGAGTTCACGCTGCCTGCTTAGGGCAAACTCTGCACGATCACCGCTTTCAAACTCGAACTCGGTGCTGAATTCAATGTCCTCAGAGAGCGCATTCCGGTCCATGTCCATGTCCACCTGTGTATTAAGTTCCAGGTCCACCTCGTTGAGGATCTTTCCCTCAGGGTAGAGTTCATAGCTGATCAACCCGAAAAACTCATAAATCCCCGGACGGCGTATAAACCCGACAGCAGGATCAAGGTTTTCTCCAACCCTCTGCAGACTGGCCCTGGCATAAAGCGGATTGTTCGGGTAAACCGCCGAGAGTCCCCACCCGTAACCATCCTGCTCCCCTTCAGTCGCCATCGCCCAGCCGCGAATAATCCCTTCCTTCAACTCTCCCAGTGAGCTGTTCTTTAACTCAAAGTCAAGCCCGTAGGTTTCAGCATCACTGTTGGAGCGCGGATCTCCCAGCGTGAAAATACCGCCAACCGAGGACTCCTCCAGCACATCATAGGAGACCCTGCCGACATAGACCTCATCACCCTTGAGATCCTCTGTCTCATCAAGCTTAACCCCGAGGAAACCAAGGTTCCACTTTCCGCTCTTTCCCGTGAGCTTCCCCCCAAGTTGAATCGGCACACGACTGCCGTCGGAAGCAAGCCCGATTGTCCTTGAATGAAATGGAAGAGGGCTGCGGTGAATGCCCCCAAACCGGAAATTCTTTGCGTCCTCAAGGAAAAAAGAACGCTTCTCGGGAAAGAACAGCGGGAATCTCGTCATGTTTACCTGACGATCATCCACGTCTGTCTCAGCAAAGTCTGTTTTCCATGTCCACGTCGCCGTCAGTGACGGGGTCAATCTGTAAAACCCGTCAAGGGAGGGCTCCAGGCCAAAATCCGAACCTTTACCGCGCTCCGAACGGTATCGTGCCAGGAGCGTGGGGCGCACATCGATTCCAATGCCCGTGTCCAGGTCTTTAAGCCCGGTTAATTTGCCAAGCCCCTGCAAACTCCACATTGAGCGCAACCGGGTCGGTGAAGCCCAGCGCAGTTTCTCATGCCGGCGGCGAATCTCACGCTCCACGTTGAAGCCCCAGCTTGTGCGATTGACATCGAATGCAAGGCTGCGAAAGGGGATTTCAAACTCAGCACTCCAGCCCTCTTGATCCACAGAGGTTTCACATGCCCATATCGTGTCCCAGGTCAGGTCAGGCCGCCCGCCGCTGCGGACCACGCCGTCGGCCTTGCCTCCGCCGCCGGCAACACCAAAGTAATACCCGTTTTTTGCCCGCCCGAAAGTATCAAGAACAAGCCTGACACGATCATCGCCCCGCCCGGGGGAATCCCTTCTCCTCTCCTTGGCCAGGATCCCTCCCGGGTCTGAGTCAAAACACCGAACCCCCAAATAAAGGGCACGGGAAGTTGAGAAGACCCGCATTTCAGTCCGCTCACTTGGCGCAGCCCCGCTTATGGGCTCGACCTGACCAAACCCGGTGACAACGACCGCAGATTTCCATATCTCATCACCAAGATCCCCGTCGATGATTGGCGGTTGCTCAAGGCGTACCACATTAATCTCGTATTCATTCCCGAGAATATTTGCAGTCAATCCAATGCAGCCGGAAAAAACCAGGATTGGAAGAGCCTGATATATGAATGAACAACGAAGCATCTTTACGCCGGAGCATCCACTTAAGGGATTGTCCAAAGGCTTTAATAATAGCGGAGGCTAACCCCTTTGGAACAGCTTAAGAAGCCAAAAGCACCCATGCTCTCCGGGGGATAATCAACGCTGCCGTCCGGCTCCACCGCGGTGGTCAATCTTACCGTCGCCATCCCGATCCTCACCAAAGGGCATGGCCATCTCGATACTCTTGCCTTCGCGCCGGCCATCGGCAACATGCGTGCTGTAGACTTTCTTTGTGGTTGTCTCTGCAAACTGCTTATTACCGCGAATCATTGCTGCCCTGATGGCAGGCAATTTTGCCTTAAGTGGCAGCAATTCCATCACCTCACCATCAAGCCCGAAGGTGTCCGGCTTGATGATATAAATTCCCGGCCTGGCCTGCTTCAGGGAAAGAGGTTCTTCCAAGTTCTTTAAATCAGTTTCAAAGTCATATTGAAAACGTCCCATCATCCCTTCACCCCATGCAATGGCACGCAATTCTCTGCCAGCTGATTTGATAGCCCCTTCAGGCCCGGCAAGCACCACCAATACCTGCTGATCAGCCGATGACACATTAAGGGCCAGGGAAAAGCTGTTGAAATCAGGGACTCTGGAATCGATAACCTCCCCCTTTGGAGCATAATCCTCGGCAAGGGCGGTGAAATCATCGAAATTACGCGACACATGATGTGGACCGCGACCGCTTCTGGTCAATCGTTTCTCACCATCAGGGGCAAGTATGCAAAAAGCAGTGTTCTCAAACCGTCCACCAAGGTGACTGCGCACGATTTTCTGGTTTTCCTCACTCTCATAAGAATCAATCCGGATGCACACAAATTTCCGGGTTGCCGCAATGACTTTTGGATCGCTGAACAAACTGTTCCGCGTGGCAGTGTAACTGGGTCAGAACACACCCGGCACTCCACCGCACTGCGATGCTGCAGCCATGAACAATATGGGGCGGTTTGTTCGCTTTGCCTCTGCCATACCATCCTCCAGACGGGGATACCAGGCAATTCCCGCCTCTCCGAGATCAAGGCTGGATGCGCCGAGATCATTGGGACGCGGACCGCCGCCACCTCTTCCGGCTCCCGGTCCACCTCTACCGGCTCCCGGTCCACCTCTACCGGCTCCCGGTCCACCTCTACCGGCTCCCGGTCCACCTCTACCGGCTCCCGGTCCGCCACCACGACGAAACCCGGCAGGAGTCAGTTCATCATGGGACAATGCGCCATCTTTATTAATATCCAGCCCAAGCAGGGATTGGGATGCTTTTTTAAGCTCGGCTTCAGAGATCACCCCGTCACCATTGAGGTCAATCGCTCCGACAGCAGGATGAAGCCTCTGCGGACGCCCGGAGGGCTCCTCCTGCTGCGCGCAAACAGTTGCAAGCCCCAGGAAAGCCGCAATGGAAAAACAGGTTAAACCAATCAGTAATCTCATATTTATAAAAGGAAACGGCAGTATTACGCAAGCAACATTACACATTGGTTACCGGCCAGCAAAAATGCATTTGATTCTCCACTTCGGGTTACCATAAACTGCAGCTGATCTGGCAAAGTGTGAATGACCACCGGTTTTCCACGGACAATTTCATCTGTTAAATTGATCACTGCATGAGGCAGGTTACTTTCTGGAAGATCCCGGAATCTCAGCTTTGGGGAGAAGCTTGCGATTGCCTTTAAGTATTCCCGCCCGGATTTTTTCAAGACGTGGAGTAAGATCCTCTTCAGGAGCATCGATGAATCCGCCCAGGGCAACCGTGGCCCAGACAAATCCCTGCACTTCCTCACCGAATATCGATGATTTATCGAGTTCCATCTCACGCAGGAATATACCCGGAACCCCCACCTCCAACCGTCCTCCCAGCCTACCGTCTGCATGAACGGTTATACTCCCTCTCAAGCGTAACAGTGCAGGGTGCCTGGCGTTGATGTCATAAATTTCAAACACATCCGCCGTCCGCCTCAAGCGCCCCTCAATTGAATGGAATTCAATGCGGGCCAACAGTGCTTCCCCTAGACCTATCGCCAGACGCTGGGAAATCGAGTTATTACTAAACACCATATTGTGGCTTGAGAAGGCACCCTCCGCCAGTAACGACCCTGTTTTGCCGAGCACCCCGGTGATTTCAACCTGCCCGTCAATCTCACCCCTCAATTTATCCGACCAGAACGGATGCACATTGTCACTCAAAGGAAGGTCGGAAAATGGCGCGACAAGGTGAAAGTCACCCTTCCCCCCGGCATTTACAAAACCACTGAGTGCCACGGAACCTTTCCCCGCGTGGGCAAGGGTTGATTTCCTGATTGTGTAGGTTCCATTGCTAACCTCTCCCTCCAGATTCTCTATTTCAAAAGCGGGCCAGTCAGGAACCTCAAATTGCCCGCCCCTGAATCTCAGCATAAAGGAACCGCCGATAATTTCACCGATGTTGGCAACCGATCCGCCAATGAAGGGCTCAGTCTCCAGCCCTTCTTGCTGCCAGTAGAGATTGCAATCGCCAATCCGGATACCGCTGTAAGTGATCATTCCCGGATTACTGTCAAGACCAAATCCGGCTGCAGTCATCATTCGCCGCTCCGGGGTCCTCTGCTCTCCGGCGACCGCAGCCTTCCCGACGGGTTCGGATACGCCAAAGCGGAAATGACCTTCGTCCACATGGACAGGCCCAAGATGCCAGTCTCTTGAAAACACTGTCCACGGCTTGACTCTGGCCTTTAATGAAGTCATTTCAGCACCCTGAAAAAGACTGCCTGGCACATCCTTTATTACAGCCTTGCTATTATCCAGGTTGAGCCCATTTAACTGGAAAGATCCGAAACCAACTCCCACTTCAAGAAGCTCGCTGACCCGCTCCCCAACAGCTGAACGAAACCTCTGTCCCCTGATTCTCGAAAGAATCAGCATATAAACAACCACCAACAACAATAAACCCGTGATGCTTGAAATTAATAACGTCCTCTTGAGCAGCTTAATGCGGCGTTCCCTGATCTTCTTCGGCTGTCGGGTTCTTCGTTTGCGCCGCCGTCTGACTTCCGTGACAACATCCTGTCCCTTCTCGTCCTTAATTACCTTAATCCTTACCGGCTGGGTCCCGGAATTTCCCTTCTTACCGGAACGCAACTTCTTCAGTATTTCTTTGTGGGAATAATTGCTCTTCTCGGGTTGACGTTCAGTCGGGTTCATTTTTGTAATTGCTGTTACGTCACGTTACAAGATCAGGAACACACGCCGGGCGATCATGATAATGTCTGTGTCACTTTATGGCAGAAACAAACCGTACACAATCCCTCAACACCCCTGTCAACGGGGGATCAGGAACGGACATTGATCCGTTGCCCCGAGGGATCAATGACATTGACTTTCACGAAAAACATCACCGCACGCAAAGTGCGTGCAACTCCTTTGGAGCGGAAAAAACGGCCGAGCAGCGGAGTGTCACCAAATATCGGAACTTTGTCGGCAACAACGGTAGTCCGATCTTCAATAAGGCCTCCGATTACGACGGTTGCATCATCCCAAACAACCACACTGGTATTGGCCCGCAGTGTCTTGAACACCGGTTGCAGGATACGGTTATCAGTTAGTTCAACCGATTCCACGTTCCCCAGAAGGTCGGTTCCGCTCGTTGCGATTGGTGAACCGTAGTTGATGAATCCTTCAAACTGCACAAACTCAGGTGCGAGGTTGAGTTCCACGGTGAAATTATCTTCGCCCACGACAGGCTCCACCTCCAGATGAGTACCCAGATTACGAACTTCAAAGGCGGTTGGATGTGCAGGGGTAACCGGAAAACTCGCCGGAGCCTGTCCACCACCGCCACCACCGCCAAAGTTGTTGCCACCGTTGAAATTTTGTGGAATCTCCGGCGGATCGTATTCCGTGGGGTAAGGGAACTCACGAATAATGTCGACTGTCGCCCGCTGTCCTGATCGGGTGACAATACTGGGCCGAGTGATCAAGTCAGCGCCCTTGGCCTGCGACAACGCACGGAGGACTGTCTGAAACTGCGGATCGGTCAGTACCCCTCCAACGCCAAAAACCCCCGGTGCCTTCAATGTGGTTGAAGTCCGGAAAACGGTATCACCGCCGGAAAGCAGGATGTTGTTGATGGCATCCCCCTCATTCCACTGCTTCCCCGTACGCAATCCCGAAGTGACCGGAAAAGAAGCAAGAGGACTGTTTGCCCCGGGGGGAATAAAGGGAAATTCAGCACCGGCCTGGGCTTCAGAACCACTGGTGGCAGCATTCCCCTGCGTTCCTCCACCAGCAAAAACTCTGTCCGACCCGGTAACATTGAATTGTCCCAGCAACCAGTCTAACCCGAGCTCGTTCAGCTCTGACTGACTGATGTCTATCATGGAGACGTGCACCTCAACCTGCTTGGGGACTTCATTGAATGAACTGTCAATAAAGCTCTCTATCAGTTCGATATTACTCGGCGTATTACGAATGACCAGGGAACTGGATCCCGGTATAAAGATGGCACTGGCTCCTTCCGGAAAGGTAACCCCCTGCTTCATCAAAAACTCCTTGGCACCAAGACGCTTAAGGCTGAGCCCGCTATTGCCTGCCTGCGCTGTCGCGGCAAAGGGATCTTCAACAGCACCCTCTGCAATCGGCGCGGTAGTCAGAAAATCAGGCGGTACCCTGAAGGTCTTGGTAGCCAGCTTTTGCGTGGCGGCATTGCTTGAGACAATCCTTACCGCGAAGGCATCAGCATAAAAACGGGTCCCGGTATCGCGAGTGATGTGCCTTAGTATCTCACCAACCGGTACATTCCTCAACTTCAGGTTCACATTCGCATTGCGTGCCAGCTGGTCGGCGGGATCGAGCTGCAATACAAAATTTAGTCCCACTCTGCTCTCATCCAGTTGCTTGGACTTAATCGTCAGGTATTCGATGACCTCCTCAAGGGTGGCATCATCAAAGTTAATCACGTCGATGAAAATCGACTGGAGTTTATCCTCTACTGACTTCTCCCCGGAATTGCCCCCGGAATCATCACCTCCCGGCAGGCCAAAGATACCGGAAATCTCAACTTCAGTTTCCCATGCGGCAGCGACCTCACGGATCATCTTGCCCCGGGCATGGTCCCTGGACGAGCGGTGGTGGGCAACAATCTGTTTCTCGGCACTCTCCATGCCACGCCTGGCTGCACGGTTGAAGCGATCAATACGCAGGACACTCGCATAGTAATCGAGTGCCTTGTCGAAATCACCCAAGGCCATTGACCCGCTACCCAGTTTCAGCAGACGCTCTACCTCCTTGACATCGGCAAGATGCTCCGGAGTACGGGCCTTGTTATTCCATTCAGGATCCTGCAGACGTTGCTTAAGCCTCAGGGCAGGCTGGTAAGATGGATCCACTGTGGGATCAAGCACCCTGTCAACAACCTCTTCCGCCTCGGCAAACTCAGCAGTTTCAATCAACCTAAGGGCATAAAGGACAGAAGCAGCCGCGTAACGCTGACGCGCCTTGTTGCGAAACTCCTCTGCAATCGGTGACGGGTTCATCCCGTTATAGGCTTGCGCAAACTGCGCAATCGCCTCCTTGAATTTCCCTTCTGCTACCAGGGTTTTTCCCGTTGCCAGGAATTTCTCGGCATCAAAGATTTGCTTTTGCCGCCGCACGACCTCGCCCTCCACCGCGGGTATGCCGCCGGGTTCAGCAAAGGTGGTACCCAGACTGAATAAAAGCGTCCCCGCAATGCCTGCAGACAACATTATTAATCCCCGCGATGAGCACTTCGGGAACCCAGCGCAGCATCGCAAATAGATCGATAAGAGAAGGGATCGGGGCATTGAGTTGAAGATACCCAAAAGCTTAAGCAATCGGGAACCGCAATGTAACGCCCAAAGTTCATCAAAATGCAACTACTCTAAGTACTCATTCCGACCTGCATAAATAGACTTATATATCTTACAATAAATTGGTTGTGACCGAAAAAACAGTCCCTCTAAAATCCTGAAATTTCGCCTAAAACCGAAACTCCTGCTGCACTGCCCTCACTGCCGGGCACGAATCTTTTCTCAAAAATACCCGGTGACGGCAAAAATCGATCAATTCCAAACAACAACAACAGGCGGCAGTCACCCGGGACAGCAGACATTCACGATAAAATTTGTTCATACGAACACATATACATGTTCAAATGAACAAATGCAAATCCTCGTGATCTTTTTTTTTAAAAAAAAAGTATTGATCTCAACAAGCCAAAGGAGATTTCTCATTCCCAGTAATGACCGATCTGCCACGAAACGCCCGCCTGTTCAGCCTCTTCCGGGTGTTTTTTAACTGTCGCTTCTATTACCCGGTCTATCTGGTAATGTTTCTCGAGTTCGGGTTAAGCATCGCACAATTCGCGACATTGAACCTGATCTGGGCAGTTACCATCGTCTTGCTGGAAGTCCCCTCAGGCGCACTTGCCGATCACCTGGGGAGAAAAAAGCTCGTTGTGGCATCCTCAATACTGATGATCACCGAGATCCTGATCCTCATCCTGACCCCGGCAGGCGCCACTTCCGTCTTCTGGATGTTTGTGATCAACCGCGTTCTCAGCGGAACCGCCGAAGCGGCGGCAAGCGGCGCGGATGAAGCAATGGCTTATGACAGTATACCGGAAACCACCCGTCAAGATCTGTGGGGCAGGACCATGAAGAGAACCATGATCGGGATTTCAATCGGCTTTGTCGTCACCTCCATAACCGGTGCCCTTGTTTACTCTCCGGACTTCGTTAATTCCGTGTTGCATAGCCTCGGCCTCGATCCGGGAATGACAAAAGCGCACACCCTGAAGTTTCCACTCTACCTTAACCTTGTAACTGCATTGGCCACATTCTTCATCGCCATTCGATTCGAGGAAAAACAAACAGAACAGAGCAGTGCCGGCTTCGATGCAATCCGGAAAAGTTTTTCCGGAACACTCCGGGCCGGGCGCTGGATACTTAAATCGCCGGCAGCAACCGTTCTCATGTTAATCGGCCTGTTCTACGACAGTATCATACGCGTATTTTATACAGTGTCCTCCAACGTCTACAAGCTCATACAACTGCCGGAATGGACCTGGGGATTCGTGGGAGCGGTGGCCTCTGTTGTCGGGATCGGCGTCGCTCTGCTGTGTGAACGCATGGCTAAAGGCTGCAGTGCGTCAGTAAACTTCACACTGGTCACAGTCCTCACCTTCGCCGGTTGCGTGGCGCTCGCCAATCCTGTGCCGCTCTGGGGTGTTGTGTTGTTACTGCCGATGCTCACCGCAATGCGCTTCCTGCAGTATTTTCTCTCCTATTACCTCAACCAGGTAACCCCATCGGAGCAAAGGGCCACCGTGCTCAGTTTCAAGGGGGCAAGCATGAACCTGGCCTTTGGCTTGCTTACCCAGATGTTCGGAGTAGTCACCTCCCAGTTACTGTGGAGCGAAAAATTTGCGTCAATGCCCAACCCGGAACTGGCAGCGTTTGCCGATACACTCACCTGGTGGCCCGGCTATTTCGCAGTTGGAGCCACCCTGCTTTTCACGCTCACACGGTGGCGCTATGGCAAGGGGCTAACGCTGCTTATTGAAGATGGAAAAGTAAACAACAAATCCGGACACTGACGCAGCGAATGCCGCCCGCGGCGGATCCTAGGGTTCTAACACGAAGAACCATACAGCTGCAACCAGCAAAACCCACAGCAAAACACCCACCGTCCATTTCCACCAGATAACCAGAATCTTGCCGCAATTTGAACAGCGACTGTTGCCCTTGAGTAAGGTTGAGCCACAGTTGCGGCATTGACCCAACTCCTGGGCAGTGCGCCTTGTTCGTCGTGTGTGTTTGCTGTCATCAGGATCGGAAGCGGAAACCATGTGCCCCGGTTATTACATTCAGAATTCCAATATCACTATAAAAATTTTAAGGGAATGACGTGGCTAAGTCCAATGCGTTCACCGTCAATGAAGAAGCCTCAAGAAAAATTCCTGCAGGCAGCGGCCCGGAATGTTTCAGTTACCAAGTTGCGCCGATTAACCGGTCAATTCCCGGATCGCTCTGCCATGCTTGAGCAGGTAATGGGGCCGACCGTTACTGTCAGAGACGGTGGTGGTCTGAGGATCAATGCCCAGACCATGATATAAGGTGGCAATCACATCCTGATAGTGAACCGGTCGCTCAATTGCCTGTGCGGCATAGCGGTCCGTTGCCCCGATCACCTGCCCCACATTCAGTCCCCCTCCCGCCATCATGCCCATCGCAACCTTCGGCCAGTGATCACGCCCGGCATTGGTGTTGACTTTCGGGGTCCTGCCAAACTCCCCCCAGGCGAGGACCGTAACCTCCTCAAGCATCCCTCTTTCAGAAAGATCCTCAACCAGTGCCTCAATCGCATGGTCAAAAATCGGCACAAGCTGCTTCATCCTGCTGAAATTTTTCGAGTGGGTGTCAAAATCACTGATTGAAACATTCACAACACGCGCACCTGCCTCAACAAGACGCCGGGCAAGCAGCAGTTTCTTGGCCGCCTGCGGCCCTTCACTTGTAAAGTGGGCGAGCTTCGACTCCTGCATTGGTGGAATATAGCGCGCCACTGTCTTGGGATCCTCTCTGGAAAGATCCATCGCCTCTGCAATTGCCCCCGAAGTCAATATCCCGTATGCCTGGGCCGTAAAGGAATCAAAAGCTCCCATCATCCCCGCTGCATCTGTTGCACGACGTGTAAGGTCAAGCCCCTTAAGGAGTCCCAGTCGGTCATCCAGCCTGCCCACTGTAAGCCCATCATTCATGCGCAGACTGGTGGTATGCCCGGCACGCAACCTCGAGAGCTCACCCTTCATCCCGTCTTCAAGTTCGCGTTTGAACATCGATGAAATATCAGGGCGGAATGGGCCGGAGGAAGGGCCCAGGAAACCCGGACGGGCACTGTTCCTGACCAGCCCCCTGCCCTGCATCAGATCAATGAAAGCCGGTGCGGATCCGCTGCTTTTATTCTCCAGCAGTTTACTGACCACGCATCCTATCGCCGGCCATCCGCCCGCCGGCGCCGGATCCGAACCCTTGAATCCCGACTGACACTGGAATGCATTATGCTGCCCATCCGCACCAACTAATGAGCGCAAGAATGCAAACCGATGGGCAGCCCGCGCCACCTTGGGCATGAGCTCGGAAAGATGCAACCCAGGGATTGTCGTCCTGATTGACTTGATATCACCACGGTACTCGGCCGGGGAATCAGGCTTGGGATCAATCATGTCCATCTGCGGCGGACCGCCATCGAGATGGATGTGGATAATCGCCCTGCGGGAGGATCCCAGGCCGGCATTGGATTCGGCCCGGAGCACATCGGCGAGGCTTACTCCACCAATTCCAAGGGCTCCGATCCTGAGAAAACTTCGCCGTGATACACCGTCACAGTGACTGAAGTGCCCTCCCTCGACATTTAACATGATCTAAAATAACCTGCTGGCAAAGCATGTGCAAGCAATCCGGAAGAATCCCCTGATATTCCACACCGGACAACACTGGTTAGCGGCGGCTGCCGCCCATTCCAAAGAAAAAATCGCATTAAAATCGATGCATCGCATTGGATAACTGTAATGCCTCATGAACCCATAAATGTTTCATAACTGAAAAAACCGGTTCAAATCTTCCTCTTATTACCTTATTATTCCCAGCTCTAATGTTTAAATCTCGATGAAAAAAACTGCAACTATTGCCCTTGCCATGGCAGCCGTCATTACTGGCGAGTGTGCCGTCAGCACGCAGCCGGTCCCCCCCTCCCCGAATACAGCCCCGCAGGGAGGCACCTTCAACCTGGACTTCAGCAAACCTGCAGGAAATCTCGGTTCCCTGAGCTTGGGTAAAGTCCTGTTTTCCCGACCCGGGAACCCGGCAGAGTCATTCCATCACTCGCGCGAGGCACTGCTCATCAAAGACAGGTATATCGTCATCCTCGACAACAGCGCAACAACCGGTATTCACTGGAACTGGAAAGGCGCAGAAAATCCGCTTGCTATTTTCCTGACACACCCGGAGGGAAAAACTCTCAAGCCAAAAGACAAATCCCTGCAACAACTTGTCCTTAAACAGGACGAAAATACTGTTCCCGGAAACATCGCCATAATCGCGACAGCCCCCGGGTTAAAGGTTAATGGAGTATCCGGAAAACCCGGGCTAACCCTGGCATCAGGAATCAATCACCAAATGGCGGTTGCCCAAACAGACCAGGGTATTGACAGGATCTTTTGGGGCAGTAACAACAAGCGCGCCAGGCTCAACAGCACCGGATGGGCAGTCAATTCCCACTCAGCCATCATTCGGGAAATCGGCAACAATACCACGCAACTTGCTGCCTTCGGAGGTTCTGGTAAATCAAACAACCTGATCGCAACAAGACTTGTAACCCTGGAAATAGAAGGGCACAGTGTCGCCGTCGAGGCCACTGTTTCATCACCGCCACAAAATGCCGGCAAGGATCCGGCAGTCATCACAGTGCATGGAAACTATATGGCAGAGAAAGGCGCTAAACTAAGGCTCAGCTTCGGTGCGCCAACACAAGAAATAACACAGCAGCACAACCGGCTGCTGGCCTTCTGGAAATTTGATGAGGGAACCGGGACAACCGCAGTTGACCTGAAATCCCCGCTCAGGAAAGCGCAGCTCATTAATGCCGATCCAAAGCATGCATGGACCAAGGGAGTCGGCTTTGGGGACAGTAAGGCGGTGGCACTCAATGACGGAGCGCATATCGAAACAGCATATGTAAAAAATCTCCAGGGAAACAATTCAATTGCAATATGGGTAAAGACCAAAGCCGGTTGCCTCCTGGCAAGTAAAGTCGCACAAGAAGGACAAAGCCTGCTGCCCGGTTCACGCATGATAGAGATAACACCCGAAGGTGAAGTCAAGGTAACACTGGTTAGCCTCAGGGAAGAAACGATTAAAAGCACGGTCAAGGTCAATGATGGCAAGTGGCACCACATTGCCTGGGCAGTTGAAGAACAACCCGATGAAGGACTGCGAATCCCGCTTGCCGCTGAACACCGCCTCTACATTGATGCAAAATTGCAGGGCAGTCGCACAATCAAGCACCCATACGGCTCTGAACCGATTCGCACCCCGCTGAAAATAGGTGCCGCAATCACCTACACGCAGGACAATGGAAAGATCAGGAAAATCGGGGGATTAACCGGCACACTGGACAATATAAGAATTTACAATTTCCCGTTAACCGAGAAACAGCTCAGGGGTTTTCACATGGTCGGGATACTGAGGTCTCCCTTCCTCATAACTTCAGAGCCGAGAAAAACCGTCCGCGTGGGTGAGAGATTTAATTACGCAATCCAGTATACCGGTGTTCCTTTTGCCGAGTTCACAATTAAACCCCTGCCGGAGTGGATTAAATTTGAAGGGATCTTGACTGGTATCCCAACCACAAAGGACATCGGGGTCAGCAAGCGCATCGCTATCGTCGGTATGTCTACCCTGGGTCCTGAACAGCAATTGTTCGCCATCAATGTCCTGCCTCCGCTTGTGACTCCGGAATGGAAAATCCATGTTGACGGCAAGCCTGTCCCAACCCGCTACACCGGCCTCGGAATTGAAGCCGACCTGCCTCCCGGCAGAGGAGGCTGGGTATTCACCAATAAAAATCCGGGCCACGGAAAATAAAAGGACTCAACTCCCAATAATCATGAATCCACGCATTGCCTTGACTGCCAAGCCAGGGCAACGTTTTGACTCCGGGCACATTAGACGAGAGACTTCCACAATGCGAATATGTATCATCACACTGCTTGCGCTTTCCCCGGCGGCTATTGCGTCCCCCGCAGTGGACAGCGTCAATTTTGATCGACTGCACGCCCTGATGCAGCCAAGGGCACAGGAACTCAAATGGCAGGAAATTCCCTGGCGCACCAGCCTCTGGCAGGCGCGCATCGACGCGGCCGCCGCCGGCAAGCCAATTTACCTCTGGGAAATGGACGGGCACCCGCTCGGGTGCACATGAAACAATGGCGTGCTCGACAGGCTGTCGAGTTTCTCAAATCCGGGCATCATCACCACCCTGCGGGAAAACTTCATCCCTGCCACCGACAACGACTGGTATAACCGCCGTCGCCAGGATGCTGCGGGAAAATTCTTCCGCTCAGTGGCTGCCCAGGGACCGCGCAAGGGAAACGGCACCAAACAGGGTCACTATATCCTCACTGCTTCCGGAAAACTGCTTGGATTCAATAACAATCGCTCCCTTGAGCGGCGCAGGACCTTCATCAGGGAATCCCTGGCAAAATGGCATGCCCTGCCTGTTGCCGAGCGGGAACCCGACGCAATCAAGGTAACGGCACTGGGCAGGGAACAGGTTGACAAAAAATACCATGCCAGCCCACCTGCAGGTGGCATTGTGCTGGTTGCCTCAGCCCGTATTCTCAAAACCGGTGCGGGCGGGCGGCTTGAGACCTGCTCTGCTGATGACCTTGATCACGGCTGGGGACATATGGCTGCCATAGATCGCATGTGGATCCGAAAGGAAGAATGGCAGTCACTGATCAGTGGCGCTAAAAGCACAGGAGAAGTTCCGCAACGCCTGGCCTATCGCCTGTTACGCTACCAGTTGCTCGATTTTACCCGTGGTGAACCTCCCTTCTGGAAACGTGAGGAAGTGCGCCACTTTACAATGAAGATCATGCCTGCTGACGAATCCGGCCACTACCGCATAAAGGGGCAAGCCCTCATGGCGACGGCAGCAGATCCCGCCACAGCCAAGCGCGGGTTCGAAATCGACCTTTTCGGGAAAATAGAAACAAATACCTCCGGCAAACCCGTCCGCTTCGACCTTGTTGCACTCGGTGAGCACTGGGGTGACGGACCGTATACCAAAGGTTCCCGCCCGGGCCGCACACCGCTGGGCATCTCTTTACGCCTCGGTAACCCGGAAAACCCGGCCGATCTCATTCGCCCGCAGGGCAGTCACTGGCTCCAGGGCTACTGGGAAGCCGAGAAACACTGAGAATCGACAAGGCAACCCATCCGCCAAGCCCCGATTCTTTATTTTGCAAACACGGCGGCTTTCAATACACAAACCCTGGCCTGGTGCCCTGATGGGATGTTCCAGTCGTAAAAACATCCTGCCAACCACCAGCAGCAGCGCCAACATATCCTCAACCATGCCTATTAAATTCCTTCACACCCGCATCCGTGTCAGTGATATCGACAGGTCGATCGAGTTCTACGAAAACCTCGGCTTCAAACTCACCAGACGAAATGACAAATCCCCCGCCGGAAACCGGCTTGCCTTCCTTGAAATTGACGCCAGTGAGCACTTCCTTGAGCTTTGCTACTCGCCTGATTTCAAGGTCGAGTTCCCCGAGGATTTGATGCACACCTGCGTCGGGGTCGAGAACATCATCGAATACTGCGGAAAACTTGAGCAGAGCGGTATCGAAATATGGCCTGAGGGATGGCGTGACAAGTTTACAGGTGAGCAAATGAAGATGGCATTCGTCACTGACCCGGACGGATACGAGGTGGAAATACTGGAAAAACAATAACCATTGCCCGCTAGCGCATGTACCTGCTCGCCCCGCTCGTCAGTGCGCTCATCTACCCTTTCGCGAGCCTGTTCCTGAAACGCGCCATCGGGGAAGGCGGAGGCCTGCTGCGCACGGCATTCATCTCCAACATCGTCCTGTTCTGCGTCTTCCTGCCCGCGCTCCTGTTCAACCAGACAGCGCCGCAATGGTCACACCTCGGCTGGGCATTGCTTGCCGGACTGTGCTTCTTCGGCGGACAGATTTCCACGTTCCTTGCCATTCGTGCAGGCGACGTCTCCGTGCAAGCCCCGCTAATGGGCATCAAGGTGATATTCGTTGCCCTCTTCTCCTTCTTCCTCAAGCCCGATGAGGTACCGCCACTGCTCTGGCTTGGAGCGGCCCTGACTGCAATTGCCATTTTCCTGCTGGGCGGAGCAAGCCTGAAGGCATTGCTTGAGAGTAGCCGCACCGTGCTCTGGTCACTGGTCGCCTGCGCCTGCTTTGGTGGCAGTGACAGCCTGACGGGTTACCGCAGTGCGGATTTTGGCCGCATCCCCTTTATCATCGTAATGGTAACAGTAGTGGCAATCGGTTCACTCGCACTGGTGCCGTTCTTCTCTGCACCGCTGAAGAGCATCCCGCGCCATGCGCTCAACCTGGCCATGCTTGGCGGGCTGGCAATCGGCGTCCAGGGGATCATCCTCAACCTGTCCCTGGCATTTCTTGGCCAGGCAACAGCCATGAACATCGTCTATGCCACCCGCGCACTGTGGGGCGTGCTTCTGGTCTGGCTGCTCGGTCACAAACTCGGCAACCACGAAGCCGCACAGCGCGGTCATGCCGTCATGACCAAGCGCCTGGCAGGAGCATGCCTTTTAAGTGCAGCTGTCATGATGGTATTCCTCTAGCTGCAGGAAAAACCGCGGGACGCAATTGTTTACTTGTCCGGGGAAATTCCGGAAGACCGTTAAAGTGAGCCGGCAAAAGGCAAGTCGCCTAACGCACCAAGGCATGCCCGTTACAAAAGAAATGGCATTTTGTAATCACTTTCATGCCGATCATCATTTATGATGGAAAAGCAATGAATTCACACCAAGTCATCAAGAATGCCTGCGACAAACACGGCGCAAAAAAGATTGCCGGACATCTTTGCGTTTCCCTCTCCCTTGTATACAAGTGGGCGCAACCAAGAACGGATCCCGGGAAGCGGGAGCCGCAACCCTCTGGACCGGGTAATTGCACTCATCAACAGCACCCGGGACCCAAGGATCATTGAATGGATCTGCGAACAATCGGGAGGTTATTTCGTGCGCAACCCGGAAACCATAGACGGGGAAAATTACGAGGTGATGCCCGCAACTTCACAAATTGTCGAGCAGTTTGCCGCCTTGCTGGCCGAGATCAGCAAGGCAGCCCATGATGACTCGATCACCACCAGGGAATCGCAGCGAATACGCAGGGTCTGGGACGCTCTCAAGTCATTCGCCGAGGGCTTTGTAAACTGCTGTGAAGATGGTGATTTCAGGAAAATGCGCAACGATTGACATGCACCTCGCCATTTCCCGCCGCACGCATGCCGGATGCACAGGCATCCGAAATTCCGGCAGGCCTTTATCAGCGCTTGAACGCTTTAATTGCAGCAATAGCCCTTAAAAGCAGCCGTTTTTTTGCTTTCATCGTCAATGGGTATTTGTCATTATCAGCTGAAGCCCAGTTACTCATGAAAACCAAAACCCTTCTATTCCTGCCCCTGATCCTTGCAGTATTCGCTGCCCTCTTCGCCACCAAGCTGGAGGCCCAGATTCCCCAACCCTTGCTCTACCTCAGCTTTGAGGAAGCCGATCCCTGGCAGGACCAGAGTGCAACGGCCAACGTGGTCAATGTCAGTGGCAATGTGCTCGGTGTGCCAACCGGTGCCCCGAACGGTCCCTCCCCGGGTAATGGAGCTTCATTCACCGGCGGTCACCTCAAGGTTCCCGGTATCCATTCACTCAACGATTTGCAACAGTATACGATGGTGGCCTGGCTCAAGCCCAACCGCGACAATGACGGTGCTGAGCGCTATGTCTTTGGCCAGGAAAGCCAGGGGATCCACAACGGCATCCGCAACAACATGTATTTGCACCATGCGCACTGGGGATCGGACCAGAATGGATCAACGCCACTCCAGGGCTACTTCAACAACACGGCAACCGACGGCTGGATTCATGCGACCTGGACGTGGGAGGCGGCCAGCAGTACAGGCCAGATCTACCTTGACGGTGTGCTTGACGGGCAATGGAACAAGAACCCCCCGAACCAGGGCAACGCGATGATTATCGGCGGCCGAAATGGCGGCACCGAGCAATACCGCGGGATCATGGATGAGGTGGCGATCTGGAACTCGATCCTGAGTGCCGGTGATATTGCCGCCCTTGCCGACGGTGCCGCCCCGGTTGCTGCCTCAGACGAGGATGAGGATACGCTTCCTGACTGGTGGGAAAGGAAGTATGCCAACGACCTGACCACCTTGAACGGCCTAGCCGGCGACTTTGATGAGGATGGATTAACCGACTACGATGAATTTGAGAACCGCACCGACCCGACCGAGGAGGACACCGATGGTGACGGGCTTGCTGACGGGGCCGAGGTCGCCGCCGGCACCAATCCTGCCTCCGGTGACACCGACGGTGACGGGCTCAATGACGGGGTCGAAACGAATACCGGTGTCTTTGCCGGTGCATCCGACACCGGCACCGACCCGAACAGTAAGGACACCGATTCTGACGGATTCTCTGACGGAACCGAGTTGGATCTTGGCAGCAACCCGGTGAATCCAAACGACTTCCCCGCATCCCTGCTGGTGTATTATGACTTTGAGGGAGATGTAGGCACCACGGTCACGGACAAGGGGGAATTCGGCAATGACGGCACCTTCAAGGAAGGCGCCTGGGCCAATCGCGGTGCGGTTGATTTAATTGCTGAAGGTGCCCCTGCGGGCTCGAGCCCAGGATGCAGTGCACAGTTCTCGGGCGGCTTTATCAACGTTGCGGGCATCGACATGAACACGATGATCCGCGATTTTGATACCGGCGACTACACCATGACATGCTGGATTAAGCCGACAGATATCACTGGCGAGAAGTTTATTTTCGGGCAGACCAACCAGGGAATCCACAACGGTATCCGCAACAACAGCCACCTGCACCAGGCACACTGGGGAGCGGACACCAATGGGTCAACCCAGCTCGCCCCCTACATTGCGGCTGATGCCGACGGCTGGATCCACGTAGCATTTGTCTATAGTGGTGAAACCGACCAGGGCACCATTTACCTGGATGGGCAACAGGACTGGACCGGGCAGAAAGACGCACCGAATGGTGGCGGTAACCTGATCATTGGTGGCAGGAACAACGGCGACGGCCAACAATATCAGGGTCTCATTGACGAGGTGGCCATCTGGAGAAGCGCACTCAGTGCCGAGAAGATCCTTGAGCTGGCAGAGGGAGGCAGTCCGCTTGGCGGCTCTCGGGTGCCTCTCAGCATCACCGACATCAGTGCCAACTTCTCGGGAGTGAGCCCGGTGGTCACCATCTCCTTTAACTCAAAGTCCGGCAGGATATACGCGGTGGACCGCACCACCGACTTCCTGATCTGGGAGGAACTTGACGACGGAGTGGAAGGCGAAGTGGAATCGACCGATTTTACCGACAGTTTCCTCCCCGAAGACAGCAAAACCATGTTCTACCGGGTGCATGAAGTCGAATAACCTTTTTGACAGCAAAACCAAGGGAGACTTTGCAACTTCTTGTTAGGACACTGATAAAAACAATCCGTTAAATAAATAGCGATTGTTACAGCTGGGCGCGGGGCTTGTTTATTAATAAGCCCC
>JAYGGE010000158.1:0-88007 GCA_046581505.1 Verrucomicrobiales bacterium | reverse complement strand
GCGGGCAGTCCCGTGATCTCCGCTATGGTGGGAAAAATGTCAACTGCACCGGCCGGGTATTTAGTGACACGCGGCTTGGCGATGCCCCCTGGCCACTCGATGATTGCCGGCACCCGCAGGCCACCCTCGTAAATGCTCCCCTTGAAGTCGCGCAGGCCGCCGGTTGTGGCGGGCTTGAAGCCGGGCAGGCCGCCGTTGTCGCTGGTAAACCAGAGCAGGGTATTCTTCTCGATACTGAGTTCACGCAGGCCTCTTCTCAAGGTGCCCATACTGCGGTCCATCGCCACCAGTTCCCCGTAATGTTCCCGGGCCTTGGCGCTTAATTCAGTGAAGGGTTTCTTGTCGGCATCCCTGGCCATCCAAGGGCTGTGTGGCGTGCCATACCAGATCACCGCGAAGAAAGGCTTGTCGGCCTTTGCCTGTCGGGTGATGAACTGCAGGGCCTCGTTGACGATGATCTCGGAGGAGTCCCCCTCGAACTCCTCGAATTTGCCCTGGCGGCTCATGACGGGATTGAGGTCAAAGAAGTTGGTCACCGAGAGCCAGGTGTCAAAGCCGAAGGGACCGGGCCCGTGACTGTCATTGCCGAGTACCGGAACACCCGGTCCGCGCAGCCCGTTGAGGTGCCACTTGCCAAAGTGGCCGGTTGCGTAACCGGCTTTTTTCAGGGCATTTGCAAGTGTCTTTTCCTGGTCACGCAGGGCGTAGCCATGGTCGAAGACCCCGGTGCGGTCGTGTGAGCGCCCGGTGAGGACGGTGGCACGGGTGGGTGAGCAAACGGGACCGCCGGCGTAGAAGCGGTCAAAGCGCAGCCCGTTGGCCGCCATCGCGTCGAGGCTCGGTGTCTTGAGTGCCGGGTGGCCGTAGTAGCCGGTTTCGCCCCATCCCTGGTCGTCTGCCATTACCAGTACAACGTTGGTGGCGGGGGCCCTGGCATTGAGGCAGGCAACCGGGAAGAGCAGGAGTGACAAGATGGTTTTCATTTCGTGTTTCAGGGAAGAAAGATCGTTAATCAATTAAAGGCCACCCTCCGGCTGGAACCTGGCGGGGGAGTTGGCCGGGGTGGAGAGCTCAACGCGCAGACCCACGCCTTTGCGCCGGTCACGACGGATGGCGAAAGTCAGGGAGTGCCGTCCTTCGGCAAGCTCAAGCGGGGCAGCCAGACCGGCGATCCCTTGACCGTCAATCCAGAGCTGCAGTCCTGCGGTATCATTGAGCAATAAACCGACCCGGCCCGCCACCTGCACCTGCACGAAGCCGCGGACGTAGACCAGTGACGCCTCGCCGAGATCGGAATCGGGAAGATGGCCGTTGACCATGCTGTAGACCGGCAGCCACGAGGCCTTGCCGGTGGGCAACTCATTGGCACTTCCCGGGGTGACCTGCCACTTGCGGATGACGGGGCTTTCGTCGTTGGCGTAGGGTCCGGGCCGCCCCAGCAGGGAAACAAATCTTGCCAGGTCGAGAAATTCCCGGCGGGTTTGCAACTGATCGACCAGGCCGGCGGGCATCAGTGAGGGCATGGGCTTGATCTTCTTGATTGAGCCCGTCGATATCCTGATTTCACGGCCCGCCTGGGCTGAGTCGCGGATAATGATGTCCTTTTCACCCTTGTAGGTGATGGCACCCATGCGGATGGTGCCGTCGGCGAGGGTGATCAACTGGTTCTCGTAATGCTGGGCAATGGTTTTGTTGGGCTGCAGGATGGCTTCTATAATGTAGTCGGTCTGGGCAGCTGCTCCCACCGCCACCAGGTTGGGGCCAATTTGCGAGCCGACGGGGCCGATGGCATGGCAACTGAAGCAGGCGAGTTCCCTGCGTCGGAAGATTTTCTCTCCCGCTACGGGATTGCCCGACTTCACCACCGCGGCGGTCAGAGTTTTTCTGTTTTCCTTGATGAGCAGGGTATTCAGGGACTTGGGAACCGGGGCCTTGAAGATTTCAGCGAGTGCCTTGGGCAACTGGCCGGTGCTTCGATGATAGTCGGAGAGGCTGTTGAGCACCTGGGCATGCGGCCTCTTCCTGTCGAGAGCCTTGATGAGGGCGGCGGCTCCGGTGGCGCGACGGGTGAAGATTTGCACCAGACTGACCGGATCAGATTGGCCGGGGTGCAGAACGAGCAGCTCGGCGGCAGCCACGGCGGCATCGTGGATATTGGCCTCGGCGAGACCGAAGACCGCAAGGTAACGGTCGCTGGTTTCGCCCTCAAAGGCGAGTTTCTTCAGGGTCTTGGCAATATCGGGTCCGCGCAGTTGACCGAGGGAGGTGGACGCGGCACGGCGCACGGAGGCGGCGCGGTTGCTGTCGCGAAGAATTGTGGAGAGGTCGGGATCGGAGCCCTTGAGCCGCCATGCGCCAAGGTTGATTGCGGCGGCTGCGGCAACTGAGTTGTCCGGGTGGTTGAGCAGCTTCTTCAGCGGGTTGATACGCTGGCCGAGGGAGAAGCTGCCCCGGCGACCGACTTGGGCGAGGCCTTCGAGCATGACTAGTGTTACCCCGGGGTCGGCGCCGGGTTTCTTCTTGGCGACGGCGTCGACCACCATGCGGGCCTGCTTGACGGTGGGCTTGGAGATGAGGCGCTTGATGATGGCGCGGGTCTCATCAAGGCCGGGGGATTTTTTACCGAGGTAGGATTTCAGGCGGGACTCAAACCCGATGCCTGCCTGTTGCTCTGCGAAATCACGGTGGGTTTCCCTGGTGAAGTTCAACCTGCCGGCATCAAGGGCCGGACGCCAGTAGGGCTCAAGCGCGGTGACAGTCTGCGGCAGGGCGATGTCAATGAAGGGGTCGCGCGGATGATCCAGGGCAGCCAGTGCCGCGGTGAAAGCACCGGCCTGCGGGATGTATCCCGCGGAGAGGACAGCTTCCATGCGCACACGGGGGAATGGGTCATTGGCTGCTTTTGTGAGCAATGCCACCGGGTCACCCAGGGACTCATGCCAGTAGCGGATAACCCGCGCCCCGGCAGCGCGCGCGTGCCCGTCTTTTGCACCAAGCACACGCTTGAGGATGTCTTCACTGGGACGCTCGATATTCTGGCAGGCCCACATGGCCTCGACCAGGTGATGATCGTGATCCGGATCCTGCGGATCGAGCCTGTTCACCCACGCGTCGAGGGCTGTAGCGGCTTGATCGCGGTCGCGGTCGCTGAGCACGGCACGTGCCTGGTGACGGGTCCAGCTATCAGGGCTCTTCAGGTGGTTGAGCAGTGCGGGAAGGGTGGCATTGAAGAGTTGTGGTTTCTTTACCAGGGGACGATCCCTGGCGGTGATGCGCCACACGCGTCCGTGTTCATGATCCCGGCGGGGATCGCGGAAGTCATGCTTGGCGTGGTTGATGATCGAGTTGTACCAGTCCGCCACGTAGAGCGCGCCGTCGGGTCCGACCTTGCAGTCCACGGGCCGGAAGTTCGGGTGCCGTGATGAGATAAGCGGCGGCAGGACACTGGCACTGAACCCGGCTCCTTTCTCTATAAACTCGTAGCGCACAATGGCCCTGCTCTTGAAGCGGCAGGTCAGCAACTGGCCGTGTATCTCCTCTGGCAAGTGGCTGCCGGAGGCGATATCGCCTCCGCACTGTTTCTCGGTGCTGAGCAGGGTCTGGATGCGTATTCTCTGTCCGCTGTTGCCGGTGGCGGGTGACAGGTAGCTGATGCGCGGGTTGTCGACGAAGAACGACTGCCCCCAGCGGTCAAAGACGTGTCCCCACGGATTGCCGACCCCGATCCTGGCAAACATACGCAGCTTCTGGGTGCGCGGATTGAACTGGTAGACGCCGCCGTTGTAGTTGCGCACGACCCCGTGAAGCGTCTCCACCTGGGAATGCAGGAAGATGCCCTCCTGGAAATAAAGCCATCCTCCGGGGCCGCGCCGCCAGGCACTGATGGAGTGGTGGCTGTCCTCGATGCCGAAGCCGGTCAGCGGCAGTTCCCGCAAGTCGGCGACATCATCCCCGTCCGTGTCCCTGAAGAAGAAAACATCAGGTGTCTGGGCAACGTAGCAGCCGCCGTTGGCCAGTGCAATGCCCGTCGGCATGTAGAGGCCGTCGGCGAAAACAGTCGACTTGTCGGCTTTTCCGTCATTGTCGCTGTCTTCAAGGATAATGATCTTGTCATTGGCTTTTTCGCCAGGCTTCAACTGCGGGTAAGCCCAGGAGCAGGCCACCCACAGGCGGCCGCGGGCGTCCCAGGTCATGTGGATCGGGTTGGCCAGCATCGGCTCGGCGGCGAACAGGTTGACCTCGTAGCCGGGCAACAGCGAGAAGTTGGCCTGCTCTGCCCCCGGGTCATGGTTGCCCATCAGGCTGATGTCGGAATTGGCGATGTTCTTTTTACTGATGCCCTCCGCCTGTTGTCCCGGGACAGCGGTTACCGCCAACAACACGAGGGTGATCGATAGTAAACTGGATTGCATGGGAATTATTCGGGCAGCAGAAGCCACTCCCTGGTCCTGGGCTTGATTGCGGACTTAAGGTTCATTTCCCTCTCGATTGCCAGTTCATTAAACTTGATCACCTCGGCGGGCAGGGAGCGTCCGCTGGGCGATGCCTTGCGTTCACCAACGATGTGCACCTGGTTGAGGGCTTTCCAGCTGTAGGTGAACTGCAGGTTCTTGTCGTTAATCCTGTCACGACAGGCTTCAAGCTCCCGGTGCGCGGGCGAGGTATCAATGGTAACTCCCTTTGCCCAGTTCTCGTGCCCGGCTGTGGTTACCGGTTGGCCGTCGATGGTGAGAAGATATTTTCCGGGAGCAAGGTTTTCCACGATCAGCCTGTCCCGGTTACCGGCCAGTGAGTCGTGGACCTTCCCGCTTGTGGGTGGCATCAGGCCGGGCGGGCTGTTCTCCTCCACGGTAAAGCGGATGCCCCCGTCACGGGGCCTGACTGCTGAGATGAGTGCTCCCCGGGCAGCGGCTTTCCCGGATTGTGCATCGACTTGAAGCAGCCATGAAGGCTCACCGGGAAGAAGCGCGTCGGCCAGGATGCGGCTGGCGGCCCAGTAGCCGTAGGAATTGAGATGGATGCCGTTTACCGTGAGCCTTGGTGCCGCATCATCCTCCATCAGGTACAGTGTAGGGCCATAGAGATTGACGCAGGGAATTGCTTGAGCGGAAGCGATCTTTTCCATTGCCCGGGAATAGGAGAGCAACTCACGGTTGCGGCGATTGACCCCCGGGGTCAGTTCACCAAGATCCTCATGGGCGATGGGGGAAACGAGGATAAGGCGAACTTCCGATCTGCCGTTGTATTTTTTGCCGCTGTGGGAGGTGATAAAATTCACCAGGTCATTGCGAAATTTTTCAATGCCTTTTTTTCCGGCAAAGGATTCCCCCATGCCGAAGCAGGTGATGATCACGTCGGTCTTGTGTGCGAGAAGGGCTGACTCCTCGGTGGGGAAATTGGTGGGGCGCTCGCGGGTGGAGAGCGTGTCTGCCCCCCATCCCAGGTTGCGGATGGACACGGGATTTCCCTGTGTGCGTTGCAGCAGGAGGGTCTCCAGGTAGCCGTGCACCCGCAATTGGTCGGCATAGGTATTACCGATGATGGCGATGTGCTCCCCCGGCCTGATGGCAGGATCAGCACCTGCGATGCCAATGCCAATCGGCACCAGTGAGGCCAGCAATGCACATGCTATTGAATTCCTCATTTTTTCTTCTTCTTGTCAGCCCGCTGAATATTCCAGGTCGCGATCTTCTCCTCAGCCGCGGGCAGCGGCTTGTCGACCGCCCAGCAGATGCTGTTTACCAGCATACGTGTGAATGCCTCCTCGGCGAAATCACCGGGATGGCCAAGGGAGGTGCCGAAAACCCTGCCGCCCCACTCGTTCTTCCATGCCCATGCCACAATGTCCGCCTCATGCTCATTGACCTGGATCGGGCCGAATTGCTTTTCAATCAGGCGGTTTTTCCCTGTTCCGGTGCCTGTTACCAGCGGGATACAACCGCTTTCCAGGCGCGTCAGGTACAGGGTTCCCGGTGAGGTCCATTCAGTCTTGGCGACATGGCTCATGATCGGGTGGTTCCTGTATTTTGGCACTGTCTTTATTTCCGTCGTGCCTCCCTGGTGGACAATGTAGGGGGTTCCCAGCGCGCGTCGGCCGAAACCGTCATTCCACGCGAAGCGGGGGTGATCTTTTGCGTATTTAAAGGAGTGATTGGCGGTGCGCAACCCGATGACCGGCCTGCCGCTCTTGAGGTAATTCTCGATTGGCTGCCATTCAGAGTCAGGAAGTTTAAGGAAGCGCATGAAGAAAATGGCCACGTCAGCCTTCGCCAGCGCATCGATTCCGGGCAGGACATCCTTTGTCTTCTTCTCCGGATCACCTTTCCCCATGATAATCGTGGTGGAAAACCCGAGGCGATCCAGTTCCCCGGCAAAGGCGGGCATGGTCAACTCCGGCGAGTAATGCAGGGTGCCCACGACGATTACCACGTGGGGCTTTTCGGCTGCGCCGAGCGGAATCGTGCCTGCAAGGAGAGGCAAGGATGCCAGGATGGCAGGGAGAAACTTGCGCAAGAAGGGCATGGTGCTTGAGATTAGCAGTATTAGTGATCCGGACAAGGGTTTAGTGGAGAACACATTCATGTCTGCTTACCTGCCAAAGTTGTCCCGTGCCGCGCTCTCTATCTAGAATTTCGCGGGATCGATGACAACGTGCTTCACGGACAGGCGACGATAGGTGTAGCTGATGTGTAATTTAAGGTCTCTTGTCTGGATCACGGCGGGGTAGGAATATTCGCCCTGTGCGCGTTCCAGGGTGAGCACGGGTTTCCAGTTTTCCCCGTCGGTTGAAATTGCCGCGTTAAGCATGTTGCGTCCGGAGGGAAAATCACCACCGCGCACAGTGTGGTTGTATACAATCAGCTGGCGGCCATCCTTCAGGGTCACCGCGTCAGTGCCCGCGTTCGGGTTTGGTAGATTACTTGCGCTCATTGGGCTCCAAGTTTTCCCGTTGTCCCTCGACCAGCTTTTGGTCAATGCATTCTGTCGGCTGCGGCACATCACCTGCATGCGCCCGTCGCGGTAGGTCAGAATACTTGGCTGGATAGCGCCAAATTTTTTGCCATCATTGATAGGCCCGATGACCTGCCATGTTCTTCCAAGGTCGGTAGTTAGCTCAAAGTGCACGCGCCATCCGCTATGCTCACTGCTCGAAGGGCACAGGATCGAGCCGTCTTTGAGCTGGACCGGTTTATTCTTCACCGGCCCGAGCAGGTGGCCGATGGCATTGTTTGTGCCCAGTTTTCTTGGAGCCGACCACGTTTTTGCGTTGTCTGTGGAGGTGCGGAGCACACCCCACCATTTGCCCGGGCTGGGGCCGACTTTGTAGAAGAGCATCAGTGGCCCGGGCTTCGGCAAAAAGAGTACCGGGTTCCAGCAGGGGTATTGCCGCTCTTCTCCCTCGGAGCCATCGGCAACCTTCACCGGCTTGGACCATTTGCCGTCAATTTGCCGACAACTCCAGATACCAACGTCCTCGTGGCCCTCGCTGGTGCCGCCGAACCATGCCGCAACAAGGCCGGTTGCGGTTTCTGCAAGGGTGGAGGCATGGCACTCTGGGGTTGGCCTGTTATCAAGCGGATAAATCAAGGCACTCTTCACGCAGGCACCTTTGCCCGCCCTGATGGGTGGCGGTAATGGACTGTCCTGACCAAGGGAGGCCGTTGTTAGAACCAATATCAGGAACAGCGGCAGCTGGTGCATTTTAAAAAAGGAAAGTGTCAGGGAGGGAGCAGGCGTTATCCGGACCGGGTGGGGATTACCCTCACTTTCCCCAGATCTTGATGTCATCAAAATCGTTCATGTCATCAAATGAGCCAATGCCGATGCGTCCCTTGCCGAAGGTCTTGTCGACAGCGCTCATGTGGGGATTTTCCATGTTATCAAAATAGATCTCGATCGTGCCTTTTTTCGTGTCGCGCACCAGCTTGACCTGGTGCCACTTGTCATCCCACGGGGTCTTGTTCCTGTTCTTGGTGATCGCCTTGCGCGGGGCGTCCTTGACGATCATGATCTGGCCGCTGTGCGGGTCGGGGTTGGCGCCAAGGTGAACGTAGTAGAAGTTGGTTGCGTCCTGGTGATTGAAGAAGACGCAGCAGTCGCGGTGCCCGCCGGTGTCCTTGGTGCTGCGCACCCGGAAGGTGAGCACGAAGTCAGTCGCCGTGATGTCTTTGATCAATGCGATGTGGTAGGGGCTGCGCACCTTGGTCTTGTAGCTGCTCTGGCGGCGGATAATGCCGAAGACCTTGTTGCCGTCCACCTCGCGGTGGGACCAGCTTTTCTCGTCGGTCGCCTGCCAGCGTTCACGCCCTTTCTCAAAATCCTCACTGAAGATGAGAGGCAGGCCGGTTTCCGGGTCGGCACCCGGGAGCGCTTGGCAAAGTATAATTAAGTTGATAAGGAAAATGGCAGTGAACAGGCGGTTTTTCATCGGGAAGGTGCTGGTTAATTGCAGGTGGCGGTCCGGGAGATTGGTTCTCCCCTAAAGTTAGTTAAAGACCATCGCATTATTATTTCATAATACGGTTAGCCTATACAATATTGTTTTTGTTGAATGTTCATGAATTCCTTGAAGGAAACTGATTTGATGCTCGCCTGTGAGGGGGAACACGTTTAATAAAGACTCCCATTGTCATGACCAGAAACGCTCTCAACCTTTCCTTCATTGTTGTCCTCACGGGCATCTTTTCCAGCGTCATGTTTGCCAAGGAGCACTCTGGGAGTCGGCCGAACATCGTCTTCATGATGGCAGATGACATGGGCTGGAACCAGCCCGGGTTCAACGGCGGCAACAAGGCGCTGACCCTGAATATTGACAGGTTCGCCGCCGAGAGCCTCAAGCTCACCCAGTATTACACCCACTCGGTGTGCGCCCCGACCCGCGGTGCTTTCCTCACCGGGCGCTACGCGTTTCGCAACTGGATGGACTGGCGCAGCGAGGACTTCGGTAAGCCCAGCTACCTGAAGGCGCTTGGCCTCACCCTCGCGCACAACGAGCGGGGGGAACCGACCCGCCGTATCCATGCGCTGCCCGCTGAGGAGCGCACCATTGCCGAGGCGCTGAAGGAGGCCGGTTACTTCACCGCGCTCGTCGGCAAGTGGCACTGTGGTGAGTGGCTGTCCGAGCACCTGCCGATGGGACAGGGCTTCATGCACCAGTATGGGCACTATGCCTGGGGGATTGACTACTTCACCAAGACCATTGTGCACAATGCGCCGGCGCGCTTTGCCGTTTATGACTGGCATCGCAACCAGAAGCCGCTGCAGGAGGAGGGTTATGCCACCGACCTGTTTGCCGCGGAGGCGGAGCGGGTGATCGCGGCGCAGAAGAAGGACAGGCCTTTTTTCCTCTACCTGCCCTTTAATGCCGTGCACGGCCCGCTCAACCCGCCGCCGGGATTCAGCGGCGACAAGGAGGACCCGCTTGCTATCCGCGACGCCATGCTCAAGTCCCTGGATGCCGCCGTTGGGCGTGTTGTCGCGGCGATTGACGAGCACGGTTTCAGGGACAATACCCTGGTGGTTTTCACCAATGACAACGGCCCGGTCCTCGAGTCCATGAGCAAGCCCTACCGGGGTACCAAGAACACCACCTTTGAGGGGGGCGTGCGCGTGCCTTGTTTGGTGCGGTGGCCGGGGCACACCAGACCCGGATCAGCCAATGACGGCATGATGTTCATTGCCGACTGGTATGCGACGTTTATCACGCTGGCCGGCGGTAGCCACAAGCAGGAGATGACCGTTGATGCCCTTGACATGAACGGCATGCTCTTTAACGGCAGCAAGAGCCCGCGCAGTGAGATCGTCTTTGAGGTGGAGGGCAGCGTGCGCCTGCCGACCATCCGCAAGGGCAACTACAAGTTGATGGGCAAGATGCTCTTTAATGTCAAGAAGGACCCGGGCGAGAAGGAGGATATTGCCGCCAAGCGTCCCGGGGTGGTGAAGAAACTTGCCGCGCGGCTGGCAGAGGTCAACGCACAGCGCCCGAAGCTCGGTGACAAGCCGCTCTTGATGGATCCGCCTCTTCCCTACATTTACGGGCAGGCTGAACACAGGGATGCGCCCGGCTGGCTCAAGGCGCACGTCGATGCGGTGCGCGCCAAGCAGCCCACCAAGTGGGCACCGGGTACTACGCCCTGGCCGCAGGCCCCCAAGGGGGCACATGCCGCCAAGCAGTAGTTTTTTAGAGCGTTTCCATCAGGAAGAACCCGTGTGCACTGCACATGAAAGGGGAAAAGTGAGTCGTGACATCCTTAACCGGGAACCATTGCCGGAACAGTTGCTCCGGCAACTGCTGCTTTGAACTGAGTGGAGAATGGTGCGTGACCTCTGTGGCGGTTGCGCTATCCTTAAGCAATGAAATGCATTATTTTTTTTTCCCCGGTTGCGGTGGCAATTTCCGCGGTGACACCCCTGTGTGCCGAGGACCTTAAACTTGAGCCTATCTTTAATGGCAGTGACCTCTCCGGCTGGGATGTGCCAAAGGACAACATCTGGTTTACCGCCAAGGACGGCGTGCTCAAGGTTGAGAACGGGCCGAAGAAGAAAGGGCAAACTCTCTGGACCTCGAAGCAATACAGCGACTTTGTCATTGAGTTCGACTTCAGGATGGGCAAGGGCACGGTGGACTCCGGTATTTTCGTGCGCAACAACAGGGAGCAGATCCAGATCGGCATCTCGGGCTCGCTGAAACGCGACATGACCGCCTCCCCCTATATTTCAGGGAAAGGTTACCCGGTCGAGGCGAAGCGGATCAAGGAGCTGCTGAAGCCCTCCGGCTGGAATACCATGCGCATTGAGGCCAGGGGCAAGGACTACACTGTCTGGTTGGCCGGTGAGAAGGTCATGAATTACACTTCCAGCTCGGCAATCGCCAGGGGAAAGCTCGGCATTCAACTTCACGGCGGCCGCGAGATGGCAATTGAATACCGCAACATCAAGGTGGTTGACTTGAAATAAACCCCGGCGCTTTCGCGCTTGAAACAAACCGTCCGTTCCCCTCATTGCGCCATGCGTATCGTTTTCCTTTTGCTTGCTGTCCTTGTTGGGCTCCCCGGCGGCCTGGCTGCTGAGCGTCCACCCAATATTGTCTACATCATGTCCGATGAGCTTGCCTATTACGAGCTCTCGCACATGGGCAACGCGTATATCAAGACACCGCGCATTGACCGCATGGCCGCCGAGGGGATCCGCTTTACCCATGCCTATGCCGGATCCCCGGTGTGTGCACCGCTGCGCTGCAACCTGATGACCGGCAAGCACGCCGGGCATGCCTCGGTGCGCGCCAACGACGGCGGAACGCCGCTGCGTGCCGGTGAGGCGACCATTGCCAGTGCGCTTCAGGCGAAGGGCTATGCAACCGGGGGCTTCGGCAAGTGGGGATGTGGCGGCCGCGACTCGACCGGGGTACCGGAGAAGCACGGCTTTGATGTGTTCTTCGGCTACTACGATCAGGTGCACGCGCACTCCTTCTATCCGCCCTACCTGATC
Source organism: Verrucomicrobiales bacterium (assembly GCA_046581505.1). Taxonomy (GTDB): domain Bacteria; phylum Verrucomicrobiota; class Verrucomicrobiia; order Verrucomicrobiales; family DEV007; genus CACIUL01. Next base: position 76,520 of record JAYGGE010000158.1, on the reverse strand, counting down.
AGGAACAGTGAGGAGGTGGCACTGGAGGGCAATGTCGGCGGGCGTTCAGGAAAGACCTATTCCCATTACCGGATCATGGAGGAGGGGCTTGGCTTTATCCGGGCAAACAAGGACAAGCCGTTCTTCTGCTATCTGCCGATCACTCCTCCCCACGGCATGTATGATATCCCGCAAGACGACCCTGCCTGGGATCTGTATAAGGGGGAGGACTGGATCAGGGACCCGTCCATTGCCCGGGACATCAAGAATTACGCGGCGATGGTGAGCATGGTTGACCACAATGTCGGGCAGGTGCTCGATCTGCTCAGGGAACTCGGGCTTGAGAAGGACACGATTGTTTTCTTCACCGGCGACAACGGTGGGCAGGACCGGTTTCGTTCCAAGGAGAAACCGCGCGGTTTTTTCGGCCCCAACATTAATCCCGCCAATGGCGTGGAATTTCGCGGCGGCAAGGGCAGCCTCTATGAGGGGGGACTGCGTATCCCGTCCATTGCCCGCTGGCCGGGCAGGATCAAGGCGGGCCAGGTCAGTGACTTGGTGTTTTACCAGCCTGACGTGTTCCCGACCCTGGCCGAGGTCGCCGGGGCCAAGCTTCCAGCTGACCTTGACGGGATCTCTTTTGTGCCGGCGCTGCTGGGGCGGGAGCAGAAGAAGCACGGGTTTCTCTACTGGGAATTCGGCAACCAGTCCGCGGTGCGCAGCGGCAACTGGAAGGCGGTCCTCAACCACAGGAACCAGAGCTGGGAACTTTTTGACCTTGATCAGGATATCAGCGAGAAGAAAAACCTTGCCGGGGACAACCCGGAGATTCTTGGCAGGCTGAAGTCCATTGCCGTGCGTGAACATACCCCGGTCAATCCGGGAACCTTCACGCTGCGCACCCGGCATGAGCGTGACCGCCGGGCCAAGTGGGGGGACTCAAAGAATCAACCGGTTCCACGGCGCGGTAAGGTGGAGCGGATCAAGGCGAAGAACCTTATCCCCCCGGAAAGCATGAAGATACTGAAGGTGAGCAGCGAGAATCGCGGTAACGGCAAGCTGGCGATCAACGCCATTGACGGTGATCCCCACACCCTGTGGCACAGCCGTTTCTCGGATCGCCTTGAAAAGCACCCGCATGAGCTGGTGATCGACCTTGGTGAAAGTTATACAATATCGGGTTTCCGCTACCTGGCACGCCAAGACGGTGGATGGAACGGTGCCTTTGCCGATGTGGAGTTTTATGTTTCAGCCACTGCTGAAGGCCTCGGTGAGGCGCCGGTGGTGAAGGCGAAGTTCGGCAGGGTGAAGGCTGCGCAGGCTGCCAATTGCAGCAAGCCGGTTGTTGGCCGCTATGTCAGGGTGCGCGCTCTGTCCGAGGTCAGCGGGCAGGCTTTCGGCTCAGCTGCCGAGATCGGAGTCATCGGCACACATCGGCGCTGATGCGGCCGGCCGGTCACCACCCCGGTGGAACTATTGCTTAATAGTGTTTCCAGAGTTTGCGGCTGAAGAGCACGAGGACGAAGACAAAACCAAGACGACCGAGGATCATCAATACAGGCAGCATCAGGGTGGCCGGTGTCGAGAGGTTGGCGAAGTTCTTGGTGGGCCCGAATTCAGCGAAGGCCGGGCCAATGTTGAACATGCTTGAGATAACCGCGGAAACACAACCAACAGTGCTTATATCGGGTTCAAAGAGCCGCATCGCCAGGGAACCTGTTGCCAGAAAGAATGAGGCGGCTGTCAATACGATGAAAAGCTGCCCGAAAGTACCATCGTCGACTTGGTGCTTGTTGATAGTGGGCCGCCTGATCATGCGTGGACGAAATGCCCGTGTCAGCTCGCTGCGCAGGAAACGAATCCACAGGATCACGCGCCACACCTTGAGTCCGCCGGAGGTGGATCCGCCACAACCGCCGATGACCATCAGCAGTAGCAGCACTTCCTTGCCAAGCAGTGGCCACTGGTTGTAGTCGCCGGCAGAATAACCGGTTGTAGTCACGATCGAGATAACGTTAAAGAGCGTGTCAATCATGCTCTCACTGATAGGATCAAGCCTGCGGATGATGAGGATGACCGTCACGGCAGTGGCGGCTATCAGCAGGAACCACCGGGTTTCCTCATGTTCGCGCAGTTCCTGAAGACGCTGTTGTCTTGTTTTCCTGCGGTTCATCAGGACAAGGTATAACGGGAAGCTGAGCGAGCAGATCAGCATGAAGGACATCGTCCACAGCTTGGCAGCTGTTCCAAATCCCGTGAAGCTGTCGTTTTCAGTGCCGAAACCGGCAGTTGCAGTCGTGGTGAAGGCATGGGTGATCGCCTGGAAGGGACTCAGCCCAAAGGCGAGCAGGCCGCCGCCGCACAGCATGGTAAGAAGAATATACAAGCTCCACAAATGTCTTGTCCTGCTGCGCAGGGACCCCTCTTTCAGATCGTGGCTGATGAGGGATGACTCGGCACTGAGCAGCATTGTCCTGCCGGCAACACCGAGACCGCGAAGCATTAGACAGGACAGGATGATGATTCCCAGTCCGCCAAGCCATTGCGTCATTGAGCGCCAGAGCAGAATGGTTTTAGGGATTTCCTGAAGATCAGTGATTGTGGTCGCGCCTGTCGTGGTGAGTCCGGATACCGCTTCAAAAATAGCCTTGTCCAGCGGCAGTCCGGGTTGGCAAAAAATGTAGGGCAGTGCCGCGTATATACCGCAGATGAACCAGGGGATGGTACTGGCGGCAACCTGCTCTTTTTTAGTCCCGTTTGTATCCCTTGACTTCCTTGTGAGCAACCCGGCAAGGAGCATCAGCAGAGCTGATCCAAGGGTGATGCCGATGGAGACAATCCAGCCTTGCAAGGCAATTGCATTATTGTGCTCCGGCCCGGCAGAAAGGCAGTAACCCAGGCCCAGGGATAAGACCATCGCCATCGTGGTAATCACCAGGAGGCGGAAGACCGAATTGAAAATGAAGTGGAAATTCATCGGGAATCACCAATTGATTGTTGATGACCTGTTGCGGGGGGGACGTCCGTGTTACCAGTTGATGCCGCCCATGGATTGCCATGCGCCGATGCTGAAACTCGGCTATTTATCCGCGGGCGTCAACGTGTGTGGCAGAGTTGCCTGAATGGTCATTTAACCCCGTAAATAAAGGGCAATTCCCCATTAATGGGGCTGTAAGCTGAATATTTCCAGGAGTCTTCGGCATGGTTTTCCTGCTTTTAGTGGGGATAAGATTTGTGTAGCTTGCGCGTCATGCAAGCTATTGACCTGCGCAGTGATACCGTTACCCGCCCGACTGCCGCAATGCGCAAAGCCATGGACGCGGCGGCACTGGGCGATGATGTGTTCGGTGATGATCCCACTGTAAAGCGGCTTGAGGCAATGGCCGCGGAGATGCTTGGCATGGAGGCTGCGCTGTTCGCCCCGAGCGGTACCCAGACAAACCTGATTGCATTGCTCACGCACTGCGGGCGCGGCGACGAATATATTGTCGGACAGCAGGCGCACACGTATCTCTTTGAGGGAGGCGGCGGGGCAGTGCTTGGCGGGGTTCAACCGCAACCCCTTGACCAGGATCCTGACGGCAGCCTGAACCTTGCCAGGGTGGAGGCGTTGATCAAGCCGGATGATTATCACTTTGCGCGCACGCGGCTGTTGTGCCTGGAGAACACGACCTGGGGAAAGGTCCTCTCGCTTGAGTATCTAAAACGGGCGAGGAAGTTTGCCGATGACCATGGGCTTCTGCTGCACCTTGACGGCGCGCGTATGTTTAATGCCGTTGTTGCCTCAGGTATTTGTGCAGACGAGATTGCTTCTTGTTTTGACTCGGTTTCCCTATGCCTGTCCAAGGGGCTGGGCGCCCCGGTGGGTTCGCTTTTGCTGGGGAACAAGGACTTCATCAGGCAGGGCAAGCGCTGGCGCAAGATGCTCGGCGGCGGCATGCGCCAATCGGGCCTGCTGGCGGCAGCGGGAATTCACGCTCTTGAAAATCATGTCGAGCACCTGGCCACTGACCATGCCAATGCTCAGTGCCTTGCGGACGGATTGGGTGCCATCGCAGGTGTTGAAGTCGACCCGGTACAGACAAACATGGTATTTGCCTCGATTCCTGCGGGGAGCGGGGCAGGCGTGGTGGAATACATGAGGGCAAAGGATATCCTGCTGATGGGTGCCAGTGGCGGCAAGATACGCATGGTGACACACCTCGATATCGAAGAGGGCGCGATTGAAACTGTGGTGGACGCCTTTACCGGGTATCTTTGCTGATGTTCTCAGGGCTTGAGCGCCTTGCTTAAATCAAAGGCTGTGATCTTGTTTTCCAGCATCTCGGGAAGAATCAGCCATTTTTTGTCCGCCAGGTAGGCGTGGTCGGCGACGCCTTTCGGGAAAGTGGCCAGCACCCTTGATTTCCCTTCGGCGGTGATGTGCATCACCCTGCCCGCAATCCAGTCAGTGACCACGAAGCCGTCTGCACCATCTGATTCCACGCCGTCAAGGTTGCCGATTGGCTTGGGGGTTATCGGAGTAATTTCCCCGCTTTTCAGGTCAAGGGAGAGGAGTCGCCCGAGTTTCTTTGTGCTGAAGTCATCCTGGATGCCCTGTCCCCATCCGCCAATAATGAGTTTTGCTTTCTGGATGAGCAGGCCGTTGGGGTGCTCGATTTGATCACCCTCGATGAGGACGGAGAGTGAGAGCGTTTCTTCCTTATACTGGTAGATTTTACCGGCGATCATGTCACTGACGTAGACAGTGCCATCTTTCGCGCAGGCCAGGTCGTTGAGGAACTTGGCTCCGGGCACCTTGACCTCAGCGACCTGTTTGCCGCTCTTGATGGAGAAGGCCAGGAAGCGGTCGATGTCGGCAACCCACAGCTTATCTCCCGTGCTGCGCAATCCCTTGGGTGCGTTGAGCCCGGTTGCCCACTTTTCCTCAATCACTTTCCCTTCCGGCGTCAGCTTGGAGATCCAGCCGTCACCATCCTTGGCCATGCCTCCGCCTTCACCAATCTGGGAGACAAACAGAAAGCCGGATTTTTGGTCGAGGTAGGTGCTCTCTGGGGCAGCAACACCTTTGCTCAGCGCCCACACCACTGGAAGAGGTTCGGCGGATGTGGTTTCAGCAGGGGCAGATTTGTCTGCTGAGGTTTCAGCAGGTTCAGGCACTGTGGTGACGGGCTTGCGCTCACATGAGCAGGCGAGCAGAATGCAGTTTAAACCAAAGAGTAGTGGGAGGGGTAATTTCATGGGCTTATTGTTGAGGATGCAATACCCGGTATGCCGATCACGTCATGTTCAGTGTGAGAGTATCGCGGGTAGAGGTATCGGGGTCATTATTGCATGTGAATGCCCCGCGGAGGAAGTGAAAAAGTGCAGGGTGTAATCGGTTGCCAGGGGGCATCCAGAGGGCGGTAATGTTCTTTTTCCTATATCGACAACCCGTCTTCTTTCCCGTCACCGGAAGCATCACCCATCTTTTTGCGGATTTCAGATAACTCCGCCTTCAGATGAGTGCGAAACAGGATGATGTCCGCCTTGTGGATGAGGATATTGGCCCCCATGTCGAGGAAGCGGGTGTGTTCTTCAATGCTGCCCCAGAAATGGATGCCGGCGCCGATTCCGCGGGCACGGGCGGTGGTGATGATCCGTTCACAGGCTGCCAGGAAGTCCGGGTGGTCATATTGCTCGGGCAGCCCGAGGCTGCAGGAAAGGTCGTGAGGCCCAATCAGGACAGCATCGGTTCCCTCCACGTCGAGTAATTCGTCGAGGCGCTGCACGGCCGGTACGCTTTCGATGTTGATTAGCATGCTGTTGCCGGCGGTGTTGGCGGAGATGTAGTCGGCGAGGGCAGGTTGCAGGGCTTCCCCGGTGAGGGTGGACTGAAGTTTGTCACCCTTGAGCGGGCGCAACTTGGTCGCCCCGCGCAGTGCGCGCACCTGTTCAGGTGTCTCGATGTAGGGGGCGACGATTGCGGCAGCACCGTCGTCAAGGGCAACGGTTGCCTTGTCGGGGTCCGGGTTGGTGATACGAACCAGGGGCGGCAGGCCCAGTGCCGTGTAGGTGCGGCACATCCAGCTCAGGGTTTCGCGGTTGAAGGCGATGTGTTCGGTATCAATGAACACGAAATCGAGCCCGCAATCGCCGATGACCTTCGGCCAGAACGGGGAACCGGAGACCAGGAGTGTGCCGTAGATGCGTTTCTCACCACGCAGTGCCTGATTGAATTCTCCTGGTGTCATCGGTTGTCGACGCTGACTTCTTTCCCGGTTCTTCCCGATTCCACCGCCGCAAGGACAGTGGCGCAAATGTTACGGGCGCCACGGGCATCAAGGATCGGTTCTTCAGTCCCGTCAATGGCACGGGCGAAGTTTTCCGCCAGCAGGTAATTGTTACAATCGGCAACGCGCCGGTGCCTGAACTCCGGATCAGGCTGGTCACGGTAATGGATCGCCACTTCAGGGCGCGCCTCCGAGACGACCATGGCTCCCTTGTCGCCGATAAGGTGCAGCTTGATCTCGCCGATGTCGGGGTGGGCGGCGGCAGAGATGCGGCCAATGCACAATGAACCGATCAGGCCGTTTTCCATCTCAAGTGTCACGGTTGCCAGGTCGTCAACGCCGTTGTCGGCATGGGCCTGGTGGAAGAGTGCCGTGGTACGGGCGAAGACCTTGTTGACAAGGGCGCCGCCGCCCAGCAGGCGGATGTAGGCCAGCGGGTAAATGCCCTCAACCTGCAATTCGCCCATCGGCTCTGTGCCGACACCGCCGTCGGAACCATCGGCATGGGCATCGAGCTGACGCTGCAGCCAGTCAATCGGCGGGTCACTTTCCGCACGACTGCCGAGGGGCGGCCCGGCGTCCTTGGAGAAGTAGAAGTCGCAGTGAATTGAGTGGATGTTTCCCAGTCGTCCCTCCTCGATTGCCGAGCGTGCCTGGATGAGGGCGGGCAGGAAGTTGCGGTTCCAGACCAGGCAGGTCACTTGGTTGTGTTCAATCGCGTCGATCAGCCGATCGCAGTCCTCGAGCCTGGTTGACAGGGGCTTGTCGATGACGATGTGCAGGCCGGCTTCCGCCGCTCGCACCGCCAGATCACAATGGCGCTCGGCTTCCGGGCTGACTGCCACAGCATCAAGATCGTGCGTTTTCATCGCTCCTGCCACATCGCGCAGGTAGGGAATGCCGAACTCCCCGGCAAACAATTCGTTGCGCTCGTGGGTCCAGCCGGGCCGGTCATCATCGTCAGCGACACAACAAAGCTCAAAGCGCGGGTGGGCGGCAATGGCACGCGGCAGGTAGCAGTGCTTGACCACGCTGAACACCCCGACCTTAAACGGCTTCCTGGAACGATCGGTGGCCTTCATGTGCTGGATGTATGGCTTGTTCCCTGCACGATTTGCTGTGCCTTAAGGTAGTCATTGCTAGCGGTTTCTGGTGATCCCCCTGCCCGCAGTGCGTCCAGGAAATCCTCAAGCATTGGCTGTATATAGGCGTATTTGGAACCCGGCAATTCGGCATTCGCGCTACCGCCGGTGAATATCAGGTTGCGGTCACGGTGGTCGTCAGCGTAGGCCGTGCCGCGCGAACCGATCAGGCACAGGCTGTGATAGCCGTCTCCCTCCGGCAGTGAGCTGGAGAAGCCGATCATCGCCATGCCGCCGCCGGGAAAGCCAAGGTGAATCAACCGGCTGCCTGCAGATACCGCGCAATGTGTGGCAACCGGCATGGAGCCAAAGAGCCACAGGGCAAGGTCAGTTGCCGCGATTTGTTCATGCATGGTGATTGCACCCGGGTGCCAGTGGTGCAGGCGCAGCAGGCCGGGAGTACCGAGTTGCCCGGCATCAAGGCTGGCACGGATGGACTGCACCTGTGGCGAGAAGCGCCAGGGCAAGCCCGGAAAGGCATTGGCAGCTATACCGCCCACCAGCAGTGCCGGGAGCCCGTCAGGAATCGCGTTTGCATCGTCGGTTACGATGGCATCGGCAGCTTCTTCGACGATCTTGACATCATTCATGCGGCTTGCCGCCGCACGGTAATCGGCTTCACCCTGTTGTAACTGGAAGCAGAGGCGGATCATTATTTTTCCATGTCACGCTTGCTGGTGTCCGGCGCGAGCAATACCGCGAGCATGCCAAGAAGGAAGACGAGGCTGGTGGCGCGACCGACATGTTCATGGTTGCCGCCCGAGATTGCTTTCAGCGTCGGTGTGAGGAAGATGGTGGTGGCGGTAAGGATACGTCCGAAGTTGAAGCTCACCCCCGCGCCGGTGGCGCGAATCTTTGTCTCGAACAATTCCGGCAGGAAGAACGGCAGCCAGCCGAAGAAGATGCCGTTAAAGAAGCCCCACAGCGCGACCCAGACCAGGAATCCCTCATCGGTGGGTGAGGCAAACCAGAAAATGTATTGCGAGATCAGCAGGGCGGCGAGGGCGGCGACGAAGTAACACGTCCGGCGGCCGATCTGCAGTGCGATGACTGCCGCCAAGGCACTGCCGACGATACTCGTTAATGATCGTGTCTGGAGAATGTGCGCTTTTAATTCAGGAGCCCCGATTTCACCTGCCCACACAAGAATCCATGAAAAGCTTCCCCAACCGCCGAACAGCGGCACAGTGGCAAGGGCAATGCCCACCAGCGTGACACCGAGGTAGGGCTTACGGAATACTGATGGAGCGGGGGGTGCATCAGTTTCCGCCTGGCTGCCATTATGCTTTGAGGACAGCCATGCGGGTGATTCCCGCACAAAGAAAAGAATAATGAGACCCAGCGGTGCCGCTGATGCGCCGACCAGGAACACCCAGCGGAAAGAATCAGGTGTTGCAGGGTTTTTTGCCATCAGTGTAGCGAACGCGAAGATACCCAGGTTACCGGCCATGCCGATCATACTTGCCATCACCGGGCGGGCGACTTTCGACCAGGTCTCTGCAACCAGGGCAACACCGTTTGGCCAGCAGCCACCGACTCCAAGGCAGGCGAGAAAACGGATCACCAGGAGCTGGACGGGGTCACGTGCGAACCAGGCGAGGGCGGTGAGAACGGAGAACCAGAGGATTGAGATGCCAAGTGCCCGGGTGCGGCCGATGCGATCACCAAGGCGGCCGAAAAGCCAGCCTCCGGCAGCGGCACCGAACAGGAATGCGCACTGCAGGTAAGCATACCAATTTGCAGTCATGCTGTTGAGCGCTTCCTTGCCCAGTCCGGTTGACCAGCCGGCCTCGATTATCAGGAATTTTGCAGCATCATTGATCAGGTTGGTCATGCCGATCTGCACGCCGCCGAAAAACCAGCCGAGGAAAGCAGCCACCAGGATGGTGATGCGTGCCTTGGTGCTGAGGGCATTAATGGACATTCCGGGGGAGATTGCAGTAAAAGTGGCCCTAATGCCAGCCTTGCTTTACCGCGGGACTTTCCCATATTCTCATGTCATGGAATTTTTCCAGTCACACGGTGGGGGCAGGGTGGTCGCTGTCTTCGAGGTCATCACATTGGGGTGCTGATGGATTTGCCTGAAGTCCGTGTGGGTGTCCTTGGGGCTACCGGCTATATCGGTGTGCCATACCGTGCCGAGATGCGGGCCTGTGAGGGGGTGCGCATGGTTGCCCTTTGTGCCCGGCGAATGGACCTGCTCAAGGCTGCCGCAAAGGAGGACGGGGCGCAATTGATGAGCGGTGACTGGCGCGAGGTGGTTGAGCACCCGGAAGTCAACTACGTGATGATCGGCACTCCTGACGCGCTGCACCATGAGGCGGTGATGGCGGCAGCGGCGGCGGGCAAGCACCTGTTCTGTGAGAAGCCCGTCGGGCTCAATGCGGGTGAGGCCAGGGAAATGCTTGAAGCTTATCGCGGGGCGGGGAACCTTGCGCATTTTGTTCCCTTCTGGACGCGCTGGTCGCCGGTCTTTGTCAAGGCAAGGCAGATCGTGGCAAGCGGGGAACTCGGCGAGATCCGTGCGGTGATGTATCGCTGGCACAACCCGCGGCCCGCGGACATGCCCCTGACATGGCGCGATGATCCCAAGCTGTCCTCCGCCGGCAGCATCGCCGATGTCGGCTCCCATGCCTACGACACCGTGCGCTGGATTTTGGGCAGGGAGGCAACCCGTGTGCTGGCGCATGCCGACACCATTACCCCGGTGCGCTTTGACATTGGTGAGGTGAACCTCACCGAGGCACTGGAACAGGGTGAAAAGGGGTTCTCAGGTCGGAAGTCCCGGCGTGGAGGCACTCCCGATTATGCTTCCCTGGCCTGGGAGTTTGAGGGCGGGGCGATCGGTGCTTTCGTGCTTTCCCATGCCCCGTACCTGCGCCGGGGGCTGGTGCCCGAGCTGGAATTGCACGGCAGTGAGGCCTCGATTGCCGTTGACCGTTTCCACGGCAGGGTGACCCGTTCACTGCCGGATAACACCGTGGAGGTGATCGAGGAGGCTGCGCCGGGGGGATTTGACATCGGCAACCGTTTCAGGCAGTGGGTGATTCCCGCCCTGCGCGAGGTCATGTCAGGCAGGGGCCAGGAAGAGGTTGATGTTCCCAGCCTAGTGGATGGTTGGCGGGTGCAGTTGTTTACCGACGCAGTCCTGGAGTCCTCGCGCCGGGGCGCGTGGGTCAACCTTGCAGAGATGGCCGAGGGCTCATAGCATAAGAAAAATGAAGATATTGTCCTGCATTGCAATTTTGATTTTTGTCCTGGGGAATTTTGCGCGCGCAGTGCCGCTGGAACTTGGTGAGGGGGATGTTGTTGCCTTCATTGGCGGCACGGACATGGTGCGCATGCAGAAGGACGGGCGCCTGGAAGCCGCGCTGACGCATCGTTTCATGAAGGCAAGGCCAAAGTTCCGCGACCTCGCCTGGGACGGTGATACCGTCTATTTCCAGAGCACGATACGGGAACGGTGGCGACAGGGAGCATTCGGTGACTGGAAAGCGCAGCTCAAGAAGGTCGGTGCCACGGTTGTTATTGCGCAGTTCGGCAAGATTGAGTCACTCGATGGCCGGGAGCGGCTTGGGGATTTTGTGGAGAGTTACGGCAAACTTCTTGATGATTTTTCAGATGGGGGGCGTCAGATCTTGCTGCTTGGCCCGTCCCCCCTTGAGTGGCCGGGAACAGGGGGGGCAGCTTTGCAGGAATACACCGGGGCTATTAAGGAGCTTGCCGGGAAGCGGGGACTCGAGTTTGTCGCTGCCAAGGCAGGTGATCCCGTGGAGTCTTTCATCCGGCATTTAACCGGCGGGGGGAAGGTGCCGGAAAAGCTGCTTACCGCGGTGCGCGAGAAGCACCGGCTCTGGTATGAATACTGGCGCCCGGCCAACTGGAAGTGCCTGTTTGGTGATGACAGTCGGAGAATCTTCTCCAACGCGGCACAGGGCCTGCCCTCATTCAAGGAGGAGTGGTCGACTTACCCCAGCTTAATATCAGAGGCTGAAGGGCTGATCTATAATAACAAGGTGCCCAAGCCGCGGGGTGCCCCCGCCAGGACAGGATCGGATGAGGCAGACGTAAAGAAGGAACTGGCGGCTTTCAGTGTCCTTGAGGGCTTTGAGATTAACCTCTTTGCCGACGAGTCGCACGGGGTCATTAACCCGCTCTCGGTGCGCTGGGATGCCCGCGGACGGATGTATGTCGCCTGCTCGGATGTTTATCCCCATATTGAGCCGGGTGTCATGCCTGATGATAAAATCATTATCCTTGAGGATCATGATCATGACGGGCGGGCGGACCGGTCAGCTGTCTTCGCTTCCGGCCTGAATATTCCCACCGGGATGGAGGTTGGGTTCGGCAAGGTCTATGTTGGGCAGGGGACGGAAATCCTCGAATTGCATGATGCTGACGGCAATGGAGTCTCAGAGAGTCGCAGGCTGTTGCTCAGCGGTTTTGGCAACGGCGACTCGCACCAGACCATTAATTCTTTCGCGTGGTCGCCGGGTGGGGAGCTGTGGTTCTGCCAGGGCGATGGCATTGAGTCGCGCGTGGAGACGCCCTTTGGCGTGTCATCCCTTTTTCAGGCGGGGGTTTTCCGCCTGCGTCCGCATGAGTTGCAACTTGCCGGCCTGCTTGATGACTTCATGGGGCCCGGCAACCCCTGGGGGGTCGCCTTTGATGACTTCGGGCAGTCCTTTGTGATCGATGGTGCGGGCGGGATTTCCTACCTGACACCCGGATCAATCCCCGCCAAGCGGCGGCTGCCCCTGCCGCGCATCGGCAATCCGGGGGGATACTGCGGGATTGACTGCCTGGGTGCGGGGAACCTGCCTGACAAGATGCAGGGCAATTTTTTAATCGGTGATTACAAGAAGAACCAGGTGAGTCGTTTTTCCCTGATTGAGGAAGGCGCGGGATTCAAGGTGAAATGGCGGCAGCCATTCCTGAAATCGGGGCACCGCAACTTCAGGCCAATCGACGTGAAGGTGGGGCCGGATGGTGCAATTTATGTGGTTGACTGGTACAACCCGATCACCTGTCACCAGGATGATTTCTACAGGCATACCGATCGTGACAAGACGCACGGGCGCATCTGGAGAGTGACGCCCAAGGCTGGTGCGCTCAAGCCGGTAGAGCTTGTTTCCGCCTCCACCGGCGAACTGATTACACAGTTGGGGGCTGCAGAGCGGTGGACACGGCTAAAGGCCAAGCAGGTCCTCGGTGGGCGTGACCCGCAACAGGTGCTGACGGCCCTGGATAAATGGCTTTCTGGTGAGGGTGGTAAACAGGAGAAAAACCTGCTCGAGGCGGTAATGCTCATGGAGTGGATGAATGTCCCTGATGAGAAGCTGCTGTTAAAGCTGTTGGCTTCATCTGATTATCGTGGACGTGCTTATGCTGCTCGGGTGGCCGGCCGCTGGGGGATGCGCCTTGAGGATGCCCATGATATCCTTGAAGCGGCAGCCGCCGATTCGCACCCTCGCGTGCGCATGGAGGCGGTGCTGGCGTGTGCCGAGATTCCTGAAGCGCGCTCAGTCTTGATTGCCGCCAGTGTGGCGGAGGGGTCGCGTGATCGTTGGATTGATTACGCGTTTTCCCAGGCAGTGCATCATCTCAAGTCCCAGTGGTTGCCGGCATTGCGCCGCGGTGAACTTGATTTTGGTGACCGTGGCAGGGGGCTTGCCGCTGTGCTGGGACAGGCGGATTCCAAGGCCGTGCTGGCGGAAGTGCGCAAATTGCTGGAATCAGGTGAAGTGAATGGGGTGGAGAGGACGACACTGGCAAGAACACTGATAGCAGTGGGAGGGGAAGATGATTTACGCTTCCTGCTGCAGGGAAAGTCGTTACATGCTGATATTATTCGCGCCTTGGCGGCACGTGAGCGTCCCGGTTTTGATGTCACCGGCTTGCTGCGCGAGGCCATGAAGAGCGAGGTGCGGGATGTAAGGGTGGCGGTCATGGAACTGGTGGGCAGTTGGCGTGTTGAGCAGTTCCGTAAGCAAGTAATGGCATTGGCGTATTACAGTGACAGTAATAACGAGTTGAGTATGGCGGCGATTCGAACGCTTGGTTTCATTGGCGGGACTGATGCGCTGCCACTGCTTAAGGACCTTGCGCGGCTTGGTGCCAATGCCAGGCCGGGAGTTATTGATGCCAGGCCGGCAGCCGCTGTTGGGGCATTGCTTAGCATTGATCCCGGGCAAGCGGCGAAAGTGGCGGCGGTATTGCTGCAGAAGAGTGGCCGGGAGAGTTTTATCAGTGAGATTTTCGTGAACTTTTCCGCGCGTGAGGGAGGTGCCGGGTTGCTTGTAGACGGATTGAATGATCTCAAGGTAACCCGCTCGCAGGGTGAGCGCCTGCGCAGCGTATGGATTGCCAGCGGGCTGGTTGATACCGATCTGGCCATGTGTATTGACTCGCTTGCCGGTGTCTCCGCGAAGGGACTTGAATTCAGCGAGGAACTGCTGGGTGAGCTTGTTGCCACCGGGCGGAAAGGTGACCGTGAGCGTGGCAGGACCCTGTTTGAATCCGCCCAGTTGGGTTGTCTTGCATGCCACAAGGCAGGCGCGAAGGGCGGGCAGATCGGGCCTGACCTGACTGCTGTGGGCAGCGGAGTGCCCTTTGAGCGAATCGTGACGGAGGTCTTGTGGCCGGCGCGTCAGGTCAAGGAAGGTTATTCACTGAGCCGCATAACGCTGAAGGACAAGCAGGTATTGCAGGGTTACACACAGCAGAGCCGGAATGAAAAAGTGTTGCTCCTTCGTGATTTTGCCACTGCAGGAACAAGGAAAATTCCACGCGAAGACATTGCCAGGACCGAGGTTATCGGCAGCCTGATGCCGCCGACAGCACGGGGACTTTCCCGTCAGCAGATTGCAGACCTCTGTGCCTACCTGTTCGGACTTTCCGGGTGAGGAGGGCAACCCTTACAGGGTTGCGGTAAGTGCCCGGGGCTGCGTATGCTGTCAATTGTGAATTCTTTACCCGGTATTTTTATTTTCCTTGTGGCCTGCTCCCTGAGTGTTGCGGCCAAGTCTCCCAACGTGCTGATCATCATGGCCGATGACTGCACCCACAATGACCTGCCTCTCTACGGCGGCAAGAACGCCCGCACCCCGAACATCAACAGGTTTGCCGCTGAAGGCCTGGTTTTTGACCGGGCATACCTGGCGGAGGCGATGTGCCAGCCGTGTCGTTCTGAACTTTTTACCGGACGCTACCCGATGGGCAACGGCTGTGCCTGGAATCACTCGGGGAGCAGGCCGGGCATCAGGAGCATTGCCCATTATCTTGGGGATCTGGGCTACCGGGTTGGCATTTCCGGGAAGGTGCACGTCAAGCCTGACTCCGTTTACCCGTTCAGGAAAGTGGGCGGCTTTGATGTGAGTTGCGTACGCAACCCGACACAGGTGCATAACCTTGCCGGGATCTCCAGATTCATGTCGGCTGATGATGATCAGGGATTCTGCCTGGTGGTGGCCCTGGTTGAACCGCACGTGCCGTGGGTAATGGGTGATGTTTCAAAGTATCCCGCGAAGAAAATCAAGTTGCCGCCGAATATTGCCGATACCAGGACAACCCGTGAGGCCTTTGGCCGTTACCTGGCGGAGATCACCTACATGGACGGCCAGGTGGGGGATGTCCTGGGCGCACTTAAAGACAGCGGCAAGGCTGACAATACACTGGTTTTATTCACCTCCGAGCATGGTTCGCAGTTTCCGGGATGCAAGTGGACCAACTGGGATACCGGTGTCCATACCGCGCTGGTTGCACGCTGGCCGGGGGTGATTGCCGCCGGCAAGCGCACTGCCGCCATGGTGCAGTACGCCGACGTGCTGCCCACCCTTCTTGAGGTCACCGGGGGCAAGGTTACCGGAAAGGGTCTTGATGGCACGAGTTTCCTGCCGGTGTTGCGGGGGGAGAAACAAACGCATCGGCGCTATGTCTATGGGTTGCACAATAATCTTCCCGAGGGGCCTTCCTACCCGGTGCGCACGGTGAGTGACGGGACATTCCGCTACCTGCGTAACCTCAGGCCGCAGGAAATGTATATCGAGAAGCACCTGATGGGATGGAGCGGCAATGGCGCCCTGAATAATCCCTACTGGGCAACCTGGATTCGTGAGTCCACCAACAGTGCCGATACCTACAACCTGGTTAAGCGCTACATGCACCGGCCTGCTGAGCAATTGTATCATACAGCTGAGGATCCCTATGAGATGAGCAACCTGGCGGGCTCGGCCGCCCATGCCGGGACAAGGCAGCGGCTGGCTGCCGAACTTGACCGGTGGATGAAGACACAGGGTGATCCGGGGGTGGCCCAGGACACACCCGAGGCACTGGCGGCCGCGCGCAAAGGCAAGCACCTTTACTTCCCGCCGGAGAAGTAACCGGGAGTTTTGCCCGGGATTCCCGCTATTTTTTGGTCACGCGATTTCCCAGCCCTTGCGGTAGGTTTTGCTGAGCAGTGAGTTTGCCTCGTCGTGGTTGGTGATCTCGAATTTTTCGGCGTCCCACTGCAGTTCCTTGCCGAGTGCTGCGCGATGAGCGAGGTTTCCCAGCAGGTTGTTCTCAATGAGTGCGCCCGAGTAATCGAAGTTACAGAGTGTCTTGCCCTCGCCCTTGCAGGCATTGATCCATTCCTTGTGGTGGCCTGCTGATTTCGGGATGCTTGCCGCCGGGCGCTTGAAGTCCTTGAATTTGGAACCCGGGCTGAGCACGATCTTGCCGTAGTCGGAGACCACGACTCCCTCGGTGCCGACAAAGGCGACACCGATGTGCCACTTGGCGATGTTGGTGTCACCGCCGAGCTTCGGCTGCAGCCGGCTGGCCATTTTCTTCATGCCCTGCGGTCCGTGATACCAGATGAGATCAACAGCTCCGCGCTCGCCGCCGCCGACAGCGGCGTTCTCATGACGCCAGGTGATGATCTGCGATGGCGGGGCGGCAAACTTGTCGGCATTCGGACCCTCGGCCCTGACCGTTGCGGGTCGCTTCAGGTCCAGTGCCCAGTAGGGCAGGTCAATGAGGTGGCTGCCCATGTCACCGAGCACGCCATTGCCGAAATCCCAGCGCCGGTTCCAGTTCAGGTTTCCCCCCTTCCAGTATCCGGTGTTGTGCTCGCGGTCGGGTGCGGGACCAAGCCAGGTTTCCCAGTTGAATCCGGCAGGAATTTCCTGTGCGGGCAATACCTCGGCACCGACCGGCTTGATTGTTCGCCCGCACCAGACATGTGCCTGCTTGATTGCACCGACTGCGCCTGCCCGGACCAGCTCGACAGTCCTGCGGTAGTTCTCCGTGGCATGAATTTGTGTGCCCATCTGCGTTGCAATCTTGTCCTTGCGCTTGATGTATTCATCCTGCATCCAGCGGGCCTCCTGCACGGTGTGGGCGAGGGGTTTCTCGGAGTAGACATGCTTGCCGGCGCGCATCGCTGCGATTGAGGCCGGGGCGTGATGATGATCGGCGGTACTGACGACCACGGCATCAATGGCGGGGTCATCCACCACCTCGCGCCAGTCGCTGGTCGTCTTGGCCGCGGGGAAGCGCTTCTTGGCCGCACTGAGCGTTGACGGGTTGGTGTCACACAGCGCGTAGATGGCCTCGCTCCTGACACCGCCTGTGTTTGCGCCACCGCGTCCGCCGGCGCCGATGATGGCAATGTTGAGTTTTTCATTTGGGGACTGGGCGCGGCTGCGGGTTGCAAGGCCGGCGCTAGCAGCAAGACCGAAGCCGATGAAGGTGCGACGTGTATGGTGATTTTTGATAGCCATGAGCTTAGCTTGAGGCTTAGATGAGGATTGAGTCAATGGCAGATCATCATGTTCGTGAATCTTTTCCCGGGAGGTTGTGCAGGAATGGGGTTGAACACGGGATTAACCATGATGGCGATGTAATCCATTGTGATGGCAGGTGAACCCAGAATAAACAGGATTTCCGGACGGCGGGCATTGTGCCGGTTTGTGCGCTTTCCCTTTGATCTTTACCGTGATGCCCCGTTATGGGTGCCGCCGCTGATCAGTGACGAGTTGCGTGGCATTGATGCCGGGAAAAACCCGGTGTTCAAGTTTACTGATGCCGCCTACTGGCTTGCTCAACGGCAGGGAAAAATCGCAGGCAGGGTGGCGGGTTTTGTGAACCGGCGGGATAATGAGCGACGGGGAAAGCAAACGGTGCGCTTTGGCATGATTGATTTTGTCGATGACCCAGCAGTCTGCGCAGCCCTGCTCGAGACCGTTGAGAAGTGGGCAGAAGAGCAGGGCATGGATTTATTGGAGGGTCCCCTTGGCCCCGGGCATTTTGACCGCAACTGTGTCTTGATTGAGGGGTTTGATGAATTGCCGACCGCGATCTCAAGTTACAATTTCCCCTATTACGCCGCTCATATCGAGAACTGCGGATACCGCAAGGAGATCGATTACCTTGAGCACCGGGTGGCAATTTCCGCTGAACCTGACCCGAAGGTGGAGCGGATATCCGCCTATGTTCTGAAGAAGAAGGGGCTTTCCCTCTGGCAGGCGGCCTCAAAGAGGCAGCTACGCTCGCGGGGCCGGGAATTCTTTCAACTGATTAACACGGCTTACGCCGACCTGCATGATTTTGTGGCGTTGAGTGATGATGAGATCGGTTTCCTGATCAAGCAGTTCTTTACATACATTGACCGCAGGTACATCAAGGTCGTGGAGGATCAGGCCGGAGGCATGGTGGCGGTTGGCGTGGCGATGGAGTCGTTTTCCGTGGCTATGCAGTCAGCACGCGGAAAGCTCTGGCCACTCGGGTGGTGGCGCATGCTGCAGGCGATGAAGGGCAACGATGTCCTCGACCTGTACCTGGTTGCCGTCCGCCCGGACCTTCAGGGCAGCGGGCTGAACGCGATCTTAATGCACGAGATGCACAAGGTTGCCGTGCAGCGCGGGCTGAAGTGGGCGGAGACCAACGGTGAACTCGAGACCAATACCAAGATTCTCTCGATGTGGAAGGGATATGACCACAGGACCCACAAGAGGAGGAGGATCTACAGCAAGAGACTCCACGACCGGCCTGGCCTGCAGCAACCGGCCGGTTAAGCGTTGACTAACCACAGCGATTGATTTTCACTCCAGGGCCAAATAGATGAGAAAGCTTTGCCTGAGGATATATTCGGCAGCCTTGGCGGCTGCCATTTGCGCTTCAGCGTCCGGGAGACCCAACGTGGTGGTTATCCTGACCGACGACCAGGGATGGGGGGACTTGAGTATTCACGGCAACGGTAACCTGTCGACACCGAATATCGACAGCCTGGCGGATGGCGGGGCACGCTTTGAGCAGTTTTATGTGTGCCCGGTCTGTTCACCGACGCGCGCGGAGTTCCTTACCGGCCGTTATCATCCCCGCGGCGGGGTATACTCGACTTCTGCGGGAGGGGAGCGCCTTGACCTTGATGAGCACACCATTGCCGAGACTTTCAGGGCAGCGGGGTATGCCACCGGGGCTTTCGGGAAGTGGCACAACGGGATGCAGTACCCATATCATCCGAATGGGCGCGGATTTGACGAGTATTACGGTTTTTGTTCCGGGCACTGGGCGCATTACTTCAACCCGATGCTCGAGCACAATGGCCGGATCGTGAAGGGAGAGGGTTTCGTGATCGATGATTTCACCGGTAGGGCAATGGGGTTCATTGAATCCAGCACAAAGGCCGGCAAGCCGTTCTTTGCCTACCTTCCCTACAATACACCCCACTCGCCGATGCAGGTTCCCGGCGAGTATTGGCAGCGCTTTGCCGGCAAGGACCTTGACCAGCGCAGCCGGCAACGGGGCAGGGAGAACATGACGCTCACGCGGGCGGCACTGGCAATGTGTGAGAACATTGACTGGAACGTGGGTCGCCTGCTCAAGAAGCTTGATACACTTGGAATTGCGCAGGATACAATCGTGATATTTTTTCACGATAACGGACCGAATGGCTGGCGCTGGAACGGCGGGTTGCGGGGGAAGAAAGGTTCAACTGATGAGGGCGGGGTGCGTTCACCGCTGTTTGTAAGATGGCCGGGAAAAATCAGGCCGGGAACAAGGGTGAAGCCGGTGAGCGCGGCAATTGACCTGTTGCCGACACTGGCGGATCTCGCCGGTATCAGCGTGGCGGGGAAGAAACCGCTCGATGGCACGAGTTTAAAGCCGTTATTGTTCGGCGGTGGCGGCAAGGGGTGGCCGGCGCGCACAATTTTCTCGCATTGGAAGGGCAGGATAAGTGCGCGCAGTGACCGTTATCGGCTGGATCACACGGGGCGACTTTACGATATGGCTGCCGATCCCGGGCAGTCTGCGGATATCGCCGGGAAGAATCCCGGTGTTGCCGGGCGGCTGCAGAGCGGGGTGGTGAAATTCAGGAAGGATGTGGTGGCTGAGATGGGGGAGGAAAAGCGTCCCTTCCTGCTGGGCCATCCCGGCTTCATGTTTACCCAGATCCCGGCACGTGACGGCGTTGCGCACGGCGGTATAAAGCGTTCAAATAAGTTTCCGAACTGTTCCCACTTTATCAACTGGCGCAGCCTTGATGACAGGATTTCCTGGGAGATCGAGGTGGTGGAATCCGGCGAGTTTGATGTTGAGCTTTATTACACATGCCCGGAAGCGGACGTGGGCTCGAGTGTCGAGTTGAGCTTTAACGCTGCAAGCCTCAAGAGGAGAATCACCGAGGCCTTTGATCCCCCCTATATTGGACGCGCGGCGGACCGGTTTAAGCGGGTCGAGGGGGACGAGAAGGAGTGGCGGCCGCTGCGGATGGGAACGATCCAGCTTGAGAAGGGCAGGGGAACACTGATATTAAAGGCGCTCGAGATACCCGGCAGCTCGGTGATGGACTTCCGCCTGCTGATGTTTACACGAAAGTCAGCCTGATCCTGATTCTCAACTTTCAGGGGGATTCTTGATTTCTTGCCGTGGACTGTTAGCTTCGGCGGCAATTCCGGGGAATGTGTTTCCGGTAAAGACGCTGCAAGACATGCGACAGGTCCTCAGATCAAAAATACACCGGGCGACGGTCACGGAGGCGAATCCCGACTATGTCGGCAGTATTACCGTTGATGAGGATTTGCTTGATGCGGTAGGGTTGTGGGTTGGTGAAAAGGTGCTGGTCGCGAGTGTTGACAGCGGGGTGCGGCTGGAGACTTATATCATGCGCGGTGAACGCGGTTCAGGGGTGATTTGTGTTAATGGTGCGGCCGCCATGCGCATTAAAGAGGGCGAGGTGGTGCTCATTATCGGATTTGAGATCACTGACAAGCCGCTGCAGGCGCGGATTGCCCTGGTTGACGGCGATAACCGCATCACGAAGTTGATTGAGGGTTGAACCCTACCTGGGAAAACCGGGAGGAGATTGCCCTCCGGCAATTAGTTTCCCTTGCCGCGGCTATTTACTTGAGTGAAGCCAGGTAGGCAACGAGGTTGCGAATCTCTGTTGGCTTCAACAGCCCCGTCATCGGGGGCATTACCGATATGTTTGCCGGCTGGCCCTCCCGAAGCTGGGCGGGATCGATGTCCGCGCTCGGGTTTACCAGTGCACGCAGCAAATATTCACGATCCCTCCTTGAGCCCACGCCGGTAAGTTCAGGTCCCACCTCGGCTGCAGCAATGCCTGTTGAATTCCTGTTACCGACCCGGTGACAGCGCACGCACTGCCCGGTGATGCTGGCGTGGAAGACTTCCTCACCCTTTTTATGGTCGCCGCCATGAAGTGCCAGGGAGAGGATGCCTCCCCGCTCGGCGGGCAGTGTCGCAACGAATTTTTTTGCGGCTTCGGATGTCGTTTCATGCTTGCTGGCAGCGATGTAGATATCGAGGGCAAGTTCCGCCGGGGCTTTTCCTGCCACCAGCGCACTGAGCCAACTGCTCATCAGGGATCCGCTTTGCTTGTCATCAATCCGGCCGGCGAGCGCGATGGCGTGTTGTTTCTCAATCAGTGTCCCTGCCCTCGATGCCCACTGGATCTGCTTGATCCTGGATGCGGGACTCAAGATTGCCTCGCGGGCAGCCATGCGCAATCGAGGCGAGTCCGATGCAAGCCCGAGGTTTATCGCGTCAGTAAGCCCGGGTGCCTTCAGTGCAGCCATTGCCGTGAGTGAGGAGGCGCGTACTGCGGCATCCGCCTTGGTGTTGAGGGCGAGTGCTGTGACACGTTCAGTGGCATTGCCGTAATCCAGGCGCTTGATGAGTGTGGCGGTTGCGGACTGGATTGCCTTTGACCCGGATGCGAGCAGGGCACCGAGATGAAGGTCGAGGGCAGCGTGAGCTTCTAAAGCATTGCGCGGTTCAAGTCCGCGGTGCCACCCCTGCACACGGTCGAGTCGATCGGGTTTAGTCCATTGGCCGAGTGTCTTTATTGCCTCTGTGCGCATTGCTTCAGGGGAGCGCTCATCAGCGGCGTAGGCGGCAAGGCGAATGGCGCATCCGGAATTGCCAACCCTGAGGTTGGCTGAAATGGCACGGCGCAGATAAGCTTCATCGGCATCCCGGTCAGTTCCCAGCGTTCGGGCAAGATCCGGAAGCGCTTCAGGGATGGAAAGATCATCATGAATGGCGCGGGCGGCATCAGTGGCGACACGCTGGTCGGGATCATTGAGGTAGCGGGCAACGTGCGGGTCATGGCGGTTGCGCAGCACGACTACGGCACAGCGGCGAAGTTCAGCGGAGGGGTCAGTTGAAATCTTGACAAGAAAGGATTCTTCGGATGCCTGGGGTTCTGCCGATTGTGGAGCGATCCCGGAGTCGTGAATCCCGCTTAAGGCCATGATTCCGGCGTGACGCAATACGCGGTCTTTGCCGTCATTGGCACGGATCATCGCGCTTACCGCATCAAGTTGGTCTGGGTTTCCCACGTTGTGCAGGGCGATGCCGGCAGATCTGCGCACGCGGGGTGATTTATCGGCGAGTAATTTTGCAACCTGCGCACCGAGAGTGCGATTGGCGGAGTCGCCGATTACCTTGGCCGTCTGTGAGCGGATCTCCGGGTCAGGATCAGCAAGAAATGCGGCAAGATTTGCAGCCAGGGAAGGACGTTTGCGGGCCAGTTGCCCGTATCCCCAGAGGGCATGGATGCGTGCCATTTGTGACTTGCTGTTTTCGGCAATATCAAGGAGTTCCCCGGTTTCGGAGCGCTTGGC
Organism: Verrucomicrobiales bacterium; assembly: GCA_046581505.1. Lineage (GTDB taxonomy): Bacteria > Verrucomicrobiota > Verrucomicrobiia > Verrucomicrobiales > DEV007 > CACIUL01. Next base: position 53,996 of record JAYGGE010000158.1, on the reverse strand, counting down.
AAACTCGAACTGGGCCTTCAGCCTTACCCGCTGGTCGGGGTGGGTGATGAAGTTGCGCAGTGCCCGCGATTTTGCCTGCGAGAAGTCCATCGCCAGCAGGCTCGATGTGGCGACCCGGGAAGGGCTTCCGGCAAGGGCAGGGTCATCGAGCTTGATGACTCTACCGTTCATGTGCGGCGCCCATGGGTTGTTACCCCAGTCAGCACCGTAGAGAGCCCCATCCGGCCCGAAGTTAATGCCGATGACAAACAAGCCCTTATGGACCTGGTGCTCACCAACCATCCTGAAACTTGCCCCGGAGGGCTCGGTGGCGAAGGCGGTGATCTGTTTATTGGACTGAGCGAGGAAGAAATGCCTGCGGTGGCGCTCTCCCAGGGCAGTTCCCGGGTTGTAGGCGAAGCCGGCGGGACCGGCTGAATAGTTTGAAATCGGCGGCAGCAGGAAGGCAGGCTGGTTCTCTTCAGCGGGTTTCCAGAGCTTCTCCACCAGCCATTGGTTGTGTTCCTTTCCCCGGTACTGGTGGTTGGCCCGCCAGCCGGAATCACTGCCCTCGACGATAAATACAAAACGCTCCCGGTCACCGAAGTCACCGTCATTGTCGACAGTGAACAGGTTGCCGAATTCGTCGAAGGCGAGCTCCTGGGGGTTACGCAACCCGTGGGCAAAGACTTCAAAGCCGCTGCCATCGGGCTCGATGCGCATCACTCCGCCTTCACCTGGGAAATGGAAGTGCCTGCCGTCCTCCTTGCGTGTGGCGCTGATGCCCTTGTCTCCGATTGACCAGTAGATGCGCCCGTCGGGACCAAGTGTCGGGCCATGCATGTCGTGGCCGCCGTAACCGATGTGGATACCGAACCCGTGGGCAATCTCCTCAACCCTGTCACCGAGTTGATCGCCATCGGTGTCGGTGATCTTATAGAAACCCGGGATGCAGGCCACGTATGCGGCGCCATCATGCCAGAGCACTCCGCCGGCCAGGCCGTGCACCTCGGTATTCAGGCCCTCAAAAAAGACTTCACGGCGTGAATGATTATCAGCGGGAAGCCGGATAATTTTCTCTTTGAATTTAAACAGTGATTGCCAGTCCTTCTTTCTGCTGCGGATAAGGGCACGCTTGTCTTCCACTGAGTTGCTGGCAAGGGTGTCTTCAAGCCAGCCTCTGTTGCGGCGGATATCGAGAGCCCCGTTGTTGCGGCGGGTGGTTTCAGAGAGGTATATGCTGCCGTTGTTGGCGACGGATATGCCAACACAGCTGCCAACTGTGCCGTAGGGGACCACTTCGCTCATCACCAGTCCTGCCGGGCCCGGGGAAGGAGCCGGTGGCGGCGGGGCTTTCAGGAGTTTTGCGGATACTTTTGTCCCGGGAATGCGCAGGCTGTGGATATTGATCCACTTGTTCTCGTTGCTGCCCTTCGAGATCAGGCGGAACTGGCGGGCGGGGGACGCCTTGAAACGGAATGTTTCCGGGTTATCACTTTTGCCGGAACTGGTGAAACTGCCGAGATTTTCCCAGGAGTCCCCGTCATTGCTTACTTCAAGGTCGAAGTTGTATCGACGTGTGCCATGGTGAAATCCGATCTCCACCGACTTGATCTCAATGGCTGCACTGAAGGTGGCAGCCAGCCATTCACCGGATCCTTCCGTTGCCCAGCGGGTGGCGGATCGGCTATCGAATGCGGCGGTTGCCGGGTTTTCCTGCTGTGCGGAACTGGCCGATATCTTGACGATCTCGGCAGCATGGGAGATGCAGCAGGCGAATAGCGCAAAAAGGGCGCCGGTTGTGACGGTGCTCAAACGGGAAAATGCTGGCGGAGGCTCTAATAGAACGGGCACAAACCAGATTGGCTTTATCGTTTGATGCGCGGGTTCTTCCCCTGGCCTCTCTGTCCACTCTTTGTGCTGCTTTGATTGCCGCCGCCGGTGCGGCTTTGCTTCAAGGTGCTGCCGCCACTGGGGGGGCTTTCCCTCCTGGGACTGCTGCTGCCGCCGGTGCGGCTTTGTCTCAAGGTGCTGCCGCCACTGGGGTGGCTTTCCCTCCTGGGACTGCTGCTGCCACCGGTACGGCTTTGTCTCAAGGTGCTGCCGCCATCCGGGCTCTTACTCTTGGAATTATCTGCCTGTGACTGGCGGTGATTGTCGTGGGTGTCGTAGTGACGGTGATGCCCGTAAAAACTGCCAAAGCTGAAAAAACTGCGCTGATAGGGCCGGTATGGCCGATAGTAGGGAGAGACATAACCGACCTCCCAGGGGTCCGTATAGCCATAGCGGGTATTGTAACCGGAACCGTATCGATGTATAGGACCGTGAGTTTCATAGGTAGTGCATGAACCCACGAGCAGACAGGCGGCTGGAATAAGGAGGAGATAGATTCGCTTCATCGGGAGGTTTGACTTTGGTAATACATTGAATATTCGATGTTCGCTGATTATTGCAACGCGAAAGTAGCGTTACCGAAAACAGATCCGCCTTTGTTTATGACAAAAAACAGGACTTGTCGGTTGAACATAACATTACTACCTTCATTACATGGAAAACTCACATAATTCCCTTATTGAATTCTGGGATCGGCGCAAGTTCGTGACGGGCATAGGACTCGGCGCGAGTGCATTTTTAATTCCCGGTGCTTTTGCCGAGGTCCTGCAGCGCACTCCACGGCAGATGGAAGGGCCATTTTACCCGGACAAAATGCCCCTTGATACGGATAATGACCTGTTGGTGATTGGTGATTCCATAACCCCTGCGACAGGTGAGGTGACGCATCTCTCCGGCACGGTGAAGAATGTCAAGGGTGAGCTTGTCCGCAATGCCCTGGTCGAGATCTGGCAGGTTGGAGCCAACGGCATTTACATGCACACCAGGGATAATCGTCAGGGGCGTGACAAGAATTTCCAGAGTTATGGACGCTTTTTGACCGACTCGAAGGGGCGTTATTATTTCCGCACGGTCAAGCCGGTCCCGTATCCCGGGCGCACACCACACATCCACGTGGCGGTGGGACTGAAAGGCAAGAGGATGCTCACTTCACAGTGCTATATCAAGGGCGACAAGCGCAATGCGAGGGATGGCATTTACCGCAGCCTGGGAGAGGCTGGCCAGAAGCTGGCGACGATTGAATTTGCCCCTCTTAAGGGATCCGCAACCGGTGAGCTTGCCGCCCACTGGGACATTGTGATTGGCATGACTCCCGAGTCCTAGACCGGAGGATATTCACCGCGTTGCGCGAGAGCTAGAGGCCGGAAGGGGCGGCGATTTTCCGCCATCCCCCCAGTTCGCAAATTTTTTCTTCCATCGCCCCGGCCCAGATTTGGTAACCGTTTGCGTTCGGGTGAAGGGCATCTGGCATGATTGCCTTGGCGAGGCTGCCGTCCTTGGAGAGGAATTTTCTTGAGATGTCCAGGAAGTGGATGTGCTGGTTGTCGGCAAGTTCAGCCGCGCGCGCATTGATTGCATCATTGAGTTTACGCTTCGGGTCAGCCGCTTGGGTGCCGCGCGGGAATATTCCCAGCAGAAGGATTTTCATTTTCGGGCGCCGATCCCTCAGCAGAGAGATGATTGCCTTGATTCCCGAGGCGGTTTCATCCGCCTTCTGCATGGCCTGGCCGGTATTGTTGGTACCAATCATGATCACCGCGACCCTGGGGTTGACCTGGGGCGGGAGCTCGCCGTTGAGCAAACGCCAGAGGACGTGCTGTGTCCGGTCGCCGGAGAACCCGAGGTTCAGGGTGTTGCGTGCGGCGTAGTATTTATCGAACACCTTTTTTCCACCGTTCTCCCAGCTGTGCGTAATTGAGTCGCCGATAAAGAGCAGGTCACAGTTGCCCTTGTTGGCCAGTCTTACCTTTTCCTGGTGGCGTTTTTTCCACCAGGCCTGTTCAAGGCGGGCGCGGGGAATGGTGGCATCACTCACTCCGAATCTACTGCGTTGGGCGGTGTACAGATCCTTCATTTCCGCGAGAGTTGAGGCGTATTGCGCCTCGGCGTGGACGGAGTGCATTTCCTGCGGATCCTTTTCGAGGTCATAGAGGTTCCATTCACCGGTGGCGGGAAAGAACATCAACTTGTGCCGCCCTGTGCGTACCCCGTCGTGACGCGCAACATGGTGGGTGCGCTCACCGTAATAGGCGTAGTAGATCGAATCGCGCCAGTTTCCGGGAGAGTGCGTCGGGTCTTTAAATGCCGGGAGCAGACTGCGCCCGTGCATGTGTAAGGGGATATCGGCATTGGCGATATCGAGGAATGTCGGGCCGTAATCTATATTCTGGATCAGTGTTTTGGACTGCGTTCCCGCCGGTATTACGCCCGGCCAGCGGATCAGGAAGGGCATGGCGAGTGATTCCTCAAACATCCACCGCTTGTCATACCAGCCGTGTTCACCGAGGTAGAACCCCTGGTCGGAGGAATAGATGACGATCGTGTTCCTGGCCAGCCCGGTATCGTCGAGATACTGGAGCATTCGCCCGACATTCTCGTCAACGGCGCGGATGGTGCGCAGGTAATCCTTGATGTAGCGCTGGTATTTCCACCGGGTGACATCCTTCCCCTTGAGTTTACCGCTTTTGATATCGGCAATGAGCTTGTTGTTCTTGGGTGCGTAGGCGGTGTCCCACTGTTTTTTTTGCTGTCCGGTCATGCGCTCGTACTGGCGGTTGGGGATGCCGCTGAGAAAATGCTCGGGGAACTGTGACTGCTTGCCGGGGAACTTCATGTCATGGCCCCAGTACATGTGCCTGGCAATGCCCATCTCATGCTCCTTGAGGGTCTTTGAGCGGTTTCCGCCATAGTCATCGAACAGGCCGGGAGGCTCAGGCATTTGAATATCGTCGAAGAGCGTGAGGTGGCGGGGCGCCGGGGTCCAGTTGCGGTGTGGTGCCTTGTGCTGGCACATCAGCACAAAGGGTTTTGACTTGTCGCGTTGCTTGTCCAGCCAGTCGAGGGCGCGATCGGTGATGATGTCAGTGCAATATCCATCATAACGCTTGCGGGTATTATCCATCTGGATGAAGTCAGGGTTGTAGTAGGCACCCTGGCCGGGGAGGATTTCCCAGTAGTCGAAGCCGGTCGGGTTGCTGACGAGATGCCATTTGCCGACGATCGCGGTTTGATAACCGGTTTTCCGGATGAGTTGGGGAAAGGTGGTTTGGCTGCCGTCGAAGCGGGAATTGTTATTGTCGAGGAAGCCGTTTGAATGTGAGTGCAGCCCGGTGAGGATACAGGCGCGCGAGGGCCCGCAGATTGAGTTTGCGCAGAAACTGTTGTGAAAGATCGCCCCCTCGTTTGCGATCCGGTCCAGGTTGGGTGTGGGTGCCGCCTTTGCAAGGTGGCTGCCGTAGGCTGAAATTGCGGCTTCGGCGTGGTCGTCTGAAAAAATGAAAAGAATATTGGGACGTTCTGCTGCCGGGGAAAAACTGCAGGAGAGCGTGAGTGCGGCAGCGAATATCTTGATGTGCATGGGCAGGGTATAGGGGAGGGAGGGCTTTGCGAACAAGAATAATCGACGTCTATTGCCTGCGTTTACAGTGGCGTTGTGGCCTTATTGGCACAGTTCATACGGGGATTGGATGGGCGAAGCCTCGATCTGCCGGACTGTTGTCGCGCCGGCAATGCAGGTAAACTTGATGACGACAATCGATTGACGATCGGCCAAAGACGCGGAAAGTGGCGCCCCTCCCAGAGCAAGCAATTCGATCCATGAGTGCCGAGAAATTCCGCAATATTGCCATTATTGCCCATGTTGACCACGGTAAGACCACCTTGGTGGATCTGTTGCTGCAGGCCGGGGGCGCTTACCGTGAAAACCAGTCGATAGCGGAACGGGCAATGGACTCGATGGACCAGGAGCGGGAGCGCGGGATTACCATCAAGGCGAAGAATACGGCAATCCTGTGGAATGATTACACGATCAACATTGTGGACACCCCGGGACATGCTGATTTCGGCGGTGAGGTGGAGCGGGTGATGAAGATGGTTGATGGGGTGCTTTTGCTCGTCGACGCGGCTGAAGGACCGCAGGCACAGACACGGTTCGTGTTGCGCAAGGCACTGGCACAGGGATTGGCACCAATCGTGGTTGTCAACAAGGTAGACCGGGAGTTTGCGGATCCTGTGGCAGTTCATGACAAGGTGCTTGAGCTTTTCCTTGACCTGGAGGCCAGTGAAGAGCAGTTCGAGTCGCCGTTTCTTTACGGAAGTGCAAAGGAGGGTTACTTTGTCCGTCAACTCGGAGACGTAAAGGACGGGGTGGTCCCGCTTTTGCAGGCTATTGTCGCCAAGATTGCACCGCCCCGGGTTGATGCCGGGATTTCTTTCCAGATGCTGGCAAGCAATATCGACTGGGATGACTATGTCGGTCGTGTTGCCATAGGGAAAGTGCTTTCGGGAGAGGTTGCCAAGGGGGACAGGATTTGGCGCATTACCCGTGATGGTGAGCGCCTGGCGATCAAGGTGACCAAGGTTTTTAAATATACAGGAGCTGGTCGTTCCGAGGACTCAGCGGTGGGTGAAGCGGGGAATATTATCGGCATATCAGGATTTGAGGATGTAAATATCGGCGAGACACTCAGTGCCGAGGAGGAAGCGGAAGCCTTGCCTTTCGTTGAGATTGATCCGCCGACAGTGCAAATGCAGTTTTCCGTCAATGACTCCCCTTTTAGCGGTCGCGAGGGGAAACATGTGACCTCGCGTCAGATTCGTGATCGCTTGATGCGTGAGGCAAAGTCAAACATTTCCATTAATGTCAGTGACAGTGACAGGGCCGGAGTTTTCAATGTTGCTGCCCGGGGTGCGATGCAGATTGCAGTGCTTGTTGAGGAGATGCGTCGCGAGGATTACGAGGTGCTTGTTTCCCGTCCCCGCGTGATTACCAAGCGTGATGAAAATGATGTCCTGGTTGAGCCGTTTGAGACCCTTTATGTTGAAGTTCCCGAGGAATATGTAAGCGGGGTAATGAAGGGGTTGGCGGCGCGCCGGGCGGAAATTGTCAACATGATGCCCTCCGGAGGTAACAGCGTTATCGAGGCAACGATCCCAACCCGGGGGTTGATAGGTTTTGAATTCGAGTTGCTTAACATGACCAGCGGACACGGTATAATGTCGCATTTATTCAAGGAATACGCGCCACGCACTGGTGAGATAGCAGGTCGCGCGAGCGGCACCCTGGTGTCAATGGAGGATGGTGTCGCGATGGCGTATTCGCTGGATGCTCTGGAGACACGGGGAAAACTCTTTATTGCTGCCGGTGATAACGTATACCAGGGTCAGATTGTCGGCGAGAACCCGCGCAGTGATGATCTTCCGGTGAATCCGACAAAGGAGAAACACCTGACCAACCACCGCTCATCAGGAGACGGCAAGGGTATCCAGTTGTCACCGCCGCTGAAGTTTTCACTCGAGCGTGCAATCGAATACATCACTGCTGACGAGCTGGTAGAGGCGACGCCGAAGAATATTCGTCTTCGCAAGCGGGTCCTTTGCGCCACCGAGAGGAAGAGGCAGGCCCGCAAGGCGACCTTGGATTAGGATGCCTTACAATTCCCGGATAGTTGACCCTGAGAATGCCGCATTGGTTACTCTGGCGGCGAGTGCCATAGGCGGTCTCGTGCACTTACCCGCCAGTGTTCACCGGTTGCAGTGCCATTGCGGATCACGGCGGCGCCCGCATGCAGGGCGACAGTCGGGCAGATGTGCCGGGGGAATCCCAGGATGGTATTGCCGGGGAAGAGTTGTCCAACCTTTGAGGTCTTCAAAACGAGATGTTCCTCGCTCTGGCTCAGGGCGGTGGCATCGGGAATATCCTGCAAGGACACCCGGAGGTTGAGCGGATTCTCTGCGGCGATTGCCTTATGGCCGAGATCAATGCAGATGCTTGTGTCGCCGGGCTTACTGATGACCCGCGTCAGCAGGCATGCAGCGATCTCGAACTCAAGTTCAGGAAAAGAACGCGCATAGCCGATGTCCCAGAGCAGGGTTGTCCCGGGACTGCACTGCCAGCCTGTTGCGCTGGCCCACAGGCCGAAGGTGGGTGAACCGCTGACGATCACTTCGGGCACGGGATTGGCGGAAGTATAATTCTCCAGGGCTGTTTTTATCGTGGTCACCTCCTCCTTTCGGGTTTCAAGCGAAGGCTGGTGGAGATGTCCGTCGTAGGCATGCAGGCCCGAAAAAACAACGCCCTGCTGCGCTTCTATCCAGTTCCTCAGGGAATTCATTTCTTCACCAATGGCAATCCCGGTGCGGTGCATTCCGCAATCAATGTCGATGAACAGCCGGAAAGGTTCCCGTGTGTTGCCGAGTTCTTCAGCGATAGCCCGGGCCGAGGCTATGTTGTCAGTGACTGCGGCAAATGATGTGTCCGGGAAACGATCAATTAACCCGGCCAGGAGTTTAATATTGGGGCCGACAGGCTGATAGGCCAGCAGCACGTCTTTGGCACCTGCTTCGGCAGTCATCGCCAATTCCGCGATGGTTGCCGCCTTGAATTTGTTGATGCCCCTGTCCATCTGCAGCCGCATCACCTCAATCATCTTGTGGCTCTTCACATGCGGGCGAAGCCGGTCTATTCCGTCCGTGCCGACGGTAGAGATCATCCTGTCGATATTCCGGGAGACCCGGTCCGGGTCGATGAGTAACCCGGGAGAGGGGATATGTTCAGGATTGGTCAGTTTCGGCCAGTCCATGGAATTTTCTTGGTGCCGGGCAGGGGTATTAGCGTCCCTTCTCGGGATGCGTCGGATTATTGTCCATCTTCATGTGCCAACACGAAGATGTGCGGATTTCCTGATCTACTCGGGTCGGCCGTTGCTGGCCGGGATTTTGCCTGTGATGAGTGCCTTTGCCTGACGGGCATAACGCCGCCCTAGCATTGCGTAACCCTCCTTGGTGTAATGGAGGTCATCATGCTTGACGCCGTTTTTTTCCTTGTCATTAAGGTCATCACAATCAACCCAGGAACCGTGCGGGTCGGAATTGGCAACATTCACCTGTGATTCGCGCACACTGGTCCATGACTTGTCGTTGTCCTTGCGATAGTCGGACAACCTGCCGATGACAAAATTCATTTCAGGCTGTTTCAAGTCCCTGCGCAAGTTTGCAATGAGTTGTTTCATGGCGTCAGTGTAGGCGGCACTGAGTTGTTCCTTGGCATCCCGCTCGCCCTGCATCCAGCAGAAGGTCACCGATTTCGGACTGGGGTGGTCTTTGATGATCCTGGCATACTGCTCAAGGATTGGCTTGTAATAACTGGTGGCCTTGATTTTTGCCTTGAGCTTATGTTTTTCGGCAATGGTGTTCCACTCCTCGACCCACAGGCGTATTGGCTGCCCGCCGCGGGCCACCTTGCAATAGACCACCTCGGCATCAGTAAAGAGTTTTGCTGCCTCGGGGACAAAACCGCTGGCCGGGTTCATGCCCGCCATGTTGGATTGGCCTGAAAGAATAAAGACATGGACGGGTTTTTCCGCGCACTGTCCGTATACTGCAGTGAGTATGAAAGTGATGATAATCAGGAAGCTGCTTGAGTGTTTCATGTTCTTTATGGATTAAAATTACTGGTTTTTCAGTGAATGTTGAGGCAAGAAGGTTGCGCCGGAAAGGCAATCCCATGAAAGTTATCAGCGCTGAAGAAGTTCACCAAGCCCTTAGTTTTCCCGCACTTGTTGATGCCCTGCAGGAAGCATATGCGGGAAATTACTCAATGCCGCCACGGCAGGTATTCCTTCTCGACGAGGGGGGCAGCACCCATGACGCCTTTGCCGTTCTGCCCTCGTGGAGTGATCAACTGATTGCGGTAAAGGCATTCACCTATTTCCCGGATGCTCAAGAACCCTATAAATCCCTTTATTCCAAGGTCATGCTCTTTGACAGGGAGCACGGGGAACCTTTGGCTCTGGTTGACGGCACTAGCGTGACGTTCTGGAGAACTGCCGGGATCTCGGGCCTGGCGACCCGCCTGCTTGCCAGGGAGGATGCGGAAACGATGCTCATGCTGGGGACAGGTAACCTTGCGCCGTATATTATTCGCGCCAACGCGAGTGTGCGGGACCTGAAGAAGATCATGGTCTGGGGCAGGACCGGCTCGAAGGCCGAGGCGATTGTGTCCCTGATGGGTGAAGAGTTCCCCGGGATTGAGATCCTGGCGATTGAGGACCGGCAGTCAGCGTGTGCTGAGGCGGATATTGTGGTGGCGGCGACCGGTTCGCAGGAGCCGGTGGTACTCGGGGAGTGGATACAACCGGGAACCCACACCGATTTTATCGGCAACCACCATGCCCACAAGCGTGAGTGTGACACCGGCTTGATCGTGAAGTCGAAGGTCTACGCTGACAGCAGGGTGAACGCCTTCAAGGAGGCGGGAGAGATCCTTGTGCCGATTGAGGAAGGGGTGTTCTCAAGGGAAGGAGTTGTCGCTGAACTTGCCGAGATGTGTCAGGGTAGCGCCACGCTGCGCGAATCCGATGAGGAGATTACCCTTTTCAAATCAATCGGCATGGCGATGAGTGACCTGGTGGGGGCGGGTCTTGCCTACCGGAGGATCAGCGAGGGTTGAAACCTGTGTCAATCCTAATCAGGATGGCCTTGTCGCAGCGGATTGCCTGATAATCTGCAGGGCATCTTCGCGTTGTTGACCGGCTAAGGGCAGCCGCGGGGCACGGACGGTTTCCGTCCCATATCCCATTTCAGAGCAGGCGAGCTTGATATACTGGACGAGTTTTGGATGGCTGTCGAAGTGCAGCATCGGCATGTACCAGCGGTAGATTTCAAGGCCGCGCTGCCAGTCGCCGGCGATGGCGGCGTCCCACATCATGCGATTTTCCCGCGGGAAGGCGTCGACCAGCCCCGAAATCCAGCCACTGCAGCCCAGCATGATGCTCTCAAGGGCGACATCATCGAGGCCTGAGAAGATGATGTAACGCTCGCCGAGTTTGTTGAACAGGTCGGTGATGCGCCTGGTGTCCCCGGCAGCCTCCTTGATACAGACAATGGTCTCGACATCGGCGAGGTCCTCAAACATCTCGGGCGTGATGTCCACCCGGTAAACCGGAGGGTTGTTGTAGCACATGATCGGCAGGTCAGTGGCTGCCGCGACGGTGCGGAAGTGGTTCACCGTCTCGTGCCGGTCGGAATTGTAGACCATTGCCGGCATGAGCATGAAACCGTCCACACCTGCTTTGGCGGCGGCTTGCGCGGTCTCGCAGGCGTTGGCGGTGGTGAACTCGGCGATGCCGTTGAGCAGCGGCACGCTGTCTTTACAGACGTCTTTTGTGGCCTTGAGGACCTGGATCTTTTCATCGAGGGAGAGTGAGCAGTTCTCGCCGATGGTGCCGAGCATGATCAGGCCGTGAATACCCTCCCCAAGCAGTGCCTCGACATGCTTCTGCGTGGCGGGAATGTCGAGTGAGAAATCGTCCTTGAATTGGGTGGGAACCGCGGGGAAAACACCGCTCCAGTCAACTTTCAGTGGCATATATCCGGAGTGTGAGACCGATAGTGGTGATTTGCAAACCGTAAGCTAGATGAGGGCCTGGTAATCCACTGGCTGGTTATGGTCAAGGGCCTGCTCAACGGCAGGCATCGGGTATTTCAGGCCGGTGGCGCAATTAAAGAGGATCACGCTCTCTTCCCTGGTGATGCGGCCGTTTTTCAGTTCCTTGAGGTAGGCTGCGTAGGTTGCCGCGCCCTCTGGACAAAGCAGTATGCCCTCCAGGTTTGCCGCCTGCCGGCGCGCATCATCAATCGCCGAGTCATCAACCGCGGTGGCAAACCCGCCGGTTTCCCGGATTCCCTGCAGGATCAGGAAATCGCCCACTGCGGCGGGCACACGGATTCCCGCGGCAATTGTCCGGGCATCCTCCCAGAACTCGGCATGGTCAGCCCCTGACTCGAAGGCCTTTACGATCGGCGCGCACCCGCTTGCCTGGACGGCGATCATCCGTGGTCGCTGGCTGCCGATCCAGCCGATTTCCTCGAGTTCATTAAAGGCCTTCACCATGCCGATTAAACCCGTTCCACCGCCGGTCGGGTAAAAGATGGCATCCGGAAGTTGCCAGTCAAGCTGCTCGGCAAGTTCCAGGCCCATGGTTTTTTTGCCCTCGATACGGTAAGGCTCCTTGAGCGTTGACACATCAAACCATCCGGCGGGGTCGATCCCGTGGCGCACGATTTTTCCGCAGTCGGTGATGAGTCCGTTGACTGCCCAGACTTTTGCGCCCTGCAGGGCGATTTCACGTATGTTGATTTCCGGGGTGTCATCAGGACAGAAGACAAAGGCTTCCATGCCGGCACGGCGGGCGTAGGCCGCCATTGCCGCCCCGGCATTGCCGTTGGTGGGGATAGCCAGTTTAGAGAGGCCAAGTTCCTTGGCCATGGATACAGCCATGCACAGGCCGCGTGCCTTGAATGACCCGGTGGGCAGGCGACCCTCGTCCTTGATAAAGACATTTTTTCCTCCCAGCCGGGAGGTGTGGAGCAGTGGTGTCATGGTTTCACCCAGGCTGACAATGTTTTCCGGGTTGCGCACCGGCAGCATTTCCCGATAGCGCCAGATGTCCGGCGGGCGCATCGCCAAATCCGCGACTTTCAGCGTTTCCGAGAGTGCCCCCAGATCGTAGCGCACCAGCAGCGGGGCGCCGGCTCGCGACAGGCCATGAACTTGTCCCGCTTCATGGCGCTCGCCGGTTTTCGAGCACTCCAGGTGTGTTACAAAGGTGAGCTGCCCGGTTTCTGGTGGTTTCATGGCGCGGTTATCGTCGCTGGCGGAAGGCTCCACTTCAAGCTGACAGATTGGCTGCTTTGCGCATGCCTCCCGGCGATGGGGTTTGCCTAATTGCCATAATGGGGGCTAGATTGCCGTGAAGTGGATACATTTCCGAGCATCTTCAATGACGTTTTGGGACCGGTCATGCGCGGGCCCTCCAGTTCGCACAGCGCGGCAGCCTTGCGCATTGGCCGGATGGCGCGCGACTTGATGTCGGGTGAACTTACCGAAGTGGTAGTGGATTATGACCCGAACGGTTCCCTGGTAACGACACATGAGCCCCAGGGTTCAGATCTTGGCCTCTTTGGCGGACTGATGGGTTGGCAAACCGATGATGAGCGCTTGCCTGATTTCCGTGAGGAAATCCGCAAGGCGGAAATCAATGTGGAAGTGCGCTATCTGGATTATGGCGCGGTGCATCCGAACACCTACCGGCTCACCCTGTGCAATGCCGATGGAGAGCAGCACATGACCGCGATTTCAACGGGAGGCGGAATGATTGAGGTGCAGGAAATCAACGGGGCGAAGGTGCGTATGGCGGGAGATTATTTCGAGATCCTGGTGTTTGTTTCCGAGGGGGCGGAGGGACTTGCAGGCTGGTTGCGCTCCAACTTTGAATTTGAGGAGGTCCTCACCGCTGAAGCCAAAAGCGGTGTGCTCATTGAGGTCAAGAGCCGCTGTCTGCCGGAGGCTGAACTTCTCGAGGAGTTGCGTGCCAATGCCTCGGTTTCATCCGTGCGTGTGCTTGAGCCGGTGTTGCCGGTGCTGGCGCGCCGCAACATGAGTGTGCCGTTTATTACCGGCGCGCAGATGGAACTCTACCGTGAGGAGTACGGGGGAGAGATCAGCCTTGGCACGCTCGGAGTGCTCTACGAGAGCGAGCGGGGTGGAATTGCCGAGGATGAGGTGCGCAGCAGGATGACCGATCTGGTCGGCATCATGGAGCAGTCGATACGCGTCGGGCTGGGAGGCACGGAGTATGCGGATCGAATCCTTCCCTGCCAGTCGGTGAACTTCGAGAAGAAAATGGATAACGGAGGACTGGTTCCCGGGGACGTGCTGAACCGTGTGATCCTTTATGTCACGGCGATGATGGAGATTAAGAGTTCCATGGGCGTCATCGTGGCCGCTCCCACGGCTGGTTCCTGCGGTGCCCTTCCGGGGGCGATTCTGGGAGTGGCCGATGCCATGGAAAAGAGTATTGAGGAGCGGGTCGAGGCGATGCTGGCAGCGGGCATGATCGGTGTGTTTATTGCCGCGCATTCGACCTTTGCAGCGGAGGAGGCAGGTTGCATGGCGGAGTGCGGATCGGGCGCCAGCATGGGGGCAGCCGGTATTGTTTCACTGGCCGGCGGCAGCTATCACCAGCAGATGGGTGCAGCCTCGATGGCTTTGCAGAATTCCCTTGGCCTGACATGTGACACGCTGGCCAACCGGGTTGAGGCACCCTGCCTGGGGCGCAATGTCACCGCCGCCTCGAATGCCCTCTCGAGCGCGAACATGGCGCTTGCTGACTTCAAGCACCTGGTGCCAATCGACCAGGTGGTCGACGCGATGCGCGAAGTCGGGGAACTCATGCCGCGTGAGATCTGCTGCACCGGTCTCGGGGGGCTTGCGGTTACCCCTGCCTCAAGGGAGATTGCCAGGGAGTTAAAGGAGCGTGAGCAGGAGGCTGCTTCTGCAGAGGGGAAAGTGCAGGTTCAAGAGGGCCTCAAGTGAGTTCGTGATTAGGTGTGTCGAATGGCGCGTCACTTGACGATCATTTTTCCCTTCATGATCACCCAGTGGCCTGGGAATGTGCACAGGTAGGGGTAGGTGCCGGGATCCTTGGGTGCGCGGAAGCGCAGCACATGACTGGTGTTTTGCCTGAGTTGTGGTGTTGACCAAAGCACTTCCTTGAGGGACGGGATGTAGTTTTTCTGCAGGCCTTTTGGATCCTTTGCCATCTCGTTGCCGGCGATACCGACTTTCTCAAGCGATCCGGGCTTGGCGATCACCAGGTTGTGCATGGTGACATCGGGGTTGGCGAGGATGAGCTTGACCGGCTGGCCGGGCCTGACGCTGAATTGCTCCCTGTCATAAATCATGCGCTCGGGGACGCAGTTTATCGTGATCACAGCCAGGCCTTTCTGGTTGTCAAAATTCGCTTCACTGGCGTTCCTTGTGGATTTTCCCGCGTTGAGCTGGTTGGTTTTTGCCGCGCCGGCAAGGAAGGTCTTAACATCACTGTTGCCGTCCTTCCAGTAGGGCAGCATTGTCTCGGATCCGAGTGCGGTCTGCACCGCGTAACTCAGGTGCTTGCCCATCGGTGTGGCGGCTACTGTGAGGAGTGTCTGGAATGCCCAATCGGTACCGATCCAGGAACTCGCGATGGCGGCCTCAAGGCGGACAATGGCGTCCTTATCGGTGGCCGCCTTCATCAGCAGGGTATCGGCATCCGCTTCCAGGGCCGCGCTCCAGTAGCGCAACTGACGGGTGGCTGCGGCGCGGGCCTGCGGCACATTGCAGCCGAGCAAATCCTTAATCAGCGTGGTGTTCACCGCACCAATATTACGATACAGCCAGAGCGCTTCAGTCTGGTGGTGGCGAAAGCGCGGATCTTCCCTGTCCAGCCCTCCAAGCCAAGTATCGAGAGCGGATTTCACCTTGCCTGCATCGGCAGCACGCAGTTCACGCTTGGTCCAGTAGCGGATACGGTATTCCCTGCGTTTCAGGTTCTCGAGCAGCTCAGTGATTGATGCACCGGCAATCTTTGCGGGACGGGCGAGGGGTTTCCCCTTGGTCGTGATGCGCCAGATTCGGCCGGAATGGCGGTCCCGGCGCTCGTCGCGCAGCGAGTATTGCGCGTGTCCCTTGATGGGATTGTACCAGTCGCAGACATACAGGGCGCCGCGCGGCCCGAAGCGGACATCGACAGGGATGAAACTGAGGTTGGTTGAGAATATAATGTCACCGGAATACTTTTCCTCCATGTGGTCGCCGGCATTGACCCACTGGTGGAACTCGACCCGGTTACTGGGCTTGTAGCGCACCTTGACAAAGCCGCCTTGCATTTCCTTGGGGAAAGTATCCCAGTCGATAAAGTCCTGTCCGCAGGTGCCGGAGTAGGCCTGGAACCCGCCCGGGCGCGGATGCTGTCCCGGGTAGGGCGGACTGACGGCATGGAAGGTGGAGGCAAAGACGGGATGACTGGCAACATGATGTCCCCAGTCATCGAAAGTAACCCCCCAGGGGTTGGTGTTCGGGTAACTGCCGAAGGTTGTCAGCCTGTGAGTTGCGGGCCGGAAGCGAAACCAGCCGGAGTTCTTGACCCGGATCGGGCCGTATGCGGTTTCAACCTGTGAGTTGAGGAAAATCGAATCGCGGAACAGCAGGTCACCGTCCGGGGTCCAGACAAAGTCGTGCAGTGCATGGTGCGAGTCCTCACATCCAAAGCCGGTCAATACCTGGCGGCGAAAGTCGGCCTTGCCGTCCCCGTCGGTATCTTTAAGGAAAGTGAAGGCGGGTTCTTCAGAGACATAGATGCCACCGTCGCCAAACTCGAAGCTCAGGGGAATGTTTACATCATCGGCCCAGAGGGTGGACTTGTCCGCAATACCATCATTGTCGGTGTCCTCAAGGATAACGATCTTGTCGTTGGGTTCCTGGCCCGGATAGACATGCGGATAGGTGGTTGAGCAGGCGACCCAGAGCCGCCCGCGAGCATCCCAGCGCATCTGGACAGGGCAGGCAATGTCGGGAAATTCTTCCTCGGAGGCAAAGCAGTTCACTTGGAAGCGGGGATCGACCTTGAAGGCTTTCAACTCGTCGTCCGCACTCATCCACTTGTTGCCGCCGCGACTCTGCGGGGTGTCCGGTATTTCCGGGACCGTGGAATCATCAATTTCCATTTTCTTTGCCTTGCCGCCGGCAATTGCCCAGATTGCCTTGTCGCGGTTGGCGGTCATGAGCTCGAAATTGCGCATCGCGGGCAGGAAATCCAGGTAGCCGTATCTGCCCTTGCGCCCGCCGGTGTAGTAGAAGGTGTTCAAAGGGCGGTAGCGGCGGAAATACTGGCGGTTCTTTTCAATGACGCCCTCGCGCAGTGTCTCGTTGAGCGGTGCGGGACTCTCCCCGAAAACACCGCGGTAAAGGGTGCCGGCAAAGGCGTTGTAGCCTTTTTCAAGAAGGTGCACCCCGTTGAAGGTGGAACCGGCGGGAAGCCCGGGGGAAAACACGTCGACAAAGCCGACCTTTTCCTTGGCGGCGACTTCCTTCATTGCCCGTGTGTAGGCGGCGAGACGTTCGTTGTTCAGGTCAGCGGCGGCGACGCCCGCCACATTTCTATTAGGGGTGGGGGAGATCAGCACGATGCGCGGCCCGCTTTTGCCGTTGTAGGCACGGGACCTGGTGTGTCTCAGGAAGGCGGCAAGGCGTTGCTTGAATTGCGGGATGGCGGCATTGCCGGAAAATGATTCATTGAAGCCGAAAGCGGCGAAGATGATGTCGGTCTTGTGATGCAGAAGGTGCTGGTCGATGGTGCCGAAATTGGCCGGCCGGGGCATGAGGTCCACCTCGTCCGCGGACCAGGCAAAGTTGCGCACCACGAGTTGCTCTGCGGCAAAGCGCTGGTGGAGCATGGTCTCGAAGTGACCGAAGAGCCTGGCACGGTCAAGCAGGGTGTTGCCGATGTAGGCAACGTGCTCACCCCTGGCAGGCTTCAAGGGCAGTTTGGTTTCCATTGCCCCGGTTGCCTCAGGCTGGGGAGATTTGTTTGCGAAGATTGCGAATTTCTGGAACTCGTCGTTTGGCTGCTTTTTCGCGGCCTGTTGAGGTTTTTTCTTTGCCGGATTCCTGCGTTCCTTTTTCTTTGGCGCGGCTTTTTGCGCGATTGCCTGCGAGGTGGAGGCAATGGGGTACGCCAGGTTCAGGGTCGTGGATTGACTTGTTTGCGGCTGGTCGGCGGCGACGCCGGTGACCGTGAAAAGGCCGGCAAGAAAAGAGCAGGGAATCTTGTAGGTCATTGGGTTGCTCTGTATTGGTTTTGGAATGGGTTTATTGTGAAGGCCAACAGGAGAGTGAAGCAATTGCATGCTGTGGCAGGCGCTTCAGCGGCCAATGCATTGATGCCTTCTGTCACGGCAGTTAACCGGAGAAACTTGTTACCGGGGTGCGTGGAGTAAATACCTGAAACCCGGGATTGATCTAGGCTGCCTTGTCCTTTTTCGGTGGAGAGGCTTCCTTTGCCTTCTCAGGCGCGGGCTTCTTGATTGTCCACGCGGGGTGCCAGATTATTTTACCGCGCTTGAAGCCAAGATCCTTGCGCAGGCGCTTATCAAAGTCAGGCAGGTGCGCTGCCCCGTAGAAGATGCCCATCTTCTTCTTGCCGTTTTTGCGCTCACGCTCCATTACCTTGAGTGCGGCAAGGTTGCGCTCGGCAACAAGCACCGAACCGTCAGGGCCCTCAATGCCGGCGATGATTGACTCGACATCCTGGAACTGGCGACCGAGTTCAATTTTCATCTCAGTGGGATCATTCTTAAGAAGGAGCTTGAGTATTGCAGAGAGGTTCAGATGCTGGTTCTTCCCGCTGGCAGCCTGGCTTTGGGCTTTGAGCATCAGTGAGAGCAGGTTTTCCCCCTTCGCCTTTTGGCGTTTTTTAAAGGTCTCGTAGCTCATGTCCGCGTGCACGAAGTTCTTCGCCGTGTAGTCAATGTGATCGAGTTGAAAGTCGAGTTTCATCATCTTGCCGAAACTTGACTGCAGGGTGCGCATCAGGTTGTTCTTGCTGCTTTCGAGATCCTCCTTGGAGGGTGGATTTTCAGGGTCACCACCCACCATTTCATAGAGTAGTGCGTCATATCCCTTGAACTGTTCGTTCAGGGCGCTGTAGTAGGGTTTGTCGGCAATGTGCACGGCGCCAATAAGCTCGACAGTGGTGCCGTCAGGGTGCGAGTAATGCACTGAGGCCGTTTCCAGCTTGGCTTCGGTTTCTGTTTCCCTGAAGCGGAGATATTTGGTGTGATCAGCGGAATTTCCGGCCTTTTTTTCAGGCTCTGGTTTTGGTTTTGCCTGAGAGAAGGCTGAAACAGTGAGCAGTCCGGCCAGGAAGAGGGAGATAAGGTGGGTGCGACGGTGCATTGGGGATGCTCAAGGCGGGTTAGTAGACTGTCAAATGACCAGTGGATGAGTATTTGGTTGTCGATTGATTTTCGCTTGGATATTTCAGTATTCTTTAGTAATAGATAATATTAAACTTTAAAGAACCTAAGGTTTAACAAAACGAATGGAAACGCCTGAACCTGCTGAGTGCCCTGTGGATCGCGGCGGATTGCCGGCCGGCGAGGCCTTTAAGGTGGGTGTATTTGTAATCACCGGGGTGGCCGGCGGGGTTCTTCTCGGCCGCGCCGTTGCCGGCTTCGCGCGGATGGGGTTGAGCTCAATTGTTCCTGTTATCGTTCATCAGGTGTTGCGCAAGCCGGCGGGCAGTCGTGAAGTGGTTTCCAGCCGGTGTTCTACGGAAAATTCTGAAGATGCGGATTTTGGCAGTGTTGCACCATCTTCACCGGTTCCATCGGCAGGGATTGACGATGGGTTCAGGCTGGATGACGGGGAAAGTGAAGGTATCGGGTTGCCGGTTTTTATTGCGCAGGAAACCGCTGATCCCCTGGCCCAGGAGCCGGCGCCGTTACCCGCCACACAGGGTTGGCGTGATTTGACCGTGAGCACGGGTGGGGAGTCATTGAGTTCTGCAGAGTGGGCGGCCAGGGCGCTTGATGAGATTGAAGATAACGGGCGTGAAAACACGTTCCCGGGTTACGGCATTCATGACCCGGAAGGTCCGGTGGAGGTGCTTGAGGATGATGTCACGGATGACACGGCAGCTTTTGGTGATCAGGATGAATATATGTGGTGGCCCGGCGAGGAAATGGCCATGGATCTGGGTGCTGCGCCGCCGGCAACAGATTTACGCCGGCGACTCCAACCTGAAGAAGGCAGCGGGGAGGGCCTTGGCTGTACTGATGATCCGGCGTCAGTGGTGGCTGATCATGAATTGCGTGATGATAAAGTTCCTGCCGTGGATGCGCGCAGGAATACCGGGTCAAAGGTCGACTTGAAGATGGCTCATCGGAAGTCAGCGGACGGGGGAATACCCTCTCACCGACGGATCTCGGCAGGTCTCGCGGGAATCCCGGCCACCGTTGCCAAGGCAGGCCCGGCACCACAGCAGGCTCCTGAAGTGGAGGTGCATGATGCTTTTTCCGCCCCTTTCCCGGGTAGTCCGATTGCCGGGGTGCA
Organism: Verrucomicrobiales bacterium; assembly: GCA_046581505.1. Lineage (GTDB taxonomy): Bacteria > Verrucomicrobiota > Verrucomicrobiia > Verrucomicrobiales > DEV007 > CACIUL01. Next base: position 33,970 of record JAYGGE010000158.1, on the reverse strand, counting down.
AGCTGTGGAGAATCCTTTTGAACGTGGCAATGCTGCACGGGTTAAGGGCAATCACCCGGGAGGTCTGGCATCAGTTCTTGTTAAGGGAAAAATGTCCTCCGGGACGGCGACTGCACGGGGTAATGGATCGTTAGGGAAAATGATCGTTATCCTGATTGTTGCAGTGGCCGTCGGTGGCGGTGTTTTTTTTAGTTGGTCATCACTGATGGGAACAACCGGGAAATTTCCAGATCAATCGTCCCCGGCCGTAACGGAGTTGAAAGAAAAACCCGGGAGTTCCGGGCAACAAATTGCAGGATCAGCGGCAAATCCGGTGGATCATGATTTTCCCGAAGATGTGGGAGTGACAACGTCGATTGATGATGCGAAGCTGATTAATGACGTGAATCTGCCCAGTTTCAGGTCTTTAGAATAGAGACGTTGAATGAGGTATTTGGCAAATAGACTGACAGTTGTCGCGGTGTTCCTGTGTGGGGTTGAGTTGTCAGCCGCGGAGCTTATCCTTGTCGATGAAAAATCGGATGCGCACGCCTTGGTGCCTTCAGTGGAAAACGGGGGAAGTTCCCTGGGGGAGAGCTGGAAAAATGTAACAGATCCCGTCAATATCGCGGACTGGCAGGCCGGAGTTACAGGGATTGGATACGACACTTCCAACGGTGATCGTTACCGGCCGCTGATAGGCATTGATGTTGAGCAGATGCGGGAGGAAGTCGGCTCAGTATTTGCCCGCGTTCCCTTTCAGGCCAGTGTGGTGGATTTGGCGACGATCAATACGCTGACCCTCAGGATGAAATACGATGACGGCTTTGTTGCCTGGATTAACGGGGTGAGAGTTGCAAGTAGCAATGCGCCAGCAGGTCTGCCCGGGTGGAATGCAACGGCTTCTTCAGGACACAGTGACAATGATGCGGAAATTTTTGAGCCTTTTGACCTGAGTAATTCCATCGGGGTTCTCAGGGAGGGGCAGAACATGCTTGCGATCCAGGGATTAAACGACGGGACAAGCAGCAGTGATTTGATCCTGATGCCGCAACTCGTGGCGGATAACATTCAATGGCCTGTTTTGCAGGCGACTACAGTTGCAGCCGGCTTGGAAAGGCCGGTTGACATCCAGCATTGCGGGGATGGCAGCGGCAGATTGTTTGTTCTCGAGAAACCCGGCAGGGTAAGGATCATCAAAGGGGGAACCCTGCTTGCTGCGCCGTTTCTGGATATTGAATCAGGGGTTGATGATTCAAGTAATGAGGAGGGTTTGCTTGGCATTGCGTTTCCGCCCGGGTTTGCCACTGATCCCGAGCCGCATTTTTACCTGTGCTATACCGGGACAAAGGGGTCAACGCTTTCGCGGTTTATGGTTGATGCAGCTAACCCGGACCTTGCGCTGGTGACTTCTGAGGAGGTTATCATGACTCAGAGCCAACCGTTTAGTAATCACAACGGCGGGCAAATCCAGTTTGGCAGTGATGGCCACCTTTACGTGGCACTGGGGGACGGGGGCAGCGGCAACGACCCGGGAGACCGGGCGCAAAACAGGGGGCTCAAGCTTGGCAAGATATTGCGCATTGATGTCGAGGGCGTGCCGGATCCGGGAAAAGGTTATGCAATCCCGGCTGATAATCCATTTGTCGGCGATGCATCGACCCTTGATGAGATCTGGGCACTGGGATTGCGCAATCCCTGGAGATTTTCCTTTGACCGGGATACCGGCGACTTGTGGATTGCGGATGTCGGCCAGGGGGCCCTTGAAGAGATTAATTTCCAGCCGGCTGCCAGCGCAGGAGGAGAGAATTACGGGTGGCGCTATTTTGAGGGGTTCAGGGTGAACAACACCACAGGCATTGTGCCGGGGTCGCCGGTTGCACCGGTTCACCAATACGGCCGCAGTTTCGGCAGATCGATTACCGGCGGTTACGTCTACCGGGGGGCTAAACATCCACGCATGCAGGGAGTGTATTTCTACGTCGATTATTACACCGGCGATTTCACCGGCATTCAATCAGACGGAGCGCAGGACTGGTCGGTGAAGTCGTTGCTTCCCGGGGTTACCTCGGTGACAACATTCGGCGAGGATGAGGCGGGGGAACTCTATTTTGCCACCGATTCCTCGGGTTCAAGCCCGAACCGCGTTTTCCGCATTTCAGATATCCGTGACACAAGTTACCTGAAGGTCCTCTCTGTTGAGTTCGGGGCCGACGGGCGCTTGAGCCTGGTTTTCGGCAGCGAGATTGGCGAAAGCTACCAGTTGCAGGTGTCAGAGGACCTGGCTGAATGGAATGGTCTGGGGGCACCGGGGCAGGCGGGCGGCTATACCCACGGTTTCACAGAACCGGTAGGTTCTGCTCCGGGCTCAGAGCGGTTCCTGCGTGTTGTTCCACTGGATTGAACGACACTTGCCGCTTGCCGATGCTGAGTTAGACTGTGCGGCTATGAAAAACCCTCCAGTTGCACTTACCGCGATTGTCATCATTCATCTGCCGCTCTTCCAATTGGCGACTGCAAGTGGGGAAGCCGTAAAAACAGAGCTTTCCAATCACGATGAAAACCAAGTTACTTAATAATGGAGCAATCGCCGTGTCGGCGGCAGTGGTCATTTTAATGACTGCCTGTGAGAAGACAACTGTTGCGCCACCACCGGTCAAGCCCGAGTCCACCCCTGAAGCGAAGCCTGAAGCGAAGCCTGAAGCGAAGCCCGAGTCCACCCCTGAAGCCAAGCCTGAAGCCAAGCCTGAAGCCAAGCCTGAAGCCAAGCCTGAAGCCAAGCCTGAAGCGAAGCCTGAAGCGAAGCCTGAAGCCAAGCCCGAGTCCACCCCTGAAGCCAAGCCTGAAGTGATCGAGGGAAAGCACAAGTTTACCAACCGCCTGATCAAGGAGAAATCCCCTTATCTGCTGCAGCATGCGCATAACCCGGTGGACTGGTATCCATGGGGTGAGGAGGCCTTTGAGCGCGCGAAGAAGGAGAATAAACCGATCCTGCTGAGCATCGGCTACTCGACCTGTCACTGGTGTCACGTGATGGAACGTGAGTCTTTCGAGAATGAGGAGATCGCGAAAATCATGAATGAGAATTTCGTGTGCATCAAGCTTGACCGTGAGGAGCGCCCGGATGTCGACAAGATCTACATGACTGCGGTCCAGGCCCTTGTCGGGGGTGGAGGATGGCCGCTTAACGTGTTTCTCACTTCCGATCGCAAGCCGTTTTTCGGCGGCACTTACTTTCCCCCGCGGGCGGCACCGGGGAGGCCTGCCTGGCCGGATCTCCTGCAGAACATCGCCAAAGTCTGGGCAGAGAAGCGCGAGGATGTCATCAAGGATGCCGATAACATTGCGGAGAAACTCTCCGAGTATACCAGTGAGGGCAAGGGTGAGGGAGGAGTGTTGGCTGAGGCGGATTTGCTCAAGGCATTACAGCAATTCAAGGAGGGTTACGATCCACAGTTCGGCGGATGGGGGGCTGCGCCCAAGTTTCCTAGGCCCAGCCAACCGGCCTTGATGCTGCAGCTCGGCACCCGCCTGGGTGACCGGCAGGCAGTTGACCAGGTGGTATTCACCTGCGAGCGGATGGCTGCCGGGGGCATGTATGACCAGCTAGGGGGCGGGTTCTGCCGTTACTCGGTTGATCAGCGCTGGCTGGTTCCGCATTTCGAGAAGATGCTCTACGATAACGCGCAACTCCTGCAGTTATACCTGGATGCCTACCTGATTACCGGCAAGGAACATCATGCTGAGGTTGCCCGTGATATCCTGCGCTACGTGCTGCGTGACATGACGCACTCCAGGGGTGGTTTTTATTCGGCTGAAGATGCCGACAGTGAAGGCAAGGAGGGCAAGTTCTACTGCTGGACCAAGACGGAACTCGAAAAGCTGCTCTCCGCCGGGGAGATGGGGGTGGTGATTCGCCGCTTTGGAGTGACCAGGGCGGGCAACTTTGAGGATCACAGTGATCCGGATCCGCTGAAGGAGCAGAACGTGTTGAGCGTGGTTGACCCGACGCTTTCCGAGGGGGAAGCGGTCCTGCTTGCCTCAGCCAAGGCAAAGATGTTTGAAGTGCGCTCGAAGCGTGTGCGCCCCGGGCTTGATGACAAGATCCTGACGTCCTGGAACGGCTTGATGCTGGGGGCCATTGCAAGGGCTTCTGCAGTCCTGGGTGATGATTCTTACCTGGCGGCGGCCGAGAAGAACCTGGCCTTTATCCGCTCAGAGCTCTGGGATGGGGAGAAAAAACGCCTTTATCACCGCTGGCGTGATGGTGCGCGTGACAGTGCCCAGATATTTGACACACATGCTTTCCTGTTGAGTGGGATCATCGAGCTTTACGGGGTAACGCTGGATCCAGCGCATCTGGAGTTTGCCGTTGTCATTGCTGAGCGGATGATCGAGGGTTTCTATGACCCGAAGGCCGGCGGGTTCTTCCAGAGCAGCGGTGCAAGCGACCTTATCCTGCGACTCAAGGAGGACTATGACGGTGCTGAGCCCTCGGGTAATTCAGTGGCGGCACTTGCCCTGCTGAAGCTTGCAGCAATCACCGGCAATGCGCGTTATCGCGAGGTTGCCGACAAGACTCTTTCCTATTTCGCTGGGCGCATGAAGACAGTGGCGGCGGGGGTGCCGTACATGTTGAAGGCGGCGGATTTTGCCTTGCGTGAACCCAATCGCGTGGTGATTGCCGGCGACCGGAAGTCCACGGCAGCCAGGACCCTGCTGGGCGCGGTGCATTCGGTTTATCAGCCACACAAGGTTGTGCTGGGAACGACCGGCCCGATTGAGGAGTTTGCCAAGACGCTGGCACAGGAGGACGCGAAGGACGTGCAGGTCTACCTGTGCAAGGGGAAGCACTGTGAATTACCCACCGCCGAGGCCAAGAAGGTTCGCCAGCTGCTCATGAAAAAAGAGTGAAGTTTTTCCCTTTGGAAAACTGCACTGCTGCGGGGCCTGCGGATATCAAAAAGCCACCGGGGAATACCGCCGGCGGCTTTTTTTTAAAAGGTAATGGACCCGGGGTGAAGGCTTCAGCGCTTGCCGTAGACCTCGATCTCGACGTAGTGGTTCATCTCGTTGGAGGTATTGCCGTTTGACCACAGGCGCACATAGCGCCCCTTCTTTCCCTCGACATCAAAGATTCGTCCGTGGTTTGTCTCGATCCATGCGAGGTCCTTGCCGACGCCGGATTTAGACGAGTTGTCATGGTCGTTGTTGAACACGGTGACCACACCCTTCTTGAACTCGGAGTCGTTTGAGAGTTGCGCGACAACATCCATGTATGCACGGGCATTCTTGTGGAAGTGCCAGACAACGATGCCATAGATTGCGGCCTCCTCCTCGAGGTCGACCTGGACCCACTGCTTACCGGGTCCCAGCTCGGTGTAGGAGCCGTCGGCGCCGTCCTTGTCACCGTCGCAGATCATCTCGAGATCCCCGATGATCGGCTCCGAGTCACTGGAGGTGACCTCCATGTCGAGAGCGAGGTTTTCACTTCCCGCCGGTGCCTTCAGAACCAGGCGCGGCTTCTTGCTCTTGTCGAGGTTGGGCAGCTTGGCTGCCACCGGGGTACCGACAAACATGGGTTTCGGAAAATCAATCTCCATGTCTTTCCACGTGCTCTTGTTGGTGTCCTGTGCGGTTACCGTGAAGATGGCGCAAATGATGAGGAATGTTGCCAGGATGAACTGATTTTTCATGGTTGTTATGGGTCTCTTTAAAGATGATGGCTAAAGCCAAGTCACTACTTATACGACGAAATCCTCAGGTTTAAATTCGATTTTTCCGCCGGCATCAAGGGCCTCGTGGATTTTCATGCAGGTAACGCAGGTCTTGAATCCTTCAATGGCGGGACAGTTCAGGTCATCCTGGCTGCCTTTGTTGCGCACGGTGTCAAAGAAGTTGCGCAGGTGCGGTGTGTGCGGGCGTTCCTGAAACTGCGTGTGGGAGGGCAACTCCCAGGGATCAAGTCCCTTGGAGACACGGGCATCGGTGAGGCTTGTGGCATTGTCGGCACGCCATTTTTCTTCTTTCGCGACATTCACTGAACGCCATGGTGCCGGGTTTTCCCAGAACTTGTGGTAGACTTCCTCTTTCGAGAGATCTTTCTCGATGAGTGGTTTTGCCCCTAGGGCATATTCCTCCCAGCTCTTGGCGTGAGCTTCGCGGTAGATCTGATTGTATTCGGTCAACTCGGAGATCGACATCGTGCCGTCCTCGCCCATGAATTTCTCGTAGAACTTTTGTGAGCTTGAGGTGGTCAGCACCTGATAATAAGCCCTGGTCTTGAGGGTTTCCCCGGATCCCGCCTTGGTTTTCCACTTAACGCGGGGAGTATCATACTCGAAGAATGCCATGACGTTGTCGGCATGCTCGTAACCGTCCTTGACCTGGCGTACTACCGCCAGCTCTGCCTCAAGTTTCGCTTTACGCTTTGATGATTTGGTTTTAGCCAGTGCTTCCTCAACTTCACTGGTCATCATGTCATGAAGAAATTCACCGGTGTAGTAATCGGTACCGCCCTGGGCGAAGATCGAGTTCGGGGTGGTGTCCAAAAACCAGTTGAAGATGTCAATCTGGTGGGCTCCGAGGTCGGAGATGATACCGCCGCCGAACTTTTTGTACATGCGCCAGTTGCGAAATTCGAACATCCCGGTCGGCCCGCCGTTGTAACCATACTTTTTCAGGACGTCATCCGACAAGGCGTCTTTGCCCATTGGGATTTCACGGGGCACTGAGCCGCCGCGCGAACGGTTCCACTGCGCACTCATGTGGGTGATCCAGCCGAGCAGGTTGTGCTTCTCGCTGAGGATCTCGTTTTTAACGTGCAGGTAGCGCGGGTTGCTGCGGCGCTGGTGGCCGATTTGCAGGAGTTTGCCCGTTGCCTGCTGCGCCTTAACCATCGCGCGGGCCTTGCCAATGTCATTGGACATCAACTTCTCGCAGTAAACGTCCTTGCCGGCTTCAAGGGCCATGATCGAATACTTGTCGTGGACAAAGTCCGGGGTGGCGACAATCACGCAGTGGAGATCCTCATTCTTGAGCATGTCTTCGGCATCGACGTAACCCGTGCAGGTCTTGCCGTCCTCCCCACCGCCCTGGCCGCTGGCTGAGATCTGGCCTTCCCCGGCCCTCTTGTTGCGTTGCCAGATGTCGCTGACGGCAACGAAGCGGACATTGTCCTTGAGGAACATGCTCGATTCACGGAGAGCCTTGCCCTCGTCGCCGTAGCCGATGATGCCGCAACGGATAATACCGTCCTTGGTGGCTTTCTGCCCGAGGGCAGTCTTGCTGGTGACGATGAGGCCAATGCCGACGCCGGCGGATGACCCGTTGCGCAGGAAGTTGCGGCGGGTCAGGGAGGATTGCTGTTCGGCTGAGCCTTGCTGAGCTTCCCCGGTTTTTTTGCCGATGTGTTTAAACTTCATGGGATGCGGTTGGTGGCTTTTTCGTTACTTTAGATGAGGATCTAGCCGTTTGCCTCTGGGGAGTCCTTGTCATCATTCTTGCCGATGGCCATTTCCACGAGGTTGTCGACAGCGAAAATGTTGTGCTTAACGGTCACCAGCGCGAGGGCAATGATGAGGATTTCCACCCCGCGGCGAACTGTATCCACATCATCAGGGAGGAGCATCAGCCCGAAACTCAGTGACAGGATCACCGCACCGGCGGCAATGAGGGAAAGGCGGGTGAACAGCCCAATGATGACCCATATTCCGGTGATGACCAGTGCCCAGGGGAGGAAGGTGGCGTAATACCCGAGCATGCTTTCAGGAATCGGTGTATTGGCTTTCATCACGCCGGTGATGTTTTCCATGACTTTTTCACCGTTGGAGGGGGCAAACTCCCATTGTCCTTCGTCATTCTTGACTTTCCACTTGGTCAGGCCGGCAAACAGCAGGCGCATACCGATCCACATCCGCAGGAGGAAGCAGGCCCAGGCCTCGCCACGGAAAATTCGATTACAACATTGCTCTGACATGATTTCTTAGGGTAGTGGTTCGTTGGATTTTGATAGCTGTCTTTTCTCCTGTGTCGGGGATGATCCGAAAAGGATTAAACGAATTCGCGGTAAATTGCAATAGCGGGAGGACTCTTCGGCATATCCGTTTGACGGTGGGGTGTGCCCCGTTGATCTTTTGCCATGTCTATTATTATCGGGGAGACCCCGGCTACCGGCACCGACTACAAGGAGACGGCCAAGGATTTGTGCCGGGCATTGCTGGAGGATTCCAGGTTAAAAGGGGTTTTTGAGGCCATTGACGCTTTCATGGAGAACGATGAGGCAAAGGGGCTTTTCAGCGAGATGCAGACCAAGGGGGAGGAACTGCAGACCAAGCAGCAGGCGGGACTGGAACTGACAGCGGGTGAGGTTGAGGAATACAACAAGCTGCATGAGAAAATGCTTGATGACCCGGCGGCAAAGGCCTTTGTCGAGGCGCAGGAGTCCATCCAGAGTGTCCACCAGACAATTGGCAGCTGGGTGTCCCTGGTCTTTGAGTCTGGGCGCATGCCCACCGAGGAGGAGTTTGCAGGGCATTGTGGCCCGGGATGAGGATGTCATTAGCCTGCTCGTTGAGCGGCTCCAGGGTTAAGATATCCAATGGCAACAGAGGGATGCGGAGGACAGCGCACTGTCCCTGACTGTGTGTATTTCAGATTATGCCAAAAACGGGTGATGTTTGATGATAAACGGCAGTAGTTTCAGTGAATTGCACATCTTTACCATAGAGGGAATGTTTGCTCGCCAGGGAGACTGTTATTTGACGGCGGGAAGTATTTTTCGCGGGGCACTGCTGTGGCTGCTGGCAGTGCCGGCTTACTGCCGGGCAAAAGACATTTCTTACCAGAAAGAGGTGTTGCCTATCCTCGAGAAATACTGCTTTGATTGTCATGGTGAGGGCACGGCGAAGGGGGAACTCTCCCTGGACAGCTGGAAATCATCAACGGCGCGGGTTGCCGACCTTCATGTCTGGAAGGAAGTTTTGGGCAATGTTTCACTCAAGGTCATGCCGCCCCCCAAGCGCAAGGCCCAGCCCAGTGAGGAAGAGCGCTCAGTGATTGAGAACTGGATCGAGCGCAGGGTGTTTCACTACGACCCCGGCAATCCGGATCCCGGGCGGGTGACCATCAGGAGGCTTAACCGGCAGTAATACAACAACACGGCGCGCGACCTGCTACACGTAAATTTCAAGCCGGCAGAGGACTTTCCCCCGGATGATACCGGCTACGGGTTTGATACCATCGGTGATGTGCTGACCCTCTCGCCGGTGTTGCTTGAGAAATACATGGACGCAGCACAGCGCGTGATGGATTCGGCAATCCGCACTCAGGAGCCGCCGGGAAAAACGCAACACTACCCGGCACAATCTTTCAGGGGTGGGCAAATGCACGCGGGGGCACGCATCCTTCCCACCGTGGGAAGCATTTCCTTAAGGCATGATTTTGTGCAGGATGGTGAGTACATCATCCGGATCCGTGCGGCAGCTCACCAGGCCGGCGGAGAGGCGGCGAAAATGACACTCAATGTCAACGGCAAGGATCTCCATACCTTTGAGGTGAAGAACGAGCCCGAGCAGCTGCGCGATTTTGAGCGGCGCGTCAGGATGAAGGCCGGTAATCACGAGGTGGCCGTGAAGTTCATCAATGACTTTTATAACCCGAAGGAACGCAACCCCAAGCGCCGTGACCGCAACCTGCTGGTCGATGGCATTGAGATTGAGCAACCTTCCAGTGCGGTTGTTTTGCCGCTGCCGGAGTTTCATCGCAGGATACTGGGCAGCGAGAACATTACACCGGGGAACCGGCTGGCTGTGGCAAAGAAAATCCTGCATCATTTTATCAGCAGGGCATATCGGCAGAGAGTGCCACAGGTCGAGGTTGAGCGTTTGCTGCGCTTCGTGAAGCTTGGTTTTGATGAGGGGGGAAAATACGCCTTTGAGAAGGGCATCAAGCTGGCCTGCCAGGCGGTGCTGGTATCGCCGTTCTTTCTCTATCGGGGTGAGGCGCAGAAGAATCCTGATGATCCTGATATGGTCTCAAGGATTGATGATTACGCGCTGGCTTCGCGGGTTTCCTACTTTATCTGGTCGAGCATGCCCGATGATGAACTCTTTTTGCAGGTTTCGCGGGGCACGCTGCGCAAGAATCTTGACTCGCAGGTGATGCGAATGCTGAAGGATCCAAAGGCCGGGGCACTGACGAAAAATTTCGCAGGGCAGTGGCTGCAGCTCAGGAACATGGAGCTGGTGAACCCCGATCCGGATGAATACGGGGATTTTGATGACAAACTGCGCAACTCGATGCGCGGGGAAACCGAAGCCCTCTTTGAGCATATCATGCACAATGATCTGCCGTTCACTGAATTCCTTGCGGCAGACTATTCATTTATCAATGCCAGGCTGGCCCGCCATTATGGCATTAAGGGTGTTTCCGGAGATGCATTGGAAAAGGTCTCGCTCAAGGGGACCCGGCGTCGTGGAATCCTGACTCACGGCAGTATCCTGACAATTACATCAAACCCAACGCGTACCTCGCCGGTCAAGCGGGGCAAGTGGATCCTCGACAACATCCTGGGGACTCCTCCACCGGAACCTCCACCGGGTGTGGAGCAACTGGATAATAACAGTAAACTTGAGGGTACATTGCGCCAGCGCCTTGAGCAGCACCGCAAAGATCCCAATTGTGCCTCCTGCCATGCCCTTATGGATCCTCTTGGCCTTGTCTTTGAGAATTTTGACGGCATTGGCCGTTGGCGGGATGTTGACCGGGGGCAGCGAATTGATTCCCGGGGAGAACTTGTCAGCGGTGAGCGTTTTGAAACCCATGAGCAGTTTCAGCAGGTTCTCATTGGCAACAAGCGCGATGACTACCTGCGCTGCGTCAGTGAAATGATGCTTACCTTTGCCCTTGGCAGGGGACTGGAGTTTTACGACAAGGCTGCGGTGCGTTCAGTGGTTAAGCGGCTGAAAGGCGGGAAGTTGCGTTTTTCTGAAGCAATCCTGGGAGTGGTGCATTCCGTTCCATTTCAATATCGTCGGGGGGATGGCAGGCGGATTTACGATTAATTAAGGGATTTAGAGTAATTTTTTGCCGCAGAGGGAAGTAAGGCTATAGTATACCTTATAAGGGTTAGCAGGACATTCTCCCATGCCAGAGCATCGAATGAGCAACAACCAGATTTCCCGGCGCACTGCCTTGCGCGGTCTTGGGGTCTGCATGGTGTTGCCGCCCCTGGAAGCGACGGTTTCCAGTTCGCCTGCCGCTTCAGTGAATGCCGCCCGTGCGCCGAAGCGCATGGCTTTCGTGTATTCGCCAAACGGCAAGAACATGGAGAAGTGGCGCCCCAAGGGAATGGGGAGTAATTATACCCTGTCGCCAACGCTCGAGCCGCTTGCTGCGCTCAAGAGTAATTTTCAGGTGCTCAGTGGCCTTGATCACAGGAATGCGACAAATGGTGGTGATGGTCCCGGGGATCATGCCCGGGCGAACGCTACATTCCTGACAGGAATGCGGGCGAAGAAAACCGCCGGAGCCGACATTCGACTGGGCGTCTCCGTTGACCAGGTCGCGGCCCAGCAATTGGGAAGATTCACGCGGTTGCCTTCCCTGGAATTAAGTTGTGACGCGGCACGCAAAAGCGGCAAGTGTGATTCCGGTTACAGCTGCGCCTACCAGTATAATATCTCCTGGAGAGACAAGAAGGTGCCGATGCCACCCGAGGCCAACCCCCGGGTTGTTTTTGAGCGCTTGTTCGGCAGGGACACCAATGGCGGGGGGAATAAGGGGGAGCGGTTGCGTCAGGCAAGGCAGCAGAAGAGCATCCTGGACTTTGTGCTGGAGGATGCAAAACGCCTCCAGTCCCGCCTTGGAAGCAATGATCGAGAGAAACTCGAGGAATACTTTACCGCTGTGCGTGAGACTGAGCGCCGGGTTGAGAATGCCGAGAAATTTGCGGCGGCATCCCCGGACATGAAGAAACCCGATGGTATACCGGGCAGCTATAAAGAGCATATCCGCCTGCTGTATGACCTTAGCGCACTGGCTTTCCAGAGTGACACAACGCGAATCACCTCGTTCATGATGGCACACGACGGGAGTAACCGGAATTTTCGCGAGATTGGCGTCCCGGATGGCCATCACAATATTTCCCATCACGGCAAGAACAGGGAAAAGCTTGAGAAGATTGCCAAGATAGACCGTTTTTACATCGAGCAGTTCGCCTATTTTCTCGACAAACTCAAGGGCATGAAGGATGTCGATGGACGCAGCGTGCTTGATAACTCGATGATTGTTTATGGTTGCGGCATTGCGGACGGCGACCGGCATAACCATCATGATTTGCCGGTGCTTCTTGCCGGCGGGGGTGGTGGCACCCTTGAGGCCGGCCGTCATCTCGATTTTCGCGGTGAAGTGCCCCTGTCGAACCTTTACGTCACGATGCTCGACAAACTGGGCCTGGAGGTATCAAAGTTTGGTGACAGCGACGGCCCTTTGCCCAGGGTCTGAAAATCGCTTCAAGCCGTGTCCAGGATGCATGTAATGGCATCCTGGGTTGGCAGCCTGCCCCGCCCGCCGAGTGCTGCGGCATTCAATGCCCCGGCGGCGCTGGCGAGTTGTGCGGCTTTATTAAGGTCACAGCCTGTGTCAAGGGCGTGCAGGAAAGCGCCGTGGTAAACATCGCCACAGCCTGTTGTGTCGACTGTCTGTGCAACGGTGAATGCAGGCTGGTGGAAGTTTTCGGCGGTTCTCGGATAGATCCAGCTGCCGCGTTTGCCATCGGTAATGCCAACAAGGTGCGCCCGCGGGCAGAGTTCCAGCAGTCTTTTGGCTGCAGGGTCAGCCGATTTTTCACCGCTGGCTGCCAGCGCAAATTCAAGGGCAACAAGGGCGATGTCCGTGACTGCCATGAGCGGGATAAGTTCATCGCGGTAGCGGTTCGCGCCGCCGTCAAAAGAAACCTGGGTCCTGCCTCCGGAATTCAGGCAAAGCTCTGCAGCGCGCAGGCAGCCCGCCAGGTGACGACCGTTGCAGTGCACAAACCGGTGTGATGTGACCAGTTCGGGCTGTATCTCCTGTGCGGTGATTGCGCGTGCAGTACTGCGGATAAATCGCACGGCCCGGGCCCCGTCTGAAGAGCGGACCAATACCGAGGCCAGTGAAGCTTCCGCCCCGGGCTCGATTTTAATTTCATTGCACCCGACCCCGTGGGATTGCAATTGCTCAAGGATCAGCCTTGATCGCCAATCGTCTCCGAGCCGGTCGATCATGGTGGTTTTACTCCCCAATGATGATGCGGCGGCGAGGGCCGTGGCAACCGGTCCGCCGCCCATTACCAGTGCCTGATTGGCTTCCTCGACATCTCCCCGGGAGGGAAATGTTGAGGTGTGTGTCAGCACGTCGAGCGTGCAGACCCCGATGCCCAGGATGCCGTTGGCCATAAGAGAGAAATTAAACGGTGCCCGCCATTTTTTTCTTCACCCGCTCAAGCAGTGCCGGTTGCCGTTTCAACTCCCCCGTGAGCGCCTGGATCGCGGCAAGGATGGGTTGACTCATGTGGTGTTCGATTCCCTCGATATCATCGTAGATTGATTTTTCATCGAGCCCGAAAAGCGCGAAGAATTCCGCCAGGCTTGCGTGCCGCCTGACAATCGCCCGGGCAATATCCTCACCCGCACGGGTAAGGATAACGCCACGGTATTTCTCATAGGTTACAAGCCCGTCAGTGTCCATTCGCTGGATCATTCCGGTTACGCTTGCCTGTGCGATGCCCAGGTTGCGTGCAATATCAACGACTCTCGCATAGCCCTTGTCCTCAATGAGCGTAAGGATTTGCTCGAGGTAATCCTCCTGGGCGCGCGTTCCGCGAAGAGCGGGAGTGATGGCTTTTGACATCACCTTAATATGGCACGGCTAAAAATAATTGGCAATATAAATAAAGATTGTCTAAGCAATTTAAGTTAGTCTCAGCTATATTTTTATTGACCCGGGGATGGAATCTTGATATTGTCTTTTTTTTATGGGGAATCATTGCGCAATTGTTACTGGGAAAATCCACCTGGGCGTTGCGCTGTGCATTGCTGCCGGGATGCTGTCCTGTCGCGGTCCTGGGGATGATCGCGGGAGTGATCCGAGAATATTCGTTGTCACAACGACCACAATGATCACTGATCTGGTGAAGGATATTGCCGGAGATGAAGTAAGGATCAAGGGCTTGATGGGTCCCGGGGTTGATCCGCATCTTTACGAACCGGTCCCCGATGATGGTATTGCACTGGGAGAGGCGGATGTGGTTTTTTATAATGGATTGTTGCTGGAGGGGCAGATGACAGGGTTTCTTGAGGGCAAGGGGACCAAGGCATTTGCCCTGGGATCTTCAGTTGTTCCGGAGAACCTGAAGGGCTCACATGAACATCCTGATCCGCATATCTGGGGGGATGCCCGGCTTTGGGCCGGCTGTGTCCCCGTGGTGGTGAATGCCCTGGCTGATGTTGACCCCGGGAATGCGGAGATATACAGGAAACGTGGTGACGAGGTGCGCATGAAGCTGGAAAAACTTCATCAATGGGCACTGCAGCGGGTCGCTGAGATCCCGGAGCAGGCACGGGTGCTGATTACCAGCCATGATGCATTCGAATACTTTGGGCAGGCCTATGGTTTCAAGGTGATTGGGTTGCAGGGAATTTCAACTGTGACCGAGGCGGGGATTGCTGAACGGGTTAAACTTACCGATTACATCAGGCAGCATTCCGTTAAGGCGATATTCGTGGAATCGAGTGTTTCACCGGCGGCGATTGAAAGTATCGCAGCGGATTCCGGGGTGAAGATTGGCGGTGAGCTGTTCTCTGATGCGATGGGACAACCCGGGGATATAGAGCGTTCAGGAGGTGATGAATACGATCTTGGCACCTACAGCGGGATGCTGAAGCACAATATTAACACGACGGTTAATGCTTTGAAATAGAGCTCAGGATGTCTAATGAAAGTTGCCATGCCCCGGCACTCGAGGCTCACGATTTAACAGTTTCCTACCTGAGGCGACCCGTACTCTATGGAGTTGATTTCTCGGTGCCATCCGGGAAACTGGTCGGCATTATCGGTCCCAACGGCGCGGGGAAATCGACACTTATCAAGTCGATCATGGGCCTGGTGCCCTCATCGGGGGGTTGGGTCAGGGTTTTCGGGAAACCCGTTAAAGAGCAGATCACGCGTGTGGGTTATGTGCCGCAGCGTGAATCGGTGGATTGGGATTTTCCGGTGAATGTGATGGATGTTGTGCTCATGGGATGTTACGGGCGGATTGGTTTGATTCGCCGTACGGGACGCGCGGAGCAGGAAAAGGCGCGTGCTGCACTGGATAAAGTGGGCATGCTGCCCTATGCCGGGCGGCAAATATCCAACTTAAGCGGCGGGCAGCAGCAGCGGGTATTCATTGCACGGGCATTGGCGCAGGAAAGTGAACTTTATTTGATGGATGAGCCCTTCGCCGGTGTTGATGCAGCAACTGAGGCGGCAATCATTACCCTGATGAAGGAGATGCGTGACCAGGGGAGGACAGTCATCGTGGTGCATCACGATCTGGCTACCGCCCGCGAATATTTTGACATGCTCCTGTTGTTGAATATGAGGGTTGTCGCCTTTGGGGAAACCGGGCAGGTGTTTACCGGCGATCTCTTGCAGCAGACTTATGGCGGGCGGCTTACGGTATTGTCTGAGATTGCCGACAAGGTGGCCAAGGAGGGAAGTTAACTGCTTAATTCCGTGTCTGCCCGTTACTTTACCATATTGCTTGCGGCACTCTTGTTATTGGTGTTCGCCGGCGATGCCTCGGCGGCACGGATAGGTGAACTTGTTGAGACTGATCCGTGGCAGCAGATGCGGCGCTTTTTCACGTTTTCAGATCCCGGTTTACAACTCGGCTTGATTGGGGCCCTGCTTTTTGGAGCGACCTGCGGCCTGCTGGGAAGCTTCATCGTGGTGAGGAAGATGGCACTCATCGGGGATGCCATATCACATGCCGTGTTGCCGGGTGTAGCCCTGGGGTTTCTATGGTCAATGAACAAGGATCCGCTGGCGATCCTGGTCGGGGCAACTATCGCCGGGCTAACGGGGTCACTTGTTGTTGAACTCATCCAGCGGACAACGAAAATCAAGCAGGATGCCGCTCTGGGGATTGTCCTGGCTTCATTTTTTGCTGTTGGCTTGTGCCTGATCAGGATGATACAGAATAATAACGGGGCATCAAAGATAACGGGACTGAAAAGCTATCTGTTCGGGGACGTTGCAGTCCTTGATCGCCAGGATATTTCCACCATAACGGGGGTTGTGATCACTACTGTCCTGTTGGTTGTGCTGCTTTATCGACCGCTGTTAATCATCGGGTTTGACCGCGAGTTTGCCCATTCGATCGGGTTGCCGATCAAGTTGCTCGACGGGATTTTTCAATTATTCCTGGCCTTTTCAATCGTGGTTGCCCTCCAGGCTGTGGGTGTGGTGCTGGTCTCGGCATTGTTAATAACACCGGCAGCGGCTGCATACCTGCTGGTCAACCGCATGCATCACATGCTCTGGGTTGCTGTTGCTATCGGGATGTTGTCCGCGGTGACGGGTGTATTTTTTTCTTTTCTGGGAAGTAACCTTCCCACCGGGCCGTTCATGGTTCTTGGCGCGAGCAGTGTATTTCTGGTTGCCTATTTGTTTGCGCCCCGGCACGGACGTATCACGCGCTGGTTGCGCCACCGCTCACGCCGGCGTGATGTCAGCAACGAGAATACCCTCAAGTCAATCTACAGGATTCTTGAGAAGGGTGCTGCCAACGAGGCCGGGAATGTGGTTCAAATCGACAAACTGGCAGGGGAGAGGAGAGTTTCGAAGGCGGATCTACTCACCGATTTGCGCAGGTTGCGCAGGATGGGTGCTGTGAACCTTATCGCGCAGGGGAGGGATGTAATGTTGACTGACGCGGGATTGCAACGGGCGCGGCGGGTGGTGCGCAATCATCGCTTATGGGAGGTTTACCTTACCAACGAGGCTGACTACGCCTCGAATCATGTGCATGATGACGCAGAGAAGATCGAGCATTTCCTCAGCGAGGACAAGGTGGCGGAGATTGAGCGCCAGCTTGATTATCCTGAAGTTGATCCTCACGGCAAACCGATCCCGGGGAGGGCAGGGGCATGAATTTTCACAGGATCTTCGTTGAACCGTGGCAGAGCCATGCGTCGCATTACTGGCCAGTGCTTGCGATGGCTTTTTTCGTGACCGTTGCCTGTGGATTGATTGGAAATTATCTTGTGCTGCGTCGTATTTCCCTGGTTGGCGATGCCATAAGCCACAGCGTGTTGCCTGGAATCGCCATTGCCTTTATTCTGACGGGCAGTCGATCCGGTGCACCAATGTTTATCGGTGCGCTCGTGGCAGGAGTTGCAGCGACGGTGTTGATTGAGGTGCTGCATTCGCGGAGCCGCCTGAAACAGGACGCTGCAATTGGCATCACCTTCTCAACATTTTTTGCCATCGGGGTAATCTTAATATCCATTCACGGTGCCCACACGGACCTTGACCTGGACTGTGTACTGTTCGGGAAAATGGACTTTTTGCCGGGCCGGGAACCGGTTTTCCTGGGGCTGCCGGATGTGACTGTCACGATGGCCGCAGTTGCCCTTGCTGTAGGGATCCTTATCATTATTTTCTACAAGGAACTGCTGGTGAGCTCATTTGATCCGAGCCTCGCTGCCTCCATGGGAATTAACCCCAAGCTGGTGCACTATCTACTGATGGCAGTGCTCTCGGTGGTGGTGGTGGCGGCTTTCACGTCAGTCGGTGCAATCCTGGTCATTGCGATGCTGATCCTTCCCGCTGCGACTGCCTGCATGTTAAGCGATCGGTTATGGCTGATGATGCTCTTAAGTGTCCTGCATGCTTTCATCAGTTCCCTCGGCGGGGTGCACCTGGCCGTGGCTCTTCAGGTACCGACTGCACCGGCTTCGGTGGTGGTCGGTGCGGTATGCTTCGCTGTTGTCTGGATTGTCAGTCCGCGACAG
This sequence comes from Verrucomicrobiales bacterium, assembly GCA_046581505.1. Classification (GTDB taxonomy): domain Bacteria; phylum Verrucomicrobiota; class Verrucomicrobiia; order Verrucomicrobiales; family DEV007; genus CACIUL01. The sequence goes on along the minus strand of JAYGGE010000158.1, from coordinate 15,953 downwards.
GGCTTAATCAGCCTTTGGCTGCGCAGTCAGCGTGCGGATCGGGTTCCGGAGGTGCGCTCTGCCGGGAATGTTTAATCAAGGCATACCGGCCCTTTGCATGAACAGGCCAAGGGCATGCAAATAGAGCCGGTATAAGCCAATTGTGAAACGGCGTCTAGCTGGCTGGCATTGCAGGATTTGCCGCTACTTGTGCCGGCTTACAAAAATTCAACGATTTTGTAATGGATAAAGCAGTTGCAGGGGACAATCATGCATCATCATGGGAATGATGAACCTCAACACAATAGCGATTGACGACTTGACCTTTCAGGTGTCAACCTTCATCCCCTGAAATCCTTATAATCAAAATCATGAAATTCCACCTCAAATCTCCCAAGAATCTTCCCATTTTCGGCTTATTGACCTGCCTTGGCTTCTCCTGCGCACAGTTGCAGGCAGTTCCCGCGGCTGACGCTAAAATGAGCAAGGCTTTCGGGTTTGCCGCAAAATTGTCGCCGGATACCGAGATAGTCTTTGGACTGCGTAATCTTGCCCAGTTTGCCGAGGGGATTGGCAAGAGCAATACCTGGAAGAGCGTGAGTGAGCTGATCGGGGAAGTTACCGGACTGGATGTCAGCGACGCGGCAGAACCATTCAATGAAGTGATGAATTTCATCGGCGAGGATGCGTTTATTGCCTTTGGGAAAGGCACCGCAGGGGAAGTAAGGCGATTGATGGATTTCTACGGGGCTTATTACAGCATTTATCCCAAGTTTGCGGCGGCAATGTTCCAGCAGCAATTCGGGGGCGACCCGGGCGACCCGGGTGCGGTGCCGGAGGAATTGATGCAAATGATTGAGGAAGCCCTGAATGCAGACGATGGAAAGTTGCTGAAGTCCTTGTTAAAGTTGCAGATACCACCGGTCATCATTGGCTGTCGCCCCCCGAAAGAGGCCGTTGATCAGCTGGTTGCGCAGTTAGCGGCTTTCGAGGAGGACCTTCCCCCCACTGTCCTCACTTCCGAGTTTGATGTGCCCGGTGCCGGCAAGTTCCGATCCTGGTCAATTGCCGCGAAGGATGCGTTTGATGATGATGCCCGCGAGCAAATGCGCGAGGAAATCGATAATGAAAAGCTCGCTGCCATCATTGAGAGGATTATTGACAGCAAGAAGGTGGAATTTTCCTTCGGTGCCGTAGGCGACTACATGGTGTTGGCTGTTGGCCCGGACCACAGTCACCTGAAATTCGCGGCAGGCAGCGGGGAGTCGCTGTTGTCGCAGCCGGGCTTTGAATTCATGAAAGATTATGCCGGCAAGCAGCTGCTTGGCTATGGTTATTCGACAAAGGAGGTGCTTGCCGCAATGAACAGCCTCGGCAATGCCCGTGGCTTGAGTGACATGCTAACCGCTGTCCTCAAGCAAGTAGAACAGGTGGATGAACTCGGGTTCGATGTGTCCAAGCTGATCCCACTGGTGAAAAAACTCGGGGACCAGCTGGTTGCCCTCTCCAAGGTTGAGGTTGATACAGGTGCCGGTGTGATTTATGTCGAGGACGGACTGAAAGGGGCCTCAATCGGTGGCTACAGCACGCCAGGGATTGATGGCGGGAAAGCATTGAAGCTTGCCGGGGCGATACCTGATGATGCGTTTTTTGCGATGAATGTGGCGGCAACTGCTGAGCATAAAGGCAACAGCATTGATTTGATCGAAACCTTCGCCGAGATGCTCTATCACGCTGCATTCAGCTTTGCCCGAACCGATGAGGCTCCTGCTGAAATGGGGGAAATCCTCGGCATGGTTGATCAGGAGTTTGTCCCGAAACTGCTCAAGGGCTGGAGTATCATGAAGAGCAAGGTTTTCAAGGGGCTTGGTACCGAGGGTGGAGTGGTAATTGATCTCAAGGGAAGCATGCCGAAGGTTCCCATTGATCATCCGGCAATGACTCTGGCCATCAAGAAAGGCAAGCTGCCGCGCATCGCGATGTTTAATACCGTCAGTGAGCGTAAGCTGCTTACCGAGGCATGGGCTGAATTGGTGCCATTACTAAACGACATCGCCAAGGGAATCCCGGGTCAGGAGCCGGGTCAGGAGTTTGAGCTTCCCGATACGCTTTCCAGTGACGGCAAAGATGTCAAGACTCACTTTTTTGGCCTGCCGTTTGTGAGCAATGATTTTCTTCCTTCATTGTCGCTTAGTGATGAATTGTTCTTCCTGAGCACTTCAAAGAACTTTACCGAGGAATTGGCAGCCGGGATAGCTGCCGGTAAGGGGCCCAAAGTCACCGGCGCCGTAATGCATTTGCGATTTGCTCCCCTTCATGACTACGCGGTAAGCTGGCTTGATCTGGTATTGGCTAACTCCAAGGTGTTTTTTGACGGTAATGAGTTCGCAGAGGAGGATTTCAAGGACAATTCAGGTGAAATACGCATGGCACTGGATTTACTGAAGGGGATCAAGGGCATGAGTTTCCACCGCTATAAAGAGGAACGCTGGCGAACTGACTGGCACCTGGAGGTGAGGGATATTGACGGTTAGCAGTTGATCCGGGGGCAATCCATACAAGGCGCAGGTGGATTCACATGTCCGGGGTCCCGGTATGTAGCATGGATCCAGGGAGTCTTCTGTAATCATGTCGGCCATTGACCTGGTGATCTTTGACCTCGACGGGACACTGCTCGACACCATCGAGGACCTGGGCGATTCGGTGAATGAAGTCCTTAAGAAGCGAGGGTTACCCGAACATTCCTATTGCGATTACCGCGACTATATTGGTGATGGCATGGAGATGCTGATTCGCAGGTCGCTTCCCGGCGGACTTGCATCCGATCCTGAATTGCTTGCAGCAGTCCTTGAGGACTATCAGGCGGCCTATGGCAGGAACTGGAACAACAAGAGCAAGCCTTACCAGGGAATTCCGGACTGTCTTGGAATCCTCAGCCAGAACGGGGTAAAACTTGCCGTCCTGTCCAATAAGCCGCACCATTTCACCAGGCTTTGTGTCGCGGAACTCCTGCCAGGAGTGTCATTTGAAAAGGTCTGGGGGGACCGGGAGGGGATACCGCGCAAGCCGGACCCCGGTGCTGCACTCGCAATTGCAGCCGGCCTGGGGATTGCTGCCGGGCGGACAATGTTTGTAGGGGACACGGATGTCGATATCATGACAGGCTTGGCAGCAGGGATGTTGGCGGTGGGTGTGCTCTGGGGTTTCCGGGGTGAGGAGGACTTACGCAGCGCAGGTGCCGAGCATATTGTCTGCTCTCCGGGTGAGATTGTATTGTTGACCTGAATGTATTGTTTCGGGATTATTGCATAGAGGTTACCGAGGGCGGGCGGGAAAGGACAGTGGATGGAGCGCAAAGCATTGCATGGTATCCGGGAGGTGTTGGGACCTCTGTCACCAGCAGGGATGCCGAGTTGTCTATTGTGTTGCAATTAAAAGTGCCCGCCTGTCCCGGGCTTTCCGGCAACGAGGTCTCAATCGATGAGGGATCAAGCGAGAACCCCCGTCCGGTGGCCTTCATGAAGGCTTCTTTTGCAGTCCAGAGTCGAAAGAATCCCCGGCGTTTTTCCCTGCCGTTGAGTTGCCGCAGCATGTTTTGCTCCAGCGGCGTGAACACTTTCAGCGCCACTCCATCGAAATCCGCATCGCGTTCGATGTACTCGATATCAATGCCTATCTCGGATTCATGGCAAAAAGCGAAAATTGCACTGCCATGCGTGTGGGAGATGTTGAACTGCAGGCCGCCGGAATGACAAAGGAATGGTTTGCCGTTTTCTCCGCGGCGGAATGTTACCTGTATCGGCTGGATGCCTTTCCAGGCTGCGATTATCCTGCGCAACAGGCAGTGACATTTTGCGAAGCGCAGGCGATCGGCGTCGTAGTGGTATTGGTGTGTGCGTTGTTTATCATCCTCAGGTAATTCGGCATTGTAGGTTTGCCACCCTGAACCGCAGACATCGAGAGGCGTGATGACGATGAGAACCTGATCATCGGATGGTGGTTCGGGTATTGGCACCTGTCAATATAGCAGATTCACTGCGAATCGCGTTTATATTCCCCTTGTTACCTGTAGTGATGACTCACGGCGTGCATCTTTCAGGGCGGGAAACTCACGTCGCCATGAGCGTATGGTTTCAATATCGATGGTGACTGAAGCAACGCCGCAATCTTCCCCCGCGTCGGCGATTATCGTTCCGTGGGGATCGACAACAATACTGCGCCCGGGATAGTGATTCTGCGGATCTTTCCCGACCCGGTTGACGCCGGCAACATAACACTGGTTTTCAATTGCCCTTGCAGTCAACAATGTCACCCAGTGGCCAATCCTCCTGCGCGGCCAGTTGGCGATGTTAACCAACAATTCTGCGCCGTTAAATGCGAGTGACCTGTAGATCTCGGGAAAACGCAGGTCATAACAGATGGTCATTCCTACGCACCATTGCTGCCAGTCGAATTTCACCAGGGTATCACCGGCGGTAAAGACCTCTGATTCGCCTCCGGCGGTAAATGGCTGATGTTTGCGGTAGCGGGCATCTTGTCCATCAGGGAACGCGGCGATGGCTTCATTGAAGAAACGCTGACCAGATTTCGTGGCGGCTCCACCGATGATGCAACAGCCCGTGGAACGTGCGGATTGCAGCAGGAAATCCGCATTGAGCTGGAGTTTCCCGGTTTCTTCTGCCGTTTGTTCTGCATTCATGCTGAAACCGGTGGCATACATTTCCGGGAGTATTAAAAGATCACCCGGTGAAGGCTTAAGGTTCTCTATCTGGATTATGAGTGCATCCCGGTTACGCTGCGGGTTTTCCCAGGCGATGTCTGTCTGGAAAAGGTGAAGCTGCATTGAGGAGATTGGCGGGAGAAGTATCCTGGATGCTACTTTTCCCGGGAATCAGCGGCAATGGCGAGGCAATTGTGTCCTGAGCAGTCGGGCACTGATCGTGGAGTTGAAAGGATTCGGGGAACTTAAGGCCACTGAGGGGTGAACAGCGCAAGGGAGGTTTTAAAATTACCATAGATTTTAATAAAAATTAAAGGTATCATTCAAACGTGTCCAGACAATGCCGTGTGGGTGAGAGAATGCTGCAGGGATCTTTCCGGGAAGGAGGATTGACCTGATTTCCGGGTTACAACAATTTATGGGTTTGGCTGCCTTGTTGTCCTCCTGTAATTGGGCGGCGGCATTGACGCTTTACGTTTCACCAGCAGGAAATGATGCCATGGAAGGCAGCCGGGAACAGCCGCTTGCCTCCTTGGGTGAAGCTTTGTTGCGCTTGCGCGGACAAGCCGATGCGCGGGAGATCGTGCTGCTCCCAGGGACCCATTTATTGCGTGAGGCTGTGCAGATTGGTGCTGCGGATTCCGGTCGCCCCGGCCGGCTGCTCAAGATTCGAGGCGAGGGAAAGGACGTATTGCTCTCAGGTTACCTGCCTCTTCCTGCAGCGGGCTGGAGGAAAGTGACCGACAGCAGGGATTTGCAGCGTATCGATGACCCTGATGTGCGCAATCGCCTGATGCAGTTTCGTTTCAATGATGCTGACCGGCCGACGCTGGGTGGACTGAGTCGTCGGGGATTCGCTGTCAACGGGAAGAGGCAGGCTCCGCCGGCAATGCTCTATCTCGGCGGCAGGCGAATGCGGATAGCGAGATGGCCCAATGTCGGGAACATTAGAGCTTCACATGTTGTGGAAGCCGGTTCTGTCCTGCCGGGGAAAGGCGGGGATGACCGGTTGGATTCCCGGGGTGGCGGTGGTATTTTTCGTATCAACTCGCATCGACCAAAGCGCTGGAGCAGTCCTGTGGACGTATGGGTTAACGGGCGATTTGGTCATGCGTGGCAGTGGAGTGTCAACCGGGTTGAGAATATCAGCGGCGATGGCAATGAGATTAGACTGGCTTATGGAGAGGTGAGCGGTGCCGGGGCGGACAAGCTGTACCTTCCGGAATTCTTCTTTGAGAACGTGTTCGAGGAACTTGATGAACCGCATGAATATTTCATTGATGCCGCTCGCGGGTTGTTATTCTTCCTGCCGCCACCCAATTTCCCCGGTTGGGCATCCGGGACCAGACTTTCCTGGAGTGAAGAGCCGATATTGAAAATCGATGGTGGGCGGCACATCAAACTTTCCGGGTTACGGGTGGAAGGCACGCGAGCTGATGGGATAGTGGTGGAGGATGCCCTCAATGTTGTGCTGGAAGATCTTGTTGTCAGGGAATGTGGCGGTGACGGAGTGGTCCTGAACGGCCGCGAGATCAGGATCAAGGGATTGATTGCCGAGAATCTTGGTGGCCGGGGGATGCTTCTGCGGGGGGGAGATCCTGTAAGTCTGAAGACCTCGGGGAACACGGTAAACGCATCGCGATTTGTCGGCACCGGGTGGTGGAACCATGCCTGGCATCCCGCCCTGGAATTGGTCGGCGTGGGGCACCAGGTGCGCGATTGTATCTTCAGTGATTTGCCGCACATGGCGGTGGAGGGAAAGGGTAACGATTTCATCATTGAGGGTTGCTGGTTTCATCGCACCTGCAGGAACTTACGGGAAATGGGAGCAATCTATTTCAAGCTTGGGGATCAACCGCACATGCGGGGGACAGTCATCCGTGGCAACCTTTTCCAGGACATTGGTCTCGGGGAAGAGGGCACCCGCGGTGCCATTTATCTTGATGATGGCACGATGGGGGTGCGGATCATTGACAATGTGTTCCACCGTATTGGTGAGGGTAATGACGGCTGGGCCATACTGAACCGTGCAGGGGCGTATATCTCGGTGGAGAATAACGCTTTTATTGATTGTCCGGTTCCCTTTCACCTGGAATTCAACAAACATGATGAGCAGGGAGGGGACGGGTTCCACGATCGCCTGGCTTCCTGGCGCAATTTACTGGGTTCAGAGTCAACAGAGAACCACCGTTCACGCTATCCGCAGCTGGCTGTATTCTTTGATGAAGACCGGGAGTTTCCGGATACCAATTCGTTTACAGGGAACAGGATCGCAAATGGCAGGAGGCAACTGCTGGCCGAGAAGGGCTACATCGTTTCCGGCGGGCTTCCGGAGAAACTGGTAACATCAGGAAATGTGCTTGGCGGGGCCTTAAGGGGGATCAGCTTTGATGCCGGTGGCCGGCCAATCATTCCCGGTCGGCGTCCATGGCGCGCGATGACCGCCAGTCATCATTAATCATCGGGTAAAATTCAGCGGATTACTCAAGCTCCGTGTATTTGCGATTGGATCCTCGTGCTTTCTCCACCGGGTATTTCTCGGCGTTTTTTTGCATCTTGGCCAGCATGACTTCACCGAGTGTCAGTCCAAGGTTGTTGGCAAGTTCGAACAGATATATCGCCACATCCGCAATTTCATCGGCAACTGCCTCAGGGGTTTCCAGGACAGCGGCTTCGCAGGCGGGATAATCTTTCCAGAGGAAGATTTCCTGCAATTCAGCGGCTTCAATGGCGATTGCAGCGGCCAGTTCCTTTGGATTGTGAAACTGCATCCAGTCGCGTTCATCGCGGAATTGTCGGATCTTCCCGGTAATTTCAGTAATTGAGTCCATGGCAGGCTTCTTGCGGTTGAGTGGTGTGGCGTTAAACTGCCATAGCATGGGCAAGAGGAGTCGACAACTGGATGCACCGGATAAGCGGCGCGGTATTGGGCCGTTCTGGCTTGGAATACTAACCGGTATGCTTGTAACTGCAGCAGTCTTTCACCGCAAGATCCTTGAATTCCTCGGTGATGCTACCGGCAATGTTTTGCCGGTGATATTCATGCCGGGGTTGCTTGAATTGACGATTGGACTGATCGGTTTGGCAATCGTGATTGTCGTCAATTATCTGTTACGGCGTGAACAGAGTGACGAGTGGATCTGTCTCGATGAGGGTGAAGATGACTGCTCCCGGAAAGAGGACGAATAGCAGGCGCAGGTCCGGGTTTCCTGATGGTGACGCCGTTTTAGCGGCGGGTAATTGGCGATTAGGAGATCGGATCGGGAGCCTTCAGCAACTCATAACTGAACAGGCCGGTGTTGTGACCGTCACTGAATGAGAACTGCACAGCGTAGCCACCAACGATTTCCCATCCCGTCACACGGATTCCCGTAAAATCAGTCTGGTCACTGCCGCCGATACGATTGCCAAGCAGGTCTCTTTCCCCCCTGTTTTCAGCACTGGGTGAGGTGGCGCGAAGTAATTCCATGGGATGGTAGCTTTCGCTTCCATCATTCCACCGGATGGCGATTTCATCGCCGATGGCCTGGATCATTTCAGGGGCGATCACCAATTTACTCGGGTGAGTCCTGTTTCCGGGCGAAGAGCTTCAGGTATTCACCGTAACCCTCCTCTGCGAGCTTGGTTTTAGGGATGAAGCGCAGCGATGCTGAGTTGATGCAGTAGCGCAACCCGCCTGTCTCCTGCGGTCCGTCATTGAATACATGACCGAGGTGGGAATTGCCGGTCTTGGCACGCACTTCGGTGCGGGCATAGCCGATCTTGAAGTCGGTGTTACTCTTGATTTCGCTGTTGTTAATTGGCTTGGTGAATGCCGGCCAACCGCATCCGGAATCGTATTTGTCCTTCGAGGAAAAGAGCGGTTCCCCGGATATAATGCAGACGTAGATTCCTTCCTCGAAATGCTTGTCATACTCATTGATCCATGGTCGCTCGGTGCCTTCATGCCGGGTGACCTGATATTGAATGGGGGTGAGCGTTTTACGGAGTTGCTCATCAGTCAGGGTTTGAAAAGGTTTGCGCTTCGGCATTTGTGTGGAGCTTTGTTCAGGTGCAGGCTCGGCGGGCGCGGGTTCAGCAGGGACAGGCTCGGCGGGTGCGGGTTCAGCGGGTGCGGGTTCAGCAGGGACAGGCTCTGTGGATGCTGGCTTGCGGACGCATGAGCAGACGAGCAGAATGGAGTTTAAACCAAAGAGCAGGAGCAGGAGCAACTTCATGGTAATTGTTGTATTTGGGTCCGGTGCAGTTCTTTAGCAACTGTAAAGGGGGATTGTCGTTTGCGCAATAGGATGGCTAAAGGTTCTGTTGTGTTTGCCGCCGGGGTTGATCTTCCAAGTCCCACGGGGTATTAAGAAGGGACGTAATGACAGCAGAAGAAGACACCAATGAGCGGCTTGAGTGGGCCATTTCCGCGTGCCGGGAACGTGGACTCAGGCGCACCAGGGCAATGGAGGAATTGTTGCGTGCACTGATCGAGGCGCAGTGTCCCCGGACGCTGGCGGAGTTGTGCAGGTTGGACTCGCTTTCCGACCAGTGTGACAAGGCAACAGTATACCGGTTACTGGGTCGATTGCAGGAGACGGGTGTCATCAGGCGGCTTGGTTTGCATGAACGTGCGGCCTACTACGCATTCGCGTATCCCGGTGAGCATTTTGATTATCTTGTATGCACCGATTGCGGCAAAATAGAAGCACTTGAACTTGAGTGCCCGGTTGAAACACTCGAGAAAGAAGTGATGAACAGAACAGGATTCTCTGGGCTTTATCATGAGCTGGAGTTTTTTGGCAGTTGTCCGCAGTGTGTGGGGTAATGACGGGACATGTCCGCTGTGTGCCTCGTAAATTCCGCCGCTTGACAGCATTGGGAATGTCCCTCAAGTAAGTCACCACAATGAACAGACCAGGGTGGCGAAACTGGTAGACGCGCCAGATTTAGGATCTGGTTCCTTTACGGGAGTGCAGGTTCGATTCCTGTCCCTGGTATTTAATGATTTGAAAGACCCATGTTTGAGTAATGCCGCCTGACGGGTTTGTTGGCATGGAGCAGTGTTGACAATTGGTTCCAGGGGTGGCATTTATATAAGTTATGAGGTGTCCACGAAACGTTCTGATTGTGATTTGCGTGACAGGAGTCTTGTTGGCCGTGGGTCTGCCGGCACGGGCTGATTTGCATCGCTTTGGAAACGTGGATGAAACCAAGTCTTTTTATGCAGAACTTTTGCGCTTTGATGACCGGAAGAAGGTCGTGACGGTGCGAATGGTAAGCGGCAAGGAGGTTAACTTCCCGATTTCCGTCCTCAGTGAGGAGGATCGGACGTGGATTAATGGCCAGAAGGAGATCCTGGCGGCAAGCCGTTGGCTTAAACTGAAGCTGAGCGGGGAGTGGGGCAAGCGGACGGTGACGAAAGCTGAGTCATCGAAGACGATTACCACTGAGAGAATATACCACGCCGAGTTGTCCAATTATGGCCCGTTGCCGTTAAGGGATCTTGAAGTCACCTACAATATCCATCTTTTTCGTGATGACGGCGGCAAGGGCAGCCGCTCGGTGCGCACGCATACCGAAACAGTAAGCTACCTTACGTCGGTTTCGCGGAAGAACCGGCTTGCACCGGTCATTCTTTCCCAGACCATGCCGTTGAGCAGGGTGAGCGGAAGTTCAGCTTCCGGCGGCGGGTGATGTCTCAATCAGAGGTCGGTGAGTTCACCGAGAATATCAGGGCCGAAAATCGATTACAAACGTGATGCCGTTGAGAAGATAGTGGTGACCGTCAGTAAGGCGGGTCAGGAGGTATTCCGGTATTCGACAGACGATTAGCCGAAGAGAAGGGCTGCAGATTGGCGCAAAAGCGTGCCATTCATGCATGTCTCGAGCCTTGTAGAGAACGCTTGCCGTGGTAATGTCCTGAGGGTTTCTTCACGATCATTAGGACTTGTTGACTATTTTCCCCCGGCATAAATCACCTGACTACGGGATTTCCTAAGTTCTTAGTGTACGCTAGATTATGCGTTTAATTTCCCTGATAAATTTCCCATGGCATTTGCTCACAAGACCGACATCGCTGTTATTGATTGTATCAATGGAACCTTTGCGCAGGCTGTGCAGTCACCTTTTGTCATAGGTGCCGGTGCTGAATGTGATTTAAGGATCGATGATGACCGGCTTCTGGACCAGCACTGCCTGATTGAGAAAACAAAGAAGGGTATCCAGATCAGGGCAGTTCAACCCGATCACCCGAGCGGGGAGATGATGATCAATGGAGCATCCGCCAACCTTTCGCCGCTGAAACGGCCTCACGAGTATTCGCTGCAGATCGGCAGGAGTTTCCTGATCATCGGTGCGGCAAAGGTTACCAAGGCTGCAGTGCTGCAACGCTGGGGAATGGAGATCAGGAACAACGGCTGGATTGTCAACAAGTCCAATGCGGCAAGTGCGACCCGCCCGCTGGAGTTGCAGGAGGTGTTCAATGCCCGTGACGCGATGGCGCTTGACCCGGATTCAACACCGGTATTCAAGGGTGCGAGTCAGGTGGGTTTTTACCTGCGGCAATTAATGGTTCGTGAGGACGCCACGCATGTTGTCGCGCCGAAGGCGGGGGATGAGGATTCCGGTGAAGAGGATGCCCCTGTGGCCACAAGGGTTGAAGATATCACAAACCGCCCCCCTGAACCGACAAGGTTCCTGGATACTGAAATCGGCGACTTTGGCTGCCCGACCTGTTGGTTGCGCTTTGACAGTGGGGATGCCATGCACGTTGCAGTTCACGAGTCGCTTTTTGGCGATCCCCTCCTTGGTGAGGAGCACATGCGGCGCTTTCAGGCGACCCGCTTCAATGATCGCGGCCAAGCACTTGATGAGCAGGGTGTTCCCTGCACCGAGATCGCCTGCCCGTACTGCCGGCGAACCCTGCCCCCCGGTTTCTTTGATGACCCTCACCGTATATTCTCTATTGTCGGTGCTCCGCAGTCGGGCAAGTCCTATTACCTGACAGTCCTGATCAAGCTCCTGCAGACCACGCTGTTCAAGAAGTTCGGGATTGTCTTCCGCGATGCCGACCCGACAGGAAACGCGCCGCTTAACGAGATGAAGAGCCATCTTTTCAGTGCGCAATCCCCTGCCCAGGCATTCCTCACCAAGACCCAGCTCGAGGGGGAGATGTATGAGCGCCTGCCACGCTATGACAGGATGGTCACGCTTCCCAAGCCGTTCATCTTTTCCCTCTCGGGGACAGACAATGATGAGGGCGCGTGTTCAATCGTGTTTTACGACAATGCGGGAGAGCATTTCCAACCGGGGCAGGACTCGGCCAGTTCCCCGGGGGCACAGCATATCGCGGCCTCGGATGCGATCTTTTTCCTCTTTGATCCCACGATCAACCCCGATTTTCGTGCATGCATTACCGGGTCGGATGACCCGCAGCTTGCTTCCCATGTCTCGGACCAGCAGGATGTCATCCTTGCCGAGACCGAGGTGAGGATCAAGAAGCTCCTGGGTTATGGGCGACGGGAACGGGTTGATACGCCGTTTGCGGTTATTGTGGGGAAATGTGACGCGTGGATTGACACGATCGGGGTCGAAAAATTCCGCGACCCGGTCGTCGAGGGGAGAATTGACCTTGGCGCGATTGAGGATAACTCGGCGCTCGTTCGCGACCTGATGGAGGAATACTGTCCCTACATTGTTGCCAATGCGGAGATAATTTCCTCGGATGTCACCTATTTCGCCTCGAGTGCCTTCGGGCATACCCCGGTAACCTTTGAAGATGACAAGGGAGTGATGCGCATTGGCCCGGATCCGTCCAAGATCAACCCGATGTTTGTCGAGATTCCCACACTCTGGGCACTTTCAAGAATCCAGTCGGAGCTTGTCCCCTCATTCCGGTGACGGGGGCGGGCGTTCCCTTGCAAGAAAGGCCATGGCATACCAGCTCATCTACACCAGTGTCAGCCGGGGACTGATTCCCGGGCGCAGCGGGTATACCGTTGCAGCAAGGCACCGCCAGATCCGCGAGCGACTGGTGTCGGACATTGAGCGCATCAGTGGCTATACTTTCTCCACGTCAGGTGTGTCACCGGTCATCTACGCGCACCGTAGGATATCCTGTTCAGGTATTGAATATCACATCCTGACCAGGAACATGGACGCGGGATCCGACTACACCGGGCGCACCAATCACCTGGCGCATCACCTGGTTTGCGAACCTGAAGAGATTGCCGGGTGCGGAGCCTCGCCGGCGGAGATCCTGCACGGTTTCAAGTGGCGTGAGAGCTACGGGGAAGAGCCGCGATATCTTGAGGACGGGGAAATTATCGACCTGGGTCAATTTGCCGGCACCTTCAAACTGCCGGCGAGGAACTGGCAGGGAGTGCGCGGCGAGGCGGGGGATGCGGCCCTGTTGATTGATGACAAAGGCAAGCCAACCAGTGCGTTCGTGGTGGCCTCATCCGGCGAGGCGGGGGATGCCAGGAACCTGCTCGCGATGTATGCCGAATCCCTGCACCTGGCCACATCAGTGGATGACACCCCGGCAATGTGGAAAGCCGCGTTCACCACCTACCTGCAGCAGGTTGACACCCTGGCGGACTTTGACTGGGCCGGGTGCACGGAGGATCACTCCTTGCTGCAGCGCCCCGGTAATCGTTTGGTCCTGAACCTTTCCGTTCTGGGTTTGCCGACCCCTAGCTCAAAGCAGGCAAAGCTTGCGGCAACCGGGCGGGTGGATCCGCCGCCGCCGCCGCACAGGCCGACGGTGGACCTGCCTAGAGCCGATTCCTCGCAACCCTCCTCACCCGTCCCGCAACCCGATGTGGGCGTCAAGGCCGCGCAGCAGGCGCGCCGGGTGACATTCACCCCGGTGAATACGCGGGGGCAGAGACCCGGTCCTGTGCAGTTGCCCGGGACGAATCCGTTGTCACCACAATCCGTTTCTACCCATTTGCCCGGGGAGAGTAAACTCGATTTTCTTCGAAGGCCGGAAAACCTGCGCCTGGTCATCGGGGGCGGGGCGGCAGCCGTGTTGGTTCTCGTGCTCCTGTTCTATTACCTGTTCAGCGTTCATCCCCGGCAGGATTTCGAGAGTGAGGTGAAAGGACACATTGCCAATCATTATTGGCAGGGGGCGATGGATGCCATTGATGAAGAGAAAGAGAACCATGATGTAGAGTTGATCGGGGAACTGCGCCGGCAGGTGATCATGGCGATGCTCGACCAGGCAGAGAAGGTCAATGAGCGGTTTGCCTCGGAAAAGGGGGAAAACGTGAAGGAACTTCAGGATGAGGTTTCACGTAAGATTAAGGCACTGGAGGAATTTGAGGAGGAATACGATCTCTCTAATGAGGATATTGAAGACCTTGCGGCACGTTTCGAGGGGATAAAGAAGACAAAAACCAATGCAGGTTCCGTTACTGCCGGGAACCCGGGATTGGCATCTTCAGGCAAGGAAACATCCCCCGGGGATGTCCCTGAAACCAAGGAGAAATTGCCGGACAAGGAGGTGATTACAGGCCATGGGAAGAATCCTCCCCCCCCTGTCCCCGCGGAAAAGGAGCAGATATTACCCAATGCGGTTTACCTGTTTCTTAATCAGGAGGGAAAGCTCAGGCAAATGGTGCTTAAGGAAGATTGGTCAGGGAAAGGCGGCGAGAAGAAAAATATTCCGTTTCGACATTATGTCCTTGGGAGCGGAGATTCGTTCTTAAGGAATTTAACCGGAGGGAGAGAATTCTCTTATGACTTCATCGGCACGGGAAAAAAGGAGTTCCCGATTCAAGGAGCAAATGGGTATTTGAATATTAATGTGGATCCCAAGGGATACAAACAACTAACCCTGAGCAAGCCCGGAACCGAGGGGAATCGGGAAGGAATGGTCGATGTCTGGAGCGGGAAATCAAGCAGCCTGCTGGTGTTGGGAGGAAAGGATGGCACATCGCATGTCCTGCTGTGGAACGGGGAGGAGTTTAAGTCCCGGCAACCGATCGTCAAGAAGCAGGGGAATCGGATGGTTCTGAACGACTCACTCTGGAAGTATCTTCTTGCGTTGAAGCCTGTTGATGGCAATTCCAGTAGCAGCAGGGCAATACCACAGAAGGTGTATTTAAAGTTTCCCGCTCCTGAGCAAGGTGGATTTGGAAGCAGTGATCGAATTGGGTTTCCGTTACAGGATCAGGATCGTTCCAGACTTGGAATCAGCTTTGAAGGGGGTGATTCCAGGGAGATCGGAACTAGAATTACGGATTTAGAAGATGAGCTCGAGGAACACGAGGAATGGATAAGTTGTTTGGAGTGGACAATAGGTAGTGTGCAGATGAAAGAGGGCTTGAAGCGGATGGGGAACGATTGCATTGAAGGTAATTTTGACAAGACTCCCTACCCGCAAATTTTTGAGTTTAAATCTTTAGAAGAAGAAGATTTTCGCAAAGAAGTGATAAGGTTCGTGAAGGCACTGGCGGAGGGTCTTCCGGATGTCCTTGACAAGGATAAAACAATTAATGTTGATGATATTAAATTCGCATTGGATGATATTTTCAGTTGGGATAAATTCACAAATGGCGTTGGGGAAACGATCATAGATGGCGTTGAGCAAGAGAGCCCGTGGAAGGGGCTTTCACAACGATTTCATCATAGGATAAAGAGTAAGGAATTTATCGATTTGATGGAAAAATATCCTGAATACCTCAACAAAGCGTATAAGAAGAAACTTCTTCCGAAAGACCGTAATAAAATCGAACGCAAGGTGGATGCCTTTACCAAGCAATGGCTTGATCAATTATGCGGTAGAAAAGGACGCTTTCTCTGGGATTATGCCGGAGAGACTAAAAGATGGAGAAGGGAGATAGGGGACAAGCCCGGCACTATTGGGAAATTGGTTCTGCATAATGAACAGAGGGCCAAAAAATCTCGCAAACAATTCTTAGATGAGAAGGAAGAGATCGAAGGTAAAATAAGGGCAAATCAGAAAAAATTAAGGGGCTTGAGCCAATCGGAAGGTTCCAGAATGCTTCCGGGCGTTTATCAGTTGATGCTTGTCTTTGATGGAGCAACTCAGGGGGGCGAAGACCGAGTAAGGCCGTTTGTCATCTGGACGAGTTTAGTGAAAGAAGGACCATGAAGACAGTGACCCAGTCCCTGATTGGCGCTATCTGGAGAATCCTCTACGGCGGGGGAGATGAGCGCCCGGATGAGGAAACCGCACGGGAGTTTGCCGACCTTTGCAGCGATGCCTCCGCGCGGCTTTCCGGGTGCCGGGAACTCAAGG
>JAYGGE010000027.1:0-5035 GCA_046581505.1 Verrucomicrobiales bacterium | reverse complement strand
AGCCATTGTGCGGTGGCCATAACCTACAGGGTCCCAAGGAGTGGAATTTACAGGATTTCCGGCAAGGTGACTGATTTGCAGGTTACACCACAATTCAAACAACACGACGGTGTCTCTGTCGTGATTCATGCTGTCGAAGCTGGAAAGAAGGGAGATCTATTGAAAAAGGTCGGCCCCGTCGGTGACGGTCATGGACGGCCAGACGTCGCGCCGTTCCTGGTCGAGAAAACACGCCTGGAGAAAGGCCAATTAATTCGTCTGGCGATTCTTCCCAATCAGTGGTGGGGCACCGATATCACACGGATTGAATTCGAGGTTGAACTGTTGGGGAAGTGACTATGAAGTGAGCATTTCTAACGCTCGATTCGCAGCAACTCGGTTGCGTATTCCTCTACACTGAATTCGATCTTTTTACCGCTGGCCTTAGGCTCCACCCATTTCCCTGATTCGCGGTTGAAGATCCGAGCCTTTTTTACCCGCGAGGAGAACTCAAGGGTGACATGTTGGGATTGGTAGGCGTTGTGGCTTGCCGCTGCTATGACTTCGCCGCCATCGGGACTTTTGAAGAGCCCTAGCAGGATCTCGCCGGTTCTGACCTGGAACCAGTGATCTGCCGGAATGGGGCTGAGTCCGCCAGGGACTGCGGGGGCAGTCTCGGTAGGCCGATCCTTGGCCGTCCTGGTTATCGGGGTTGACCAGACATTGATCGGGTTGCCGATGGAGATCAGCTTGTCTCCGATAGCCGCAAACTTAGCGTTTACCTTCTTGAGGTCCTTTCCCAGGGGGTCGAGCCTGCCACTCTTCGGCTCTACCACTCCACCGCGGTAGTGGTAGAGATACCCCTTCAGCCCGAACGGGATCGAGGTGGCAATCGTATAGCCGGCACGGTTGGGGTTACCCGCTCCGATTCGGCCGGGCGACGAATCGCAATAGCGGAGGAAGAATGCGTTCTTGCCCCGGGCGACAGTCGATGCTTTGCCGAGGTTGCCCCAGTGCCCTCCGCGCGTCCAGTGGAAGTCGTAGTAACCCAGGAGGTCTAAACCTTCAACACGGTTGACGCGGCCCATTCGATAGGATCCGATATACGCAGGATGTGTCGGGTCCCATTCGTGCACATTTTTTACATCGCGGCTGCGACCCGGGTAGGTGCCGCTGATGTTGTCGCTCCAGAGGTGGTAGCCGTAGACGACATCTTTGCCGCGGAGGCTCTCACAGAGTTTCTTGGTTTCATCTACGTTCTTGTAGACGTGATGTCCAGGGGCTAGCAGGTCAACAAAGATTTGCAGATCATGTTTTTTACAGAGCCGGGCTCGCCAATCTTCATATTTGCAGAGGATGGTGTTGAAGTGTGCCTCCTTGATTCCGCGCAGGAGCAATTCGAAGGACTTCGGATCGCCTGGCAGGTTGTCTCCTGCGTAGCCCATGTTGAAAATGATAGCAAAGCGCTCCGGCCGTCGATTGGATGTTGTTTTCTCGACGTCGTCGGAATAGAGCGTTGCCGTAAGAACTGTAATCGCAAGTGGCACCACGAGGCTGGGGTAGAGTCGTCTGAACATAGTCACATCTCGGTATAATACTGTCATTTTCTTGCTGAGAGCCACCGATCTTAAGCAATGTTATCGCGTGGGGCAATTAGGTTCTCCTGCGCCCTTGGCTGAGTGACGCGCCCAACGGGGTGAAGCTGACCCTGCCACTGAGTGAGGCCAAGAAACTGCTGCGCGTTACGCTTAAGGAGTAATCCAAAACTGCCCACCATCCCCCCAATCACGCGACTCGCACCCGCGGGGAGTGAGTAGTCACCCTGAACCCCTAAGCCATGGGTGCTTGTGCGCTGTGGGGTGGTGGTGTTATAAAACCGCTGTGATTTTGTAATGGGCGAGCGGGTTGAGGGAGTGGTAGCCTTACAGCATGAAACGTTTTTTATGTGTCCTAGGCCTTGCTTGGGTATCGATCAGGTGAAAGGATCTGTCCCCACTCACTATGATCGTCAAGGTTCTCCTCCCGCTCATCCTCGCGTTTATCATGTTCTCCCTCGGTCTCGGGCTGAGGGGGCGCGACTTTTCTCGGGTGTTGAAGTTCCCGGTCGCCTTCGGCGTCGGCCTGCTCAACCAGGTCGTGTTGCTGCCGCTGGTCGCGCTCGGCTTAGCGCATGCCTTCGGGCTGTCAGCGATGTTCGCGGTCGGCCTGATGATCCTCGCGCTGTGTCCGGGGGGAGTGACGAGCAATCTTCTCGCCAAGCTCGCCGGGGGGAACGCGCCGCTGTCGATTTCGCTCACGGCGATCACGAGCTTGCTGTCGATCCTCACCGTGCCGCTGCTGGTCGTCTTCAGCGTCAACCATTTCATGGGTGAGGACGCGCCGCCGGTCGATGTGACCCGGCTCGGCTTAACGATGTTCTTGATCACGGCGGTGCCGGTGGCGATTGGGATGGCCTTGACGGCGAAGTCTCCCGCGCTGGTGGAGAAGATCGCGCCGGGCGTGTCGCGCGCAGCGGTGGTGCTGTTCGTGGTGATCATCGTCGCGGCTCTGGCGAAGAACTGGGAGGTCTTCTCGAGCAACCTCGGCACCCTGGGGCCGGTGGCGGTGTTGTTGAACGTCGTGATGCTCGGGCTCGGGCTCGCTTTGGCCAAGGCGCTGCGGCTCGACGACCGGGACGCGACCACCATCTCGATCGAGTCTGGCGTGCAGAACGGGACGCTGGCGATCGCGGTCGGGAGCATCGTCGCGGCGGTCGATGGGCAGGTCCTTCCGCCGGCGACCGTGCCGGCGGCGGTCTACAGCATCACGATGTATTTCGTCTGCGTGCCATTCGTTTTCTGGAGGCGCCGCAGCTAGAATTCGGCGGCCGCGTGCAGTTCGGAAAATCTCTATCGGTGGCTGAACTGTGACGCCTTCGCGGTTGCCCAACGGTCATGGTGGCGTGGCTGTTGACGAGCTCGTCATGGTGGTCGAATTCGCCGAACATGATGAAGAAGTAATGGGTGGAGGTCCCCCCAATCATGGGACCTGCATCGTGGGGAGGTTGGAAAGATGGATTTATTTGGGATCTTTGACCGGCTTCTTGGCTGCCCAATAAATGGCACGAATGACTAATTTCTGCAGGGCTGGATTGTCCCATGCCTTTTTGTCATGTCCAAGGCCTGTATTAAAGAGTCGCCCCTTTCCATATTGATGAAGCCAAATCATCGAATGATTCTCATTTCCCCGGTCTATGCGCCCCAGGTGATGGAGTTTATCCTTGGTTTCAGGATGCATTTTGTCCCGGTAGGATTCGTCATGGATTTCAAAGGATTTCATTTCTTTGGTGATTGGATGTTTCTTGTCAGTAAAAACAATAGTGAACATCCCGCCACCGTGACCGATAAATCGACCACCAAATAGTTTCCAGTAAGTATCTGATTTCTTGAATGCATCCGTTGCATGAACGCCCACGACGCCACCGCCATTTTTCACATAGGTCTCAAGGCCACTTTCCTGTGAAGGATCAGTAAAATTTCCTCCAGATCCAAAAAAAAGAACCACATCGTAGGCCTTGATGTTCTCGGCTTTCAAATCCTCAAGTTTGTTGCTAAAAACCAATTCAAAGTCTCCCTGCTTTTTGAATAAAGGATCTATGGACTCGTAGTAACCTTTCCAGTCATGATCCCGCCCCCCCATGTAAAGAATCTTAATCTTCTTATGGTGATCTGCCCTCACTTCATGGGTGCAGGCAAAACAAATGAATAGGGTCAATAAGGATGTAAATCTTAAGAAGTTCATTGCTTAAACTAGCAGAGGTCGACTCCGTTACCAAGAACTTGGTTCCAGTGAACCTTTCCCTGATGACGAGTCCCCCAAAGACCCAGAGGGCGAATAAACCTTCTTAGCCTGCGTATATTTCACGACGATGGGGGAGTAGCCCCATCCACTGTGCGGTGCAGCAGGCCCTTGTGCGCTGTGGGGTGGTGCTGTAAAAGTTGAGCATGAAAACGCTCAATGCCTTTGCCCTGTTTTTTGTCTTAACCGCGCTGCCTGTTTCGGCTGAACTGGTCACCGATCCTGAAACGGGTCTCAGGACTGGGACAATCACTGTGTTTGATAAGACGTATGGGATCGGACCCGGTGTCAACCTCGAAGGTGCCAACCTCCGCGATGCCGATCTCAGTTACGTTAATCTCAATGGAGCTTTCCTCCGCGATGCCTACTTTGCCAGTGCGGACCTTACAGGTGCCGACCTTAGCGGTGCCGACCTCAGCGATTCCAGATTTACCGGTGCCATCCTCCGCGGTGCCATCCTCCGCGGTGCCATCCTCCGCGGTGCGGGCTTTGTCAGTGTGGACCTTACAGGTGCCGACCTCCGCGATGCCGATTTCACTGCTGCGGACCTCGAACGCGCCGATTTCACTGCTGCGGACCTTGAACGTGCCGACCTTACAGGTGCCGATCTTGGTCAGGGACATACAGACGCCGTTTTTACAGACGCTCGCCTCCCCGACATAGCTTTTTCAAGCAACAGCGTTTTCGGACTAAACGGTCTGAAAATAGTAAACCTCCAAACTGAACTTGCCGAAAAGGATGCCAAGATCACCTCACTTGAGGACAGGATGACAGCACTGGAGGCTCAGGTTGCCCTGCTTGCCAACGCCGGTGCCATCCAGCAGTTGCAGGAGCAGATCGCTGAACTTTCCCAGCGCCCAACACTTGAGGAGGTGCGTGATGCCCGTGCAGGTTCAGTGGTGCTGACCGCCGACAGGGAAAACAACGAGGTGACACTCAACCTCAGGGTGGAGGAGACAGATGACCTCAAGCAAGGCACCTGGACAACGGCTGAGGGTGGTGACCTAAAGCTGACCCTTGCCCTTGCAGGAGATAAAAGGTTCATGCGTCTTGCCTTGAGTGAATAGAACCCCTCCCGCCGGGTGATTGGGGGTGAGGAGTGGCAAGACGCTCTACCGGCGGCTGCCGGCGTTCGGGCTTTAGTCTCTGCGCAGGGACATTTTCGGCAGGTGTAACCCTTTAAAACAGGGCAGCAGAGGCTTTTTTTGGTCAATTTTTG
>JAYGGE010000202.1:0-12691 GCA_046581505.1 Verrucomicrobiales bacterium | reverse complement strand
CGTGGTGAATGCAACAGAGATTCCCGGCGCTGTTGAATTAATCTTCACTGAGGCTTTTTCCGGCAGCGCGGCACTCGGCGGGTTCATAGGTGCGCTGATCCAGGGCATTAAGCGTGGAGTTTTCTCCAACGAGGCAGGGGTGGGTTCAGCCCCCATCGCGCATTCAGCAGTGAAGACCAAGCGTCCAGCAAGCGAGGGCCTTGTCGCTCTCCTGGAGCCCTTCATTGACACTGTCGTTGTGTGCACGATGACCGCGCTTGTGATCATTTCGACCGGGATGTGGAATGTGAAGGCGGATGCCAAGGTTGAAGTCAACCTGGTGGAAAACGCTGGAGGAACTGAGTCGGTGGCAGCACTTGCTGCCGGGACTAAATTTCATTTCCTTGAGCCCATAGATGAGGATGAGGATAAACTGCCTGACTGGTGGGAGAAGAAGTATGCCAATAACCTTACAACCTTCAACGGGGAGGGTGACGCTGATTTCGACAAAGATAAATCCTCTGACTCCGAAGAGCTTAAAAATCGCACCAATCCAACGGATAAGGATGATCTCGGCGAAGATGGCGAGGAGTCATTCTGGTATAAGGTAAAGGAATACAAGGGTGAGGCTGAAGGATGGGTTGCCGCAGACCAACTCAAGCTTCGGGACGGATGGAGCGGGGGCATCTGGCTGACTTCCGAATCTTTTAAAACCGTAATCGGCTGGTTCCCCTATGTTCTTGCCATCGCCGTGTTCCTGTTCGCTTTCTCAACCATGATCTCGTGGTCCTATTATGCTGAACAGGCAGTGATTTATCTCTTCGGCAACAACCGGGAAATTGTTTTTATCTACAAGCTTATTTTTTGCGGCTTTGTTGTCGTTGGTGCCGCGGCATCGCTGGGGAATGTCATCCGCCTGGCAGATGCACTGTTTTTCTGCATGGTCGTTCCCAACCTGATTGGTGTTTATGTGCTGCTGCCCGTTGTTAAGCGGGAACTGGCCTCTTACCTGGCCCATGTGCGCAAAGTCGACAGTGGTGACGGGACCGTTATCAGCGCAGACGGCGAGTAACTAGTGCTTACCCCCGCCACATGGCTCGTAAATACACCATCGAGTCAACCGCGCCAGCCGGCTCGGGTGGATCCATTGACTACCAGGCAGAACTTAATGAGCAGCAGTATGCTGCGGTCACTTCACTGCTTGGAGCGTCCCTAGTTATTGCAGGGGCCGGCAGCGGCAAGACCCGAACCCTGACTTACCGTGTTGCCTACCTTCTCGATAATGGCATCCCCCCTGAAAATATCCTTCTTCTCACCTTCACCAACAAGGCGGCCCGTGAAATGCTCGATCGTGTTGAGCAGCTTGTCCCCCATGAAACCCGCTCAATATGGGGCGGCACCTTCCACTCCATCGGCAATCGGCTGTTGCGCCGCCATGCCGAGAAGGTTGGTCTCACCAATTCCTTCTCAATCATGGACCGTGAGGATCAAAAGGACCTGATGGCGGTATCCATTGCCTCGGCCGGGGTCAATACCAAGGAGGTGCGTTTTCCAAAGCCTGAGGTATTGGCAAACATGTTCAGCCTTGCCGGCAACACCGGCATTGAATTGTCCGAGATCATTGCAGCCCGGTATCCCTATTTCGAAGAGCTGTATGGCAGTATAGCGCGGGTACGCAAAGCTTATACCGGGCGCAAGCTTGCCACAAACAATGCGGACTTCGATGACCTGCTCGTTCTAGCGGTTCGTGTTCTTGAGGAAAATCCTGAAATTGCAGCGCATTACCAGTCACAATTCCAGTTCGTGCTGGTCGATGAATACCAGGATGCCAACTGGGTGCAGTCCCAGCTTATTGACATCTGTGCAGCCAAACACGGCAACCTGATGGTGGTGGGTGATGACGCCCAGTCAATTTACTCATGGCGTGGAGCCGACTTTGAGCACATTCTTGAGTTTCCCAGCACATACCCGAAGGCAAAAACCTATAAAATCGAGACCAATTACCGATCCGTGCCTGAGGTTCTTGATCTCGCCAATCATGCCATCAGTGCCAACACCAGACAGTTTGAAAAAATCCTCAGGGCAAGCCGTCCGCAACGCGGACAACTGCCTGCACTCGTTCCGCTCAATGATCCCGCAACCCAGGCATCCTTTGTTGCCCAGCGCGTCCTTGAACTGCGCGACGAGGGCATCGAGCTTGAGGAGATGGCGGTGCTTTACCGCGCCCATTTCCAGGCCATGGAACTGCAAATGGAGCTTACCAACCGCGGCATTCCCTTCAATATCACAAGCGGCCTGCGTTTCTTTGAACAGGCCCACGTGAAGGATGTGGCGGCATTCATGAAACTCGCTGTCAATCGCCGTGATGAGGTTGCCTTCAAGAGAATTGCGCGGATGCTGCCAGGCATTGGCGCGGTAAGCGCTGATAAACTGTGGCGGCAATGGCTTGAGACACCGCTCCCGGAAAGGGATTCGCCACCACAATCCTTCAGTGAACATCTTACCAGCTTCAAGGTGCCGGTAAAGGCAAAGTCGGCTTGGCAGCAACTTGGCTACACGCTGGATGAACTGCTTCGTGATGACGAACTTGAATCGCCCGAAGAGATGATCAACTCAGTAATGGGCGGCGTTTATGATGACTACATGCGCAGTAAGTTCCCAAACTATGACAACCGCATACAGGACCTTGAACAATTGAAGCGCTACAGCACTCAATTTGATGATGTCACAGAGTTCCTGGGACAGCTTGCGCTGCTCTCAGGCGTTGACGGCGAGCCTTCATCCGGTGAACAAAAAAAAGACCACTCCGAGGCATTGACCCTGTCAAGCATTCATCAGGCCAAGGGGCTTGAATGGCGTGTGGTATTCGTAATCTGGCTCACTGAAGGGATGTTTCCCAATGCACGCGTTCTTGAGGAGGATGACGAGGAGGAAAGCGGCCTCGAGGAGGAGCGCCGACTTTTCTATGTTGCAGTAACCCGGGCAAAGGATGAGCTGTACCTGAGTTACCCCTGCATGTGGCCAAGTTCCCGAAGCGGCGACATTATACAGCGCCCCTCACGTTTCCTTGATGACTTCCCGAAAGAACTTGTGGAGGAGTGGCAGGTTGGTTCCGCGGGAGCCAACTGGTGAGCGCGGCACCACGTTGATGAAACTTGCCGGCCCGTTCCGTAATAACGAGGAATTTTAAGGAAAAATACTGTGACCACGCGTAAAAATGAGCATTAACTTAAGTAATGTCCCTCTTTGAGAATTCCATCAATGATGCCATTGAGGCACTGGAGTTGTTGCGCAGCTGTGAAAAGCACTACAACGATGCGGTGGAGGCACTTGCCTGTGCAGTTGAACGTGGGAACAAAATATTGGCCTGCGGCAATGGCGGCAGCGCGGCGGACGCATCGCATTTCATCACCGAGTTGCTCTGCCGTTTCCGTGAAGATCGGCGGCCGTTGCCCGGAGTGGCACTTGCCGCAGACGGCAGTTTCCTGACCGCTGCGGGCAATGACTATGGCTTTGAAAGCATATTCGCCCGTCAAGTCGAGGGACTGGGGAGGGAAGGGGACATCCTTGTTGCAATATCCACCAGCGGAAATTCCGCCAATGTCCATGCGGCAATCGAAACTGCCAACGCCCGTGGGCTTACCACCATAACACTTCTCGGACGTGACGGGGGAGGTGCCTCTGGACTCGCGGACATCGAGATTGTCATATCCCACCAGGATACTGCCCGTATCCAGGAAGCACAAAAAGTCTTGATTCATGCTCTCTGCGAAGGCTTGGAAAAGCGGCTTAATCTTATTTAAGAGCGTTCCAGCCCACGTTAACCATTCTCTTTTACAGACTTCACTCATAATGCATTCACCTATTACTGTTTCTGTAACCGGCGCTGCCGGGCAAATCGGCTACTCGTTGCTCTTTCGGATTGCATCCGGCTCAATGTTCGGTCCCGAACAACCGGTAAACCTGAACCTCATCGAAATTGAGCCGGCAATGAAGACGCTTGAGGGGGTGTGCATGGAACTTGACGACTGCGCATTCCCCCTGCTCAATAAAGTCAATCCGACCTGTGACCTAGATGCAGGCTTCACCAGTAGTAACTGGGCACTGCTCGTCGGCAGCGTTCCACGCAAGGCAGGCATGGAGCGGGGGGATCTGCTTGGCATTAACGGCAAGATATTCACCGGCCAGGGTGAAGCTATAAGCAACTCGGCGGCATCTGATGTTCGTGTCCTGGTGATAGGCAACCCCTGCAATACCAACTGCCTGATCGCGATGAACAATGCCCCGGACATTCCCAATGAACGCTGGCACGCAATGACGCGTCTTGATGAGAACCGCGCCAAGACCCAACTGGCCCAGAAATCGGGCGCCCATGTCAGCGAGATAACCAACATGACGATTTGGGGAAATCACTCGGCAACCCAATATCCGGATTTCTACAATGCCCTGATCTCCGGCAAGCCTGCGAACGAGGTCATCAATGATGATGCCTGGCTGAAGGATGAGTTCATTCCCATTGTGCAGAAACGCGGAGCCACCATCATTGAGGCCCGCGGATCGTCTTCAGCGGCATCGGCGGCAAACGCCATTGTCGATTGCGTTGGTCACTTGTCTCAAATGGGCGAGGGGAACCAATCCAACAGTGTTTGTGTCTGTTCCGACGGCAGCTATGGCATCGACGAGGGATTAATCTCCTCTTTCCCGGTGCGCAGTGATGGCGCTTTGTGGGAGATTCTCAGCGATGTGGAGATCAATGACTACTCGCGGGAGAAAATTGAAATTTCCGTAGCTGAGTTACGCGAAGAGCGTGACATGGTGCGTTCCATGGGGTTGATTCACGGTTAACCCTAGCTTTAATCCGGGCAGAATAAGTTTTAGCTTGTTGCGCGCCTTGCCTGCACGCCCTCAGCCAAGCCCTCCAGCAGTCTTTCAGTATCCTGCCACCCGATGCAGGCATCTGTTACGCTCTGTGCGTAGGTCATTTTTGAAAGCTCACTGTTGAGTTTCTGGCTTCCCTCAACCAAGTGGCTTTCAACCATCACCGCGGCAATGTCCTTGCTGCCCCGAGAAATCTGAAGCCCAAGGTCAACGGCCACAGCCGACTGTCTTTTGTGATCCTTACGGCTGTTGCCATGACTGCAATCCACCATTAAACAGCGGGACAGTCCGTTCTTCTCCAGCAAATCAGACGTCGCCTTAACAGACTCTTCGTCAAAATTCGGAGTTGCCGAAGATCCCCTGAGAATCACGTGGCATGATTCATTGCCACATGTGCTGACTATTGCGCTTACGCCCTGCTTGGTCACTGAAAGGAAATGATGCGGGTTAGCCGCAGCCTTGATGCCATCGACCGCAATCTGTATACTTCCTCCAGTGCCGTTTTTGAAGCCTACCGGCATCGATAAACCGGACGCAAGCTCGCGATGGATCTGGCTCTCGGTGGTGCGTGCGCCGATAGCTCCCCAGGAAATCAGGTCGGCAACAAACTGCGGGCTGATGGTATCGAGAAACTCGGTTCCCGCAGCAATGCCCAATTCCGCAAGATCAAGCAAAAGTCGACGAGAGATTCGCAATCCCTCATTAATGTCAAAGGAATCATCGAGATTAGGATCATTGATGAGTCCTTTCCAGCCTACCGTCGTCCGCGGCTTCTCAAAGTAGACCCTCATTATAACCAGCAAGTCCTCAGAGAGCTTGTCAGCCAGTGGTTTTAATTTTGCCGCATAATCAATTGCCGCCTTTGGGTCATGTATGGAGCAGGGGCCAACAACTGCCAGCAGCCTGTCATCTTCACCCCGGAGAATTGCCGTGGCGGCATCACGGCTTTCACTTACCAGTTGAGCCCCGGCTGCACTTTCCGGAAGATCTGCCATCAGGACGGCAGGCGCAATCAGTGGACGGATCTGGAAAATTCGCAGATCATCGGTTTCGAAGGAGGATTTCGTCATCGCCGACCTATCGCTTGCACTGACAGGGAGTTCAATTGGATTTCCCCTTTTCATTATCCCGTAATTCAACGTGACCAGCACGCTTGATTTGTCTATAGTGATAACTATTTTAATAAAAAAATACGCTATAAGTTACTTGTTTTAAGTTATTTATGACCATTCATCCAGAAATATTCATCAGACCATGAAAGGCACGCGCCTTGACCAGGAACTCGTGCATCGTGGCTTGGCACAATCCAGAGAGGTGGCAAAACGCCTGATCCTTGCAGGCGAGGTTCTTGTTGGTGGACATATCGCTGACAAGCCGGCCACGCCGGTAAATTGTGAAATTGAAATCATTGTAAAACAACGCCCGAAATTCGTCAGTCGCGGTGGCTTGAAGCTTGAAGCTGCACTGGATCACTTCGGGATTGATGTCGCGCACCGCATAGCGCTCGACATCGGCTCTTCTACCGGCGGATTTACTGATTGTCTGCTACAACGCGGAGCAAAGAAAGTATATGCCTTTGATGTCGGCACTAACCAACTTGCCTGGAAGTTGCGCAATGATAACCGTGTTATTTCACGTGAGCAGTTTAACTGCAGGAACCTTAGTCAAGATGATGTGAACGAGATTCCAACGATCGTGGTTGGTGATGTTTCCTTCATATCGCTTACCAAGATTCTCGGACCGGCAGCAAAGGTGATTGCCGCCGGCGGTGAATTCGTAATGTTGATTAAGCCGCAATTCGAACTGAAACGCGATCAAATCGGCAAAGGTGGTATTGTCAGGGATCCAGTCCTGCACCAGCAGGCCATTGACAAGGTCAACTCTTTCGCACGCGAAACTATAGGCATTCAACCACACGGGGTCATTCCTTCTCCCATTGAAGGAGCAGCTGGAAATCTAGAATTTTTAGCCTGGTACAAGGCCTAATCCTTACATTCTCCTCTTTTAACGTAACTATTAATAACTTCCTACAATATATGTAATGAAGAGTCAATAAGTGAAAAAATCAATAAAGCCCCCTCTTCGATCTATATTCGGTTGATTAGGCCCTGCGAAACCTTGGCAGGATATTACCGTAGCGATGGGTAGTCTCTGAAACACACTGCTCCCTGAACCAATGTCGAAGCTCGAGTCTTCCGTTGGCAAGAATCTCGCCACTCACAACCGGGACATGCAGACGGTTGGCGATCTCATGAATTGCCAAGTCAGTTACCGCAGATGTACGGATAATGCCGAGTGCGTCGCGGGTTTGCACCTCACTCATGCGTCCTGTGAACTGAGCTGAATCCTCAATCCTCACCGTAATCCCCGTTAGTGATCGTAAACAGTTCACCAGATCGGCAGTTCCTGCTGTCTGCGCCATGCTGAGATCAAGGCGAATTCCGCTCAATACGCAAGCAAGCCCCGCCAAGACGCTTTGTTTGATAATGTCACCGCTATCAATGCGATAAGTGACAAGTGGATGACGGTGATAACGAAGGTGGTTCCTTTCCGATATAAGGCCACTGGGGTCATGTGATTTGCCAAAGACATTATGCATTGCCCACGCATAATGGCCCGCCGCCGTAAACAGGGAATCGCTTATCTCCGGATCTATCCCCTGCCTACCGACTTCCTCAAGAAGCTCCATTGCCTTATCTCCGGGATCAACACGCGGTTGCGCGGGCGCAAGTTGCTTCCAATGCGCAAAATTCATCACGTAATCCGGGCCTCCGGCTTTGGCTCCGGGCCCAAATGATGAGTGTCCCCATCCCCCGAAAGGTTGCCTTCCTACAATGGCGCCGGTAATGCCTCGATTGATATACGCATTGCCAAGCATTACTCCCCTGCTCCACTTGCCGATTTCATCAGGGTTGAGGCTCTGGATTCCGCCGGTCAGTCCAAACTCCCCGGAATTCTGGATTTCGATGGCTTCATCAAGGTTCTTGACCCTGATGATTCCCAGGACCGGTCCAAAGCATTCCGTATTGGCAAACCAGCCATCGGGCTGAACGCCAATCTTTATCCCGGGCGACCACAGGTGAGGATTTCCATGAAGGCATGCGGGCTCAAGCAGCCACTCCTCACCTTCTTCGAGCGTGGTCAGTGCACGGGTCAATGCTTCGCTTGGGGGGTCGACAAGTGGAGTAACTACAGAGCGTGGGTCCCATGCGGATCCGACATGTAGACTCTGCGCGGCATCACGAAGCTGGCGGCGGAAGTCATCACGTTCATATATCTCGCTTTCCACAAGAGCAAGGCTTGCCGCGGAGCATTTTTGCCCGGAATGCCCGAACGCAGAGTGCACAAGGTCACTTGCCGCCTGTTCCACATCGGCCGCCGCTGTAATGACCATTGAATTCTTTCCGCTGGTCTCGGCAATCAGGCGTAAGTCAGCCTTCCAGCCTTTAAACATTTTACCTGTTTGGTAAGCACCGGTAAGAACCACCGTATCAACGCGCGGGTCGGTGATCAGTGCGCGTCCTGTGTCATCCTCCGGGCAGGGTATAAACTGCAGCACCTCTTTTGGTATTCCCGCTTCCCAAAGTTGACAGGCCAGTCGATAGGCAATCAAGACGGTGTGGAGTGAAGGCTTGAGTATGACGGAGTTGCCGGCAGCAAGGGCGGCCAATACCCCTCCTGCAGCAATGGCATACGGGAAATTCCAGGGAGGTGCGACTACAACAACTCCCCTGCCGGTGAATTCACAGTTTTCAACGCCTTCAAGCTCATCGAGGCGCGAGTAGTAGTTGGCAAAATCAATCGCCTCTGAGATTTCAGTGTCGGCTTCATTGATCGCTTTTGCGCCATCAAGAATCAGGCAGCCGATGCTGTCGCCGCGCCCGGACTCGAGTATCCCTGCAACCTTCTTCAGGATGTTCGCCCTGTGGGTAAAATGGGTGCCACTCCATTGTTGCCATCCCCGTGTTGCTGAGCTCAGCGCTTCCTCAACATCATTGATCCCGGCGAGGGTGTGGAAATAGGCACGATGGCCTGGACGTGACGGGTCCATCACTTGAACCTGCGTTGCGGGATTGTAGCGGAGTTGACCGGCTATTTGCATGGGCACCGGTTCAGGTGCCATCTTACTCCATTTTTCCAGATTGAGAGTAATCCACTCCCGATTGGCAGGCCTGCTCCAGTCGGTATCAGGAGAATTGCTGAATCCGGAAACAGGAAAATCATCCAATTCACGGTCCTGTAATCGATTCTGGGTCCTGCGTGGTGTTGATTGAACAATTTCTGAACGGGTGCAGGCCTTAAGAAACTTGTTCTTTTCCGAGTCCCATGCCGAAGATCCCGGGCTCATCAGGAACATGTGCCTCAGGTAATTTTCCTCTGCAGTATTCTCATCAAGCCGGCGCACCAGGTAAGCCAGTGCTGAATGGAAATGTTTATGCTCAACTACAGGCGCATAAAGCAACAGGCTGCCCAGTTCATGAAGAACGGTTGCGGCCTGATGGTTAGCCATGCCCTCAAGCATTTCGAATTCCACGCGGTCAGTGACCCCGTTTACCTGCGCGCAAAGCATGGCGTATGAAATATCGAAAAGGTTATGGCTTCCGACACCAATCCTTACCGCACTTGCATTTTTTTTCTGACACCCGAACCTGATCATCCGCTTGAAGTTGGCGTCGCTGTCGGGCTTGTTGTCATAGGGGGCCTGCTGCCACCCGTGAATGGATGCCTCCATATGTTCCATGGCAAGGTTGGCTCCCTTGACCACCCTGATTTTGATTCCCGCACCACCTTGCCCGATACGTGCTATCGCCCATTTGGTGAGTTCTTCCTGCATGTTTGCGGAATCAGGAAGATAGGCCTGCAGCACAATGCCTGCCTCCAGATGCATGAATTCTGGTTCAGCAAGCACGCTCTTGAACGCTTCAGCAGTAAGGTGAAAGTCCCGATAATCCTCCATGTCAAGATTGACGAACTTCGGACGACTGTTCCCATTTGCGTCGGCGAACCGGTTTGCCCTGGCTGCACGGTAGATCATCCGCAGTCGCTTTTGCAGTTCCTGCAGGGTTGCATCGAATGCGATGAGGTTGATCTGGCTGTAAATTGCAGAGATTTTCACAGAAAGATAGTCAACCTCGGGACTTTTCAGTCTGGTGATGATTTCATCCAGGCGACGCAAAGCCTCCTCCTCTCCCAGCACGGCCTCTCCCAGTTGGTTTAGATTGATTCCAAACCCGTCCGCGCGCCTGCGGTTAAGGTAGGCGGCGAGCGGCCCCTTCTCGCTTGGCTTGATTACATTCCTGCTTTCCGCGCGTACGTAGCGGGCGATTAAGGGCATCACGAGCCCTGGTGATATCCGGGATAAAAGGCTGCCTGCATACATTAGCCCCCTTTCCCACCACCACAGGTATCGCGGAATTCCATGGTGACGTAGAAGGCGTTGAAATTCCCTTGATTGCTTACTTGGTGATTTGCTTCGGAAGACCTGGTCTGCCAGTTGAAGAGTCAGTGCCTTGCCCGGCTCATCAACCATCATGCGTTCAAGTTTCCTGCCCTGCAATTGCTCAAAGAAGCGCAGTCTTTTCGTTGAAAGGTGCAGTAATGCTTCAGTGACCTTTACTGCCTCATGCGCAATGTCTTCCGGCGCGATTGCTGCATCGCGAGATTTATTCAGAGGGTTCATGTGTCTCGGCGGCATCTCATGCTCGACTCTTTTTGCTTCACCCCACTGTATACAGGAACTCTCCTCATGAAAGTATCAGCAGCTGTCTAGTCTCAGCCAAAGCCCTCTGCTTTGCCATTGACTCAGTCGCATGCCCGCATCGGGCGATCAGCCCGGTTGTTGACGATGAATTCTCAGTAGTCATAAATTGTCTCCGGGATGGAACAGTTTGATTGGACTTGGTTCACTGCCTCTTTTTATCGGATGTGTATCAAGCCATCCTGGTTCTCGGTTTTGTACATGCCTAAGGGCTTGCCGGCATGATTGACCACCAGTCAATAATGGCCGGAGTATGTTCGCTGTTCGACCTGTCCACCCGGGTCGATTTCATTTTTTTTAAAGCGAACACGACGTTTGAGGCTTGTGAGAGTATTGGTGGTTACGATTCGTTGAAGAGAATGTGCGTTCCGCTTTTGCCGGGAACGACGATGTCCTTTTTGCCGTCACCGTTCATGTCTGCGATGCGGATCTGGAGCCCGATGCCTGCCTGGCCTCGATGCACTTCAATCTTGGCAAAGACCTGCTCCTCGGGGTGCCAGCCGTAGACGTTGATGACGGGATCTTCCAGGCCGCCGGCATCCTTTCCAGAGTGACCGCGGACTCGCTTGCCGGTGATCAGTTCAGGTTTGCCATCCCCATCGAGATCTTCCCAGGCCATGGTGTGCGGCTGTGAGAATTTCTTGTCGATGGTGTGGATTCGCCAGTTGGCGGAACCGTCGCTGGCCACCTCACGCTGCTGCATCCAGTAGAGCCCGTAGTTGTGCCCGTCACCCCAGATGACGTCGTTGCGACCGTCGGCGTCGAGATCGACCACGAACATGGGAGTGCCTGCGTGATCCCAGGACCAGTCGGCATGATGCGCCCAAGGCTGGGTCATGGCGTCTTTGGCAGGGTGCTCATACCACCCATTTTTGAAAATGACATCTTCGAGGCCGTCTCCATTGATGTCGCCGAAACCCATTCCGTGGCCGTTGGAGATTCCGCTGCCAGCTTCGCCGATGACGATTTTTGTCACCTGAGGCGTGGGGCCAGGTTGAATCTTCCAGGCGAGGAGGGGATTCCGCTCATCCCAGCTGTCGATGATGATCTCCCCCACCCCATCACCATCAAGGTCGCACATGCGGGTGTTCTCATTTCGCACGTGTTCGGTGTCCACCAGTTCGTGGACTTTCCAGCGCTGATCCCACTGACCGGAAGGACCAGGGGTTTCGAACCACGTAAGCTTCGAGTGCAAGAATGTGCCCGGGATCACGTCGAGCCATCCGTCGCCGTTCACATTCAGGAGGTGTTCGCCGTTGTTCTGCAGGTAATCCGCGCCGAACGGCAGGATTTTGCGAAGTGGGCGCTGGACAAATTCAGGCCCCTCATACCAGAACTCGCCGGCGGTGATGTCAGGGTGACCGTCTTTGTTGATGTCGCCGACCGCACAGCCTTCGTTGTTGTCGACGTGCAGTTGCCTCACGGAGAAACTGACCTCCGGCGGCTTTGGCTTGGCGGGTTCCTTCGGCTACTGCGCCAGTGCGGCGAGCGCGAGAACGGAAGTGAGAACCGGAGTAGCAGTCAGGGCCGGGACAAAGGATTTTCCAATAGTCATGGTATAATTTGGTGAAAGAGGGGCTTAGGCAGACGGAGTTGTTTCATGTGCCGATAAATTTAGGGCTCGCGATGCACGCGCCTCTATTTCCTGGCTAATCTGCAGAAGAGAAAAATGCCCAACCCCATGAAAAGAAGATTGGGCAGCCACATAAGGTATTGCGCATAATCTTTGTCCCTTACAGTGTCCGCTACAATGATGAAGAGGAAATATAGAGCGGCTATGCCGAGGCTGAAGGCAAACCCGATTGATGTTTCACGACGCTGGGCGGTGACGCCAAGTGGAATGCCAATCAATGCAAAAGTCAGGCAGGCAAGAGAGAAGGAATAGCGCTTGTTGATTTCAGTCCTTACAATGTTCTTCTGTTCCGGAGTCAACAAGCTGCCATCTTGGGAATGCAGCCTGCGCTTAAGTTCAGCGGTATCGAGCGTGCTCGGGCGGAATCGCTTGGGATCTCCCCGCAATTGCTCAAGGGAAATCGTAATGTAGGTTTTACCAATCTTGATGCCCGGCTTGATCCT
>JAYGGE010000181.1:0-34235 GCA_046581505.1 Verrucomicrobiales bacterium | reverse complement strand
GCGCCACTTGTGCTCAGCGTTGAGGCGTTCCAGTAGATTGCAACGTCCTCACCGTTGCCGGCGTTGCCGCCGGTGTCATCGTTGAAGCCGCCAACCGCTCCTCCCGCTGAGCCGCTGCCGGAGGGATCACGCACTGAGGCTGCAGGCATCACGGTTTGTGACCAGGTGATTGTCACCCCGCCCACGGTGCTCTGTGCCGGGGCCGCTATGGTTCCGGAGCCGGTAAGGCTATCGGTCTGCGTGTAGTCGAAGGTGGTGATGGCTGCACTCACCATGCCCGCGGAAGCGATAAGAATTAAAAATACAGAGCCTAGAGGAAATACCTTTTTCATGTATTGATAAATTAACTGTTCAATTAACTGTTCAATTAAATAACAAATTCTCAAGAAAGAGAAGCTGAATAATAATTTTTAAGATTCCACTTAACTAACTTAATATTAATGAATAAGGATGAATCTAATGCCCTGGAAAATCCGGGAACCACAAGGCAAAGCCCGATCATCCCCCTCATCCACAATCCCAAGCCACACGGCAGGCGCGTACACCGGCGACTGGAAGGGCACCAAGTTTGACGACGCAGGAAAAAAGATCTCAGGATAAACTTCCTCCAATTGATTTCAAGCCAACCTAAAACGTCCCCCCTTTAATCGGGCGGGACGTTTTTTTTGGTGCCCATATCCCCCGGGATGCCCCCTTGCAAATCCATAGTGATCATGCGCACCGATCCATGGGACATGGCCAAAACCCCAAGCTCCCCCTTAAATAAATGGAGATACTTGTGCCGCGTCAACTGCACCCTGAACCCTGTAACCCCCACCTGCACCATGAACCATGAACCATGAGCCACGCGCCCTTGTGCGCTCTGGGGTGGTGGTGTTAGGGTTGCGGGCATGAAATTAACTCCTCCTGTGTTCTCATTTCTCTCACGACCCGCTGCTGGCTTCATTATTCCAGTGCTGCTTGGCTTTTTCACCCTGTGGGTGACGCCTGCTTCTGCCCAGCAAAAGATCACGGCTGCAAATGCCTCATTCGACATACCGGAGGTGGTGACCGCACGCACCTGGACGGACGCCGCAACCAAACGCACCCTCAGAGGCGACTTCGTGGAGGTGGATGGCACCAAGGTCGTGATCAAGCTGGACACCGGAAAAACCGTCAGCGTGGCCATCGATCGGCTCATTGACGCAGATAAGAAATTCATCAAGGCACAGAAAGCAACGCCTGCCGCGAAGGAGGGTGAAAAGCCTGCGGGTAATGAGAATGAAACTGGACCGTCAACGGGACCTCTCACCCGGCTTACGCCCCCTGTTTCCGTCAAGCCCCACCCGATTCAGGGCGAGGGCAAGAAACGCAAGGCGGGACTCGAGGCCACCAACAACAGTAACAAAAATATCTCCAAACTGGTATTGGAGATGTATTACCTCAAGGAAGACGGCAGTGTCGGGAAAAGCGTCCCCTACACGATCTCCGGATTTTTTGACAACCCCAAAGACGTCCTCGGCAAGGGAAAGAGCCATCTCATCGATGTTGACAGCTTTTTCATGGAAGACGATACCGCGTCCGTAGACGGCCTGGTGAGCCAGGTGGAATGGGATGACGGCATCGTGTGGCCGACCTGGACCGGCCCGGCCCCGAAGCGGAAGGACGACGTTCCGGTTGCGGTCAAGATGATCGGAGTCCTGGGTGAGGGAGACAGGGCCGACCCGGTCGTGGCCGTTTTTAACCTTGGTTCCAAGGGAATTTCAAACGTCTCTTACGGCATCGCCTACCTCGATGCTGACGGGAAGACCCTGGATCGGACGGGCTACGGTTACTCGGGAGCCGATGACTGGCTCCCTGCTGGGAAGGGAACCGCCATCTCCGGCGGCAGTTCAGGCCCACCGCAAGGAACCGTCGACGTCAAGGTCACCGTCAACCAAGTGATCTTCGACGATAAAACCGTGTGGAAACCCAAAAAATAACGCGGTCCCGTTCACTCATTACCTCCCCGGGAGGAAAGTTTGCGGGAAGGAATGAATGGCGACCCGTACGGGACTCGAACCCGTGTTGCCGCCGTGAAAGGGCGGAGTCCTAACCACTAGACGAACGGGTCGTTCGCTAAGTGTGCGAGCGGGATATTATCGGCAAGCCTCCCATTTGCAAGCGGGAATAACAGGAACACTCCCCCTTAGTATCCAAGAATTGCCATTGCACTGCGCTGCGTAGCACCCCGGTGAACCGCCATCGCCTGCTTTGCCTGTTGCACCATGATTTCCTCGGTTCCTGAGGAATCAAGTGCCAACGCCAGACGATCTTCGAGTTCATGCTCATCAGCAACCTGCATGCATCCCCCGTGCGCCGCAAACAAACTCACCAGCGCAGTGAAATTCTCCATGTGCGGGCCATAAAATACCGGCTTGTCGGCAAAAACCGCTTCCACCGGGTTCTGCCCCCCTTTAGCCAGAAAACTTTTCCCGATCACTACCAGGTCAACAACGTAATACCATGCCTGGAGTTCTCCCGTGGTATCGATTACCAGACAGTCATGCTCTCTTCCGTCTTCACTTTCTCCCTCTCCAATCCCGCTCCTTAAGCCCGGCTTGAGCCCAACTGCGCGCAGATCGGCAAGCACCCCTTCAAGGCGCTCCACGTGACGTGGGGCAACCACATAATAAAGATCGGGAAAGCGTTCACGAAGTTTGCGATACACATTCCCGATCAACGCCTCCTCCCCGGAATGCGTGCTGCCGGCCAACAGGATCCGCCTGCGTTTTCCGTGGAGATATCCCGCCAGCAGTTCGCGGAACCGCGCCACCTCAACTGGTTGACTCACTCCCTGCGAATCAAACTTGATCGACCCGAAATGCATAATCGCGGAACTTCCAACCCCAAGTCTCCTCCAGCGTGCGACATCCTCGCTCTCTTGAACACAAACCCGGGTCAGCATCGCAAAAACAGGCGCTGTCAGGAACCCGAATTTGCGGTAATGCCGCTCGGATTTCAACGAGAGGCGGGCACTGACAAGGGAGACTTCCACGCCCCGCTTGTTCGCACCGCGCACAAGGTTTGGCCACACCTCCGCCTCAACAAGCACCATTGCCCGGGGATTAATCACCTTTAGTGCCCAGCGCGCAACCGGCCATAAATCAACCGGGTTGTATATCGCCAGAGTCGCATCACTCTGCTCGGCGATTGCAAATCCGGTAGGCGTTGTTGTTGAGATTATTGTCGACAACCCGCTGTCAATGTTCCGTAGTGCCGCAACCAGTTTCCTGGCAATATTAACCTCCCCGACACTCACCGCGTGGATCCAGACCGGACGGTCAAGATTTCTCAGGATTTGCCTTTTGCTGGCCGGATAGAAACCCAAACGCTCACAAAAACCCCTGCCATAGCTGCCCCGGCGCACCATTTTTACCAGATAGCCCGGCAACATCAGCAATAGTGCCAATGGCAACAAAAGATTATAAATGAGGAGAACGATCCGGAGGTGCATCAGCAGCGTGTTGTGGAGTCAATCACGAACTCACACGGCGAAAGAACACAAGCCGGGTTTCGCCATAATCACGCCGCTCAAGCCGTTCCAATCGCTCATTCACAGAATACTCATCCGCGCCCTTGCGTGATTCAAGGATAAGTATTGCATCATCAGTCATCATTCGGGGAAGATAATCCGAGCGTGCCAGATCAGCTGCCAAATCAATGCCGCCCTGCTTTGCATAAGGAGGATCAGCAAAAATCAAATCGAATTGACCATGCCCTGACTCCAGGAAACTCGCCACCTCAATGATCCGGATGACACCTCCGTCGAGCCCGCTTTTCTTGATATTGGCACATATCGTCTCCCCGGCAGCCTTCTCACAGTCTACAAAAACACAGGACTCAGCACCCCGGCTCAAGGCCTCGATTCCCAGTGCCCCTGAGCCGGCAAAAAGGTCAAGGCACCGTGCGCCGGGCAAGCGCTCCGTAATCATCGAGAATAATGCCTCACGAACACGATCGGATGTAGGACGCACATCACCCGCAGGGGGAACCTGCAGCGGGATACCGCGTGCGATGCCGGCAATGACTCGTATCATGACCAGCTATCAGTTCTCCGGGCGGTTACGGCTGATCATTATACCCGGTTATATCCTCTCATTGCCCCTTGGGGGTCGCTATCTTCTGGAACTCTCGAACCATCAGCCAGAAAACCTCACCATCCCGTGCACCTTTACGCACTTGAACCTTAAGATACCGACGGTCTCCGCCAGCGAGAATTTCGAGTTCAACGCCATCTTTGGCAACCTCATAGATGCTGATGCCCTCAACGGAAACCGGCGCCCCTCCGGATGACCTGAAATCATATTCGCGCAACTCTCCGAGGTTCCCGGCAACGGTGAATGAGTTGTCAGAACCAATCTGCCACCGGCTGCCAACCCCTGTTCTATCGGGAAACTTCACAGATTCGGGAGGCATTTGCCAATCCGCAAACATGATTCCCACCCTGGCAGCCGCTAACATTCCCCCCAGGCAAACAACTGCCATGGCTACAGGGTATATACACCGCCTGGGAAACAACCGGTTTCCCCGCCCGTCCGCTGTTTCTCTCATCATTGCATCAGCCGGCCCTGCCGGAAATCTTCTTGCTGTAACGCTCTAGCATCTTCCGCTCCTCTTCAGTGAGGTTGCCCATGCCCTCCTCGCTGATCTTCTCGAGCAACGTGTTGATCCGGTTCATCGTAAACTCATCGGCTTCAAAAACGACTCCATCGACTTCCCTCTCAACAGCAGTTGATACAATCTTCCCCATCTGGGAGGATCTTCTCCTCTCTGTCTTTCCCGGCATTCTCTTGCGTCGCCTGCGTGAATACGTTGCCGCCATTCCCCTCACGCCAAATCCTGCCATCCTGACATAAATCCAGCCAGCCAGGGCACCACCGAGATGCGCGGCATGGCCTACGCCGGAAACCATCCAGATATCCCCGGTCACCAATAAATCTATCACCAGAAAAACCGCTGCCAGGGCGGTGAGTGAATAGGCCAGGTTTTTCAGGCGCAAACGCAGCGGAATCACGAAAAAAAGCAACAGGGAAACCTCCTGCTCAGGAATGATCGTTGCAAGTGCGACAAGCAAACCGAATGCACATGCAGATGCTCCAACCACCGGCGTTGACGGGTTCTGCAACAATGAAACCGTAACTTGGACAAGTCCTCCAAACAAGCCTGCAAACAGGAAGACGCGAAACAGATGCCTCTCGCCGGCGATCGTCTGCAACCCGCGCCCGCAGGCAAAAATGAGGATCAGGTTAACAAGAATATGCAGGGGGCTGCCATGTACGAACATATAGGTAAACAGGGTCCAGATATGTCCCTTCATGAATACCAGTTCCGCACTCGCCCCACCTGAGGGTATAAATTGGAGATAGTCGCCATCGAAAACCTCCTCCCCCCACAGCCCGAAGACATACTGTATGATAAATACTCCAATATTAATGGCAATAAGGATCGCCAGGATCGACCAGCGCCCGCGGGGTCTCCGGCCACGACTCCCCCAGCTGATGCCTACAGGCTGGTCAGAACGCATGTAATCTCGATCTCCTAATCCCATTACTCAGGGGGCTGTTGTGCGCATATGGCGATGCTCACACCAGCATCTGCCAAATTGCAGAATGAAGCACAGCGATTCGAACTTGTCGAACCGGGGAAGCTGCCGACCTAGACATAGCCGCCCACCTAGTCTATCCTGACATCATATTCGAGACCACAGTCGCTGCATGAAAGCTTCTTTAACAGCTATCCTCGTCCTCACTGCGAGCCTAACAGCACAGGCACAGGAGCAAAGCCCCAAGGCAATCAATCAACACCCTGCCACAATAGTCACCTTCGAATACCTGAGAAACGCCATGGGACAGGATTGGCGGAAGGCGGCGGCACTCCTTGACCCTGCCTCGCTCGAGTCGCTCAAGACACGCTACATCGTTCGTATCAAGGCATCAGCAACAATCGATGACGAGATCACCCTCGTCCGGCGCCTGGACTGCAATAATCTGCGCGAAGTGGAAAAGCTGAATGCCAGCGAATTCTACATTCGCTATCATGAAGGGATTCAGAAACGCTTCAGTATCAATCAGGAAAAACTGAAGAAAATTCTGGACAGCCTGGCCGTCAAATTGCTCAGCCTGGCAGAAGAAACCGTCGGTTCCAAGGAGTATTGCCATATTCTCGTGCGCACCCGGCATTCGAACGGGGATAAACAGATTTCAGCCCTTGATCTGGTATCACTGCTTAAAGTAGACGGAAAGTGGAAAGTGACAACAAATGCCCAGGAGCCGGTAGTAAAGAACCTGAAAAATCCCTCTGAATAAGGGTCGGGGTACTCAAAATCTTGTGGCTTGAATCAAACACCCCGGTTCTCCAAAAAAAATCCGCTGACGAATTGATCATGCACGGCGGGTCATGGTCGACGAATCTGTTTTTCAGGCTTTTCCCGCAACAAATTGCCCGAAAGGGATATGTTGACTCATTTCTCATCAATATAATCGGCATCTTTCGCTTGAAATTACCTTTTTCGTGGAAAAAAATTAGCTGATACTGCTAATTTATCACAAAATTATCCATTTTCGTTGAAGGAATTTGTTTTTAGAGCATAGTTTTTACCAATTTACTCAATTTTTACTTTATCCTACCAATGAGTACCACAAAACTGGATGGAGCCCAGGCACTCATCAAGAGCCTTAATAATCTCGGCATTGAGTATATATTCGGCTATTCAGGAGGAGCGGCCCTGCCTATTTTCGATGCGCTGGAAACCGTGAGCGGCAACATCAAGTTCATACTCTCCCGCCACGAGCAGGGAGCTTGCCATATGGCCGATGGCTACGCACGGGCAACCGGCAAACCCGCCGCGGTGCTTGTGACCAGCGGACCCGGCGCCGGCAATACCATTACCGGGATCATGACCGCGCAAATGGACTCTATACCGATGCTCATAATCACCGGCCAACAGGTCACCTGGATGCTCGGCAAGGATGCTTTTCAGGAAGCTGACACATTCGGTATCACCATGCCGGTGGTAAAACATAACTTTCTGGTTCGCGAAACCAACTCCCTGCCCAGAATCGTCAAGGAGGCCTACCATATCGCAACCACCGGCCGCCCCGGGCCGGTCCTCATTGATGTTCCCAAGGACATCAGCCAAAGCGAGTTCAACGGCGACCTTGATCCGGACATTGACCTGCCCGGTTACCATCCGGAAACCGCATTCGAAATCAACACCGGGGCAATCACCCGTGCTGCTAAGATTATATCAGACTCAAAAAGACCGGTCATCCTCGGCGGCCACGGCATAATGATAGCCCGTGCCGATGCCGAACTGATGGAATTGGCAACCACGCTCAATTGTCCGGTAACAACTACGCTCCTTGGAAAGGGGGTTTTCCCCGAAACTCACGAACTTTCCCTTGGCATGCTCGGCATGCACGGCACCGCCTATGCTAACAAGGCGATGGTCGAGTGCGACCTGATCATCAATGTCGGGTCCCGCTTTGATGACAGAATCATAGGTCAGGCCGATAAGTTCGGGGCACTTGCGAACATTATACATATCGACATTGACCCCTCGGAAATGAACAAGATGATCCACCCGGATGTGGAGATCATCGGCGATGCCAAAGCTGCTCTCCAGGCACTTAACAAAAAAACCGGCCCCCTTGAAACATCCAGCTGGCTGGCCACCCTTGAGGGTTACAAGAAAAAATTTCCTCTCGCTTACCGCAAGCAGGGCGGTCTGCGCATGCAACAGGTGCTGGACGAACTCTACCACCTCACCGGCGGCAAGGCAGTGGTAGCAACCGATGTCGGCCAGCACCAGATGTGGGCCGCACAATTCTACAAGGTCAATGCCCCATACAACTGGCTCAGTTCCGGCGGAGCCGGGACCATGGGTTTCGGGTTTCCCGCTGCCATCGGCGCACAATTCGCCCGCCCTGATGATACTGTTGTCGCTGTGGTCGGCGATGGCGGATTCCAAATGACGCTTTGCGA
Source organism: Verrucomicrobiales bacterium (assembly GCA_046581505.1). GTDB lineage: Bacteria > Verrucomicrobiota > Verrucomicrobiia > Verrucomicrobiales > DEV007 > CACIUL01. The sequence goes on along the minus strand of JAYGGE010000181.1, from coordinate 26,231 downwards.
GCTTGCCACCGCAGCACTGCATAAATTGCCAGTGAAAGTCCTGGTGTTGAATAACCATTATCTCGGGATGGTGCGGCAATGGCAGGAAATGTTCTTTGATAATCGCGAATCCGGCGTAAACCTCGAGGGCAACCCCGACTTTGTAAAACTCGCCGAGGCTTACGGCATCGTGGGGTTCAATATCAAGCGGCCGGCCGATGTTGGCAAGATCCTGCGAAAAGCCCTGGATTACAACGATGGCCCCTGTGTCATCAACGCCGAGTGCATCAAGACAGAGAACGTGTTTCCCATGATCCCTGCCGGTGCAGCTCTTGAGGATATGCTTGTAGAACCTCCCAAGCATAAAATGGCCAAGCCAATAGGCTCCACTTAACCCGCTTGCCTGCGAAACATTATTCCTGCCATGCCCAGAGACATTGTTACCAGCGATTCCTCACTCGCGCCGTTACCCGATATTGTGGGAGGCCATACCCTGAGCATGTTTGTCAATAACCAGCCCGGCGTGTTGATGCGTATCTGCCAGGTATTTGCCCGTAGGGCATACAATCTCGATTCGGTCGTCGTGTCCCGCGGACGCGATCCGCAATTTTCCCGACTGACCCTGGGCATTAGCGGGGATCCGGCAGGCCTGGAGCAGATCATCAAGCAATGCAATAAACTTATTGATGTAATCCACTGCTTCGAGCATGACGAAAGTGAATCGGTTACCAGAGAACTGGCATTGGTGAAAATCCTTATCGATCCCGGCGAAAGGGGTGAGGTTCTCCAGATCCTGGAGCATTTCGGTGCCAAGACCGTGGATCTTGGGACTACCTCGATAATCGCCATGATTCACGGGAACTCAGAGAAGGTGGATGCCGCGGTGCACCTGCTTTCCAAGTTTGACATTGTCGAAACGGTGCGCACCGGAAAGGTGGTGATGGCACGGGGCGAAGTCACAACCTAGCATCCACCTGATGATTGAAGAGGTAAATAAACACCTTGCCTCACTCCTCCACCTCCCGTTCTGTTGCGCCACTTATGGTTTTTGAAGAATTAGGCCTTTCGGAAAAGGTCATGGCAGGCGTTAGCAATGCCGGTTATGAAACTCCTACACCCATCCAGGCGCAGGCCATCCCTCTTGCCCTCGACGGCAGGGATGTTATTGGAGCATCACAAACCGGTACCGGAAAAACCGCTGCATTTGCGTTGCCTATCCTGCATCGCCTCGCTGATCACGGCAATCTACGCTGCCTGATCCTTGAGCCGGTGCGCGAACTGGCATCACAGGTTCTGGATAATTTTGAAATGCTCGGCGCCGGCACCGGGTTGAAAAGTCTGTTGATACACGGCGGCGTGGGCTACGGAAAGCAACTCGACGGGCTCGAAGCCGGCGTGGACATCATCATTGCCACACCCGGCCGCCTGCTCGACCTGATGCAGCGCGGCTCGGTGAAACTCGACAAAATTGAAATCCTGGTACTCGACGAAGTCGATCGTATGCTTGATATGGGGTTTCTGCCGGATGTGCGTCGCATCGTCAACAAAACCCCAAGCACCCGGCAGACACTTTTCTTCTCTGCAACCATGCCACCCGCTATCGAGGGTCTCGCGCAGTGGGCACTGAATGACCCGGTCGAGGTGGAGATCGGGCAAAGACAGGGAGTTGCTGAGAACGTCAGCCACGCCTTCTATCCCGTTGCAATCGGCCAGCGGGAAGAACTGCTGCTTGCCCTGCTCAAGCAAACCGATTTCCACAGTGTGATGATCTTCACCCGCACCAAACGGGATGCCGATTCTCTGGCAAAGCTGCTGGCAAAGGAAGATGGCAACTACAGCATTACTGTCATGCACTCCGATATCCGTCAGCGGGACCGGGAAAAAGCACTGATTGGCTTCAAGAGTGGTGATTTTGATGTCATCATTGCCACTGACCTTGCCGCAAGGGGGATTGATATCAGCGGGGTTTCCCACGTCATCAACTACCAGGTACCCGAAAACGCCGAGGATTACGTCCACCGTATCGGTCGTACCGGGCGAGCCAACAGTGATGGGGATGCCTTTACCCTGCTGGATGCTGATGAGATCAGCCATGCCGCCTCAATTGAACGCTTCATCGGCCAGAAGGTGGAACGACGCAGGGTTGACGGCTTTAATTACCATTATTCCACCCTGCTTGATGCCGATGCTCCAACGCCGGAAAAACTGGCGAAAATCTTCAGCCGGCGCAAAAAAGGCAAAAGCAGGCGGCGACGGCGCTGAATCCGGGCGGCTGTTTTTAAGTTTCAGGTTTGTATTTTTGGGCGAAAGGTATCCCGTGCGTGTCCTTTCGATTGACCCCGCGTTGCGCAAGACCGGTTTCGCCGTTATCGAGCGGCGCAATGATGAATCATTCAAGGCCCTGACCTACGGGATCATACGCAACCCGCCGAACATTCTGCAATCGGCATGCCTGGTAAATATCCGCAGGGAACTGGAGAAGGTTATCAGCAAACATTCTCCCGGGGTTTGCGCCGTCGAATCAGTCATTTATGTGCAAAGCTATAAAACAGCAATTACCATGGGAGCAGCCCGCGCAGCGGCAATCATCGCAGCTGCCGACCGTGACCTGCCGGTATACGAATACGCACCAAAGAGAGTCAAGCAGGCGATCGTCGGGAAAGGTGCGGCAGACAAGAGACAGGTGGCATTCATGATACGCTCGATCCTGTGCCTTGAGGAAGATCCCCCCCCGGACGCCGCTGACGCCCTTGCAGTAGGGATGGCACATTTCTACACTGGCGGGGGAACCGATAAGGTCACCGGAAAGCAAATTGACCGCCTGTAGCCGTTGCATTGAAGCTTACCTGCTGTCGCTCCCACAATTAACCCGCCTGAGAATGAACTGTGCGCCGGTAAAGATAAAGAAGCAGTGGCTCGGTCGGGTGTCTTACGAGAAGGGGCTCACTTTCCAGAATAATGCCGTGGCACGACGCCTTTCAGGAGAAATAACCGATACTGTATTTCTCCTGGAACACGATCCGGTTTACACCATAGGACGAACCAGCGATCATAGCAGTCTCCAGGGAGAATCAGCCGCACTGCCTTATCCGGTTTTCGAAACAAATCGCGGTGGGCAGGCTACCTATCATGGCCCGGGACAACTTGTCGGCTATCCGATAATCGATCTCCGCTCATACGGCCAGGACCTGCATACCTACCTGCGCTCACTTGAAGTGGCACTGGTGAATTCCTGTAACGAATTCGGGGTAAACAGCACAACCCGTAGGGGATTAACAGGTGTCTGGTGCGGGGAACGCAAAATCGCATCAATCGGCATTGGCGTTCGCCACTGGATCTCGATGCACGGCTTCGCAATAAACGTGTGCGGGGATCTCTCCCCCTTTGAGCATATAACCCCCTGCGGTATCAGCGGCATCGAGATGACCAGCATTAGCCGGGAAGCCGGCCGAAAAATCAATATTGACGAATTCTCCGCAGCAGTCTTCACCTCCCTGTGCCGCGAACTGGCAGAACTGAAGGAAACCGCCACTTAACAACCCGGGCAATTCCCTCAGGGAGCAGTTACCCGTAGTCGAAGGAAGGCAGCTGACCTGTTATCCAGTGCCTCTGCCAAGCGGACAGTCACAGAATCAACACCATCCCCTGCGGGTTCGGATGACACTTCAACAATCACATTGCCTGCCTCTTCCCATGCCCGGTTGTCGGGTGAGAAATCAACCGCATAGACAATGTCAGTGGCATCCATTCTCCGGTGATAGGACATTGTGAAATACCTCTGCCCACCAATAGTGACAATCCCTGCAGCAAGCATTGCAGCCTCCGCATTGCCGCCTGCAAGATCCGCCCCGAGCGCATAGGTCAGCAGGTTATTGAGCACATCGCCGCTCTTGGTTGCCAGAGGATCTACTTCTCCGCGGAAAGCCATCCAGGAAGCGAAGCCCTCCCCCGCATCCTCTGCCCTCCCCGGGGATCCTCCAATCTGCAGGCTTGCCGTCCAGTCCGCGCCACTTGCGGTGTTACCGCCAGAGGGATCAATCAGCACCAGCGAAGTACCATCGGTGTCCGGTGAAACCGGCCAGGGATCCATATCTCTGTATGCAAAAGAAATCACGATTAATCCCTGGGCATCCAGCAGGGTGATCACCTCACCGTTGTTGTTGAGACTGCCGCCGCGCCATTCGCCTGCAATGATCGAGTCAAATCCGTTGCCATAGCGTGAACGGAATGCTGCCAGGTCTTTGACGACCAGGATATAAGCTCCCGGATCAATGGCCACGTTGCCTAAAATAAGTTCGTCAAAAGGCTCGCCCTGGGGAAAACGGAAGCCGTTAAGATCAATTGCCGTTGAACCGGCGTTGTAAAGTTCAAGAAACTCATGCCGGGAACCCCCTTCCGGCTTGTACATCACCTCAGTAATAACCAGATCACCAATAAACGGGGAAATTGATGACGCATCAGCCAGCGCAACATAATCAAACAGCACATTGAGTAACTGGGGGGCCTCGGTCGCAGCAAAAGGTCCGCCGGCAATCGCGGTACTTCCTCCGGGGAGGGTTATCCGGTAAACCTCCTCAAACAACTCACCCGGACGCCACTCAAAAATGAGTTCATTGCCCTGCCGCCGGACACGCACGACCATCTCGCTTGTTGAGGAAAACGGCAGTGAAAACAGTTTGCCCGTCGTTCCCGCCGGCGTCACCTGGACAACGGCCAGCTCATCCCCGTTGCAATAACCGATACCATAGCGGAAGTGGCTGTCATCACGCTCCACCTCCACCATCAGACCAGTCATGAATTCTCCGAACTGAAGCCCATAGAGTTCCAGGTCAGTCTGCAGGATCCAGTCCCCCTCATCCGGCAGATCCCGCCTGAGCCATGGATGAATGGTCCCGCCTATGCCTTCTCCTCCAAGACCGGCAGGGTGAGCGGCAATATCTAAATTCAAGCCCATTACCCGATCCGAACTGGCCGCAGTTATATTGTGCAAATCGACAGCAATCAGGTTTTTTCCCTCAACGAGCAAACCTGAACCATCAACCGACACAGCTGGTAATAATGCCCTCTCCTGGTTAAACAGTGTACTGGAACTCGCCGCCGTCTTCCAGCCAATTTCAGCGGGGGCGGCAGGCAGGCGAACCCTGCCGACTTCCTGACCGTTAAGCCAGAAGCGGGCCCCGTCGTCAAGGATTGCACTAATAGTGATCAGCGAACCGATAGGATCCCTGTCGAACTCGAACTCACTGCGGAAATAATAGGTTATTAATTGGTTTGCGGTATCCCTGGCAAGGGGGGTCTGGAGCCCGGGAACCGGGAAGGTTCCACTGTCATATCCGAAAATACCGGGTCCCGATTGCCATGCGGAATCATCAAAGCCGGGTTCGGCAAACTGCGTTCCAAAATCGATATTCTCATCAGAATATCTCCACGTATCCCCCAGGGTTAAGTAGTTGAGCGGGGCAGGCAATCCAACCTGCGGCAGTCCCAGCGGATAATCACGATCCTCAGGCACCATGATGTGTAGTGCCCCGGACACTGTTGCCAGGGAATAACTTGCCCCGTTCGGGGTATTATCCATTACCTCGAGGTTAAGTCCCTCCCAGGGCGTATCCAGCAGGTCTGACCCGAAAGAGCTGAAATCCCTCCCTGCAAAAACAAGCACCTCCTTTGTCGCCCGCGAGATGTTACCGCTGGCATCGGCAACTTCTGCGGCGAGCAAATAACTGCCGGGATTGACGAAAGCAGCAGCAGCTCTCGCCCCATCGCCGGTTAATGTGACCCCCTCCGGGGGAGACAGCCAATTAAAAGTAAGCTCCTCTCCCTCCGGGTCATAACTCCCGGATGCATCAATATTAAACACTTCATTGAGGGCCACATTGCCGGAACTTGGACTTGTTTCAAGAACCACCACCGGCGGTGAATTTCCAGTCTTTGTAATCCTGAACTGCTCACTGTGGATTACCGTGCCTTCGTGGTTAACTCCCTCAACGGTGATGACATTGTTACCCGACATCAGCCCAACGCCAGGCAGGCTCCACCCGGTAGTACTCGTCCACAGGGCCTCGAGCCCCGGTTGACCGGCAACACGCACATTATAGACACTCGAGGGTGCAGTTCCCGACAGGCTCACCGTCGTCTCCGAAGTCACCGCATTGTTCGTCGTGATCCGAAAAGCCGTCGAGAACGGAGCACCTATGAAATTGCGGGCATTGGACTCCCGGCTGTTGAACCAGTTGGAATAATGACTCGCTGTCATGATGACACCGGTTCCCTCGATGGCCTGCCGCTCAAACTCCATCCACGCCGTGGTGCGGGCCGATCCCCTGGTATACCTGGTCAGCAGCTCAGTGAGATAATAATTAAGCGTCCTGCGGATATAGGGCTTGTCGAAATAGGTCCTTATACCGCTAAGACCACCAATAATACTTTGGTTGGTGTTCGAAAAAACCCTGTCTCCATCCCAGTGTACCAACATCCACCGACCACCTTTCGGTCGATAAAAATAAGCATTCTTCCCCCTGTTTACCGTCAGGGTATCCCAGTCAGCATCATAGCCCCGCACTGCTGCATTGATGCACAGCATGTCCCGGTCGGCAATGCGGTTGATGGATTGCTCATTGAAACTGTTTGTGCCTACAGCCTTAACGAACTCAATAAAATTGCTGAAATCATAATCAGCCTCTCTCGAACGCATCAGCCACTCACTGTGGTAGCGGATCGGGTTGTCACTGTTCTTGTAGGACCAGTCGGCATTGCGGCTCGACCTTGAGCTGCCATCATCACTGGTAAAACGCCACTCATCATCAATACGCAGCAGGGTTCCCTCTGAGCCGCCGGCAAAGTTCCGGTCCATGAAGTCATTTGATATCGGCTCGTGATTCTCTCGCAGCTTGAATGCATCACTGTTCACCACCAAGTGCACGAATTCCATCTCGTTGATGGGATGCCCCAGCAGATACAGGAACTGGCGCGCTATCCGGTCATCGTAGAAACGGGGCGTCCCGCTGCCCTCTGAAGTGCCCGAGGCATCGAAAACGCTGCGCCTGCGTTCCCGGAAAAGACGATCTCCCGGTAATTTCCACTTGCCGTGCGCAAGTGAACTGCCGCCATCCCTGGTGAACGGGCTGCCACTCTTGCGAATCTCGGCGTTGTAGAAGATTTCACTCTCATTGGCAATGAATGTCGCATTGAAGAAGTGATTCGACATACGTGGAAACTTATAAGCAAAAGTCGGGCTGTGACCGGCACTTCCGAGAGCGGAACGATCATGAAGCGAGACGATTAAACGTTCACTCATTAACGTGCCCGGCATTTCCCGGCTATCGATGATGAACATCGCGGGACGAACGCTGCCTAACTTCGGCTGCATTGATTTATTTCCTCCGTCGGCACCCGCCTCCACATAAAACTGGGCAATATTGCCCTGTGTGCGATAGCTGCTCAGCGTCGCGGTGTAAATCCCATCACCACCGGCAAGATCACCTCCCGAAATGCCGTCATCGTGCATTGCTGCCCTGACCCATCCATTGTTGCCAGAGGAGGAATCAAGCCGATGCACGACATCCACGTAGTTCAGCGGCAATGCAGAAGTCACTTTTGCCGTCACCTTGACCTGCTCCGGGGGCTTGGGCACCGCTGGACTGTGAACCACTCCGGTAATCACCGGTGCGGGTGAGGACAATTGCCGTGAGTTTGCAGTTCCCGGTGTCCCGAGGTTATTCGGAATTGACAGGTGAAAACTCGTCCCGAAACCATGGTCAAGGGTCTGGGCAATTAGACGCGACTTGCCGCTCACCCAACGGGCATTAAAACTCAGTGTGTAACTCTGATCAAAAGACAGGTTGCCAATGTCTATCTCCGCCCGGTTTGCCTTGTTGTCACCGTGGCCATCGGCGATCAGGTGTAACTGCCCATCCTCTATATAACTGGCCCAGTGTGTTCCCTGGCAAACCCACCCCCTGGAGCTCGAATTATCCGGTGAAGCTACCGAGGGATTGCTGATGAGATTTGCCCCCGAGTCGTTTAATCTCATTGCAACATCCTCAATAATGACGTGGGCGTCACCTACAAGGTGCATGTGCAGTTCCTGGCCGCCGGTAAGCGGGTTCCATCTCACTCGCTCAAAGTTGTCCGTGTAGGTGATCGTCTGCATTGATGCCTTCTGCGACTCGTCACTGTCAGCCCAGGCACTCGGCGAATCATTGTCCATTTGCGGATGCCTCAATTCCATGCTGCTGCCGTCACCATCGGCAAGCTCGGGCCAGTCTCCGGAAGGAAGATAATCCACCTGGTCAACGAGATTCCCCATCGCGTCCTCAAGGCGGAGCAACTCGCCCGAGTCGCTCAACTGGCCGGAGAAGTCGCCCATGACCGGAATCTCCCCGTAATTATCCCTTACCCACCCGGCATCCGCTGCAACCACGAGGTAGTCGCCGGGAGCAATCACCGTGGCGGAGGGAAAATCAAACCCTATGCCATCGACAAAACGCCATCCACCCAGGTCAACTGCCGCCACTCCGCGGTTATACAACTCCACAAATTCCGCGTTGCGGCCGTCGGAAGGAGCGTCATACATGATTTCATTGATGACAATATCGGTGTTTCGCGACGGCGTGTTGGCAGCGTTCCTGCTGTGCCCGGAACCACCAAACCATTCCACTCCCGGAGGATCAGACTGGAAACTCGCCTCACCGGAATCCCGATCAAACCGGTGAGCATCCAGGACATTGTTGCCGGCAATGACGTAAATCCTGAAATTGCCGTTCTCCGCGATCGGGAAATCCACTTCCCGGCTTGCATATCCTCCGCCCGGAATACTGCCCTCAAGCATCACTGCATCGGAAAAATCCGGTTGCGAGGCCACCGCAAAGCCATCCAGGCTCACAGCCCCCTGCCCGGGGGCATGAAGCTCCACCCAGTCAACGCGGCCATCATCGGCACAGTGCACCTCACTGAGCCTGATCAGTTCAGTCTGATCAACTGGAATACTGGAGATCAAAACATCCGCGCCGAAAACAATGTCTGAGCTGCCGGATGATACATTATGCACCTCCACGGCGAGCACGTTCGTGCCAAGCTGCAAAAGAGCCGTGATGTCCCCCTGCACTATAGACTCGTAGGTTCTGGCCTCATGCGATCTGGCCGCTGTCTGCCAGTCAATCACCCCGGCCGGCATCGAGTTGCGTCCAATCTCCTGGCCGTTGAGATACACCACAACGCCATCGTCAAAAAGGCCATCAACCTTGATCGATGCCGCAGAGAAAAACTCGTTCCACTGAAATTCCCTTCGCAGGTAATAGGTAATCCTGCCGCCGGTAGTCCAGGAAGTCTGGAAGCCGGGTTGCGGCATTACCTTGCTGGCACTCTCCTTGCCGAAAAATCCCGGACCCTCATCCCATGCGGAATCATCAAAGTCCGACTCACGCCAGGCGCTTCCGTGATTGCTGCCGCTCTGGTCATACTTCCAACTCGACCCCACCTCCAGGATCTGCATGACCTGGCCCTCGTCCTGCGCGGCGGCACTCCCCGGGGTGCCGCCGGAGGCAAGACTGACTCCCCAGTTGCGCCAGTTGGAGCCTCCCCTGTTCTCCCTGATTAATCGCAGGCTGTGCCCGGCCCCGTCCGCTGCAACAGACCACTTACGCCCGTCATCATTATACTCAACAGACGCCCTGATTACACCGTTCTTATCCTCCAGTTCCAGCAGTTCACCGTTATTGCTTAACGCTCCTGACCACGGGCCATAAATCTTTGTCGAAGCGGGAATGGCGTATGCCCTCCTCAGGGTTTGCTCATCAACCCCCGCTATAAGAATACGCTCAAAGGACTTGATGAAGGAAATGTCCGGACTGGTCTCATTAAAATCGGGAAACTCATAATCAACCCCCTTGGAAAATTTCCAGTTGGCAATATCAAGGGGCGTCGCCGTCAGGTTATAGATTTCAAGATATTCAGGCTTGTCACCTTTCGGATTGTAGTGAATTTCACTGAAAACCACCTGTTCGGCAGGCAGCATCAGCTGGGTCAGTAAAAGCAGGGTCGGGACAAGGAAGTGGATTACGGAGAATTTCATGTTTTGTGGAAACCGTGAGGCAACCGTATTATAATTGTTAACATCCCATTTTACCAGCAAACAGGAACGTATTTAGCTGATCCGCCGCACTGGACAAAACTGCCATCCACGGGTAACTTGTATAAGGTAATTCCCCGCTCCCATTTTCCCTCATTATTATGCGTCCTCTCGCCGTCACCCTAGCGGTTCTATCCCTGTTCATCATCAACTCATTGGGCACCCCTGTCCTGTCGGAATTCATGGCATCAAACGATGCCACACTGCCTGATGAAGACGGTGATTTCTCAGACTGGATCGAGATCGCCAACATGGGAGACACGACAATCGACCTTGCCGGCCATCACCTCACTGACGACGAGGGGGAACTCACCCGCTGGACTTTCCCCTCGGTCACCCTCGCTGCCGGGGCAAGGCTGGTGGTCTTTGCCTCGGGAAAAGACCGTACTAACCCGGATTCACAACTGCACACTGACTTTCAACTCAAGGCCAACGGCGAATATCTTGCCCTCGTGGCCCCCGACGGAGTCACTGTGCTTACCGAATTCTCGCCGTTCTACCCGCCGCAGAGTGAAGACCGATCCTATGGACTGAGCAGTTTTACCGGCGGTCTTACTGAAACCCTTGTTGCTGAGGATGCCACGGGGAAATATCTCATCCCCCTCGATGATTCACTGGGCGACAACTGGCAGCAACCCGCACCGGGATTTGATGCTTCATCGTGGAATACCGGAATCGCAGGCTTGGGCTGGGAAACCACAGGAGGAGCCCTTGAGCCTCTGGTCACCACCAACATTAAAGACGAGATGCGCAACAAGAACGCCTCGGGATTCTTTCGCTTCGAATTTAATTTCAACGCCACTGACAGGGAGGTTCAAACACTTTCCTTAAATACCAGGATCGATGACGGCTATGTTGCCTACCTCAACGGCGTGCAGGTTGCCGCTTACAACGCTCCTTCCCCGGTGCTCTGGAACTCAAAGTCGACCAGGTCGGGACGATCGGATTCCCTCATTGTAGGAAGTGCCTCCGAGCATGACATCACCGATTCCGCAAACCTCATTACCGAGGGCCTCAATGTGCTCGCAATCCACGGCCTGAACTCTTCGGCGGGTGGTTCCGATCTCCTCATCAAACCCGAACTGGTGGCAGGCATCCAGGATCGAGGAACCAGCCTTAAGGGGTTCTTCACCAATCCCACCCCTGGAAGCCCAAACTCCGACGGCAGCGGAGCCGGCCCGATATTCGCCGATTACACCGACAAACCACAGCGTCCCGGTGCCGGAACAGACCTCGTCATCACTGCCGAAATCATCGGTGTCAATGCCCCGGTAGCACAGGCCCAACTTATATACCGTGTCATGTTCGGCAATGAAACAACATTGACGATGACCGAAACCCCGCCCGGCTCAGGCAACTACACAGCAACGATCCCCGCCGGCTCCTTCAGCAGCGGCGACATGATCCGGTGGCGTTGCACGGCCGCCGATGAAGCGGGATTCGAGACACTCGAGCCGCCATTCCCATCATCAACCGACTCACACCGGTATGTCGGAACAGTGGCAAGCGACCCCGGCGTGGAGACAAAGCTTCCCGTTGTCGAGTTGTTCCTGCAAAACCCCTCGGCGGCAGGCACAACATCAGGAACCCGCGGTGCGATATTCTATCTGGATGAGCTTTATGACAACATCTTCCTCAGCCGGCACGGGCAATCCACCGGGGGCTTCATCAAGAAAAGCTTCAATATCGACTTCAACAAAACCCAGCGCTTCCGCTGGCATCCAGACGAGAAACGCCTCAAGGACATCGACCTGCTCACCAACTGGGCGGACAAGTCAAAGGTTCGTCACGTGTTTTCCTACGAAATCATGCGTAATGCCGGCGTCCATGCCCACTTTGCCTACACTGTGCGGGTTCAGCAGAACGGTGAGTTCTTCAGCACTGCCGACTTTGTCGAGGACGCCGACGAGGTCTATCTCGAGCGCACCGGCCTCAACCCGGAAGGTGTACTCTACAAGGTATACAGCAACCAGCTCAACAGCACATCCAATATTGGTGGAGTGCAGAAGAAAACCCGCAAGGAGGAAAACAATGCCGACCTGCAGTCCCTGGTAAACGGGCTCAATAACAACAGCGGTGAAGCGCTCTGGAACTATATCTACGACAACATCAACATCCCGATGTGCATCAACATGTGCGCCGCCAACTGCGTCATCCGCAATACCGACATGCACCGCAAGAACTGGTATATTTACCGCGACACCGGGCGCTCGGACGAATGGGCCATCCTGCCCTGGGACCTCGACCTCGCCCATGGCCGTAAATGGAATGGTTCCGACACCTACTTCGACAACAATCTTTTCTCGACAGGCGTTATCCAGGTGGGCACATCCGTAAAGCTGGTGTCACTGCTCTGGAACCGCACTGAAACACGGGATATGCTGATGCGCCGGATACGAACCCTTTCCGATCAGTATCTCCAGCCGGCCGATACCCCCTACGCGGAGCGCTACTTTGAGAGGCGCCTCGACGAGCAATCCGCCCTGATCGATCCGCCTGAAATCTCGCCTTCCGATGCGAGGGCCGACTTCATCAAGTGGGGATCGTGGGTGCAAAGCAACGGTTCATCAGTCTCCTACACCTCCAGCCATCCCGACGTCGAGGACATGGCGGAGGCCATTGGACGCTGGAAAAACGAGTATCTTCCCGGGCGTCGCGCCTACATCTATGGCGCTTCAGCAGGGCTTCCCGAACCTCAAAGCGGTCAATTATCCTTCGTATTCACTCCCCTGCTGACAAGCGGGGCAGAAGCGAAAACCAAGATCCCCGGCGATGGCTCTGATGGCACGGCGTGGACGATGCCCGGCTTCGATGATTCCCTGTGGACTGTTGGCACAACCGGAATCGGCTTCGACAGCGTAAAATATCTGCCGCTGATCGGTACTGATACAAAATCCGCAATGCGCAATATCCAGGCCACCTCCTATACGCGCATCGAGTTTGAGGCAACCGACCCGTCAACCTATCAGTCCCTGCAGTTGCACATGAAATTTGACGACGGCTTTATCGCCTACATCAACGGCACCAGGGTCCATCAAATGAACTCCCCCGCATCGCCTTCCTGGAACTCTGCTGCCACGACAACTGCCCAGGAGGCCGACATCAATGAATTCGAAATTTTTGACATAAGCCATCACCTCAACACGCTGGTTGACGGAACCAATGTGCTCGCGATCCACGGCATGAACGGATCACTCGGCAGCAGTGACTTCCTGATCCTTCCCGAGTTGTATGCCGGAATTGCGGATTCCGAAGGCAGCAATGAACCCCTCATCCAATTCGGCAGCATTGAGTTCAACCCGGTTTCCAGTAATCAGGATGAGGAGTTTATCGAACTGATCAACGCCAACAACATCGCGGTGGATGTCTCAAGCTGGACAATCAACGGCGGCATTGAGTTCGAGATTCCGCCGGGAACCGTCATTCCCGCCGGCGGCAAGCTCTACCTCAGCCCGGATGTAAGGGCTTTCCGGGCCCGCCTGACCAGCCCGCGGGGCGGGCAGTCCAATTTCGTGGTTGGTGCTTACAGCGGACATCTTTCCAATGTTGGTGAAATCCTCAACCTCAATGATGCAGCAGGACTCAAAAACAGCACGCTCACCTACATCGGGGATCCGAGCGACCCTCAACTCTATCTGGTGGTCTCAGAGCTTCATTACCACCCCCCGGGCAACGGGCTGGCCGAGTTCATAGAGCTGATGAACATCAGCAGCGAGACCACCCTCAACCTGGAAGGTGTCCGTTTCACCGATGGCATAGGCTTTGACTTTACCTCCGGCAACATCACTTCCCTGGCACCCGGAGAGCGTGTGCTGGTTGTCCGTGACGTGAGCGCCTTCGAACTCGAGTTTGGTCCTGGTCTGCCGGTTGCAGGAGCCTTCAGCGACGGTGGGGCACTGGGCAATGGCGGGGAACGCATCAAGCTGGAAGATGCGGAGAACGGAACCATCCGTCAGTTCGAATACAACGACAAGGACCCCTGGCCTGCCGCCGCCGACGGTGGCGGCGACAGCCTTGTTCTGGTTGCCCCCGAATCGGCACCCGACCATCAACTTCCCGCCAGTTGGCTTTCAGGAACCCCGTCACCCGGCACATCGGGCAGCGGGTTCTCCGGCAACCCGGAGGCAGACGATGACGATGACGGGCTCAATGCCTTCCTTGAATACGCTCTCGCAACCGATGATCACTCGGCAAGCTCAGGACATCACGCAATATCCGTCGCCATTCTCGACAATTCAGCCGCCTTCACCTACCGCCAGAACACTGCCGCTACCGACGTTACCTTCATCGTTGAAACCAGCAGCGACCTGAACAACTGGATTGACGCTGCAACACTCAGCTTGGTTGAGATTTCCCGCGTCAGCAACGGGGACGGTTCCGAGTCGGTCACTGTCAGCCTCCCCGAGCCCATCTCAGGACAGGCTTTCCGGGCTTTTCGCCTGAAAGTAATGCGCTGAGCCGGAAAAGAATTCCTGCTCATCCATGATTTGAAAATCTTCAAAGAGGGCAGGGTCCAAGGATCCGCCGGGACACGGCAATACCCTGTCCGGGTGATTTACACAATCTCAAAAAGACAAGGAACAGAGCGTTTATTACATGAAGATATCTCATGAGGATGTTTTTATAAAAAAAACTCCTGAAGCCTCATTTTGAGACAACTCATTTACAGGAATGACTTTTTTTGCCGGAAAAACTCTGTTAATATCCATTTTCCATGAGGATTCTTCATAGGATCGGTTTGCTGTGGTCACCATAACTCCCATTGCAAGCGTGAGAAACACCGCCCACAGGTGGTTTAATCAATTATCAAAGCGAGCTTGCAGGACAACCCCCAATTTGGTATTTCGGGTAAACCTTAAAATCAAAGTTATTTGAACAACCAGCTTCCATAATCATTTTATCACTATGCCTACTGAATCTACCGTCGAGTCTGCTGATCCCTCTGCTGTCGAGAAATTAAAGGATTCTTCCGAACGCATCCGTGCTGAACTCGGCAAAGTTATCATTGGCCAAGACGAAGTCATTGAACAGGTGCTGATCGCCATTTTCACCCGCAATCACGCACTACTCGTTGGTGTTCCCGGCCTGGCTAAAACACTGTTAATCTCAAGTCTGGCCGAGTCACTTCATCTTAACTACAAGCGCATCCAGTTCACCCCGGACCTGATGCCCTCCGACATCACAGGCACCGAGGTAATCTACTCGGACCCGGCAACAAACGAACGACAGTTCAAGTTCCTCTCCGGACCGATCTTCGCCAACATTGTCCTTGCTGACGAAATCAACCGCACCCCGCCAAAGACACAGGCAGCCATGCTCGAGTCAATGCAGGAGCGCAAAGTCTCTATTGGCGGGGAGGATCACGCCCTGCCCGACCCGTTCTTCGTGCTCGCCACTCAAAACCCTATCGAGCAGGAAGGCACCTACCCCCTGCCGGAAGCGCAACTCGACCGCTTCATGTTCATGATTAAGGTCGACTATCCTTCCGAGGAGGAGGAATTCGAGATCATGCGTACCTATACCGGTTCGCAAACAACAAGTCCCGAGCCGGTATTGACCGGTGAGGATATCATCGCCATCCAGGAAACGGTTCGCTCGGTTCCGGTTGCCGAACACGTCATGCGCTACGCCGAAAAACTGGTGCGCGTCACCCGCCCCGGAACAGACGAGGCACTCGACTTCTGTGACAAGTGGCTTGCCTGGGGCGCCGGGCCGCGCGCCGGTCTCGCGCTGATACTTGCCGCCAAGGCTCACGCTCTGCTCAATGGGCAGAATCATGTCGGTTGCAGCAACATTGCCACTGTTGCTCCACCAATTTTCCGTCACCGCCTCATCCCAAACTTTGCCGCCCAGAGCGAAGGGCTCGATACTGATGCCATCACCGCAAAAATCATTGAGTCGATTCCGCAGCACCAGTGAAAATAACCGGAACGAAATAATCAGTTTACCTGGTATCAACCGGTTACCGAAAAATGAGATCTGACCAGCTGTTCACAAAGTGAACACAGACTCCCTAAACCTCCTGGACGCCGAAACGCTTGCCCGCGCCGACAAACTCGGTATAGCTGCGCGTTTCATTGTCGAGGGCTACATGGCCGGCGAGCACAAGTCACCGTATCGCGGTTTTGCCATCGAGTTTTCGCAGCATCGTGAGTATTCCCCCGGTGACGATGTCCGTCACCTCGACTGGAAAGTACTGGCCAAAACCGACCGCTACTATATCAAGCAATACGAGCAGGAAACAAATTTCGTCGCACACCTGCTCATTGACGGCAGTGAGTCGATGAAATACGGATCCGGAGACACTACCAAGCTCGATTATGCCAAGATGGCCATTGCCTGCCTGGCATTCCTCATCATCAAGCAGCGCGATGCCGTGTCACTCTCGCTCTTTGACAACGAAACACGTGATGAGCTTCCGCGCGGCAATACCCAGAACCACCTGTTCAATATCCTTGAACGACTTACCACTTTCGATGCAAGCGGAGGAACCAACCTCCCGGGTCAACTGCACAACATCGCAAAAAAATCACAACGCAAGGGACTGGTGATTGTTGCCAGTGATTTCTTTGACGATGAAGAAGCAGTCCTCGATGCTGTTCAGCACCTGCGCTTTGTCGGGCACGAGGTGATTGCCCTGCAGGTGCTCGACCACGATGAGCTCGATTTCCCTTTTTCAGGCCTTATTGAGTTTGAGGGCATGGAAAACATTCCCAATATCAAGACACGCCCTTCAGAGATCCGGAAAAGCTACCTTGAGGAATTCAAGGCATTCCAGGATAAACTCGAGCAGGGCTTCCGTCGCAACTCCTGCCATTTCATCCAGTGTGACACCTCAAGGCCGCTTGAGGATGTCCTCGGCTCTTATCTCACCTTCCGCCGGGAGATGGTACGCAAATAATCAATGGCCTTTCTTAATTCAGCAATGCTCTTCGGCATGGTCGCCCTGGCCATACCAATCATCGTGCACCTGCTGAACCGACGACGGTTCAAGAAACTGCCATGGGCCGCCATGCGCTTCCTGCAGGTCAGCCTTGAACGCAATCAGCGCCGGATGAAGGTGGAAGACTGGATACTGCTGCTGCTGCGCCTGGCCATCGTCGCACTGCTTGCCCTCGCTCTTGCTAGGCCCGCAGCGGCCTGGCTTGATTCACAATCCCTCGGATCAAAGATTGCCTCCTCGGTCATCATTGACTCCTCCGGCAGCATGGCCCGCAAGGACCAGGGCACAGAAAAGACACGCTTTGAACTCGCACGTGAATTTGGCTCCGAAGCCATCACGGCACTCCCCCGTGGATCCGCCGCATCTGTCATATTCGCGGCAAATTCCACCGGTTCCGGGATCACCGAGCCGACCCATGATCTGGTCCGTGCGGGAAAAATCATCTCAGGGGACAACTCCGCCAACCTGACCAACCGCGGTAGCGACCTGATGCCGGCAGTTAAAGCCGCGCTAGCTTCGCTCGAGAATCGTTCTGCCGCCCAGAAGGAACTGGTATTAATCACTGATGGTGACGCGAATGCCTGGAACCAGTTCGAATCAATAATCCGTTTACTTGAGGGTTCCCCAAGGGACATCAGGACAGTGATCGCACTGGTCGGCAAAAAACCCGGTGAAAACCTGGCAATCACGCGGCTGGTACAGAAAACCCCGGTCACAGCCGTCGGCCAACCGGTTCGCCTCGCCGTGGAGGTCAGCAACTTCGGCAGCATCGACGCGGATGATATCCCCGTGCAGCTCATCATCAACGGAGATCCCTTCGGGGACCCGGTGGAAATTGAATCCCTGCCGCCGGGCGAAGCCAGGACACTGACCCTGTTTGCCCGGCTCCCCTCGCCCGGACTTCACCAGCTGGGTGTCTCCATCCCGGGAAATGACGCCTCCCCCGCTGATGACAGCCGCGTGCTGGTGGTGAGGGCAATTGAAAGAGAACTCGCCCTGCTTGTCGATGGTCAACCCTCAAGAGACCCAATTGATGCGGAAACCTTCTTTCTGGAGAATGCCCTTGTCCCGGTCCCGCCGGAGTTGAAGGATTCCTTTTTCCTTGGAGCCGACCGGATCACGGTTGCTGGGCTTGAAAAAATCAAGGAAGACGAGCTTGATGAGTATCGCGCAGTTTTCCTTGCCAATGTCTCGGAATTTTCACCCGCGGTCACCGGCAGGCTGAAAAAATTCATCGTTAAAGGCGGGGGACTGATCGTCTTTCCCGGCAGTAACATCAATGCCTCCTGGTATAATTCCGCACTCCACAAAGAGGCCGGCATCCTGCCGGCGGAATTTGGAGAGATTCTTCCCGGGGAAGACAATGAAACAGGACTGACCCTGCAGGCAAGCGGCTACGATCACCCGCTGGTCGAGCTCTGGAATGACCCCGGGGCCGGGACCCTCGCCGAGGTCAACATCCACAAGGCATATTCCCTGCATCTCCCCACGGCAGCAAGGCAATCGACTGAAGCAATTTCAGCAGCACGGGTCGTGTTGCGCTACAACACCGGGTCACCGGCAGTTGTCGAATCCGATCTCGGGCTCGGTAAAGTTTACCAGTTCAGCACCACAGCGGACACTGAATGGAACAATCTCCCGGTACAGCCTGCATTCCTGCCTATCGTGCACCGTGTTTTCGGAAGCGTTCTTGCCCGCGGAGATGCCGAGCTCAATATCAGCGTCGGCGACTCCTTTGTGCGCCGCGGTCCCGCCGAGTGGAAAAACAAGAAAGCGCAGATCTACAAACCGAACTCAGGAGGCATCGGAGACACAATTACAATCGATGCAGGTAACGACGGCTCACGCATTACCTATGATGAGGTGCAAACAGCGGGAGTTTACGAGCTCTCGGTTCCCGGATCTCTCCCGCTTTCCTTCGCCGCCACGGCAGACCCTGACGAATCGAATCCTGAACCGCTGTCCGAGGCACAAATTGAACGCCTTAAGGGGGTAGCCGACGTCATTTATGCCACGGCCGGCGGTCAGTTGTCCGAGTTACTTGGCCGCGAGCGCTCAGGTACTGAGCTTTGGCCATTCTTTCTTTTAGCAGCCGGCCTGACAGCCATCCTCGAACTCTTCCTCTCACAGCGATTCAGCCAGGAAAAATAAGCCGCCAGAAAACCTTGAACGCATTGCTACTCAAACTCCTCGGGCTTCCCACTGAAGACACCGCTTCAGTGGTGGATCACTCGTGGGGATTTGCTCCGCTTATCGATCCGCCAATCATCGCAATGGCAGCTCTCGCCCTGGGAATAATCGCCTGGATTGCATACCGCTCAACGCCCAGGGACATCTCCGCCAGGTACCGCAGGACCATGACTTTCCTGCGCATGGTGTTTTTTGCAATGCTTCTCGGCCTCTTGTTGCGCCCCGTCCTGAAACTCACCCTTAAACGCGAGGAACAGCGAACCCTTGCCGTGCTTGTCGATGCCTCCGCCAGCATGAGCATTGCCGACCAGAGAACCTCCGCTGAGGACCGTGTCCGTGCCGCCATCGTGTCAGGAAAGCTGAAGCCCGACGCCGGTCTGGACAGTATCCCTCCTGAAGATTCATCACCTCCCAGGACAAGGTCGGAGATTGCTTCTGAAGCTTTGGCCCCCGCTGACCAAGAACGCGACCAAACCCGTCACCCTCCGCTTGGGCTTATCGAATCCCTCTCTGAAAAGACAAATGTCGTGCGCCACAGCTTTGCAGGAAAACTCCACCCGGAAGAAGCCGCCAATGATCCGACCCTGCCGGAAACCGCCCTCGGTGACGCCATGATTGAAACCCTTCGCCGCCACAGTGCCGATGATCTCGGTGGCATCCTGCTGGTTACTGACGGGGTCAGTAACGAGGGCACCACTCCCCTCGCCGCAGCGAAAACACTCCGTGACCGGGGCGTGCGCGTATTCACATATGGTGTCGGCACGACTGATTCCCGGGATGTCGCCATAGAATCCCTCGAGATGCCCACAGTTGCCCTTGCCGAGGACGCGGTTCCAATAACCGTCCGTATCCGGCAACGCGGTCTCACCGGAGAAACTGCCAAGGTCACCGTTTCCATGGCCGGTGTTACCGCCGGGGTAAAAGAGATTATACTTGATGGTTCCGGTGAACAGGAAGTCACCATTCCCATCATCCCCAACAAGCCCGACGAATACCAGATCGAAGCAAGGATAGAAACCGTGGGAGGTGAAATCCTTGAAACCAATAATGTCATGAAACGCAGTCTCCGCGTTATTGATTCATCCCTGAAGGTCCTGATGGTCGAGAGTGCCCCGCGATGGGAATTCAAATACATCCAGGCAATGCTACTGCGCGAAAAGCGCATCGATCTCGATTGCTATCTCGCCACTGTCGATCCCGCGGTCGCCCGGGCGGAAGACACCCCCTACATTGAGAATTTTCCGGACCGGCGCGAGGACCTCTTCGGTTACGACCTGATCCTCTTCGGTGACATTGATCCTGCCAGACTGCCCAATAACGCCATGGAGAACATCTCCTCCTTCGTCTCCGATGGCAGTGGTTCCCTGATTGTCCTCGCCGGCAAGCGCTTTACCCCGGCTTCCTACAGGAACACCGAACTGGAACGTCTCCTGCCAATCGAACTTTCACCGACCAGGCTGGGCGCAAGCACAGAAACCGCCAACCGTCCGATACGCCTCAAATTAACCGAGGCAGGCCTTGCCGAGGGCTTCCTCAACCTTGAGGAAGATCCCGACCTGGCAGAAGCCCGCTGGGCAAAGCTGCCGCCAATTTACTGGGTTGCAAAAACCGAACGCGCCAAGCCCGCTGCGAAAACATACCTGGTTCACCCCGATGGCGACTATCCGGTAATCGCAATGCAGCGCTACGGGGCAGGTGAAGTAATGTGGATCGGGACCGAAAACACCTGGCGCTGGCGGCGCAACACCGGCGACCTTTACCATACCCGCTTTTGGGGACAGGTCGTGCAACGCATGGCCGGGCGTCGTCTGGCTACCGGTTCACGCCGCAGCGAGTTGCGCAGCGACCGCACCGTAGCCCGCGAGGGCGAACGCTTCACTGTCTTTGCCAGGCTGCTCGATCAAAACTTCCAGCCGCGCAGTGATGAAACCATAAAGGCAATTCTTGATGGCAGCGGTGACCTGTCCGAACCGCAGCGCACCGTCACACTGCGGGCAATACCCGGTTCTCCCGGCGAATACCGCGCTGAATTCCCTGCCGGCAAGCCCGGACGCTACAAACTCGGGCTGCCCGATGATTCCGACGGAGGAATTGACCTCACTGTGAGGGGCACGGATCGTGAATTTGCGCAAACAGCAATGGATAAACACACCCTGCAGGAGATCGCCAGTATTACTGGCGGTGCATTCCTTCGCGAGGAGGATCTCCACAAACTCCCCGACATCATAAAGCTTGAGCCCGCAGAGATCCTGCTTGGTCGCGAATCCGAACTGTGGAACTCCCCGCTCTACTTTATCCTGCTACTCCTGCCGCTGACCATTGAATGGTTCATGCGGAAATTCGCTGAACTCAAATAACTCTAACGGTGGCCGAAGCAATTACATCATCCCGGAGGCTTGTCAGCCGCAGCGGTCTCCTGAGCCGCCGCCTCAGCCGTGCCGGCAGCAGGCTTGTCGCCACTGAATTTGCACGCCGCCTTGCAACCACCATCGCACTGAGCCTTTTACTCTTTAGCCTGACACTGCTCTGCGACTGGCTTGCCGAGTTGTCCGTTACCAACCGCCAAATCCTGCTGACTGCTGTCTCGATGGTTGCCGGCGGACACCTGATCTGGACGCTGGCCTCTCTCATTACCCAGCAGCGCAACCACGAGGAAATCGCATTAATGGTCGAGCAGGATCACCCGGGTTTTGACAGCCGGCTCATCAGTGCGGTTCAGTTCGCCGCCGGTAAAGCTGCCGTCCCCGCCAATGCACCGGCCTCCATGGTAAGGGCAATGGTCGCGGAAACCGAACGCGAGGCTCGCCGTTTTCAATTTGGCAATATTGTCGACCGGCGAAAAATGGCACGGGCAATCCTGTTGCTTATTGGTGTTGCCGTGCTCGCGGCAACCGGTGTCCTGATGATCGGGAAGGAAAACCTTGATATACTCCTTGCCCGTGCATTTGGCGCCACCACCCCCATCCCGCATGAAACCAGGATTACTCAATTTCCCGAAGACATGCAGGTGGGTATTGGTGATACAATTGAACTCCAATTCATTGCCGAGAGCATAACCGCCGATGCGGGGCTCCCCGATGAAGGTAAACTTTCAGTCACTTACGAAAACGGGCGCAAGGAAACACTGATACTGCCACGCAATAAAACCAATCCGGATAATTACACGCTGGCCCAGGACAAAACGCACAAAAAGATCGTACCGGTGCTCATGCCCGGAAAAGCAATAGCGGACATCTATACCGTAACGATTGCCGATATACAGGAATCATTTCATTTCCAGGCAACAATTAATGATGCGCATACAGGAAAAATTAAAGTTACAGCACTGGAACGACCAAGGATCAATAGCATAAAAGGCATCCAGACCTATCCCGCGTTCACCGGACTGAAACCAACCCCGCATGCTCCCGGAGACTTTGTGCTCTTTCCCGGAGGGGAATTGACACTGGAAATCGAATCAAGCAAGGAACTCTCCGCGGGAACATTACAGTTCATCAGCAATGACAATAAAATCCCCCTGGAGATCGACAGCGCAGCCCCGAAAATTTCCACGGTACAGATCTCAATCCCCCCGGAAAACCTCTCCGGCTTCACTGTCTCGCTGACCGACACGGAACAAATGCAATCCAGAAACGATGTCGTTTACCGGGTATCACTGCTCGCTGACCGGGCACCGGAAATACGCATAACCTACCCGAGAAGAGCGGAGGAACTGGCCACACGCAAGGCCCGCTTCCTTATCCATTACGAGGCAACCGACCGCTTCGGCATCGCATCAGTAAATCTGCGCTACCGCCGTGGCAATGCAGAAACGGAAACTGTTGCAATGAGCATTCCGCAAACCACCCCAAAGTCCGTCAACGGAAGGTTTGACTGGGATCTCGCCGAACTGCAGCCGGGACTCACCGAGGGCGATGAACTGGAATACTGGCTGGAGGCAACCGACCAGAACGCTGCCAGCGCAAACACCGGCAGCAGCGAACATCTGCTGATCCGGGTAGTGACCCCGGAGGAAAAACGTGCGGATCTTCTCGGCAGGGCATCCGACGCCCTTGGAGTCGTGGGAGAAGCGACAGCTGACCAGGAACGCCTCAATAATGACCTGGAAACTGTCATTCGCAGAAATGTGCTCCGAAAACCCGTTCCTCCGAAGAAAGATTGATCTCTGGCATCTGCCCAGAACTAACTTAGAATAAATGTTGTTATGATCGTTCCACGCACTCTCAAAATCGCTGCAACAGTAACCCTGCTTACCATAGCCGGCCAATCATTCGGCGCTTACCCCGAAGCCTCGCTTCTCAACCAGGAACGCAAACAACAACGCATTCAGGATTCCACCCGCCGAACCGGCGACCAGCTTGATGTCCTTGTTGACGAATTTGAACGCAATGGGCTCGCCGGTGCCGATCTTGATGTCCTCAAGGCAATCCGCCGGGTTCTTGGGAGCTTATCCAGTAAGCAAATGGCGGAGATTGTAACCCTGCTTGGTGGAGCAAGAGCCAATCCGGAGGATCCGGGTGCCGGAGCCAAGTTGCTGGGAGCCTATGCGGGGCAGAAAGGTGTCATCGTGCAGTTACATCGAATCCTCCTTGAGTACCAGACACAGGTCGCGCTCTTTGAACTTGCCCGCCATGTCCGCGAACTTGGCAACCGGCAAACCAGAAACCTGCATGAGGGAATCGCACTCGTCTCATCCACCTTTGATGCCGCAAGGCCGAATCATTCCGAGCAAATCTCACTGCAACTTCAGTCCACCGAGCAAGCATCATTGAGTGACGAAGCGGCAATCATTAACGACAAGCTTAAATCCATTGCAAAGCTGACATCCGGATCACCTGACCCGAGGCCCAAAAAAGCCGTGGCATTTACCACCGAGGCAGAATTAATCGAGACCCTCTCCAAGGCGGCCCAGGAAATCACCAACAAGCGTGTCATGAGCGCGGTTTCCCTCGAGAAGACCTCGCGCGACAACCTCTGGCAACTGGCAAAAATCCTTGAGCCCGAGAAGGATGATCTGGAAAAAATGATCGAGGCACTTGAGCGCCTTGACGACATCATTGATGAAGAAACCAAGATCACGGAAGCCACTGAAAAACTTGGCAAGGACGAAGAGCGCAACCAGCACAAGCTGGAATTTCCCCAGCACATGAAAAACAGGATTCAACAGCATGAGAAGGCTGTTGAGCGAACGGAAAAACAGGTCGAGCAAATCCAGCAACAGGTCGCAGCGTTGATCAAGAACGCCGAGCAGAGAGTTGAGGATGCCAGCAAGAGACTTGAGGACGCCAGGAAGAAAAACAACCCCGGGGCAATCAAAGCCCAAGAGCGCAGCGTTGATCAACAAAGAAAGGCTGTTGATCAACAAAGAAAGACTGGCGACAGGAGGATTGAGCAGGCCAAGAAGAGAGTCGAACAGGATGAAGCCAGGCTGAAAGAGACAATTGCCCAGGCCGAAGCACAGGCCCTGGCCGCCAAGCCTGCCTCTCCTGACGAAGACCGCGCGGTTGATCTCGCCAAGGATCAGGGTGAAGTCGCCGATCTCACGGATTTTCTCAGCACCGAGCTCACCGATGTCGCGCCCGAGGCCGCAACGGCCCTTGAGCAGTCCACGGCTCCGATGCAGGAGGCACGCGCGGCTCTCAACGATGCCAGGCAAAATGCGGCGGCAAGACGGGAGGCGGCACTGCCTGAAGAAAAAGCCGCTCTTGAGAAGTTGGCCGAGGCCCGCAAGGAACTCGTCGAGCAGATTAACGAATCCGAGGCAGTCGCAGAGGTTGCCGGCGACAAGATCGAGGCTCTTGAAGACCTGCTGGAGAAAGTCCAGGAAATAAAGGCAGCAGAAGAAGCTCTGAAAACCGCGGCAGCAGAAAACGAAAAAGCCGGTGACAGTGGCGCTCTGCAGGAAAAAGCGGCGGATCAGGCCACACTCGAGGCCGCTACCGGGGAAGCCGCTGCTGAAGCAGCCCAGCAGGAAGTTCCTGAGGCCGCTGCGGCACTGGCTGAAGCAATGGCAGCCATGGCCGAATCCGGGGCTAAACTGGCGGGCAGCGAAAATGCGCCAGAGGCACAGCAAAAAGCCATCGACAAGCTCGGGGAAGCCGAACAGGCGATTGCCAACGAGCTTGCGGAACTGGAAGCCGCCGCTGAAGAACTTGCCAAGGTCGAGGAACTCCTTGAGAAACTTGAACCCATTATTGAGGAGCAGGGTGCACTGAATGAAACCACTGCCGAGGCAGCCTCACCGGAAGGTTCACCGGAAGGCAATGAAGCCTTGGCCAAGGAGCAATCCGCCCTGCAGGAAAAAACCGGGGATCTTGCCGCTGAGGCCGCTGCAGTTGCACCGCAGGCTG
The DNA here is from genome assembly GCA_046581505.1 of Verrucomicrobiales bacterium. Classification (GTDB taxonomy): domain Bacteria; phylum Verrucomicrobiota; class Verrucomicrobiia; order Verrucomicrobiales; family DEV007; genus CACIUL01. The sequence continues at coordinate 640 of JAYGGE010000181.1, read as the reverse complement.
CTACAGAACTTGGACAAGCAGAAAACAAGCAGGAAAGCGCAGCCGGTGAGTTGGCCTCGGGTGACCCGACCGCCGCCACCCCCGAGCAAAGTGGTGCGCTTAATGATCTTAATGAAGCAAAAGCCGCCCTGCAGGAACAAGCCGCCGAACTCGCTGAATCTTTAGGCCAGCCCGCGCCCACAGATCCTTCCGCCCTGGCAGAGGCAGCTGAGGCAATTGCAGAAGCCCAGGCCGCAGTTTCTGAAGCACAGGAATCATTGGCCGCAGCCGGGAACGCTGCCACCGAACTTGCACAACGGCAGGAGGCGCTTGCGGAGGCGGTCGGGGAAGCCGCAGGAGCTGCCCCGGACAGCCCTGCGCTTGGAGAAGCCGCGCAAGCAACTGAAGCGGCCGCAGGCGAACTCGCTGCCGGAGATCTTGCCGGAGCCATTGAAAAAATGGAAGCCGCCCAAGCCGCCCTTGGCGAAGCCGCCGCCGAGGGTGAAGGCCAGGGTGAGGGTGAAGGCCAGGGTGAGGGTGAAGGCCAGGGTGAGGGTGAAGGCCAGGGTGAGGGTGAAGGCCAGGGTGAAGGCCAGGGTGAAGGCCAGGGTGAAGGCCAGGGTGAAGGCCAGGGTGAAGGCCAGGGTGAAGGCCAGGGTGA
>JAYGGE010000155.1:0-2616 GCA_046581505.1 Verrucomicrobiales bacterium | reverse complement strand
GCTCAACCGGGGGCATGCCCTGCAGCCAAGGGATCCGGTTAACCCGGGATCAATAGCCGCAGTTTCAGGAGTCTCCGCTGACTTTGAGCTGGAGCAGAATGCCCCGGATTCCGCTCGACGAAAAAAACTCGCGCAGTGGATCACCCATCAGGACAACCCGCTCTTTACTCGCGTCATTGTCAACCGCCTCTGGCATCACCACTTTGGCAGCGGCCTGATAGAGACTCCCAATGACCTCGGTTTTAATGGCGGGCAGCCCAGTCACCCGGCACTGCTGGACTGGCTGGCACTGAAGCTCAAGGAAGGCGGTTACCGGCTCAAGGCGATGCACAGCATCATGGTGAGCTCAAGCGCCTACCGGCAGGCTTCCATGCCCAACGCGGCGGCGATGGCCGTTGATGCCGACAACCGCCTGCTATGGCGCAAGTCGCCGGTGCGGCTTGATGCCGAGAGCCTGCGGGACTCGATGCTTGAGGTTTCCGGGAAACTCAACACGAAGATGGGCGGGCCGGGATTCCGCGATGTCACCAGCCGGTCGCTGGACGGCACCACCTATTACACTCCCTTTGACAAGGAGGACGCTGAGCTGAACCGCAGGACTGTCTATCGCTTCAGCCCGAGGGGGAGGCGCAGCGCGATCCTTGATGCCTTCGACTGCCCCGACCCGTCCACCGCGGCGCCGAGACGTTCCGTGACCACTACACCATTGCAGGCGCTTGCCCTGCTGAACAATGCCTTTGTCCTGCGCATGGCCGGCGGATTTGCCGGGCGCCTGGAGAAACAATCCGGCGGGGATGTCGGCAAACAGGTCGAGCTTGCCTATGCCCTTGCCTATGGGCGCGTGCCGGATGCTGAGGAAAAAGGACTAGCCGGTGAGCTTGTCTCAGGACACGGGCTGAGTGCCCTCTGTCGTGCATTGTTCAACAGTAATGAATTTGTCGTGATCGAATGATGGAAAACAAACAGGTCTTTTTACGGCGTGATCTACTTAACTGGGGAATCCGCGGCATCGGCGCGAGCGCCTTTGCCGACCTGCTCCTCAAGGATCGGGCGCATGCATCGACCGGAGCACTGCTCCCGCATTACGCGCCAAGGGCAAAGCGGGCGATCCACATTTGCCTGGTCGGCGGCTTAAGCCACATTGATTCCTTTGACCCGAAGCCGGAACTGACCAAAAGCCACGGTAAGCAGGCCGAGCTCTCCGAGAAGCCGGATATCTTTTTCGGCAAGGTCGGCCCGCTGCGCGGGGCGGACTGGGAGTTCAAGGCGAGGGGAAAGAGCGGCCTGCCGGTTTCCGGGATGTTTCCGCACATTGCGGCTCATGCTGATGATCTCACGGTGATCCGCTCAATGGTTTCGCAGTCCGCCAACCACACCCCGGCGCTGTTTTTCGAGAACAGCGGGTTTGAGTTCAATGGCTATCCCTCAATGGGAAGCTGGGCGGCATACGGGCTCGGGGCGGAGTCGGAATCCCTGCCCTCATACGTTGTCCTGCCCGACGGGCGCGGTGACCCGAATGGCGGTTCCTCGAACTGGACCAACGGTTTTTTGCCTTCCCAGTTCCAGGGAGTGCGCTTTGCCAGTGGTGACCGCCCGGTGCAGGACCTTTTCCCGGCAAGGGAGATTTCACCGGGAGAAGAGCAGGCAACGCTCAAACTGCTGGGCAAGCTCAATGAAAAGCACCGGCAGCGCACACAGCTTGATGACCTGCTGTCCGCGCGTATCCGCAGCTATGAGCTGGCCGCGCGCATGCAGCTTGCTGTCCCGGAAGTGACTGAGCTCAGTGGTGAAAGCGATACCACGCGTGAAATGTACGGTATCGGTCAGAAGCCAACCGATGATTGCGGCAGGCGCTGCCTGCTTGGGCGCAGGCTGCTGGAAAAGGGTGTGCGTTTTGTGCAGGTATTCTCCGGCGGGCCAATCGCCGGCAGCCCGCGAAGCAGCTGGGATGCGCATGAGAACGTGAAGGAAAACCATGGTGCTGAGGCGGCGCGAATTGACAAGCCGGTTGCCGCCCTGCTGGCTGACTTAAAGCAGCGCGGCATGCTCGATGAAACCCTGGTATTGTTCACTTCCGAGTTCGGGCGCACGCCTTTCGCGCAGTCGGACAAGGGCAAGGTTGGACCCGGGCGCGACCACAACAAGGGAGGGTTCTCGATCTGGGCGGCCGGCGGCGGGTTCAAGCCGGGAATGGCTTACGGGGCGACTGATGACATCGGCTGGAGGGCGGTTGAAAACCCGGTCACCTGGCATGATTTTCATGCCACGGTGCTGCATTTACTGGGAATTAACCACAAGCGGCTGACCTTCTACCACAATGGAATTGAGCGCAGGCTCACCAATGTCCACGGGGAAGTGGTTGGCGGAATCCTTGCCTAGTGAAGGTGACTTCCAGGCAGCAGGGCAAGCGGCAGGCTTTTTAACCTTCCTCGAAGTCGGGGTTCTTCTCGCTTGGCACGGGAGCCCTGGTGCGACTGCGCCAGGACTTGAGCTTGGCATGCATTGACTTTGCCTTTTCAGGCAGTGAGGTGGCAAGGTTGCGCTTTTCACCGATATCCTCACCAAGGTTGAAAAGTTCCAGGCGGCCATCCTCAAAATACTCAATGAGCTTCCAGT
>JAYGGE010000140.1:0-4981 GCA_046581505.1 Verrucomicrobiales bacterium | reverse complement strand
CGAAAGGGTACAGGGACGTGCCAACTGGGAACTGGGAAGACTTGACCAAGCCCTTGAACTTAGTGAGGCCCAGGAAGACCAGGTATTTGGAATCCTCGTCCGCCAATCCGATGACTATGACGAGTCGATGGCCATTGAGGGTATTGAAACAGATCTTCCGGCGGCAGCACTCGCTGATGATGTGACCAAGGAAGATGCGATTCGCTCGGTACTGACACCTGAACAAACCGAAACCTACAACTCCAAGGTTGAGGACGGCGGGTTTGGCCGTGGTGGTCGTGGCGGCCGTGGCAACTGGGGCCGGGGATTCGGCCGTCCCCGCTAGCCGTTCATCCCTGCTGCCGACCGGCAGGTATTCTGTAAACCATCCATTGCTGTATTGAGCGGTATCCTGTTCAGCCCAGCCCCAAAATGACCGGCTCCGGTCATTCCCGGGCAATACGCGTTGCAGCGCTGTCGATGAAAAGCAGCAGTAATGGCGCTAAGGTGCGGGAGGTGATAGTGTCAAGCCGGATTGCTTCCGCACAGAACACCCCAACCCCTCAAATCAATGCCCCCACTGCCGAAACCCGGTGCACCCGCGCTGCTGGTGCTTGCTTTGCTGAACACCGTCGTTACTGCCGGCCTCGTTGCCCACTGGCCCCTCGACGACGGGCCGCAGGAGGTAATCGGCGGCCACCACGGCCAGGTGAGCGGGGGCGTGGTATTCGGCGCGGGGGGCGCAGCGGCACACACTGCAAAGGCGGCTGAGTTCAACGGTTCATCAGCAAGCATCACCGTGCCGTATTCCACGGTATTAAACCCCGGGAGTTTCACTCTGACACTGTGGGCAAATGCCGACAGCACCGCGGGCTTCGCGTCGGCAATAACAAGTCGTGATGACGATGGCAGCTCAGTCAACGGCTACATTATCTACAACGATGCTGCCGGACGCTGGAATTTCTGGACCGGCGGCGGCGGGCCGTCGGGATCCTGGCCGCAGCTGCCTGGGCCCGCCGTGGAAATCGGTTCATGGGCTCACCTGGCTCTCAGCTACGATGCCGGCCTGCAGACGCTGCGCTCCTACGTCAACGGCAGGCTGGTCAGCTCTGTGTCCGGTCCCGGCCTCTACAGCCCGAACGGCCCGCAGAGGGAGAACCTGCACATCGGTTCCGGTGCGGACAACGGCGGTGCCTATCACTTTGACGGACTGATCGATGACGTGGCACTCTGGGATGAGGCACTTTCCCCCGCGCAGGTCCAGGACGTGATGAATGACGGCGTGCCCGGCGCCCCCCCGGTGATCTCCTCCTTCCTGGCAAGCCCGCCGTTCATTGATTCCGGACAAAGCACAACCCTCAGCTGGGATGTCACTAATGCCGAGGTGCTCAATATAACGCCGGGCATCGGTGCGGTGGCCAACCCGCACGGCAGCCTCACGGTGTCCCCGGTTGAAACCACCACCTACACGCTCAGCGCCACAGCCGAGGACGGCGCACAGGCAAGTGCGCAAATCACTGTCGGTGTCGGTGTCGAGCTGCTGCAACCGCTGCTTAACGAGTTCCTCGCCGATAATTACAGCGGCCTGGCGGACAGCGCCGGGGACCGCGAGGACTGGATCGAGATCCACAACCCGAATGCCTTCACCATCGACCTGGCCGGCTGGTCGCTGACCGATAATCCCGCCCGACCGGAAAAATGGACCTTTCCGGCACTGACAACCCTTGAGGCCAAAGGATACCTGGTGGCTTTCGCCTCCGAGAAGAACCTGCCGATGCACTTGAATTTCAAGCTTGATAACAACGGCGAATACCTCGCGCTGGTGACACCCGAGGGCGAAATTTCAAGCGGGTTCATCCCGCAATACCCTCCGCAGTTTGATGACATCTCCTTCGGCATCCCTGCCGGTGGCGGTGCCGCCTCGCCGATGTCCCCCACCCCGGGCAGGGCAAACAGGTCGGCCCTGCTGGAGATCGCCCCGGCCATCAGCATGCTCGAGGAGAACCCGCCCGCGCCTGCCGCGGACCAGCCGCTGCAGATCGAAACCACCGTGACCCCGCGCGCCGGCACCGTAGCCGGCGTCACGCTGAGCTACCGGGTCGGCTACGGGACACAACGGGACATTCCCATGAATCCCGGCGATAACGGCAACTACTCGGCAATCATCCCCGCCTCGGCCTACGCGGCCGGCGACATGGTGCGCTGGTTCATCACCGCCGCAACCACCGGCGGGCAAACCTCGCGCCGGCCGCCCTTCCCCGACCCGGCCCAGTCGGCGGAATACTTCGGCACGGTGGTTGCCACTCCCGACATCGGCACACAGCTGCCGGTGCTGCACTGGTTCACCCCGGACCAGCCCGGTGCCGACACGCGCGCGGGGGCACGCGCCAGCCTGTATTTCAGGGGACGTTTCTACGACAATATTTTCTGCCGCATCCGCGGCCAGAGCACCGCCAACTGGCCAAAGCACAAATACAAGTTCGACTTCCACCGCGGCAGCCACTTCTTCTGGAGGGAAGGCGCTCCCAAGGTCGAGGAATTCAACGCAAATTCCCACTACCGGGACGGCTACATCCGCGAGAACGCAATCTTTGCCTTCCTCAACCAGGCGGGCACGCCGGCATCGGAAACGATGTACCTGTGGATCCGGCGCAACGGCTCGGAAATGGGCCTGTTTTCCTTTGTCGAGCAGGTTGATGAGGATTTTCTCGGACGCCACGGCTTCGACGCCAGCGGCGCGATGTATAAGGCGGTCAATGTCCCGGCCACGCTCTCACCAACGGTAAACAGCTCGCTCTACCGCAAGGTGCTGCAGCGCGACACTCCCTACAGCGACCTCTCCGAGTTCACCGCCAAAATCAACATCTCCAACCCCGGGCGCTTTGCCTATGTCGCCGATGAGGTGAACCTGCCCAATTACATCAATGTCATGGCCGCCATGGCGGTGCCCTTCAACCATGACCAGCTGACCAAGAACTACTACCTCTACCGTGATCCCAGGCGCGGCGAATGGTTCCGTTTTCCCTGGGACGGCGACCAGGGGCTCCCGAGCGGCAGGACAATCAGCCACGAAAACTGGGCCAACCCCCTCTACGGCGACGCACAGCACACCCAGGAGTTGCTCAACGGCAACCCCAATCCCGTCTGGCAAAACCACATGCATGCCGCCATCCTCGACAACCCGGTCACCCGGCAGATGTATATGCGCCGGCTGCGCACCCTGGCTGATAATTACCTGGCAATTGCCGGGGCAGGCGAGAGCACTGTGGTTGTCTCCGGGGCAGTGGGTGCAACCGGCGCATCCTACCACGTCCCGGCGAACGATGCCCTCGATGCCGGCTGGTTTGCACCGGATTTTGATGCCGCTGCCAACGGCTGGTCAACCGGCAACCTTGGCATCGGCTACGAGAACAGCCCGGGTGACTATGCAGAGCTGATCACGACGCGCGTGAACCCCGGCGAGGAGGCAGCCGGGGCAACCTCCATCTACACGCGCGTTAAGTTTAACGTCAGCAATCCCGCTGAGTTCACCAACCTCCTGCTGCAGATGAAATACGACGACGGTTTCGTTGCCTACCTCAACGGTGTCGAGGTCGCACGCGCAAATGTCAGTGGCAATGCGGCTTTCAATTCCACCGCATCAAACCACTCCGACTCACTGGCCGTGAACTTTGAGGATTTTCCCCTGCCGGGAATCATGCTCACCGCAGGCATGAACGTTCTCGCCGTTCACGCGGTGAACCAGGGCACAGGCAGCAGTGACATGCTCATTATCCCGCAACTTGTCGACCGGCCCGGGGCCGCAGGCGGCTACTTCGAGAACCTGGTCAACGGCTTTGCCGGCCAAATCTCGGCCGCTGCAGCGCTTGACCGGGAACTGTGGTCGGCGCAGGGGATCAACAGCCTCAGCGAAACCCTCGCCAGCGTCATCAACATCTCCCTGCCGGCCCGGCGCAATGCCCTGTTCACCACCTACGGCCCGCCCGGCCTCGGGCTGGTGCCCGAAACACAACCTGCCGACCCGACGGTTAATTTCGGTGAAATCGAGTTCAACCCCGCCTCCGGCAACCAGGACCAGGAATTCATCGAGCTAGTCAACCCAAATACCTTCGCCGTCGACCTCAGCGGCTGGCGCATGGAGGGCGGTGTCAACTTCACCTTCCCGCCCGGGGCGGTAATCCCCGCTGCCGGTGCCGAGCGCAGCAAGATTTTCCTCAGCCCCGATGTTGCCGCGTTCAGGGACCGGACTGTATCACCAAGGGGCGGCGAGGCGCACATCGTGCTCGGCAACTACTCCGGTCACCTCTCTAACCTCGGTGAAACCCTGTCCCTGCTCGATGAAGCCGGGCGACAGGTTGCACAGGTCGATACTCCGGTCACGCCGGGCGATGCACAGCGTTACCTGGTCGTCTCCGAGATCATGTATCACCCTGCCGGTGCCGGGATGGAGGAATTTATCGAGTTGATGAACATCAGTGACTCAACCACGCTCGATCTCACCGGGATCAGCTTCACCTCCGGGATCAGTTTCTCCTTCGCTGTGGGCACCGTGCTGGCACCCGGTGCACGGCTGATTGTCACCGGTTCGCATTTTCTGGCGGGAAGCGCGCTGAGCAACGGCGGTGAGACCATCAAGATTGATGATGCCACCGGCAGCACCGTGCAGGAATTCGCCTACGACGACAGGGCTCCCTGGCCGGAGGAGACAGACGGCACGGGTCACAGCCTGGTGCTGATCAACCCGGTAACAAACCCCGACCCCGGCGACCCGGCGAACTGGCGCTCCTCCGCGCTGCCCGGCGGCTCACCCGGCAGCAGCGACTCGACCAGCTTCCCGGGAGGCGGCACGGCCGCGCTGCTTGCCTACGCGCAGTGGGGTGAGGCTGCACCAAGGGCACCGCAAATTTTCATCGATGAAAACGGCACCACGCTGTTCACTTTCTCGCGCAACCTCGCCGCCGATGACGTCGAACTTCTCGTTGAGATTTCAGACGAACTTAAG
>JAYGGE010000117.1:0-5899 GCA_046581505.1 Verrucomicrobiales bacterium | reverse complement strand
ACATTCTTTGGTGTCGCGTCCCGGCTTGCCATTTTTGTTTACGGTGACTGGTTTGAGCGTGGCTGGATAAGGACAAAGGGTGATACCACCAGTGCCGTGAATTTGGCTTGAGAGGATTCCCAGTGTCCGGAATGTGGTGGTCCCGGCTGCAGCAGATCTCCGGCCTTCAGCCAGCTTTCGACCTGAACCTTGTCGTCGCCGGCAATCACATTCCCGACTTGGGCCAGTTGAAGCGAAGGATCGACATACAGTAAAGCATCCTGCTCGAAATGGGACTTGAGGTAATCCCAGTCGACTGTTCCCGTGTATTTCTCCAGTTTTTCGGCTTCGGTTGGCTGCTGGTTGCCAAGCATGTCGTAGCGCATTTCCTGCGCCTCATCTGGTGACATGTCATTGCTTTGCATCAGTGATTATACTGCCGCCGGGAGATGCGAACCGCAATATACTGCGAAGATTTTCCATGTTGCTTCCGGTAATCCGGATTGGCGACATGACCGGGGCACAGCCTTCTGAAAAAGACTTGCAACTGCCATTTACCGGAAGTGCAGGGCTTAATCTTCAAGCATTATCCCACCACCTTCGCGAGCCAGCGTTTCATTCTTGTGCTGAGGCTCATTGCCGGCGGGCGGCATGGCAGTGCGCGGGGTGGTTTCCGTGATTCCAGGGGTATGCAACCCAAAAGCCTTAATGACCGACTCGAGGCTGCTGAGCTGTGCATCAAAGTCCTGCGCCTGAACGCGGTTGGCAACATGTGAGAGTCGCCACTTTATGCAAAGCTCAGCGTAAGTCTCTATGATAATCGGCTCGAAATTTCTGTTCATGGGTTTGGGTGAATGTGTCTTTAAATCGATATTTAATCGATGTGCATTATAGAAATCTCAGCTTACTTAATAAACAGTATTGTCTGTATAATTCATCCTCTTGTCGCGATGAGAATTCAACAAATCCGAGCGATCTGAACTGCACCGCCTCAACAGGGAAAGCCCATCGTGAAGGCTTGGTTCCGGTGATTTCAGGGAGTTTAAGAGCGCCTGTATTTTTATTAAAAATATGAAGTTTGCAAAAGTGCGTGCTTTCTATCATGATAATGGCCGTGTGTTGTCTGAAGATCTGTGGACGCCAAGGCGTTGTTGTGAAGATGGTTGCCTGTGTTTTGCCGGCACTTGTATTTGCCGGTTGTGTGACCACCGATGCCTCCAGGGAACTGCTGGCGTCCAGCAAGGCGGCTTCTTCGGCAAGTTTTCGCTGGTCGCTTACCTCAGCACCCCAGATTATCAATGTTTCCGCATATGATCCCAAGGAGCGCCAGCGCAAAGGATCCTCCTATAGCCTGAATGATCTTTCGGCACTTCGCCGCAATGGTGCGCTCGGCTTGATTGCCCGTTGTGGCAAGGGCCGCAAGCTTGATGACAAGTGCGCGGGATTTCTCGTTGCGGCAGAGAAGCAGAATATGCTGCTTGGCTCGTATTACTTTGTCCTCAAGGGAGTGGATCCCGCCTGGCAGGCGGATCACTTCGTCGATCGTATCCGTGCGATCAAGTCCTCCAAGGGGCTGAAGGCCCCGGGGATCCTGCTGGCGGGGGATTTTGATTCACGATCCACTCCGCGCGACATTGTGCGTTTTGTGGACCGGATTGAACAGCGTACCGGCCAATTGCCGATGATTTACCTGGAGAACAGTGCAGCTTTGCGCAAGTCACTGCAATTGGCCACCGCTTCCCAAAAGCGGCGCATTGCACAGTGTCCCTACTGGGTTGCCCTTTATTCCTCCAGTCAGGTCGGGCTGGAAACCCCGGATCGGCTGATGCGTCAATACGGCATCTGGAGGCACTGGGCGCTTTGGCAATACGGTGGCGTGCACTGGGATACCCGCCGCAAGCGCTCGCGAGCGGATTCCTACAGCGGTATTCGCTATCGGGCACCGGCTTATTTCGGCGACCTTGACCGTCCGACTGAGCGCAGTGCATTCAACGGAACGCCGGCTCAACTTCAGGCGTTCTGGGCAGCGCAGTCCTGGCAGTTGTAGGAGTTTCCCTTGTTAAGGGGGCCCTGGATGTCACTTTAACGTGCATTTTTTTGCAGCAAACTGCCATTGGCATGGCCTAATCCGGGTGCTCCCTGTCGCGGGTTTGTCCTGGATGCGGCAAGAAAACTTCTTGCAAAATGCCCTTCAAAACGCTTTGATGCGCCCCCATTAAGCAACAATTGGGTAGGTACCGAAGCGGTCAAACGGGGCAGACTGTAAATCTGCTGGCTATGCCTTCAGAGGTTCGAATCCTCTCCTGCCCACCATCTTTATGATCAATATGTTGTGGAGATGACTTTATCGGAGCCCTCTCTGTTTGCGCTCCGGCAAAGCAAGTGAGGCGTATTTCCCGAGCGAAAGGCTGTCCTTCCAGCTGATTTACTCTTTGCCGGCGGTCCACTTGATGCCCGCCACGAAATGTTCGCGCGCGAAATTGGTATCAATCGAGCGGATGTCGTGTCCCAACCCGGTGAAAAAATAGCGGCCCTTTGCAAGCTTACGACGCCAGCAAATGGGATGGTCGTCGCCCATTGGTTTTTTGTCCCGGTAGAGAGGATGTTCCCGGACCGGATCGAAGCTCTTTTCATCGAGGCGCAGGAGCACCTCCACGCCGGGAAGGCCTGTGACCGGTCTATTGAAACTCAGCCAGTCGGCAGTGTAGGTAAATTCCTTCTTCTTGCCGGCCACGATCGGATCGCCTTCCGCCTTCGGATCGACCACGAAGCGGGCTTCCACGTATTCCGAGTCAGCATCAAAATCACAGCCCGCAATCTCGATCAACTCGGGCCAGGTCCCGTTTTGCACGATTCCGGCATGTATCATCATGATACCGCCGCCCTTCTTGAACCACTCGATAAATCCCTTTTGAATGTCTTCCGGTACGCTCTCACCGAGATTGGTGGCATTGTTGAAGAGCACCAGGTCGTAGCCTTTCAGGCTTGCGGTTTTTAGGTCTTCTGCGTCTTCCGTGACGCTGATGTTGATGTTGTGCTTCGTTCCAAGGCGCGCCAGGAAGCCGTTAATTCTGGGGATTTCGGGGTGGCGATACCAGGCTGTGGCGGAGTAGACGAGAACCTCAATCGGTTTGGCGCCAGTGGCGGGTAACGCAAAGCAGGACACAAGGAGGATGGTGAGTAGGCCTTTCATGGTATCATCGGATAGTAGGTCGTTGAATATCTATTGTCGATTGTCCAGAGCATAATTTTCCTCACTACTGGCTGATTCTGTAGAGGTCTGAATCCCCTCCTGCTCACTTTTTACTGACATTCTGCAGCTAAATATTTTCCCCTGCAGGCCCCTGCGAAGACTGGACGATGACCCAGTTCATGTTACCGTGCGCTCGCTCATGGATATTATCAACAAGACCCGCAAGCCACTGAGCATTCCCCTGCCCGGCGGGAAAAAGCTGTTCCTGGGACCCGGGAAAACCGGGCAGATAAGCGCGAAAGCCCTGCAGCATCCCCCGTTGGTAAAGCTTATCGAGGCCGGTGATGTTGAGTCGGGCGGGGCAACCGCGACACGCAAGGGAGGTGGAGCTGACAATGCCGGGCATGCCCCCGGGCCCCGTCATGGAGGAACCGGTGCCATGCGTCAATCCGGTGACCGGTAACTGGATTTAAGCCGTGCCGATATGAAAAAGCACGGCTATGGCGATTTCGTTTTTTGTATTCTCAACTTGCGTCACGCAGGCCGACCTGCTGCATCAGCTCATTGGTGGCGTTGTAGGCTTCCTCGACCCACTCGACGATCTTTGAGGGATCCGGTGAATACTCTAGCTCAATGGACACGGTGCCCTCAAAGTCCAGCTCCTTGATTGCCTGCAGATAGGGTGCGAATTTCACCACGCCGCGTCCGGGCGGCAGGTCGCCGTGCACCTTGCCGTCGCAGTCGCTGATATGGACGTGGGTGGCCTTGCCCCTGAGTTTCTCCAGCTCGGACGGCGAGGTATCAGCCAATACCAGGTGGCTGATGTCTATGTTGGCCTTCACATTGGGCATCGCGCAGTCGTCAATGAAGCGTGCCATCTCCGGTATGCTGTTGAGCAGGCTCAGGCGGAAGGGTTCAAGCTCAAGGGCGATCTCAAGTCCACGTTCCCCGGCATATTCACCAATTTTCCTGACCCCCTCGATTCCCCATTCCCATTGTGCCTCGGGGGGAATGACCTCACGCTGCCAGATATACTCACCGAGGACGAGCAGCACGTTTTTCGCTTCGAAGGCCTGTGCCAGGTCGACGAATTTTTTGCTGCGCTCGACGTGGAAGTCGCGCACCGGGTCGTTGAAGTCGATCAGGCCGGCCGATACCACGACGGTTGAGGTGATCGGCAGGTTTTTCGCCGCACAGGTTTCCCTGATGGTGTTGATCTCGGCCTCGTCGATTGACATCGCCTCGGCGAAGATATCGACTGCGTCGAAGCCTATCCTGGCGATATGTTCAAGTCCGGTTTTGGTGTCCACGCCGGCCTGGCCGAACGCGCTGTTGATGATTCCAAGTTTCATTGATGAGGTGCTTAGGTTGAAGTTTTTTTATTTTTATTATTTTTCGTCCAGGCTTTTGGCGCTCTTGTCATCGGCGAGGAGATCAGCAAACTGCACGCTGGAGCGCCTTGCGTCATCCTTGCCGACCTGCAGGACCATCTCATCACCCACCTTGTCCAGCTTGGTGTATCCCGGATGGTGTGACTCCTTGTAGGGGTCGTTTGAGCGCGCGTTGTAGCAGCAGATCAGTGCCCAGCGCGCCTGGTCGGAGAGGTTGGCCGCAGAGCAGTGCAGCAGGTTGCAATGAAAAAAGAGGGTGTCACCGGCTGCCATTTCACACTGGATGGTTTCAAGCCGCTTGAGCGCCTCGCTGACATGCCCGGTGTCCGCGCCGGCCTGTTCACCGGTGAGGATGTGGTTTACCCGGCCCATCTTGTGCGAGCCCTTGAGGACCTGCAGGCAGCCGTTTGCCGTTGTCGCCTCATCAACCGCGATCATTGCACTGCAGAGGTTGGGAAAAAGCAGCCCGTTCTGGTACCAATAGCCGTAATCCTGGTGCCAGGCCCAGGCACCACCGACCTTGGCATCCTTGAGGATCATCTTTGAGTGGTAGTGATAGGCCTCGTCATCCAGAAGTTGCTCCACGCGATTCACGATTCTCTCGCTGCGGGCGATCATGCCGTAGATGCCCTCGCCCGGGTGATTCCACAGTGAGAGCCGCACATCATTGCCCTCGCCGTCGTCCATGCTTGATGCGGCCTGATCCATGGCGTGGTCGTTGCGGGCGGTTTCACCAAGGAGCACGATTTCCTCGCTGCTGAAGAGTTCGCGCACGAAAAGGTACCCGTCGCGGTGATATGCTGAGATTTGTTCCTGGTCCAATGCCGCCATCTTCTTTTCCGGATTTATTAATTTGCTGTGAGTATAGGGAATGGACTGGTAACATGCCCACTTTTTTCTTGCCGGGGTATTTGGTTATTTGATGGCGTTCTCCAGCTACACCCCTACTGAATCCTGGTGGGAATTCAGTTTTACCGAGGGATCGTCGGCAACATTAACCCAGACGTGCACATGCGGTCGACCACGGAAATACCAGACAAATGAAGGGCCTTCAAGCCGCCAGTTGTCGTAAATGCCGTCATTGCCTAGGTCGCCCTCCTTGTAGAAGGCGAGGTGGCAATTGTCGAGGCCGCCACGGGCTGCAAGGCACTTAAGGGCCTCCTTCCGGTCGGAGTGCCGGAAGGGTTCAAGCAGCATTTTTAGAATGCGCTGCAACTCGCCCTTCTGGTCGTCAGCGAATTCATTGACCGGGCACCCGTGGAATCTGCCCTTTACACCCTTGAAGCCGACCAGTTCCTCGGAGGGCATGCCTTTGGTGACGAGTGCCAGTTCCCGG
>JAYGGE010000203.1:0-4763 GCA_046581505.1 Verrucomicrobiales bacterium | reverse complement strand
TTTGAGCTGCTGGTGCTTCCCCTGCACGGGGTCGGCAACAAGGGCGGCGCGGGCGATGCGGTCAAGCTCCTGCACTACGCGGCAAGTGACTGGAAGATGGTCACCCATGACATAGGTCTGCATGCCACTCATAACTTTGATGTGATTACCGCAGTGAAAGGCCGTGAAGGGGTATTTGTTGGCGGCAAAGAGGGCGTGATTTTCTGGAACGGCTTGCAGCGGGAACAAATAGTGTCGAATCCGCTTTCCCGGGGCGTTGGTGAGGTGCGCGGCTCTGGGAGTGGGAGTGGCAAAGACCGGCTGGTGGCGACCATTGAGCCGATGCACGGCAATGAGGTGGTCGTTTACGGCGCGCCGGAAAAAGGATCGAAGCAACCCTCTCGCACGTCCCTTGATGCGACATTGAACCAGGGGCATGCGCTGGCTATTGCGGACCTGGACGGTGATAAGAAACCCGAGGTGCTTGCCGGGTGGCGCGGCGGCAAGGGCGGTATACGAATCTACACCGCGGGTGCCGACGGCTGGAAGGCTGAGGCGCTTGATGACGGCGGCATCACCTGTGAGGACCTGAAGGTGGCCGACCTCAACGGCGACGGCAAACCTGATGTCATCGCTGCGGGAAGGGGCAGCAAAAACGTGGTGATTTACTGGAACAAGGGAGGCAAGTAAGCTTTAACCCTTGGGCTTGGACTTAGGCTTGGCAGGCAAGGCTTTCAGGTCGTTGTCCCTAACAGCTTTCAGTTTCGTGGCAAGTTTGGTCTTGAACCCGGCAACCTTGTCAGCATGGCCGGGATCCTGCGCGAGGTTGGTGTATTGCTTCGGGTCCTTTTCCATGTCAAAGAGCTCGATGCCTCCCGAGGCATCCTCCCGGTATTGGATATAGGCCCATTTATCCTCCCGCAACAGGAACCCTTTCCGTGACGGGGCGACGCTGAAAGCCGCCTCCCTGACCTCGTGCTTCGGGTCATCGAGTGTCCGGGCGATGTTCTTTCCCTGTAGGCGTTCCGGCACCTTGAGCCCGCACAGCGCCGTCACCGTGGGGTAGAGGTCGAGCAGTTCAACCAGCGAATGACAAACAGCGGGCTTTTTACCGGGGACGCTGATGATCAGCGGTACCGCCGCGGACTCCTCGTGCAGGCTGACCTTTGCCCAGAAGTCGTGTTCCCCGAGGTGGTAGCCGTGGTCACTGGTGAAGATGACGATTGTCTTCTCGTTGAGGCCGGCCTGCTCGAGGGCATCGAGGACCTTGCCCACCTGCGCATCCATGAAAGCCACCGAGGCATAATAGCCGCCGACAGCCTTTTTCTGGCGGCGGATATCCATTTTCATGTTGAGGCTGGTCTTGTAGTTGATGCCGGCCTTGGGAATATCGTCCCAGTCCCCATCCACTTTCTCAGGCAATGTCATTTTGCTGTAGGGAAGGAAGGGGGGGTAATAGGATTTGGGCGCCACGAACGGAACGTGGGGACGCACGAATCCCACGCCGAGCCAGAAGGACTTGTCCCTGTGTTTTTTTATCAACTCGACCGCCTTGGCCGCGGTTCTGCCATCGGAGTGAACCATGTCATCCCCGTCGGCTTCCACCACCACGAAGGTATTTCCTCCCACCGCCGGCTTTTTCCCGTCAGGATTATTCTCGAGGGTTTCCCCGTTCCCGGGGGCTTTCCATTCCGGCCCCTTGCTGTTAAAACGCTCGGTCCATGAGAGCGGGTCATCAGCACCATGGCCGCCGTCCTCGATCCCGCCGGGCACACCCATGTGGTAGATCTTGCTAACTCGCGCGGTGTAGTATCCGGCATCCTTAAAGTGCTGCGACCAGGTGATGCGGTCGCCGATGTTGGGCCGCGGGCTCTTGTAACCGAGCACTCCCGTGGCGTGCGGGTAGTAACCGGTCATGAAGGAGGCCCGCGACGGGCCACAGTATGTCCCCTGGCAGTAGGCCCGGGTGAAGCGGGTTCCATGTGCGGCCAAACGGTCGATATTGGGAGTCTGGCAGACCCGGTTGCCGTAGCACGACAGGGCGGTTGCTGTCAGGTCGTCGGAGATGATGAAGACGACATTATATTTTTTTTCAGCCTGGGTATTTTGCGGGTAAATTAAACAGCTCCAAGTGAGGAGCATGAGGAGGGAACGGGAGAGCGATGTCATTGCAGGGGTATAAGTTAAACAGGCTGGGAGAAAAAGGCGAGGGTGATCGTCAATGCTGCAGGTAATCCTGTTTGTTTTTTCCACGCTGACTTGTAACCCACCTGGGAATACCGGATGATTACCCCCATGATATCCAGTTTTCCGGCATGAGATTACCCTTGTCTTTTTTGGCGGCTTCCTGGCTTTGTCTCGGTGTCGCGGTGGTGGAGGCCGGGGAACGTGTTGACCCGGCCGGTATAAGCGGGGCACTGGTGATATCGGGGGGCAGCCTTCCCGATGAGGCGCTTGATAAGTTCCATGAACTGGCAGGCGGCAAGGAAATGCGAGTCGTGCTTTTGCGCCTTGATGGCGGCGAATCCTCAAAAAAGATGACCGTTCGTATTTTGGACAAATGCAAAGAGAACAACCTGCCTGTCCCCGTGGTTGCAGTATCCGGACGGGATGAAGACCCCGGAGAAATCATTCCTGCGGTGAATGCAGCAACAGGTGTCTGGCTGCTTGCGCAGCAGGGCAGGGGATTAAAGGAGGGGCTCGGATCGCCGGGGCTTCGGGCCGCGGTGACCGCGGTCATCAAGCGTGGTGGAGTGGTGGGAGGTTGTGGTGCTGTTAGTGCCGGGTTTGCCGGCGATGGCCTCGGGTTGCTTCCCGGTTCGCTCATTCATGCTTGTGCCGATGTCGGGGATGATGATTTCCAGCTTGCTGAGGTGTTGCGTGGAAAACCGTCTCTGGTCGGCTATGAAATCGGAGGGGAAGCTGCCCTGATTGTCCGCGGGCGGCGGGTTACGGTTGCAGGAAGGGGGGAAGTCGGGATACACCTTGCTGCAGCAACAGGAAGGAAGGCCAAGTGTATTGTATTAAAAGGCAGGGACGCGGCGGCCGATCTTAGTGCGTTGCGTTTCGCGGCAATTGCCCGCAGTAAAGAGCCTTTCCCCGCCGCGAAGCCGCCGTTACCGCGACTTGATCACGGCACGCTGATTATTATTGGCGGGGGAGCGATGCCGCGCGGGATCATTAGTGAATTTATGAAGAAGGCCGGCGGCAACAAAGCGTCCATCGTGGTGTTGCCTACCGCCGTTGCCGATCCGGTGCCCGTGAAATTATCGATTGCGGATTCCTTCCGGGGAGCCGGCGCTAAAGAAGTGACGATACTTCCCGGCCGAACACGGGAAAAGGTGGAAAGTGAGGAATACCTGAAGGCGTTGCGCAAGGCAACCGGCATCTGGTTTGGGGGCGGGCGGCAATGGCGCTTTGCCGATGCCTATCTCGATACCGGGGCGCTGAACCTCATGCATGATGTGCTTGCCCGTGGCGGGGTCATCATGGGAAGTTCGGCAGGGGCATCGATTCAGGCTGATTATCTGGCACGCGCCAATCCACTGGGTAACCGTGATATTATCGCCGAGGGATACGAGCGCGGCCTGGGCTTTATCAGGGGGGTGGCAATCGACCAGCACTTCGCCCAGCGCAACCGCTTTAAGGACATGTCTTTGCTGGTCAGGCGTTATCCGCAGTTGTTGGGTATCGGTATCGATGAGGGCACTGCTTTAATTTTCGAGGGCCAGGCCGGCAGGGTCGTCGGCAGTGGCAGGGTGCATTTCTATGATCGCAGAAAACCTGTCATTAATGGCAAACCTGACTATGAGTCAGTCGGTGCCGGCGGCCGTTACGAACTGGTCAGGCGCAGGATCCTGGATCCCGGGAAACAGTAAGCATTCCGGTCAGTTCCCAAGTTGAGGAATCCTTCCCCATGTGGATCATTCCCTGATGTGCACCATCTTGATGCGCCCGGAGGTTCCGCTCTTGATTGTCACGTTACCTTTGCGGGTTGCGAAATGGCGGGCGACAAGGGCGAGTAATTCCTTATTGGCCTTGCCGTCAACGGGGGAGCCTTGATTTTTGCGACCCAGCCACCGCCATCGAGTTGTTCAAGCTCACTTTTTCTGGAACGGGGCTTGACCCGGATCTGGAGTATTCTTGTCAGGGGTGAATGCATTTCGGGTCGGATTATTCCGGGGCAAAAGCATGTGTAATCGGAAAGTCATCATCGAATGAGATGATCGGGTCGAGCTAGGTTTCTTTTTTTAAATAATTCCCCGGATCGCTCGTCTGCATACCGGAAACACTGGAATTCAACCCTCCAAACAGGGGCTGGGTTCAATGTGCCAGAGCAGGCAGTGGAGATTCAATATACAAGGTTATGGGAAAATATCACATGGGGATAAATATGGGGCATGATCGCTCGGTTGCGGTGGTCAGGGACGGTGAAATCGTGGTGGCTATTGAGCAGGAGAGGCTGGATCGCATTAAACACAGTGTCGGGTTCATGCTTCAGTCTCCGGATGTCCCGGGGCAGATACAGGTCCCGGGCGAAAGCATTGCCTACTGCCTTGATCATTTGGATGTGCCGCTGGGGGGGATGACTTCAATTACCGCGAACATGCCGGGGATTGACAAGGCTCCCGAGATCCTGCGCGGTAAATTTTCAAAGGATGTTGCCGCCCAGGTGAGGACTGTTCCCGGTCACCACCTGGCGCATGCCTATTCAGCATTCTGGCCTTCCGGTTTTGATGAGGCACTGGTGCTGGTTGCCGATGCCAGCGGCACCACTTTCCCGG
>JAYGGE010000183.1:0-5834 GCA_046581505.1 Verrucomicrobiales bacterium | reverse complement strand
TGCCGACAGCTAAACACAGGTTTTTACAAACACAGTAAAAAACTTCCAACCCCGGGGACGATTAATCGTCCCCGGGGTTATCCATTTTAATTATCAAAAGACAAACCCTGGGAAAATCCATACTCAAAGCCATGAACAAATCAATTATCACACATGCACTCTGGTTGGTAATCGCAGTCGGCTGCTTCGCTGCCGGCTGGAAAATAAAATCCGGTAATGGCACAGGGAATGCCGACGGTTCAAGCGTCAACATCAACCTCAGTGGAGGAAACTCGGTTTCCGGGCTCAGCCCTGGCTCAGGCAAAGCCAACACAAAAGGCAAGGGGACGGCAAAAACAGGCAGCCTGAACTCCATAACGACCAAATCAACAGACCAGCTCATCGACGAGTTCCTCAACTCCAATGATTCCCTTGAGCAGAATTTTCTTTTTGCCCAGATGCTCATGGGCCTGACCGCGGATAACGCCCCCGGGATGTTTGAATCCCTGAAGGGCAAGCTCAGGGGACGTGATGGCGGGCGCCAGATGGCACTGTTCTTCCAGGCCTGGGGCAAAATCGACGGTGCGGCTGCCATCGCCGCAGCCACTGCCGGCAGTGAAGAAGGTGAAGATGGACGCGGGCGCGGTGGCCCGGGCGGCGGCGGGTTCAACGTGATGTCGGTGCTCGCCGGCTGGGTTGCCACCGACACTGATGCCGCGATGCAGTGGCTTTCCGACATTGAGGACGATCGGGCAAAGGGGTTCTACACCTATGGCCTGATCAGCGGGCTGGCAAAGAGCGATGCCACGGCTGCCACCGATTATGTCATTGAACTTGCCGCGGCACGCGCGGCCGCCCGTGCCGCGGATGTGGCAGCAGGTGAGGAGGGTGAGGAGCGCAGGACACCCTATGGCGACCCTACCCAGCGGTATATCAACCAGATAGCCGATGAGCAGATCAAGAAGGGAATCGATACCGCCGTGGCGTGGGCAAACGCCCTTCCTGACGGGGACCTCAAGTCCGCGGCCTTTGACCAGGTCGCCGAGTCATACGTGCGCTCAGACATTGATGCCGCCAAGGAATGGGTGGCAAAATACGCCGAGGAGGATTACGCCAAACGCGCCATCGGCGAAGTTGCCGAACAACTCGCACGCACTGACCCGCAGTCGGCCGTGGACTGGGCAGCCTCCCTGCCGGAGAGCGCGCAGGGCAGCGCCTACTCCGAGGCCATGGAACGATGGACCCAGAAAGACGCCAATGCCGCCAGTGAATACCTGGCCACCATGGAGCCCTCTGCCGCGCGTGACTCAGCCGTGAGCTCCTTTGCCAGGGAACTCGACCGGGAAGACCCGCAGAGTGCGGCAACCTGGGCGGCAACCATTACAGATGAAGGAACCCGTGCCGAGACACTCACGCAGGTGGCCCGCTCCTGGATGCGCAGCGATGCGGATGCCGCCAAGGCATGGCTCCCTGACAGCGGCCTGCCGCAGGAAGCCCAGGAACAAATCCTGGAAAACCCGGGACGGGGACGCGGAGGTTTTGATTTCCGCGGCCGTGGCGGCGGCGACCGGGGCGGACGCTAGAAATCCGCAGAGCAACCCCGCTTGGGGGCCCGGGGCCAAGCGCAGAAATGCCGCGCAGGAAAACAATCCTCATCGTTTGCTTTCTCGCCATGGCCCGTTGTGCTGCCATGGCGAACCCGGCAATTGTCTACGAGAAGGACATTCTTCCCATCTTCAAGAAGAACTGCTCACGCTGCCACGGCAACGGCAAGTCAAAGGGCGGTGTCAGCATTGATGTCGATGACATGAAAAGTGACATCGGGCGGATCATTATTCCAAAGGATCCTAGTGAAAGCATGATCTATGAAGTGCTTTCCAGCCCGACAATTAAAAACAAGATGCCCCAAAAGGGCCGTAAGCTCTCGCAGAGGGACATCGACAAGGTGCGTGACTGGATCGTGGGCGGTGCACTCTTTAACGATGACCCGAAACCCGGAAAGAATACAACGGCAACTGCCGGACTGGGACCCAAGCCCCTGCCGGGAACCTGGACGAATACCAACGGCAAGGCGATAAAGGCCGTCCTTCGCCTGCCGGGAGGCAGGGTCTATCACTACCCGCTCAACAGGCTCTCAGCCGAGTCCCAGGCAAGGGTGAAAGAGTTTGCGCAGCAGGGCAAGTAAACATTCCTCACCCGTGCTGCGCTCACTCCGGATCATTTCGTGATTTTCCTGGCCTTCTTCACCAGTTTGATGAACTCCGCACGCAGGCCGTTCTCATCCTCTCCGACTCCCTCCCCTGCCAGTTCAAGCAGCAGGTCATAACCGAGCATGCCGCGGAATTCCGACTCACGCAGCTGCATGCCGAAGCCGGCCACCGAGGCGGCAAAGCGGAAATCCTCACTCGCCTCTTCCCAGCCCTTCATCGGGTCACGCAGGCCAAGGGCAAACTCGGTCGCCTCATCCTCAAGGCCGGCATCAGGCGCCTTGTAACGCAGGGCGACGGTGAGAAGTTCGTCACTTTTCACCAGGGCGGCCTTCCTGGTATCAGCGTCAGGCTCCTTGCGGTATCTGGATTCCGTCTTCACGGCGGCCACGGCCCCGTCTTCCTTGGCCGCGCCGGCAGGCACGATCTGGTAGAGAGCGGTCACCGTGTGCCCGGCACCGATTTCCCCGGCATCCTTCTTGTCATCGCGAAAGTCCTCGGCCTTCATGCGCCGGTTGGCGTAGCCGATGAGCCGGTAGCTCTCCACCTTGGCCGGGTTGAAGTCGACCTGGATCTTGACATCCTTGGCGACGGTCACCAGGGTCGAGCTGAGCTTGTCCACCAGCACCCGGCGCCCCTCCTTTGCGCAGTCAATGTAGTAATACTCGCCGTTGCCCTTGTTGGCAATCTGCTCCAGGCGCTCATCGTTGATGTTGCCCTCGCCGAATCCGAGCGCGGTCAGGAAAATCCCGTCCTTCTCGGAACGCTCCTTAACGAAACTGGCAAGTTGCCCGTTGTTGGTGATGCCGATATTGAAATCACCGTCAGTGGCGAGGATCACGCGGTTTGTGCCGCCCTTGATGTAGTTCTTGGCGGCAAGGTCATAGGCGACGCGGATACCTCCCGCGCCGTTGGTTCCGCCACCGACGCCGATGCCGTCAATGACGTTGATGATCCTCTCCTTGAGGTCGCCATGCACGGGCTCAAGGGCCACCCCGGCGTTCCTGGCGTAGGTCACAATACCGATACGGTCATCCTCGGTGAGGTTGCGCGTCAGGGCTGCCAGCGAGCTCTTGAGCAGCGGCAGCTTGAGCTCACTGTTCATGGATCCTGACGCGTCGATCAGGAAAATCAGGTTCGAGGGCGGCCGCTTGCCGGCGTTCATATCCCGGGCCTTGAGCCCGATCCTGACCAGCCGGTGACCTTTCTGCCAGGGGCAGGATGCCACCTCGAGGTTCACCGAGAAGGGATGCTTGCTACCCTCAGGTTGCGGGTAATCGTAGTCAAAGTAATTGATCATCTCCTCAACGCGCACCGCGTCGGCCGGCGGCAGCTGGCCGTGACGGCCGATATAGCGCCGCACGTTGGCGTAGCTGGCAGTGTCCACGTCGACGGCAAAGGTCGAGAGCGGCCGCTCAAATGCCCCGAAAAAGGGCGTATCATAAAGGCGCCCGAAGCGCTCGCCGCCCGCATCAGCGCGCTTCTGCAGATGCTCCTGCAGCTGTTCATCGACTGCCTTTTCGACTTCCTTTTCCCTGTCCCTGATAGCCTCGTCCCGGTCCAGCTTGTCAGCCACGGGTCCATTGTTCCTTAGCTGCCTTTCGGCTGCCGGCACCTTGAGCTTGGAAAGCTCGCGGCCGCTATTGAGCAATTCCGTTTTTCCTGCACGGCCGTGAGCAATTCCGCCGCCGGCTTCGCCGGAAAAACTGGGAAAGGACTCATTTACAGACGCGACGACTGAAGAAGGGCTTACTTCACCTGAGGGTGAGGGTTGCCGGCGCACGCTCTGCTGGAATTTCTTCGTTTTCAGCTGGTCTGTGCCTAAGGCAATTTCCACCTCAAACGGATGATTTGCAGCATCTGCAACATCTGCAATAGCTTCAGCATCTTCAGCAGCCAGGAGCAATCCCTCCTTGGACGACATCGGCTTGGCTGCTTTGCTTTTTGCGCCCTTGCCGGCAACGAGCCGGTCATTGGCGGTGCTGTCAGCCACCCCCTGCTTCTCATCGAGGATGAACTGCTTGATGCCGAACGTGCTGACTGCCACCACGCAGGCTGCTGCGGCGATAATCCCCAGCCACCTGCTGGTCCGGCTGAAGGCATCAGGGCCGGGGGTGATGATCTTTTGCCGGGGCTCATCGCCTCCGGTGATCACCTTCGAGCGCTGCTCGTCTGAGAGTTCAAGTGCCGGCGCGGCTGCCAGTTCACTCTCCAGGAGTGCGGCAGTCTCGCGGATGGCGGTTACCTCAGCCCCGGCGGAAGGGTTCTCCTTGAGCAATGCCTCAAGCTCGGCGTTTTCCGCCGGTTCAAGCTCACCGAGCACGTAGGCGGTCAGGAGCGGGTCATCAGGTTTGATAGTCATCTTGGTTTTTCCTTTCTGGTAAATTCTGGTAAAAATTCTCGGTTAAATGGTTTAATTCAGTGTGCTCATCATGCGGCCTGGTGAGAGAGCATCCCGCGCAGGCGCTTGAGGCCGGCATGGATCAGGAAGCCGACGTTGCTGACACTCAGGCTGGTCACCTGACTGATCTCCTTGTAGCTCATCTCGCCCTGGAACTTGAGCCGCAGGACTTCCTTCTGGTTCTCCGGGAGCCGCTCAAGGAAGCGCATCACCTCACTGTGCTGGTCACTGCGCTCAACCAGCCTTGACGGGTCCTCTGACTTGTCATGGATCTGCGCCACTTGTTCTTGTTCGATGTTTTCCATGCGTTTTTCCTTTCTCAGGATGTCCAGGCAGCGATTGCGGCAAACCGTGAAGAGCCACGCCTTGAGCGCCACGCTCACCTTGTCAGGATCCTGCCCGTAGAGCTTGATAAAGGTATCCTGCGCCACGTCGCGGGCACGGTCCGCATCCCGCAGGATACTTGCCGCGTAGCCGATCAGCCGCGCCTCGAACTCCTCGAGGGCGCGCCGAACCAGCTTTTCACGTTTTTCGGTGGTTCCGTTTACTGACATCCGGTGTATTTAGCTCCTGTAACGGCAATAAGGGCAGGCCTCTTAGAGGAAAAATCAAAAAAACATCATAATCCCCTTCATTGCCGCCTGCCAGCACCATGCAGGGAACCCTGCTGGATGAACTGATGCCTTCCGGTAGGGCCTTTGCCTGCCTGATTTTTCCCCTGCTTTGCCACCATCCTACTTTTTCATCACCATGCGCAGTCACTCCTTGCCAGGGCCCAGTGGCAGGCTCACCTTGAACTGGCCGTTGCCAAGGTCATTGAGCGTGCCGCCGCCATAGGCGATCCAGCTGATGAAGTCATCGCTCTTCTGCAGGTCAAAGCACAGGGTGACCGCGCCGCTCTGTGGATCCTTGGCCACGACGATGGAGTCAACCCGTGCGTCCTGCACTTCAGCTAAAGTCGGGCGCTGGGAGAGTTCAGCGACCTGGTTCTCAAGCGGGGTAAGCAGAGCCTGCACGAAGGACCAGGGAACCGGCCGCTCACCACCCACCACATAGCCACCGCTCACGCTGTAGCCTTCGGGAAGGATAATCCCATCAACGGTGGCTCCGGTGAAGGTTGCGCTGTCGATACCCAAGGCCCCACTCAGGTCAGCTCCACTCAGGTCCGCATTACTGAAATTTGTGTTGGCCAGGTTGGCTCCGCTGAAATTGACGCCGGCGAGATTGGCTCCACTAAGGTTGTAGGA
>JAYGGE010000003.1:0-16591 GCA_046581505.1 Verrucomicrobiales bacterium | reverse complement strand
CGGCTACAAGGACGGCATAGAAGTTGCCTTCGGCTACGACCCGAATGATGCCGGGAGCACGCCCACCTTCCCGACACTTGATGACCTGCTGATCAGTGAGTTCATGGCCGATAGCGACGGCACACCTCTGGACTCCGATGGCGACAGCCCGGACTGGATCGAGTTGTGGAACCCGACCTCCTCCCCGGTCAACCTGGCCGGCCACTACCTCACCGACAACCGGCAGGTGCCCAACAAGTGGGCACTGCCATCCATCACTCTCCAGCCAAACCAGTTCCTGCTCATCTTCGCCTCGGGTAAGGACCGTATCGGCCCGGGTGCCGAGTTGCACACCGACTTTCAGCTCGACAAGTCCACAGGTTCACACCTTGCCCTGACCCGCGAAAACGGTAACGGAACATTTCTTACCGTCTCGGCATTCGCCCTCTACCCGAAGCAGATCGAGGACGTCTCCTACGGGGCCTATGGCAATGACTCGCCGCTCTCCGTTGGCTTTTTCCTCAATCCCACGCCGGGGGCGGCTAACGACTCCAGCGCTGTCGATGGCTTTGTTGCCGATACCAGCTTCACTATCGACCGCGGGCTCTACGCCAATCCCTTTACCACCACGATCACCACCCCAACCCCGGGCGCCACGCTGATCTACACCCTTGATGGCACCGCCCCCTCAGCAAGCAACGGTACCCGCGTAACCGCCCCCGATGATACCACGCCGCCAAGCGCCGACATTGAAATCACCACGACCGCCACGCTGCGGACGATGGCCGTGAAGGCCGGATTTCAGTCAACCAACATTGATACCCATACCTACATCTTCCCCGCCGACGTCCTGCAGCAGTCCAACAACTCTGTCCCGGCCCATGCCAACTGGGGTCACGCCGGAGCGGACTATGCAATGGACCCGGAAATCGTCAACCACAGCAACCCGGAAATTCATCCCACAACCGGGGACTTCCTGCGCGTGCCGACTGTCTCGCTGGTGATGGACTGGAACGTGATGTTTGGCAACAGCGGCATCTACATCCG
Organism: Verrucomicrobiales bacterium; assembly: GCA_046581505.1. Lineage (GTDB taxonomy): Bacteria > Verrucomicrobiota > Verrucomicrobiia > Verrucomicrobiales > DEV007 > CACIUL01. The sequence continues at coordinate 15,565 of JAYGGE010000003.1, read as the reverse complement.
CGGTGAGGGCGTGGACCGCCCGACCTCCATCGAGTATATCAACCCGGAAGGCGACACCAATGATCCCAATTCCAAGCGCGGTTTCCAGGTCGACGGCACAGTGCGCATCGTCGGCGGCTCAAGCACCAGCCGCTGGAAATCCGACAAGCTGTCCATGCGGCTGAAATTCTCGCCCGACCTGCGCTATGAGCTCTTCGGCAAGGAGCGTGCCGGGCGTTTCGACACCCTGGTCCTGGATCATCGCCTCAACAATGTCTGGCACTACAACCGGGGTTCTGACCAGCGCGGCCGCGCCCAGTATACCCACGACCAGTTCCCCGCCGACCTGCACAACCTGATGGGCGGCCTCTCCCCCGAGGGCAGGTACTGCCTGCTATACATCAACGGGGTGTTGTGGGGCATCACGGAGTTGCATGAGCGCCCGGACGACAACTTCGCCGCGGAATACCTCGGTGGCGACAACGGCGACTACGATGCGATGAAACACCGCACCAGCACGGTGATAGCCGGCAGCAACACCAACTACAACGCCATGCTGGCACTCTCCCGCCGGGACATGACCGACCAGGACAACTACGAGGCAGTAACTCAAGTGCTGCACATCGAGAACTTCATCTCCTACATGATCGCCAACTACTACGTGGGTAATTCCGACTGGGCACACCAGAACTGGTATGCCACCTACAACAGGGTATCTGAAAACGGGAAGTGGTATTATCACAGCTGGGATCCCGAGCACTGCATGGAGAACACCAACTATGATGCCACCAGCAAGGACAATTCCGGAGGACCGACCGAGGTATTCCATAACCTGATCGCCAACCCGGAGTTTAGGCTTCTCTTTGCCGACCGCGTCCACCAGCACTTCCATAACGACGGGGTTCTTACCCCCGAGAACGCCGCCGCCGCCTACATGCGACGCGCCAATGCCGTTGATCCCTTGACCCGGATCGAGTCCGCACGCTGGGGCGATAACGGCCGCAGCAACCCCTATACCCGTCTGGACTGGCTGCGCACCCGTGACCAGATGCTCGGCACCGCCAGCGGCGGCAGCCATGTCAACTTTTTCCCGAACCGCACCGGCATTGTATTCAACCAGTTTCGTTCAAGGAACTGGTATCCCTCCACCGACGCGCCGGACTTCTCACGGCACGGCGGAAATGTGCCTGCCGACTTCAGCCTGTCGATAGCCAGCCCCGATGGCGGCACCATCTACTACACCCTCAACGGCAGCGACCCGCGCATCGCAGCACAGTCGGGAACGGTCACCAAGCATGTGCTGATTGCGGAAAACGCCACCAAGCGGGCGATCATGCCTACCGACGCCACCCTTGATGCAACTTGGTTCAACAAAGACTTTGATGACTCCTCATGGCCGAGCGGGACCCTTGGCGCCGGTTACGACAACGCCAGCACATATGATCCGCTGATCGATCAGGCATTTGATTTCTCAGGCCAGGTGAACAGTGCCACAACGGAGACGGTGCTCATGCGCATCGGATTCGATGTTGATGATCCCGGCCTCTATGACGCAATGACACTGAAGGTGCGCTATGATGACGGCTTCGTGGCCTACCTCAATGGCATCGAGATCGCCCGCGGCAACGCCGGGGGAAGCCCCGGCACGCCACTGGCATTCGATGCCGGTGCCTCAGCAAGCCACAGTGATAATGATGCCGTGGTATTCCTGCCCTTTCCGGTATCCCAGCACCTGGACCTGCTTCAGGGCGGAAGCAACACCCTGGCAATCCACGGCCTTAATACCAGCGCCGGATCAAGCGACATGCTGATTCATGCCACCCTTGATGCCAGCGAAGGAATCGGGGGAGCCGCGGGCGGGCTCTCGCCCAGCGCAAACACCTACTCTGCCCCCGTGTCTCTGCCCAGCCCTGAAACAACCGTCAATGCACGCGTGTTCTCAGGCACCCAATGGTCGCCATTGACCCGTGCCACCTTCCTTGTCGATACCGAGCCCGCCGACGCGGGCAACCTCGTGATCTCCAAGATCCACTACCGCCCCTCGGCGCCAAGTGAAGCAGAACTTGCCGCGGGCCACAACAACCGCAACGACTTCGAATACATCGAATTGATGAATATCGGCGCAAAGGCAATTGACCTGAGCGGCACGGTATTCTCATCCGGCATCGACTTCGACTTCAACAAAGGCAGCTCCATTGTCCTGGCATCAGGTGCCCGTGCGCTGCTTGTCGAGAACCCCGCTGCATTTGCCTTCCGTTTCGGCAACAGCCGGCCCGTTCTCGGCAAGTTTGAAAACGGCACCAACCTTGCCAACGGCGGTGAAAGGCTGACCCTGCTCGCTGCTGATCTCTCCACGATCCGAAATTTTGAATATGACGATGCCTCGCCATGGCCAAGCGCCCCGGACGGCGGCGGTTTCGCGCTTACCCTCACCGATCCGCTGTCAAACCCCGACCATTCCCTGGCAAACAACTGGCAGGCAAGCGCCACCCCCGGCGGCAATCCGGGTTCCGATGACGGGATCAGCTTTGAGAGCTGGCAGGCTGGGAGTTTCACCACAGAGGAACTGGCAATCCCGGCTATCTCCGCTGCCGGTTCCAACCCCGATGGTGATGCACTGACCAATCTTGAGGAATTCCTCTTTGGCGGCAATCCGAAGGCACACGACGGCGGTACCACCCTGCTTAACGCAAGCATTCAAACCCTTGACCTCGGCAACGGGGCCCGGGACTTTGCCTTCCTTGAAGTGCGCCTGAACCGCGCGGCAGGCGACTCGGTTAACTGGCAACTACTCACTTCCACCGACGGCGAAACCTGGATCGACGCCACCCCGCTGCTTACCCTGTTTGATGATTCCGAACTGGGTGAAGGCAGGGAACTGCGCCGCTACCGCGTCACCGCCGGCGTACCGGATACCGCCTCGGGGACACGCCTGTTTAAAATCGAGAGCAGCCTCCAGAATTAACCCGCCCGGGGAGATACCTCAGGCCACCACCTCCAGCACCGGTTCACCGCTTGAGATCATCAAGGGACGGTCCTGCGTGTCGTAAATGTGCGCCTTGGGATCAATGCCAAGGAGATAATAGATGGTAGCGGCGAGGTCTTCAGGCCTGACACCGTCCCCCTCCGGGGCAGCGGCATGCTTATCGGAACTGCCATAGACAAACCCGCGCTTAACTCCGCCGCCGGCCAGCAGGACGCTGTAACATTTCGGCCAATGGTCGCGACTGGCGTTCTTGTTGATCTTTGGCGTGCGCCCGAATTCCCCCATCCATACAACGAGGGTTTCATCAAGCATCCCGCGCTGCTCAAGATCCTCAAGAAGTGTCGGCAGTGTCTGGTCGGTAATCGGCAGATGGTAGGCCTCGACAATCGGGTACATCCGCGTGTCACTGAACCCGTGCGTGTCCCAGCCGCCGCTGGTCTTGCTTCGCCCACCGATGCCCTGTGCGAAGTAGCAGGTGGTGAACTTTACACCAGCCTCTGCCAGCCGCCGGGCTAACAGGCAGCCCTGCCCGTAGGAAGTCCGGCCATATTTCTCGCGCAACCACCCGGGTTCCTTGGAAATGTCAAAAGCCTCCCTGACCCGGGGCGAATCCAGCATCGCCAGAGCGTTCTTGTAGTAGTCGTCCAGCCCGCGCGCCTCTCCTGAATACTCCAGCATCCGCGACTGCGCGTCGATGATCTGCTGCAAGCCGCGCCGCGCCTGCAGGCGATCAAGGGTGAGGTTGGCAGGCAGGCTCAACTCGGGAAGGCGGAAGTCGCCCTTGTTCGGATCACGCGGGATGAACAACGGGTCGAACTTCTTGCCGAGGAAGCTGGCATGCTGGCCGGGCGTGCGCGAACCGTCCCCTATCACGTGCGGGTAGGAAACGAAGGTCGGCATTCCGCGATCGATGTTGGGCTCAAGCTTGCTCACCACCGACCCGTATGCGGGATACAGGTCGGGCAAATCACGCAGGCGCTGGTCATCACTTGGCGGGGCGTGTCCGGACAGCGCGTAGTAACCGGCCGAATTATGATTGTTCATGGTGTGGTACATCGTGCGGATCACGGTGCACTTGTCCATATGCCTGGCCATGCGCGGCAGGTGCTCACAGATCTCGATATCCGGACAGGAAGTGCGGATCGGCTTGTGCGGGGAGCGGTATTCGCTAGGCGCGTCCGGCTTCATGTCGAGGATATCAATCTGGCTCGGCCCGCCCCACTGGAACAGGAAGATCACCGATTTCGCCTTTGGCGCGATTTTTCCCCCCACCCCTGACGGCCCTGAGGCACACAACAGCTTCGGCATTGTCATGCCCAGCAGTCCCATGCCCCCGGCGCGCAACAGGGTACGGCGAGCGATTGCCGTTTCACGAAAACTCTGGCAGGAAGGATCGTTCATCGTCTCAGGATAAACTCCTTCGCGTTCAACAGACTCCACGCCATATCCTCAAATGCCGAGCGTCGGTCACTGCTGGCAGCCAGGTAATCGCACATCGCCCTGTGTTCAGTTTCTGAAGGCTGCCGGGTCAGCGCCGCCCGGTAAAGGACAGTGACTATCTCACCATCATCCCTGCCTTCCCGGATCATCTTTCCGATCCGGTTGTCCTGCTGCTGCAAAAGCCGGTTTAAAGTCTCCCCCCCCGTCAACTCGAACACCTGTGCAAGGGTGGTGGCGTCAGAACGCTCCGAGTCGGAGTTGGTCAACCGTGCCGGCTTGCCAAAAAGCTTCAGGAAGCGCTCACCATGCCCGGGATTGCCGGAAAGATGCACACTCTCCACCCCCGGCATGCCAACCGCCCGGAGACTCTTGTGCGCATCGGTAAATCCTGAGGCCACACCCAGGGCGCGATGTGCGGCGTCGATCACTACTTCAGCGGGATAACGGCGAACCGTGGCGCGCGCAAAGTTCTCTACCGTCCCGACATCCGTGGCTTTGCCCGGATCAGCGGAAAGCTGATAAGTGTTTGAATTTGCAATCAGGCGGATCAGGTGGCGGCTTTTAAAGCCATTATTGCGCAACTCCCGCCCAAGCAGGTCCATTAGTTCCGGGTTGGATGCCGGGTTGGTATCGCGCACATCGTCCACCGGGTCTATCAACGCCCGGCCGGTCATGTGGAACCAGATCCGGTTGGCCTGTACCCTGGCAAAATTCGGATGCCCGGTGACCCATGCCGCCATTTCATTGAGGCGTTGCTCATAGGAGACAAGTGGCGGTGCCTCACGATCAAGCATCCCGGGCTCAGGCGGTTTCTTTGTCCGCGGATGCTTTAGAACGAGTTTCGCTTCAATTTGATCCAGCGCCACCAGCTTGACCTTTTGTTCACCAAGGAACTGGTGCTTGTCGTGTTTATCCTTCCGCTTGTTCTCGATGATTTCATAATCAATCCCGTCAAAAAGCGCGGCGAAACGGTAATAGTCATCCTGGCTCACCTCATTAAAGGGATGGTTGTGGCATTTTGCGCAACGCAGGCGACTGCCCAGAAACACCTGTGCTGTCGCCTCGGCGCGCTCATCAGGCCTGCGCAGCGCACGGTAGTAATTCGCCGGCGGGTTACTGTAGGTACTGCCAGTCGCCGACAGGATAGTACTCGCAAGCTGATCGAGTCCCATGTCTGCATCCAGGCTGTCACGAAGCCAGCCGTGGAACTTCTCGACACCATTGCGGTCAAGGGTCTTCTCCTCCACCCGCAACAGGTCTGCCCATTTCAACGCCCAGAAATCGGCATATTCACGGGATGCCAGCAGCCTGTCGATTAATTGCCCGCGTTTCCGGGGATTCTCCTGGTTCAGGAACTCTTTCACCTCATCCGGACCGGGCAGCGTCCCGGTGATATCCAGGCTAGCACGCCTCAGGAAAGTGGCATCATCACAAAGCGATGCCGGGTTCTCCCTGAACTTTTTAAGCTTTGCGAAAACACGCGCATCAACTGCGTTGGAGGGTTGTGGACCGCGCCAGTGATAGTCTGAGCGGGCAGCAACCATCGCCGCGCGCATTGACGACCTTGCCCCCAGGTAACGCACAAACACCGTTGTTTCTCCCGGTTGAATAAATTTCAGTCGCCCGTCATCCATAACCTCCGCTGTGAGGCTGGAAGTCTCGTAAACCGCCCAGCGTGTTACATCACGCCTTTGCCCATCTGAGAATGTTGCTTCAACTCTCAGGGCAAGCGAGTCCTGCGGCGCAGTGATCATTCCAAATGCCGGCGATACTGAGACCGAGCTAAGGGAGGGAACATCATTCTGATCCTTCGCAGCACCCGCCCTGATCCAGTCGAGAAGAATCCGGTATTCCCTGGAATCCATTGCAAAGCGCTTGTTCCCCTCATGCTCCACCTGCAAGGTGGGCTTGAGAAGAATTCTGCTCGCCAGCGGATCTTCCCTGTTCACCCGCTTGCCTGATTCAAGCAGTGCCTGATAATCGGCAGCGGGATCATCACCCCAGAGCGAGAGCTTGAACCCCCCCTTGCCATTCTGGTTGCCGTGGCATCCGCCGGCATTGCATCCGGCCTTCGACAATACCGCCATCACGTCACGGGTAAAGCTCACCGGCTGCGCAGAGACACCTGCGCTTACAACAGCAGAAAATACTGCAAGAATGCCTGCCAGTGAACGCACAACAACTTAAACTTGGATTATCTGCTGATCCCTCACAAGCACTATTAGCAATTCTATTCACGGCCGTGAGGGAACACGCATGCAACACCCTGTTCCCTCCTTGTGTAAAGCTAACCAAGATATTCCTGAATGCCGTTGAGGATCATCTGGATGGAGATGAGGATAAGAAGCATGCCCATTAATTTCACTGCCGCCCGCAAGCCGCGCTGGCCGATGATCCGCATGATCCTTTTGGAAGCGAGGATAAGTGCGGCGGTAACCGCCCAGGCTACAGCAAGGGCAGCCATCCATGTCCCCATGCGCCCCGGTTCACGACTGGCCATGAGTATTAATGCGGCAATCGCCGAGGGCCCGGCAATAAAGGGGATCGCCAACGGCACGATAAAGGGATCCTCCCTCTCGGTATTCGCGCGCAGGCCGTGCTGCGGAAACACCATGTTAATGGCAATCAGGAACAGTACAACTCCACCACCGATACTGATTGCCGGTTTCTGCAGGCCGAGGACAGAAAGAATATGATTGCCCAGAAAAAGAAAAGTCGTGAGTACTCCCAGCGCAATAAACAGCTCACGCACCATCACCCGCCGCCGGCTTTCCTCCGGGACCCACGCAAGGACGGAGTGGAACAGGGGAATATTGCCGAGCGGATCCATGATGATGATGAGCATCAATACAGCTGACCAGAAATCCATTGCCTGTATTGTGAAGTAAATTGCACCGGAGACAAGCATCGCGTATACCATAATCCCGCCTTGCCGGCAACTATGACCACGAACCAACAACCCGCCTGAGAGGGGCTTTTCCCGGATCGCGACTTCAGTTTCAGCTTCGGGACCCGTCCCGGTGATGCACGCGCGTTCTTTGCTGGGTGCGAAGAGCATGATTCTTTGATCAGGCAACGGCAAACGGCACTGGAAGAGTCTCCCTCCCCTCACCTCTTGGAGTCGCCTGAGACGACTGACACAGTTGCCGAATATAAAAGCATCACCCCGGTGCGCGAAGATATGCTTCAATTTTTAAGGGCCTGACCCGGAATTCACAGGGGCTTAAACGGACGACTCATCCAATGTCATCAGCAGTTCGCACCATCTTCAGATGCGGAATTTCCGCCTCAAGGAATTCATCCCCTTCTGGCCGGTAGCCAAACCGAAGATAAAAATCCGCCGCCGAACTCTGCGAATGCAGGTAGGTGCGGGACATTCCGGATACCTGCGCCTGCCTGAGAAGTTCATTAATAATCGCGCTACCCACCCCGCGGCCGCGCCATCCCCTAAGCACCGCGATCCTTCCCACTTTTCCCCCGCCAGAAATGCGCCCAGCGCCAATCGGCAGGCCATTTGAGCTCTCAGCGATGGCATGCAGGCAATCACCGTCCCTGCCATCCCGTTCCACGGAGACATCAACTCCCTGTTCAATGACGAACACCGTTGTGCGCACTGAAAGCAACCCTTCCTGATCAGGCAACCAGTGTGCTTCCCGCGCGCTCCAGGATTCCTCTTCCATCAGCAGACCATGCCAGCATACCCCGTCATTCTCAAGGATCCTGCACCGATCCGCCCTTCCCATACCCGGCAGAATCAGCTAGGATTGATAACCCCGGGCCTCTCCATCGCCATGTCACTGCGCCTCATCGTCCATGTCAGCCTCTGCATGCTGGGATTCATCCAGCCTGCTGGTGCTGGAAAGATGCTGTTTACCGATCGCGGCGCCAGAATCGTCCGGATTGCCAACCTTGACGGTTCCGGTTTACAAACCCTCATCCCCTCAGCCGGTTCAAACATCCGCGGCATCGCAATCGACATCGCCGGCAATGACCTGTTCTATGCTGACAACGGTGCCGACATCATTTACCGTGCCCGCCTGGACGGTTCCGGGCGAGGGGCAATTATAACCACCGGTCTCGGCTTCCCCGCCGACCTCGCCCTCGACCGGGAGGCAGGGAAACTTTACTGGTGCGATCGCAACAACAACCGAATCGAACGTGCCAACTACGATGGCAGTGGCCGCGAAACGCTGATTGCCACAACACGGCCCTACTACCTTGATCTGGACCTGGTAAACAAAAAAATCTACTGGGGCGACTTCTCGGGTGGCAACATCTTCCGGGCGGATCTTCCCGATGCGACAGATATCCAAACCGTTGTCAGCGGGCTGGTCCAGACGCGCGGTGTCAAGCTGGACCCGAGTGGCGACTACCTCTACTGGTGCGATCGCAATGCGCGCAAAATACAGCGGCGACGCATCAGCGGTGGCCTGATTGAGGACCTTTACACAGGCCTTGATACCCCGCACGGCATGACCCTTGATATCCCCGCCGGCAAGGTCTACTGGGTCGACACCGGCACCAACAACGTTGACGGCAGCAAAGGCGCGATGACTGTAAGCCGTGGTGACATGGACGGAACTGGCCCGCATGAGGTGGTGGCAAATGTTAACCAACCGTGGGACATTACCCTTGATACCCGCGTTTCCACCTATCCCGAGTGGGTCCACCGCCGATTCCAAAAGGACGCTCCCGCCTCCGTATCCGCTCCCGACGCCGACCCCGACCGCGACCTCCGTAAAAACCTGCTTGAGTATTTTACCGGTCTCAATCCGTTCACCGCCGAAAATCTGCAGGCGATGAATTACACGTGGATAAACGGCAACCTGCTCTTCAGCCATCGGCAGACCCTCTCCCTGATCACCGATGTAATTGCCACCGTCGAGGTTTCAGCAGACCTGCAAACATGGAACTCAGGTGCCGCATTCACTGAAATACATGAGATAAACCCTGGCAGTGATGCCTTGAGCGTTGTTCACATGCCGAAACAGGAAGCGATCGGCTCGCGAAATTTCTTCATGCGGCTCAAGGTCGAGCTCGTTGAGCCATGAATCTTCGTAAAGCAACAAACAACGATTCCGCGGCACTCATCGTACTCATTGATTCCATTTACAGCGAATACGGCGAGGTAATGCACACAACCGGTGCTGACAGCGACCTGCTGGAAATTGAAGGGCAATATTGCGGCAGGGGAGGTGACTTTGTCGTGCTTGAAGACGGGCAGGACCACATTGTCGGCTGCCATGCCGCCCTCCCCATTGATCCCGGGGCCGGTCTGCTCACTTTCCGCCGGCTCTATCTTGAGAAATCCCTTCGCGGCGGCGGACATGGGATAAGGCTCATGGACTGGGCTGTTCAATGGGCCCGTGAAAAGGGATACCGGCGGGTTGAATTCTGGTCAGACACCAGGTTTACAGCCGCACACAAATTTTTCGAAAATTATGGCTTCGAGGGCACGGGCGAAGTCCGTGACATGAATGATGGAGCACTGCCCTATTCCGAATATTTCTTCCGAATGAGCCTCTCCGGCACCAACACTTAACCATGAAAAATGGTGAATCCCACCTCAAGGACGTTCAATCGGGCGGGTGGGCCTTTCACCGAACTTTTCATGCCAGCCCTCAAAATCCGGATTGTAATAAACCCAGGCCCTGGTGCCTTGAAACTGGGTTGATTCATCAAGAAGCCGCGGTGGCTCACCCAGGAAAGTAATCGACTCCAACATGCCGCAATCCGCAAAGGCACGCATGCCGATGCTCTTGACGCTGGCCGGTATGGTAATGGACCTCAGCGCAGTGCAGTTATAGAATGCCCCTTCCCCTATGTAGGTAACTCCATCGGGTATGGCGATCTTTTCCAGGTTCTTATTATTATAAAACGCCCCGCTTTCAATTCGTGTTGTGGTCACGGGCAAAACCACACTGGTTAATTGGTTGGCATCCATGAATGCCCCCTCACCAATGACCTCAACAATAGCCCCGTTAATCTTCCCGGGAATAATAAGTTCACCCTTCACCTCCTTCGCCTGCGATCTGGTAAGAGCAATCTCTACCTGCTGCACATTGCCATTCCCGTCATCACCGAACTTATACTTCCAGGTTAAATCTTTGATCTCCTCCGATCCTTCCGATCTCCCTGCGGTGTTTTCGCTGCCATTGGGTTTGGCTTGCTTTGGTGTCAAGGAGGTGATGAGCTCTTTCGAGGATGCCGAGTTCTTTTCCTTTACAGAATCCTTACATCCAAGGAGGAAAACGGGAATTATTAAAAAGAATTGGATCGCTTTCATGATATTAATAATAATTTCGTCCCTACTCAGGGCTGTCGCAAGCAAATACTCTCTGCTTGCAGGAAAAAACGCCTTCAGGAACAAGAAGATTGAATGCCAAGCTAAAGCAGCACGGGAGCTGGTGGAACAATGCCTGCTCAAGAATTGCTGAACCACACAACACCCCGTCACGACCCCTATACCATGCACTTTATTGCCTCCAGACAGTGCCTCTGCACTTCCCTGTCATGAAAATCACCAACCTGTTGCTGTGCTTTATTTCCCTTGTCTCCGCCTCGCCGGCACGAGGAAAACTGCATGTCCCAAACCTGTTTGGTGACTTCATGATCCTGCAGCAAAACACCAGGAATGCCGTCTGGGGATTTGCCACAGCAGGGGAAAAAATAACAGTGGAGGCAAGCTGGGGAGCAAGGGAAACAACTACTGCTGACGGTCAGGGGGAATGGAAGATTATGCTGCAAACCCCGGGAGCAGGCACCGGGCATCATCTCCTTCTTCAGGGCACCAACACGATTAAAATAAACAATGTCGCCATTGGAGAGGTATGGCTGTGCATGGGACAATCCAACATGGGGTGGGCCCTGAAAAATACCTTTGGCGCCGAGGAGGAAGCAGCGGCGGCAAACTTCCCGAATTTCCGCATTTTCAAATCCTCCCGCGAGCACTGGCATGAACCATTGAAAGAGTCGCGCGACTTGCTCGCGAAGTGGTCTCCCTGCAATCCCGCCGCCGCCGCCGCCGCCTCAGCGGTGGCGTATTATTTCGGCAGGAAACTTCATGGGGAACTGGGTGTCCCGGTGGGCATCATTGTCCAGGCCTATGCGGGAACACCAATTGAGGGCTGGATGCCGAAGGAAATTCAAGCCGATGATCCCCGCACCAGGGCCGCGATGGAAAATTACGGGAAACTCTCCCGCAGGTTCAGCAAAGAGGAAGCCCTGAAAAACTTCGCCAAGGAACTCAGGGAATACAGGACAAAGATCGCTGCCGGGGAAACGATGAAGAACAAGTTCAAGCCCCTGGCTCCCCCAACCATCACCAGGCCCGCGCTCCTCGGGCACCAGTATCCCTCCCATGTTTTTAACGCCATGGTTCATCCCGTCCGCCCGTATGGTATCCGCGGAGCCATCTGGTACCAGGGCGAGAGGAACTCCAAGGATGTCCCGCAGGCCCTCAATTACCGCAAGCAGCTGGCACAACTCATCAGGTTCTACCGCTCCTCCTGGCACAAGCTCTCGGAAGGTAATGTGGCGGCGGATTTTCCCTTCTATTTCACCCAGCTTCCCAGCTGGAATCCGTCGCAGGAAAAACCCGTGGAAGGCATTGAGTCTCCCTGGGCAGTGAACCGTGAAATGATGCGCCTGGTCACCGCCGATGTAGCGAACACCGCAATGGCGGTCTCAATCGACACTGGTGACGCGATCGCGCTGCACCCGAAAAACAAGAAACCTATCGGTACCCGGCATGCTTACCTGGCACTGAAAGAAGTCTACGGGAAAAATATCATCGCTTCGGGCCCGCGCTTCATAAAAAAGTCCCTGCAAGGCAACCGGATCGTTCTGGAATTCGATTCAATCGGCAGCGGGATGATGACCGCCAGGTCCGGGCGACTGGATGCCTTCGCTGTCGCCGGGAAGGACCGGAAGTGGCACTGGGCCCGGGCTGAAATCACAGGTAACACCGTGGTGCTCACCGCAGCGCAAGTTCCCAATCCCGTGGCAGCCCGTTACGCGTGGGCGATGAATCCCTCGCAGCGCAACCTGCTCTACAACAGGGAAGGGATCCCGGCCTCACCTTTTAGAACCGATAATTGGCCGCTTTTCGACCCGCAAAACGATGAAACGCTGACAGTTAATAAGCCGGAAAAACCAGAAAACTATCAATCCAGGGACTGGACACGCCCGGCGATGACCCAGTGAATGGACTGTGACTGCGCTTGGAAGCATGCAACAGATACCGGTGATTGAGGCTGAACGTCTTTCAAATTGCATTTTTACCCGATTCCCCGCAAAGTAAGGCGGCTCAAACCACGCCAACTCCCCATTCAACGGTATTCCTTGCCTCGGAAAAAATGGCATGTCAGCTATTATAAAAACGATGTTTCCACAGCAACAATAATGCGCCGGCAACTGACCTTAAATCGAATATTTCCCATTCCCGCTCGGCCGGCGGCGATCACGCACTTGCTTGCCCTTGCCTCTCTGCTGGCTGCACCATTGGCAAATGCCGCAAAGACCACGGGAAATATCAGGGTGCTGGGCATCCGCATTGACTTTTCTGATGCCCATAATGCCCCCAGCCTGGAGGCCATTGGCAGAAAACTGCAGGCGGCAAAGAGTAACTTTGAAAGGTTCTCTTTCGGCCGACTCAACGTTGTCTTCCACACGGTGGAAGTCACCTTGGGCAAGCGCGCAAGTTACTCGGCCTCGGCAATGGCAACCCAGGCCGACCTGAGGGCAAACAGGGCAGGCCGCAACCCCAACAGCTATAACATTGTCGGCTATTACTTCGGCGGAGGCTCGGTGGGATCGCACGCCACTGTCGGCGGCAAACGGTTCTGGGCAAAGAGCAGCGGCGGCTCGACCATCCATGAGATGGGCCACAATTTCAACTTTGGCCACCAGCGGCGATGGGTCCCGACCGGCAACAACCCGATCGCACTGAAGGGAGAACTTTTAAACGACCCCTGGCAGTTCATGAAAAGCGGGGGCATTGACCCGGATCCCTATGAAAAGTGGCGCTGCAACTGGATTACCGGCCGTCACGACATCTCTTCCAACGGCAGTTACACCAGGCGCCTCTACAATTTCGACCAGAAGGACATCGCCAAGGTAAACAGCAAGCGCGCCCTGCGGGTCAAGCGAACCACCTCAATCAACAAGTATTTCTGGATCGGCTACCGCTCCAGGCTCCTGAATAAACACAGTTCCCCTAATCAAAAGAACTACCACATGCGCCAGGGCCTGGTGTTCTACTGGGATCGCGGCTCACCCGGCAAAAGTGTCGTCCTGCTTGACCTGCACCAGGGAACCGGCGGCACCGACGACCAGGCCCTGCAGCCCGGGGAAACCTTTGTCGATAACGCGGGCAAGGTCTACATCACCAATCTCGGGCGCGGCGGCAGTTCACCAAACGAGTATATCGACGTAAAGATCAACCGCGGAACCTTCGCCGGCAACCGGGCACCGCAGCCGACCTGGGATGCGCCAGCAACATGGCCCGCCGGGGAGCCTCTCACCGTCACCGTGACAGGGAACGATCCCGACGGCGACGAGGTGGCCTGCATGTGGCGCAACGGCGGCATCCCCCGCAACACCAGTGCCACCAGCCTGACCTTTACCAAGAACAAGGTCGGTAAATTCAATTTAGGTGTACATGTCTCGGACATGAAGGGCAAGACTGCACAATTAAGCAGGTCCATTACCATCGCCGGCGGGATACCCACCGCCGAATGGACAGGAAACACCAACTCCTTCTGGTATGAGAACACGAACTGGGCCTCGAATACGCAGCCCAACGCACCGGACACCGTTGCAGTCTGGAATGACTCCTTCACCGGGGCAAACCAGCCGGGCTTCAGCAGCCCCGTGGTCAAGCAGTTGCGCCAGATCCGCCTGGAACAAAGCCTGGACAAGGACGTTAACCTTGAAATTAAGGATCCCAACGGCATCCTGGAGCTCTTCGAGGGGGGCATTGACATGGCCGAAAGTGTCCAGAACCTCACTGTCCATGGAAACGGCCAGCTAAGATTGCAGACCGACCAAAGCTGGATGACTTCCTCTGAAACCAGGCTGACCGTGGACACCGCCATCAACCTCAACGGCAAGACCCTCACCGTGGCATCACAGAACAAGACCGTGTTCTCCGGCGGCATCAATGGCGCGGGCGGGCTCAAGGTCAGGAATACCGGAACACTCACCCTCAATGACGGGGCATACTCCGGGAGCACAGTCGTGGAAAACGGCAGTCTGGAAATCACCGGGACGCTCGCCCGCAGCGAGGTTCTGGTGGACAAAGGCGGCACCCTGGGAGGAACCGGTTACATCGGGGGGCATAGCGTCATCGCAAGCAACGCAAAGCTGTCCCCGGGACCTGAATCTGCCCTCGGTTCCCTCACCTTCATGGCCAGCCTGACACTCAACGGCGACCTGCAGGTGGCGGTCGATCCTGATCATTTGCCGAACTGCGACAAGGTAAATGTCAACGGCGCACTGGAAGTAAAGGTGCTGGGCATAGAAGGAGACAACACCGGCACCGTGACGGTCGCCAACATCGGCGGCCCATATGCACCGGGACAGGTATTCCAAATTTTCAATCGGCCGTTAACCAATGGGCAATCAAAGGCCATTGACCCGCCAGTGCCAGCTCCCGGACTGCTCTGGGACAACCGCCTCGCGACGGACGGCAGCATTGCCGTGGTCGCCGACCCCTCTACCATCACCTTCGATGAATGGGTGCAGGACATATCCGGCCTGTCCGGCACGGATGCCGCCTTCGATGCCGACCCGAACAAAGACGGGGCAGCTAACGGGCTGGCATTTGCCCTTGGCGCACCCAATGCCCTTGCTGACGCAGGGGACTTGCTGCCGGAGTGGAGTTATATTCCCGCCCACATCGAAGACGGCAACGAGTATCCCGGTGAAATCGTCATCTCCTACCCGCGCTCACAACAGGCAGCAATCTCCGTCTCGTCTGCACTTGAATACTCAACGGATCTGGCCAGCTGGGCCACGGCGACGGAAGACGACACGCACATCACAATAGACATCGAAGAGGATTTCTACGGGGAGGGAATCGACCGCGTCGAGGTTCATCTTCTTGATGCCCTCGCGCCGGACGGCAAATTCATTCTCCGCCTCAGGGCATCGCCCTGA
>JAYGGE010000185.1:0-9213 GCA_046581505.1 Verrucomicrobiales bacterium | reverse complement strand
CGCGGGCGCGGGCTCCTTCACCGCGGGCGCGGGCTCCTTCACCGCGGGCGCGGGCTCCTTCACCGCGGGCGCGGGCTCCTTCACCGCGGGCGCGGGCTCCTTCACCGCGGGCGCGGGCTCCTTCACCGCGGGCAGGGGCAGGGGCAAGGGCAAGGGCTCCTTCACCACGGGTCGTTCTTTTTGTTCTTTAGCAAGCAATGCAGCCCCTGCCGCGGGAACCTTTAATTCATCTCCATAACGAATAAACGCATCACTTATCCCGTTGAGTCTTTGTAATGTAAGAACAGATGTCCTGTGTGAACGCGCAATGCTCCACAGCGTATCCCCCTTTTTGATTACATAGACTGATGTTGCCATATTAGTAATAGGCTTCAGGGCCGGGTTTCGAACAGTCCCGGCTGATCGCGGTTGATCTATCCCGGGGCCACCTCCCGCGGCAATGCCGGGCACTGGCAACTCAACCAAAGGAACAATTGCCGGCTCCGAAGCTCTGCTTCCCAGGAAATTATTTTTGCACCCGAGTAATACCCCCGATAAGAAGATAAAACTAACAATGGCCAAAAACCTTAAAGTAGTGAATATACAACTCATGCCGCAAACAATGCCAAGCGAATGACCTGCTGACAATACCGAACTCTTTAGATTTTTTTTAAAAAAAAATACAGAATTCAAGAATCGACGCACCGTCTACCTTCCCGCTAAGCTCCTATATTCTTAAACAAAGCCTTTGACCTGATAATGCCTGACAGCAATCAACCCGCACAAATAACAATCGGAGCCTCCGACGAGCACTCCCAAATCCAGCGCAAAACGGGAGAATGGAAGGTTAAATGCTGCTATTTTATGGGCGGCGACGCCGCCCCAATCGAGGTGGATGGAACCGAAACCGGGCAAATGCTGGGACAACTCTGGTGCAACAGTCACTTTGAAGCCGATATGATGGGCTCTCCCCTATCCGGTAACGGTTCTCTGGGCTACGACCCGGTGAAAGAAAAATACATTGCCACCTGGACAGACTCCACGGCCCCCTTCCTCTACCTTTTTGAAGGACACTTCAATGCCGAGGGCAATATACTGGAGATGAGCGGAGAAAACTACGATCCTGTGCGGCAATACCCTGCAACCTACCGGTCACGTATTGAGTTCAAGGGAGACAATGAACACTTACTTGACCTGAGTATTGATGTCCCTGAAGGACTCCCTATCAAGGTCTTGCGCTACCACTTCACTCGTATTGAGTAGCTTGCCTTGGCCGGCTCGACTTGGCAAAAAACTAAAGTTCCCAGAAAACTCAGGTTCGTCGAATATCTGGAGCATTAAACTCTATACGACGTCAGGGGTTCCCTTTGTTGCGGAATTCGCACCATGGTAATACTTATAAATTTTTATGTGCCATTTGCTGAAGTATTAAAACTCTGAAAATAGTACTAATTGTGCATCATCAGCAGCAACTTTGTAAGTTGACCTTGAACGAATAAATGCGACACACTGGGTTCTTAAGGCATGCAGTGTATTAAATGCGGAAACCTGAAGGACAAAGTCGTCGATTCGCGTGAAGCAAAGGGCGCCCTGGCAATTCGCCGGCGACGCGAGTGCCTTAATTGCGGTTACCGCTTCACCACCTATGAGCAACTAGAGCACAGTGACATCCTGGTGGTAAAACGCAATGGTGCCCGTGAGTCCTTCAAAAGAAACAAGTTACTCGACGGCCTGGTGAAAGCCTGTGAAAAACGTCCAGTGAGTATTGAGGTTCTTGAAAGTGCTGCGGATGAAATCATCTCGGGGATCCAAATTGAGGGAATGCGTGAAGTCCCAACCCAGATGATCGGCGCGCGCGTAATGAACAGCCTCGAAACCATCGATCCTGTCGCCTACGTAAGGTACGCTTCAGTCTATCGTCAGTTCCAGGAAGTCGGTGAGTTCATTGAGGAAATCCAGTCACTGGAGCGAAGACCTTCAGCCGACAATCAGCACCCGGATTTTTTCAGTCAATAGCTTGCATTATATCCGGCAATCAGGCAAAAATTGTCGGCGCAACCAACAAACCATCCTTTTAGCTCCCAACCGTTCATTTATCAAATGGTCTGCATACCAGATCAACTACCCCTCCTAAAATTCGGAAATCAGGAAGTCGTGAGCTACGAAGCACGCTGGCTTTCTGATGAGATCACCAAAGCAGCAGTCAAGGCAGGGCATCCTGACTGGTTCTTTGCAAGTGACATAACGCGCGCGGTCATCGAATATCTCCGTCATCGTTTTCCAAAGAACACGATCACCATTGAGGAACTTTACTGCAAGATAGAACATGTTCTCAGTTACCTTGGCTGTGATGACATTGCCAAAACCCTTGAGATTACCCCGCCGCCGGTAAGAATTTCCCTGCTTGATATCGCACGCAACGCCGGCAGCAGTTTTGAACTCGAGTTCTTCCGGCAGTTGCATGTACGCCTCACGGACTGTGAACGTTGCGGCGCCTCACAGATCCTCTGCTTTGGCCTGCGCAAAGCGGTAAAACACCTTTGTCGTGCAAACCGCTGGAATAATGCCTGTGAAGAATTGACGATTGAAATCGATAAGTTCATCGCGGGTGAAATAATTCATCTCCGTCAGGGTGATATCGGGCTCATTCTGAAGTAATCGAATTGCTCTCCGGCATGACCCGGGTGCTGGCAACTGATATAGATGCCCGAAGAAACATTGTTTGAACGGATTATCTCGCGCGAGATCCCTGCTGATATTGTCCACGAAGACGATATCTCGATTGCATTCAAAGACCTTAATCCCCAGGCACCTCATCATATCCTGATCATCCCAAAGAAAGCCATCCCGCGGATTGAACAGGCACATGAAGACGACAGGGCCACGCTTGGCCATCTACTGCTGACTGCCGGTAAAATCGCCCGCGACCTGGATTTAACTGGGACTGATAAGGGCTTTCGCCTTGTCATCAATAACGGCAAAGACGCCGGGGAGAGCGTCCCTCACCTTCATGTCCATTTACTCGCCGGGCGGCAGTTGGAATGGCCGCCGGGTTAGATCTCCGAGGAAGACATTTTTAAATGAGCAGCTTCGTAAAGAAACAACTGCTTATCGCCTGCCCAGTGCATTCAAGCTGCGCATTCATTGTGAATGGCGAACCTTGCATCCCGGCAGCAATTTGTGTAGCCTGGCAACCCCTTCAACTGTGACTGCCGAGTTTCTCAGGTCAATCTCACGCAACCTCAAGAATTTCCCCAACTGATCAATCACACCATCCGATACCGCGGTGTCATGCAGCCACAACTGCTCTAAGTTACGAAGCCCGGCCAAGTGCTTAAATCCTGCGTCTCCCACCTTTGTCTCACCAAGATGAAGTCCCTTAAGATTCTTCAGGCCGGCAAGATGCACCAATCCCTTACAACTTACCTCGTTGCCGCGCAGCCCGAGATATTCCAGGTTTTTCATGCGACCGACATGCACCAGACCGGCATCAGTCACCCCGGCACTGCCAACAGGCAGGAGTTTCAAACTCCCTATCGCCGAGAGGTGTTTGAGTCCCTGGTTACCAACCGGGCAACGGAAAAGGTTAAGCCATTCAATTCTCTTCAACACTTTAAGGTGACGGATCCCCTCACTATCCAC
Organism: Verrucomicrobiales bacterium; assembly: GCA_046581505.1. Taxonomy (GTDB): domain Bacteria; phylum Verrucomicrobiota; class Verrucomicrobiia; order Verrucomicrobiales; family DEV007; genus CACIUL01. The sequence continues at coordinate 5,592 of JAYGGE010000185.1, read as the reverse complement.
CTGCGTGCCCTCCAGTGAAACATCTGTCAGCCCGGGAAACAGGGCAATAATCTCCAGATGTTTGTTGCGTATCCTGCCATTGCCGTTGGCCACGATCTCAGTGACCTTGCCGGTCCCGGGATCCTCAAAAACACGAACACCAATTGAACGCAGTTGATCGACTGCATTCTTCACTGCCTGATCTTCCGCGGCAATTTCCGCACAGAACAAAACTCCGGGCATCAGGGTAATCAATGCAGCCTTCATTACCTGTCATTTGGCGCAAGCGGCGAGCCTGATAAAATATCCCCGCCCAGCGCTGGCACAACCTTCACTTCAACCCCCCCCTGATGGCAAACTTTAGCGCGCTGTTGGTGATGTCAAAATACGAGATGGCCGGCTGCCCGTTCGGCGCAAAGGCAAGGCAGGTATAAATACCAACCCGCGCTGTGCTGTCCACTGTCACCGCAGTCCACTCTGAACCGTCATAGCGGGCATATTTCAGGGTATCATTGATGAAATCGTAATAGGAGATTGCCGGCCGGCCGGCGGCACCGAAGGCAAGGGAAGTATACAGGCCAATGAATCCATCACTGTCCACCGTGGTTGAAGTCCATCCCGAGCCGTCATTCGCAGCGTATTGCAGGTTGTAATTAACCCCTTCCAGGTAGGAAATAGCCGGCCGGCCGGCGGGATCAAAAGCAAGGGAGGTATAGGTGCCGACATGCCTGTTGCTGCCGCCACCCTCAACCGTGGCAATGTTCCATTTAATCAAGTCAAATTCGGCATACCTGAGCACGCCGTTATTCATAACATCATTGGTGGCATAATACGCAATGGACGGTCGGTCGTCAGGACACAGGGCAAGCGAAGTAAACAGGCCCGTTTGCCCCTCTCCTTGAGCTGTATCCACCGTGGTTACCAGCCAGCCAACCCTGTCATGAATTGCATATTTCAGGGCCCGGTTGGTGGCATCAAAATACGATATGTGCGGACTGCCGTCGTCATTGAAGGCCAACGAAGTATAGTTGCCGACATCCTCTTGCCAATCCAGGCGCATTGCCCTCCAGGTGCTCCCGTCATGCCAGGCATACTTCAGGTCATTGTGGGGATCCTCCTCATAATATGAAATCGCAGGCCGCCCGTCCGGGTTGAAGGCAAGCGAAGAGTGACTGCCGGCATCCCCTTCGCTGTCCACCAGGGAAACAATCCAGCCTGCGCCGTCATGCACCGCATATTTAAGGTCACCGCTGGAACTGTCGTTATATGAAATGGCCGGGTTGCCCCCGGGATCAAACGCCAGCGAGGTGAACAGACCGACAGTCGCCGTGTTGTCAACCGTGGTAAGTTGCCATGCGTCAGAATTCTCCCTCTCAATCTCGAGCCTGAAGAAAGAATGCTCTTTCTCATCACGAAGGAAGACCTCCATTTCGCTGCGCCAGCCGCCCGCGGGCTGTTCCAGCCAGGACTCCCCTTCCCCGGTGGGCAAGGCCTGCGTCAGCTGCCATGACTGCAGGTCGTGAGAGCCGGTGACACGTGCACGCAGGGCATCTTCTGGAATTCGCAAACTAAGTGCCCCAAAAGGCCTCACCACCCGGATGATCTTGATCACAGGATCATCGGCCCTTACCGGGGCTCCCAGCAATAACAGCATGAATGCCGTCTTCTTTATTTGGCTGGAACACATGTGTTTTCTACTGTTAATCGCGCATCATCACAAAGCGCTACTGCTCCAGTTAACTGGACAAGACTTAACGCTTGCCGATCCACTCCGGCATGCGTTTCCCATGCGCATCAAAATACTCGGTCCGCTTCAGGGCTTCATTATACTTTGACCAACAGGTTCTCTTGCCGGACTTGTCAAAATGCTCGGTGCGCTTCAGCGCCGCGTTATACCTTGACCACCCGGTTCTCTTTCCGGACTTGTCAAAATACTCGGTGCGCTTCAACGCCGCGTTATACCTTGATGAGCCCGTCTTTCCCGTGTGCGAGTCATAGCTTTCCAGCCTTTTCAGGGCCGTGTTTTCCTTCGACCACCCTGTCCTTCTCCCTGACTTGTCAAAATGCTCGGTCCGCTTCAGTGCTTCATTGTACTTCGACCAGCCGGTTTTCCTGCCTGAATTGTCAAAATGCTCGGTTCGCTTCAGGGCCGCATTGTACTTTGACCACCCTGCCTGCGCATTCCCGCATGCAAACAATGCAATGGCAGTAACCACGAACATTACTGCCTTTATTCTCATGATGTTTTCTGATCTTCAGGGACTGTCCCCGATAATGCCTTATCGCACTAACTATAGAGTGCATTTAAGGAAACTGAAAAGGGTTACTTTACCCCCTTGGCAAGGGCTTCCTTCAGTGCCGGTGCCAGGAACTGGCCGGTGTTCTCATAACCGACACCAAAATCACAACCCGGCGTGTGATACCGGCGCTTCACGTCCCGGGCAAAACCGAGCCGGTGAATCCTCAGATTGGCGATGCTATCCTCCGCACGCACGCCCACTGCCGTGCTGTAGATGACGCAGTTAGTGATGCTCACCCATGCGCCGCCGCGCCTGGTTGGTCCGCGCAGGCGAAACGCCACCTCATTGTCAAAGAACACGCAGTTCTCCACTGTTGCCTGCACGTTTTCCTTCAGGTTGAGTGCCGCCATCAGGCTGATCTGCCCCGGCTGTTTCCAGCCGTGGAGAATGCAGTCACGCATTACCAGTTGTGCACGCGGCCCCTCAGCCATGGTCTTGGTGTCCAGTGCATTCTCACCCGGGCGCTGCCCTTTCCTGAAACCCGCCGCATCCGCCGGCAGCGGCCCGGTCCACAGCCGGCAGTTCTCAATGACCACACGCCCGGTCGACCGGCGATCCGGGTCAAACTGGATGCAATCCCCTGAGATCAGCCCGATGTCACAGTTGCGGATGGTGATATCTCCCCAGCGCCCGGTGATACCGTGGGCATCCTCCTGGCTGCTGAAACTGCCGGCGAGCATGTGATGGATGCGGCAGTTCTCGATCACCACCTTGCTGCCAAACACGCCGATGCCATTTCCCGATGCATTGCGGATCTCACAATTGCGGATGGTTACGTTGTCGGCACTCACCTTCACGCGATTGCCGCCCTGCCAGTTGCTGTCCACCAGATAATTCTCGTATATGCCCGGCCTGGTAATCTGCAGGCGCTGCACGCGCTTCGGCTCCGCCCTGGTACCAACCTCACCCTGCGGTCCCGGCGCAGCGGCAGCCACCGACAAGGGAAGAAGAACGAAGGTCGGCAGTTTCACCGCTGAAATGAACATCCGTCCGTCCCGGAAATCACGCTAAATTTTTGCACCTGCCTTCACGGGCGCGAAATGCATGCCTCATGTGCGCCAAAATATTTACCGCCCGCCTGTCACCTGTTGGGCCTGCCAGCCCCCGGCCAGGATTTTTTCCAGCCTGTCCACCACCCCGGCCTGGCCATGAACTGCTGCGATGTTGTGCATTTCTCCAGGATCACGCACCCGGTCATAGAGCTCGCGCGCCAGGACGCTGCCGGTTTTCCAGTCCCGCCATTGCACATAGCGATAATTTTTTGTGCGCACGGCGTAGCCCATGATGTCACCATGCCCGCGGTAGCGATGCCCCTTGTAACTTCGCGGATACTGGCTGAAGACAGCCGCCTTCCAGGGGCGCTTCGGCTTTGTCAAAAGCGGCATCAGGCTTGTTCCCTCCACTCCCTGCACAGCCTCAAGCCCGCAGGCATCAACAAGCGTCGGGTAAATGTCAACCAGTTCAACAAGCGCATCTGTCCTTGAACCGGGATTGTCCTGGCCGGGAACAGACAGGATCAGGGGCACCCGGGTGGACAACTCATAGTTGTTTGCCTTGGTCCACAAGCCCTGCTCACCCAGGTGATAGCCATGGTCTCCCCACAGACAGATCACGGTGTTCTCCTCAAGATCAAGCATCCTTAATTCCTTCAGCAAGTTTCCAAGCAGCGCGTCGACGTAACTGATGCAGGCGTAGTAGCCGTGGCGCAGTTCCTGGATTTTTTCCCCGCTGATTTTCCCGTCAGCGGGAATGTCGGAATAGCCTTCCAGTTCCCTCCAACTGCGAACCGCTAGTTCCGGCGCCCCCTCGGGATGCGATATTGAGGCCGGCAAGGGAATCGCCTCGCGCCGGTAAAGGTCCCAGTATTTTTTTGGTGCACAGAACGGCAGGTGCGGCTTGCGAAAACCCACGGCAAGGAAAAACGGCTTGGCCCGTTGCTTCAGTTCCTTGAGTGCCGTCCGTGATGCTTCGCAGACAATGCCGTCGATGTAGACATTGTCCGCCACATCAGCGGACTCTGCCGCCGCCCGTTTAAGGCCTTTGCCCTTGAGATTTTCAACACTTGCGTAACGCACCGCGGGATCGCGAACCTCGTCATGGATCGGCGCCTGCGACCACGATGGCTTATCCCTGGATGACCTGCCGCTGCCATGGTAGATCTTGCCGATGGAACGCGTGGTGTAACCATGATTCTTGAAATGCTGCGGCAGGGTTATCACCTCCGGCAACGCTTCCCGGAAATGCGTGCCCAGGTCCCAGACCCGCGTGCTGTCCGGCCGGCGCCCGGTCATCAACGAGAGTCGCGAGGGGGCACATACCGCCTGCTGGCAGTAGGCGCGGCCGAACACTGTCCCGCGCCCTGCCAGACGGTCAATGTTCGGCGTGACCGCAACCCTGTCACCATAGCAGCCGAGCGCAGGGCGCAGGTCATCAATGGCAATAAAAACAACATTCGGTCTCCCGTCAGCCTCAACAATACCCTGCTTGCCCGCCGCAAATGCAATTGCTGGCAGGAAGGACAGCAGGACGCAATACAGGATTTTCACGCGTTCCAATGAACGCATCCTGTCACCGCACAGCCCCTCACACATGCCTGCCCCTTTAAAGGGAACATGCCGAGCGCGCAATGATTATTGCTCCAATGTGAGCCACAACAAACCACGGGGCTCAACCCTGAAGGTGTTCGCGCTATCCGCACGACTATCCTGTAATCACCACTGTTGCTGAAAGCATCAAACAAAAGAGACCATGTCTTGTCCTCTAAACAGCAGCAACAATCGCTATTAGGATGCCCAAAAGGTAAAGGCCAATGGTGACAATCGCCATAATCCCAACAAAGGCCCAGAACGAGCGCTGCGCATCAAGTGCGCTGACAAGATCCTGCTCGGAATGGCTTTCCCGTAAGGATGCTATCCGGCTGGCATATTGGGTGAGCTTCAGGGCTGGAAAGAAATAAAGGACCGCCAACACCAGGTATATAAACCCGATAAAGATCCACCCGACATTCGCACCCGGAATGCCAAATACTGTCGGCCCGGCCACCATCATCACCAGTCCTGCCAACACCATAAGCCCGCATCCAATGAACCCGAGAATTGAGAGAAAGCGGGCCCATCCCTGGGTTCTTGCCAAAGGTGCAATGATCGCCTCAGGAACTCCTTGACTGTTTTGCGGGGACATCGGCGGAGGGGACATCGGTGGAGGGGACATCGGTGGAGGGGACATCGGTGGAGGGGACATCGGTGGAGGGGACATCGGTGGAGGGGACATCGGTGGAGGGGACATCGGTGGAGGGGACATCGGTGGAGGGGAC
>JAYGGE010000091.1:0-2445 GCA_046581505.1 Verrucomicrobiales bacterium | reverse complement strand
GCCCAGAGGATGGAACCGTCTTCCTGTTTTTCTCCGTTGTGGCTGATTGCCGGGGCATGCACGCGCACCGTGAGTTTCGCGTCACCAAACATCTGCTTCATCATGAGCGCCTGGATGGGGTCCTGGTCCTCCTGCTGCTGTCCCTTGGACACGGCACTTAGTTTATAGGTTCCTGATGCGGTCTTCTCGATGGAGAACTCGTCACCTTCCGCGGCGGCAATGGCATTATCCCCGGCAAGTTCCTGCAGTGAGCTGCTTAAAGGATTCTCCTCCATGATCTCACCAATCCTGGTGATGTCGCTGATCTCGACGGTGTAGATCTGGCGCTTGTATTTCTCGTCCTCCTTCTCCGCCCATTTCACGTCAGTGACATATTCGGATTTCCTCAGGTCTGAGGCTGTTTTTTCAGGATCCTGGGTTAAAGGGTTTCCTTCCCCGGCATCCTCGCCCCCGAGTTGTGAGAGACTGTTAAGCATCTCCAGGGCCTGTTTTGAGATACCCATGTCAAGGATCAGCCGCCCACTCCCGTCGGCATTAATCCAGATGTCCTGCTTGACGTCGATGCATGAAGTGAGCAGCAGGGCACCTGTTGCGCTGAGAGTGGCCAGGGTTCTTTGCATAAGGGTTTTCATGATAAGTCTTGAATGGTGGTGGAGGGATGATAGATGCTTTATGGCAGGAAGCGGAACTCGTGACAGTTGAGCATGCCCAGCGAAGGTCGGCGAGGTGGAACTCAAGGTCAAGGTGCGGTGTACTGACTGGATCGACATTGATCGCGTGCAGGTGCTGGTAAACGGTGCGCAGCGCAAGGACCTCAATTTTACCCGCAAGACCCACAGGGACATGTTTTCCAATGCAGTCGTCAAGTTTGATGAAACAATCAAGGTCGGGCTAAGCCGGGATGCCCACCTGATCGTGGTCGCATTCGGGGAAGGCTTTGATTTAAGCAAGGGATTTGGCAGCAGCAGGCAGAGCTCAATGAACCCCTGCGCCTACAACAACCCGGTTTTTGTCGACGTTGACGGCGGCGGATTCAAGCCGAGTGGGGACACCCTTGGCTTCCCGCTGCCGGTGAAGGGCTTGACCGCGGACCGGGTGAAGGCATTGCTCGGGCAATAGATTTACCGGCAGGCGTGATGGTTGGGGTATATTATGGTTAAAAGGGGGTGCGGAAGCGGTAGAACCCATTTGGTTGAGCAAGTCTGCCAGCGTCATTATCCTGCCAGATGGTGGTCATTTCAGTGCCGATGACGTTGTCGTCGAGTTCTTCCCAGAATTCCTGGTTAAGTGTGGCCTTGTGGTCGACCGCGTAGGGGATGCCCTTGTTGCTGGCAAAGGTAATTTCCAGCGCGGTGATGAGCCCCTCCCCCCTGGTGGCATTGATCTCGATGATAGCCAGTTCCACGGGGGGTATTACCAGCTCAATGGCCGGTTTTCCACCGGCAAGTTCGGCGATCTGCTCCTCGGTCAGCGCACTGTCGAACACGGCAAACTCGTCAATGTAGCCGTGTGCGCTGTTGGCTCCCCTCTCGCTGCCGATCCAGAATTCCTGGATATCGGTTGGCAGCGCCAGTTGTCCTCCTCCATCTAGGAGTTTCACGCCGTTCTTCCATACCTGCTTGAGGGGGCCGTCCTTCTGGAACACGTAGTGGTGCCACTCATTGGCGACGATGTTGCCGAGGCCGTTAATGCGGACATCCCCGCCACAGCAATTGGGGCCGTCAAAGTAGATGTGGCCATTGCTCCAGGGCACGTGTGCGTGCATCGCCCGGTTTACACTTGGCGACCACATGATGAAACTCGTGGTGTTTTGTCCCAGCACAGTATTTTTTTGCCAGAAGGAGAAGGCAATGGAGTCCTTGCCTCCGGCAACGTTGAACAGATCACTGTCGATCTTGACTGATTGTCCGCCAGCGCCCCAGAGGTTAATGGCATAGTCGCCATCCTCTCCTGAGCGGCCCTGGCCATTGGCAGAGAAGGCTGCGCCATTGATGATCGCGCCGTGCTGGGCAAAGACGCTCTCGTCGACGGCCACTGACGGGTCGGAGGGGTCATCGAAGTCCCAGTAACCGAGCAGGGTCAGGCCGCCTGAGCCCCCCGGGGTGCTGTTTGCATTATTCGGGTCGGAACCGGCGGTTACCTCCACAGCGTCATTGAACCAGTCATCATCGCTGTCACTGTCGTGCGGATCAGTGTTCGCCGCGATTTCAGCAGCATCGTCGAGTCCGTCACCATCAGTGTCAGCAAGTATGGGGCTGGTTCCATTGTCAACTTCATCCCCGTCATTGAGGCTGTCACCGTCACTGTCAGCTTTCAGCGGATTGCTGCCATGGGTATTGATCTCATCAGGGCTGTCCAGGCCGTCATTGTCGTCGTCACCGTCAGTGAGGGTGGTCAGGTCGCCGGCAAGCATTTCCTCGACGATATCAACAATGCCGTCATCGT
>JAYGGE010000040.1:0-14458 GCA_046581505.1 Verrucomicrobiales bacterium | reverse complement strand
AGGGGATTCACCACGGTATCCGCAACAACATGTATCTGCACCACGCTCACTGGGGTGCCGACCAGAATGGCGCAACCAAGTTGAATGGTGGCGGCTACCTGGACAACGACGCTGACGGCTGGATCCATGCAGTATGGACCTACTCCGGAAACGCCGGCAGGATCGGCCAGATCTACCTCGACGGCGTAAAGGACGGCGAGTGGAACAAGAACCGTCCGAACATCGGCAACGGCCTGATTGTCGGTGCCCGCAATGGCGGCAGCGAGCAGTTCAGGGGATCCATGGATGAAGTGGCAGTCTGGAGTAGAGCCCTGGACGCTGGTGAAGTCAGTGAAGTCTTCACCAACGGGGTGCTGCAGTCAGATCCGATTCCTCTCGTGATCACCAATATCGTGACAACTGGAACAACAGCCAATGTTGAATCAATAGCCTTCACGTTCAGCAACACGCCCGGCACCAAGTATAAAGTCGAGCGTTCATCTGACCTGCCGATCTGGGAAGAGCTTGACGATGATGTCGACGGGCCTGACTATACGGATACAGATCCGCCAGCAGGATCCGCCTGGTATCGCATATCAGAATTGGTTCAATAAGCGAACCCAACTGGAGTAAATCTTCAGACAAACAATCACGGGCGCCGGAGGGTTAAACGATGCGAATCGTTGAGCCCCCGGCGCCTTTCAGTTGGGGCTTGCAAAGAAGCCTCCGTTTTTCACCGGGCGGCGCAGGCGGTGCCTTGCTCCGTCAACAGGGCCAGGTATGTAACCCCGGAGACAGGGGACCCCGGGAAAATTGCTGTGCTGCGGGAATTTTTCTTCCCCATGCGCTCGATTGCAACCTATGCTTGCCCCGATGAAAATTCACTGCGCCGTTCCAGTCCTCTGTTATCTGTTTCTCGCTGCCGGTCTCAGGGGGCAGGGAGTCGAGGGAGAGCTGACCCCCTTCCTGGGCAAGCCTTCCCTGCACATCCAGCAGGTATTCAAGGGTGAACGCTTTGGCAACATTGTCGTGACGATGAAAGGCACCGTGCTTGCCACCTGGGGAACAAGCCACGTGCGTGCGCGACGCAGCGAGGACGGTGGCAAGACATGGGGAGAGGAGATTGTCATTGCCAGGCCGGGGTTCCAGACCGGCGGGCTGACAGTCAATGAAACCAATGGCGACATCATCGCCTTCGTGGAGGATCGTCATCCTCCTGCCCCCATTTCCGTTTATCGCAGCGGCGATGACGGCAAGTCGTGGCAGAAGATCGAGACCAATATCAAGCCGGACCCGGATGGTAACGCGCCATCAATGCACATGAACGAGCACGGCATCACGCTGCGCCACGGCAAGCACAAGGGACGCCTGATTCGACCCTCGCGCTTTTATGCCGGCAAGAATGACCGGTCTCTCTGGCCGAAGCACTACACCAACGCCATCTTCAGTGATGATGGCGGCAAGACGTGGCAGACAAGTGACCCTTTCCCCGCCAAGGGCACAGGTGAGGCAACGCTGGCCGAGTTGAGCAACGGCACCATCTACTACAACTCGCGCCGCCACTGGGCCGAGGAGGGAGCCAACCCGCGCCGGCGCTGGACCGCCACCAGTACTGACGGCGGCAGGAGCTGGAAGGACCTGACATTCTGCGAGGTGCTGCCAGACGGCCCCCAGAACACCAACTACGGCTGCATGGGCGGGCTTACCCGCCTGGCGGTGAAGGGACGCGACATCCTGGTCTTCAGCAATTGTGACAGCCCGGGCGGGCGGCATCACGGCACGGTGTGGGCAAGCTTTGACGGTGGCAGGACATGGCCCGTGAAGCGGCTGGTTTTTGCCGGGGCCCATGCTTACTCCTCGATTACCTCCGGGCGCCCGGGCACGGTTACCGAGGGAATGATCTTCCACCACTTCGAGGGAGGACCAAAGGGCGGTTCCGCCGTTGCGCGTTTCAATCTCGCGTGGATTCTCGAGGAGGGCAAATCCACAGGTGATGGAGAGGTGCCTGCCTGGGTAAAGTAAGCTTACTTGAGGGGGGTGTTCGGGGGCACGGCCCCAGCGGGATATTTGCCGTTGAACACCATCATTGTCTCCTGGGTCTCGACCGTCAGGAACGACTCGTCCACCTTGCCGTCCTTGCCGGTGACGCGGGAAAGGTCAAGTTTTAGATATTTGGCGAGGAACGGGTAGGCGGCCATGCGCTTTGAGGTGCCGTAATCATGTCCCTCCTCCTGGAAATGCGCGTTGGCCAGTCGCTCACCGGCCCCGAACAACCCGTAGACATGGCGCACAAAGGGGAACTCGGTTTCCGGCGTCTTCTGTGTCCAGTCCTTGCCGTTGGAGATAATCAACTGTGGCCGGGGGGCCGCGAGCGCGGCAATCTCGGCATTGTTTGTCTTGTGGCTCTTGCTCCAGTGAATGGGCATACCGCTCTCACAGACACAGCCGCCGAAGAAGTGCGCGGATACCTGGCAGACGGGAACCGACACGCTCACGCGCGTATCGATTGCCGAGAGGATGAAGGTCTGCGTGCCGCCGCCGGAGCACCCGGTCATGCCGATTCGCCTGCGATCAACACCGGGCAGGCCAATGAGGAAGTCGAGTGCCCGCGTGCTGTTCCAGGTCTGCAGCCGCAATACTTCCGGTGTCTTGTTATGGTGCCAGCCGACAAGTTTTGAATCCCCGTAGCCGACCATGTCATACTGGAAAACCACAGCCCCCATCTTTGCCAGCACCGCACAGCGTGCCTGGCGTGCCTCATTGAATCGGCCGCCGTGCCCGTGCGGGCAGAGGATGCCGGCCAGCTTGCCGTCGAAGTTGGTGGGACGATAGAGCGTGCCGGTGACGAAATGCCCGGGCGCGCTCTCAATGGCGACATTTTCCGCCGTGTATCCCTCATGGGTGCGCTTGTTCACGAAACGCGGGTTGAGTGGTGTGCGCTTCGGGAGCTTTGTCAGCCTTGCGCCGGCGAGGATGCCGGCGATGACAGTGGCCCGGCGTTTTTCCCAGTCTGCCAGGTCCGGCGTCGCCTTGCGAATGGCATCAAGTTCGGCTGCGGCCTCATGCGGTTTCTGGGCATATCCCACGCGCAGTTTCCCTTTGTCGGCACGGCTCAGGGAGATGCTGCCGGCAAAGAGGATCACAATTGACAATAAAAGGGTCTTTTTCATCACGGGTTGGTTGCTGAGGTGAGCAAAGAATACAGGCCGTGGTGAGAGGGAGTCAATGGGTATCGTGGTTTTACGGTTTTCATGTCGTCATGAAATCGGCCATAATGGCTGACATGAGTGATGTGCGACAATTCGGTGCCAAGGGCGACGGCACCACTGACGATACCGGGGCCATCCGCCACGCGGTTGAGAAGGGCGATGGTGTCCTGTATTTTCCCGCCGGCATTTACCGCATTTCCGGCACCATCGGGATTCCCCTCGCAGGAAGGGGACCCTGCGCGATTAGCGGTGAGGCGGGAACATCCACAGTGGTCATGGCCGGCGGGGGTCCGGCATTCCGGCTGACCGGGACACATGGCGGCACCGGCGACCCGGGCAGCGTGAAACCCGGGGTCTGGAAGGACGAGCGCATGCCGACGGTGCGTAATATTGCACTTGATGGAGCACATCCCCAGGCAGACGGATTTGAGCTGGTGGAGACGATGCAAGCGGTGTTTGAGGGAGTCATGGTGCGCCGCGTGCGCCACGGTATCCACCTGGTCAAGCGCAACCGCAATGTGGTGATATCCCATTGTCATCTCTATCACAATACCGGCGTTGGGCTGTATCTGGACGGCGTCAATTTGCACCAGGTCAATGTTTCAAATTCACACATCAGCTACAACCGGCTTGGCGGTATACGGATCGAGGGCTCCGAGGTGCGCAACCTGCAGATCACCGGCAACGACATCGAGTATAATAACGCGAAGTCCCATGGCGGACTTCCTTCTGAGCCGACGGCGGAGATCTGGATTGATGCCACCGCGCAAAAGGCAAGTGTCAACGAGGTGACCATCGCATCAAACACCATCCAGGCCACCAAGTCCCCGGGCGGTGCGAATATCCGCATCCTCGAGAAGGGTGATTCCAGCCGTCCCCCGGGACTGATTGCCATTTCCGGCAATGTCATCGGCTCGCAGGAGAACAACGTGCACCTGAGCGGGGCTTACGGGGTGACGCTCAGCGGCAATACCATCTATTCATGCACAAAGCGCAACCTGCTGGTTGAGCATTCACGGTTGATTACGGTCGGGTCAAATCACTTCCGGCGACACACTCCATCCTCGGGAACCGGTGTGCGCCTTGTCGGCAGTGAGGACTGCACCATCTGCGGCTGCACTTTTCATGATGAATCAGAAGAGGGGCAGGCAAGCGGCGCGTCATTGCTGGAACTGGAGGACTGCCGACGGATCGCGGTGAGCGGGTGTGTCTTTACTGATGGCGTGCCATACGGCATTGATGCCGGCAACTGCAGTGACATCCAGGTCACCGGCTGCATCGTTGCCGACAGCCGTAAGGCACCACGGACAAGGGGTGCGGTGCGTTTTTCCGGCACAGGGCAGCGCAATGGTGTAGCCTTGAACAACCTCCCCGGGAAAATTGAGATTACCCCTGAAGCGGGTGTCAAACTGCATGAGAATATCCGCTAGTCCTCTACATGTTCACGTCCTTGCCGCGGTTGCCGTCCTTGCGGTGATTTGTGCCGCGCCGGCGGCTCAGCCAAATATCCTCTGGATCTCCGCCGAGGATATCAATGCCCACCTTGGCTGTTACGGCGACCCGCACGCGATCACGCCGAATGTTGACCGCCTGGCTGCGGAGGGGATCCGCTTTACGCATGCCTATACTTCTGCCGGTGTCTGTGCCCCGTGCCGCAGCGGTATTATCACCGGCATGTACCAAAACAGCATCGGCACCCACCATATGCGCTGTAATGCCGTGTTGCCCGGCTGGCTTAAGCCTTTCCCGCTGCTGCTGCGCAAGGCCGGTTACTACTGCACCAACAACTCCAAGACAGATTACCAGTTTTCCAGGCCGTCAAAGTCTGAGATCTGGGACGAGTGCAACTCGAGGGCGCACTGGAAAAAACGGGGCAAAGGGCAGCCTTTTTTCGCGGTTTTCAACTTCACAGGCTGTCACGAGAGCGGCATTGCCTCGGCATCAAAGTACAAGTCGGTTACCAGTGGACTATCCGCTGCCCAGCGCCAGGATGCGGCCAAGCTGACAACCCTGCCACCCTATTATCCGGACACGCCGGTCACGCGTGAGGACTGGAAGCGCAACTATGAATTGATCACCGCGATGGATTCCTGGGCGGGCAAGCTGATCAGTGAGCTGAAGGATGCCGGGCTCTATGAGGACACCATCATTTTTTTCTGGACTGACCACGGCGTTGGTCTGCCGCGGGCGAAGCGCTGGCTTTACGAGTCGGGAACGCATATTCCCCTGGTAGTGAGAATTCCCGGCGTGCAGGGTGGGGTGATTGACAAGCAGTTGGTCAGTTCGGTCGACTTTGCCCCAACAGTGCTCAACCTGGCCGGGGTTGCAGTTCCCTCCCACCTCCAGGGACGCGCCTTCCTTGGCGGGGATTTGTCCGCGCCGCATGATTATGTCTTTGGGGCACGTGACCGCATGGACGAGCGTTATGACATCATTCGCGCCGTGCGTGGCAGCCGCTTTCGTTATATTCGCAACTTTGAGCCGCTTAAACCCTACTATCAGTATATGAACACGCCGGAGAAGGGGGCGACAATGAAGGAAATCCGCCGTGCTGAGCGCGAGGGAACCCTGACAGGGATTGGCAAGTTGTTCTCAGCCCCGCGTAAACCCGTTGAGGAACTCTATGACGTGAAGGCAGACCCGCACGAGGTGCGCAACCTTGCCGGCGACTCGAAATATGCCGGTCGGTTAAAAGAAATGCGTGAGGCCCTGGCGCAATGGCAGAGGAGGATCGGCGATATTGGCCTTATCCCGGAGGCTGAGATAGAAATTCGTGAGCAAGCTGCCGGTTCCCGGTTTGAGATTCTCAACAAGAAAGGTGCCTCGACAAAAGTCCTTAAACGTCTTGTGGCAAGCGCAACGAAGGCTTCCGAGGGGATTGAGGCCCTTCCGGCCCTGCTCAAGGCTTCCGGGGACCAGGATTCCGCGGTTCGCTACTGGGGCGTGACCGGCATCGGCAATATCGGCAAAGAGGCCGGCGAGGGGGCAATGGCGGCAGCAAAGGAGGCAATGAAGGACAGCTCACCGAGTGTGCGCATTGGTGCCGCGCGTGCGGTTGCACGCCTGGGGGAACCGGAGGTCGCGGTGCCGGTCCTTGTCCGGGAACTGCAATCCGGTCATCAGTGGGGGCGCCTGGCAGCGGCGATTGTCCTTGATGAGATGGATGAGGCAGCAAGGCCGGCGCTCAAGGCATTGCAGGACGCAGTGAAGCAGAGGCAACCCAATAAATACATTGTCCGTGTTGCCAACCGGGCCGTGAACGATCTTCTCGGCACAGAAAACCGGGTCCCATAGGGGCTGATTTCTTCCGGGATTCAAGGTAAATGTTCCACGGCGGGTTCACAAGCGCTTGCGCAGCAAGTGCAATGGCAGGTAGTCTCAATGGCGATGATGACAATCAAGCTATTTGCTCTTTCCGTGCTGTTCTCGCCGCTTGCCTTTGCCGATGGCGACTGGGTGAACCTTTTTGACGGCAAGACCACGGATGGCTGGACACCCCGCAGCACCGTGGTTTCCTTTGAGGCCAGGGACGGTGAACTGCACCTGCTGTCGAAAACCAACTGCTGGGTCACCACCAAGGTGGAGATGGCAGATTTTGAGGTGGAGCTTGAAGTCCTGCTGCCTGCCGAGGAGGGCTTTAATTCCGGCCTGGCTTTTCGTTGTATTGGCGCGAAAGGCAAACCGAAGGGCTACCAGTGTGAGATTGACCGGGGCAAACCGGCCGGGGTCTATGGTATCGGCACCGGCGGTTGGCTTTACCCGGCAGGAAAAGACGGGCCTGAATATACAGCGAGGGTCAAGGGGCTGCTCAAGCCGGACCAGTGGAATCACTTCAAGGTGCGCGCAGTGGGTCCAAGGATCAGGACATGGCTTAACGGCAAACCTGTCGCTGACATCAGGCACAAGCAGATCCTCAAGGGTTACTTTGGCATTCAGCACCACGGGAAAGGCGGCACTGTCAGGTTTCGCAACATCCGGGCACGTGAGTTAAAGGGGCAGAAGCAGGCCGGTTCAGCGAAACCCAATATCCTCTGGATTACTGCCGAGGACATGAGTCCCACGCTCGGCTGTTACGGGGATCCTTATGCCATCACACCCAATATTGACCGCTTTGCCAAGCGGGCCACCCGTTATGACAACGCCTTTGCCGCCTCGCCGGTGTGCTCGCCCTCGCGCTCGGTTTTGATTACCGGGATGTATAATGTCTCGACCGGAACCAACCAGATGCGTTCGGGCTTTCCCCTGCCGGAGGGGGTAAAGGGTTTCCCCTCTTACCTGCGCAGTGCCGGCTATTTTACCACCAACAACGTCAAGACCGACTATAACACCAGTGATTCAGGGCGTCTGATCGAGGAATCCTGGCACGAATCATCAGCCAAGGCCCACTGGCGCAGCAAGGAGCGCAGCGGGGGGCAGCCGTTCTTCGCGGTGTTTAACCTGATGACCAGCCACCAGTCGCGCACCATGGTTTGGCCATACAGCGCTTTCAAGAAACACGTGCAGTCCAGGCTTTCCCCGGGCCAGGTTCATGATCCCGAAGATGCGCCGGTGCCTCCCTATTACCCGGACACCCGGCTGGTGCGCAAGACGATAGCGCGTTACTACGACTGTGTCACCGCCATGGATATCCGGGTTGGCGAAATCTTGCAGCAACTTGAGGAGGACGGGCATGCCGAGGATACAATCGTGTGCTTCTACTCGGACCACGGGTCCGGCATGCCGCGTCACAAACGCTTATTGCATGACAGTGGCATGCGGGTGGCGATGCTCGTGCACATACCGGAGAAATGGAAGCACCTGCGACCCACCAAGCCCGGTGGGGTGACCGACAGCCTGGTGAGCTTTATTGATTTTGCCCCGACAACGCTGAAACTGGCGCAGGTGCCTGTGCCTGCGTATATGCAGGGAATCCCGTTCCTGGCTGTCAATGAAGGAGCCCCGCGGCGTGAGATCGTCTATGGCACTCGTGACCGGGTGGATGAGGTGTTTGAGTGCTCCCGTTCCGTGCGGGACAGGCGTTGGCTTTATATCCGCAACTATCACCCGCACTTGTCCTGGAACCAGCCCTCGGTCTTCTCTGACCTGAGTGAGATCCGCGATGAAATCACCGGTTTTGCCAAGAAAAAGGGTGACGACATGAGTGTGCCCCAAAGGCACTACGCGGGCCCCACGAAGGCAGTCGAGGAACTTTATGATTGCAGTGTTGATCCGCAGAACACGCGCAATCTACTGCTGGGAAAAATGAATCCGGAGGCGGAAGAGAATCTCCTGCGCTTAAGAGAAACTTATATCAACAAGCGCCTGGAGTTCGGTGACTGTGGTGCCCTCCCCGAGAGTGAAATGCGGCGCATGGTCATCAGCGAGGACAAGCCGATGCGTGACATTGTCCTCGGCAGGACTGACCACAAACCCGACCTCAAGGCGGCCTGGCGCTCTGCGGACAAAGTCGGCACGGCTGGTATCGCGGACCTGGTCAAAGAGTTGCGTTCCGGTGATGTGCCCGGGCGGTATTGGGCGATTATCGGGCTGCGGCATCGCGCATTTGCAGATGCCTCCCTGCACGGCAAGGTTGCAGGTTTCCTGGATGATGTCGCCCCGTCCGTGCGTATTGAGACTGCCGGGTGGCTGGCACATTTCCCGGAATATCGCAGGCAGGCCCTGCGGCGCCTGGTGAAGGATCTTGAGCACGGGGACTGGGCAGTTGCCCTGCGTGCCTGCAGGGCCATCGAGTTGCTTGGAGAGAAGGCAAAAACAATGCTGCCGGTGATGCGCAGGCTATACGATCGCACCCGGCATGCCGCCGGCGACAATAATTTTTTCGTGGCCTTTTCCAGTGGAGCTTTCCTTGAGAAACTCGGCCAGAAAACCGAGCCGTGGGATTTTACGCCGGGTGCCGGAAGCTTCATGCCCGCGGTGAAAAAGAAGGAGCAGGAAAAGTAGCATTCCAGCAGGGTATATCTGTAGGATCAATCGCATGAAAGTTGGAATAATCGGATACGGCTGGGTGGCCGGGGCCCACATTGAGGCACTCAATGCCATTGAGGGGGTGGAGGTCACGGCGATTTTCTCGTCGCGTCCTCAGGACGATCATGAATTGTCGGCAAAGCACGGCAGCACGATCACCAGCTACAAGGATCTTGACGCCATGCTGGCCAATGATGACATCGGCGTGGTGTCAATATGCAGTTACCCGGGCATGCACAAGGATCATGCGGTGGCGTGCGCGGCGGCGGGCAAGCACCTGATCATCGAGAAACCCCTGGCTTTATCGATTGAGGACAGCGCGCTCATTCGTGACGCGGTAAATGCCTCCGGGGTGCATTGTTGTGTGTGCTTTGAGTGCCGTTACTCGAGCCAATTCCTTGCCACCAAGGCGGTGATTGATCAGGGCCTACTCGGTGAGGTGCATTATGGCGAGGTGGATTATTACCACGGGATCGGCCCGTGGTATGGGCAGTTTCGCTGGAACACCGGCCGGGAGAATGGCGGCAGCAGCCTGCTCTCCGCCGGTTGTCACGCGCTTGATGCGCTGCTGCTGTGCATGGACGGTGAGGTCGAGGAGGTAAGCTCTTATGCAACTGTTTCAAAGAATGAGGTGTTTGCCCGGTATGAATACCCGACCACGACCACGAGTATCCTCAAGTTTACCGACGGCCGGGTCGGCAAGGCAACCTCCTGCATTGACTGCCTGCAGCCTTACTACTTCCACACTCACCTCGTTGGCAGCGAGGGCAGTCTCCTGGATGACAAGTTTCATTCCCAAAGGCTCTCGACGAACAAGGATTCGTGGAGTGAGTTGTCCATGAAGATGCTGGATTCAGGTGATGTCAGTGATCATCCCTACCAGGCCCAGTTCGAGGCTTTTTTCACGGCCCTCAAGGATGACGAGGAGATGCCGTTGACCTCGCTTGTGGAGGCTTACCAGACATTCGAGGTGGTGTTTGCCGCTGATCGTTCCGTGGCGGAGGGCAGGCCTGTCAAGTTATCCGAGATTCGTGGTGGCTAAGAGTGTCATCGCCATTGTCGCCCACCCCGACGACATTGAGTTCTTGTTTGCGGGAACGATGCTGCAGCTCTCCGCCGTTGGCTATGAGTTGCATTACATGACACTTGCCAGCGGTAACTGCGGGTCGTTGCAGGAGGGTGCGGATGAGACCCGGGTGCTGCGGCGCAATGAAGCCGAGCGTGCGGCCGCGATTCTCAATGCCGTTTACCATTCGCCGCTGTGTGATGATCTTGAGATTGTCTACTCGGTTGAACTGTTGCGTCGCCTGTCCGCGGTGATCCGGGTTGCCCGGCCGCAGATTGTGCTGACACATTCTCCTGATGACTACATGGTTGACCACATGGAGACTGCCCGCCTGGGGGTGACCGCCGCCTTTACCCACAGTATGCCAAATTTCGTCACCGAGCCGCCAGGCAAGGCCCTTTGCGGGCATGCTTTGGCAGTCTATCACGCCATGCCCCATGGCCTGCGGGACGGACTGCGCAGGAAGGTCCGGCCGGAGGCTTATGTCGACACAAGTGCGGTCATGGAAACCAAGCGTGCCGCGCTGGCGGCGCATAAAAGCCAGCAGGACTGGCTGGGAGAAAGCCAGGGGATGGGTTCTTACCTGGCGGCCATGGATGAGATGTCACTTGAACTGGGTCGCATGTCCGGTTGTTTTGAGCATGCTGAGGGATGGCGCAGGCGCTTGCATCATGGCTTCAGTGCCGATGAATTTGACCCGATGGCTGAAGCCTTGGGAAAAAGCTTCCGGATTAATCCTGATTATCAACCGGAGGGGACACTCTAATCATGGCGCGCAGGTTAAGCAGCATTGCACCGGACTGGTGGGATTATACCACCCTGGATGAAGGCATCATTCGTGATGCCGCCGCGCTCGGCATGAAGGACCTTGAGCAGTTGTCCCGGCCGGGGTTCAAGGTTGTTATGCATGACACGCTGGAGGATTTCTACCTGACGCAAGCCCTGGAGTATATCCATTGCTGGAAGCAGGCCAGTGCGGACAACCCGGTGGGTATCTGCGGGCCGATTGGGCCGACCGAGCAGTTGCCGCTGGTGGCGCGCCTGGTCAATGAACTGGAGATTGACCTTTCCAGTGCCCATTTCTGGGGCATGGATGAGTGGCTGGGCGCGGACGGCAGGGAAGTCGACATATCGCACCCGCTGTCCTTTGAACGGGCTGACCGGGAGTTGTGCTTTGATCGTATTGCCGCACACCTGAGGATGCCGGAGGAGAACCTGCACTTTCCGGCTGCGGACACCACACCGTATGCGGCTTCCTGGGATGGTGTGCGCTGCGCGGTAATGCAGGGAGGACAGGGTGATATCAAGCACTGGGCATTCAATGATCCTCCGCGTCGTGAGGGTGAATACGCCGATGCGCCCCCGAGCCCGGAGGAATATCGCAGCCTGGGCACCCGGATTGTGGAGTTGCACCCGATCACCCTTGCGCAGAACGCCCGCACCTCGGGCGGCGGCAACATTACCCTTGTGCCGCAACAGGCGATCACGGTGGGTCCGCTGGAGACATGGCGGGCAGAGAAAGTCTCGATCTGGCAGGCCGGAACCCATGATAATCCCCTGGGTCAGCGCCTTACCGCGTTGATGATTTCCAAGAGAATTGCCGATTGTGCAGTGCCAATGTCACTGCTGGCTGACCACCCGAACGTGCAGTTTAACTACTTCCGTGGCGGGCTGGGAACCTGCGGGATTGAAATGCATTGATGAATTCAATGCAATCGCACTAGTTGTCAGTGGAGTAAAGCCTTGCGCTGTTAATGGCTAACAGACAAAATCTTTAAGATGACTTCCCTTAAAACCTCCCGCAGGCGTTTTCTTGCTGCCTCCGGCAGTGCCTGCGCATTGAATATTCTACCCTCCGGCACCTTGTTCGGGAAGGGACCGAAGCTCAACGACAGGATGTCAGTCGCCTTCATTGGCATGGGGGGACAGATTCAGGGACATGTGCAGAACCTGATCGGGCAGGGGCATCAGGTCTCGGCCTTCTGTGATGTTGATCCCGGGCAGATTGCCCGCTCAAAGAAGCGCCATGGAGAGAAGGCGGCGGGAGCGCGGGAATACGGGGATTACCGTGACCTTCTGGAAAAAGAAAAATCACTCGACGCGGTGGTCATTGCCACGCCCGATCACTGGCATGCGACGATTTGCAAGGCTGCTATGGAGGCGGGCAAGCATGTCTACTGCGAGAAGCCGCTCACGCACACCATTGCCGAGGCGCGGGAATTAAGGGAACTTTGCAGGTCATCCAAGGTTGTCACCCAGACCGGCAACCAGGGCAGCGCGTCACCAAACCTGCGGCGCAGCATGGAGTTGATTGCAGCGGATGTTTTCGGGCCGATCCGTGAGGTGCATGTCTGGCATCCCCCACACGGCTGGCCTTCGGGGGTTGCACGCCCGCAAGGCTCGGATCCGCTACCCGCCGGGATGAATTGGGACTTCTGGTGCGGCAGTGCGCCTCTGCGCCCCTACAAGAACGGCATCTATCACCCGGCCAAGTGGCGCGGCTGGTATGATTTCGGCAATGGTTTCATTGGTGATTTTTGTTGTCACTCCTTCAACCTGGCCCTGCGCTCCCTGAGCCTTGACTATCCTTCAAGGATTTCATTCAGGGGTGAGGGCCTGGGCAAGGAGACTTTCGCCAGGTCCTGCTCTGTTAAGTATCATTTTTTGAAAAACAAGCACCGCTCCCATGACGTGGCCTTGCACATGTATACCGGCGGTGGCAAGGACGTGCCTCCCGACTATGCCGTTGAGGCTGCAGTGAAAACCTTTGGTGGCCTTCCGCGTGTCGGATGCATCTTCATAGGGGACAAGGGAATGCTTTCCTCAGGGCTCTGGAACTCGCAGTGCTATATCAGGATGAACGGCGAGGAAAAATATGTGGGTGAGGGCAATCACGATGCGGCAAAGGTTGTGCCCAAGACAATTCCCAGGGTCAGGGGGCACATGCATGAGTGGGTTGATGCCTGCATGGGGAAGGGCCGCACGTTTGCCGACTTTGACCACGGTGGTCACCTTACCGAGATTGGCCTGGCAGGCATCGTGGCCCTGAAGATGCAGAAGGACATCCAATGGGATGGAGAAGCCATGAAAGTCAAAGGGCATCCGGAAGCGGACAAATGGATCAACAAGCCCAATCGCGGCAAGTGGCTCCCCTAGGTGAGATGACGAAGCGCTCCAGCCTGATTCTCTTGAGAACCGTCCTATCCCTTGGGCATCCACAGTGGCACCTTTCCCCCTAAAGCTTCAAGCAGACAATCTCCCTGTCGCTCCTGGCAAAGATGTGGCCCTTTGAGTAAGCCGGGTGTGCCCAAGTCCTGCCGATCACCTGGGCGCGGGAATGAACCTTGAATCCACCTCGTCCGAGGGTAATTGAGAGCAACTCGCCATTGGCATTGAGGACCAGTGCCCGGTCATCGCGCTTGCCGTCCCTTGCCCAGATCATCGTGGCCTGGGGATTACGACCGGCAGGGGTGACCGTGTGGGCATCCGTGTCATTCCATAGCCTTTTCCCGCTGCCAAGTTCAAAGCAACACAGGCCGTTGTTGCTATCCAGCAGGTAGACCAGCCCGTCGCGGTAAAGGGGCTGGGCCATCAGGCCGCGGATCTTTTCCTCTTCCTGCCACAGCAGCGTGGCCTCCGTGGGATTCTTTCCCAGTTTGATTGCCCTTGAGCCGTGCCAGTAGCCGCAGACGAGGACGGTTTCATCGTGGCAGATCGGCATGGCGATGGAGACTCCATACTTGACCTTGTAGGGAACCGACCACAGCACTCTGCCGGTGTCCGGTGACATGCCGCGGATGTGTTCCGGTGTCCAGGCGAGCATCAGGTCATTCTCCCTGTGCCTGGTAAAGACCGGGGTGGCGTAGCCGGCCGGGTCATCGGATCCCCGCCAGTGCTCTTTGCCGCTGTCTTTGTCGAAAGCCACATAACCGCCGTCTGCCGTGCCGATCTGGTAGATGACCGTGTGCTTCCAGATGGCCGGTGAGGCGGCAAAGCCCCAGGTCGGGCGGCGGGCCCCGAGCTTGCGCACGGTATCCTTTGACCAGATAACTTTCCCGCTTCCGGCATCCAGGCAGTGGATGTGGCCGACCGAGCCCAGGGAGTATACCTTCTGGTCATGGATGGTAACCGAGGCCCGCGGGCCACTTTCGTAACTTAAACCTTTATAGCTGGCGGCATAACTGTGTTCCCAGATGATTTTTCCTGTCTTGGCCTCAAGGCAGAGGATGCGCTCGAGATC
>JAYGGE010000190.1:0-44010 GCA_046581505.1 Verrucomicrobiales bacterium | reverse complement strand
TGGAGGGGACATCGGTGGAGGGGACATCGGTGGAGGGGACGCCGGCGGCAACCCGGGAACGGTTAACTTACCGGAGCAGTGCGGGCAGACAATAACCTGTCCGGAACGGTTGGCATCCACACTCGACTCCCCATTGCAATGGGGACAACTGATCGTTATCTCATCACTCATGATGACAAGAGGCTATCTTCCACAATGGATGATTGGAAGCACAAAAAACGCCGGCACAACAATACCCTTTGCCGTAGCTCACCGGATCCGGCATGAACGACCCCTTGGATTAAGGCAACCTCTATGAAATTACATTGCCAATCACGTTTCCTGCAACATCCGTCAACCGGAAATCACGACCGCTGAAATGATAAGTAAGCCGCTCGTGGTCAATACCCATTAAGTGGAGGATTGTTGCATGCACGTCATGCACTGATGTCCGGTCGACCTCGGCGTGGTAGCCGATCTCGTCAGTTTCCCCGTAGCTTGCTCCTCCCTTGATGCCACCGCCGGCCATCCACATGGTAAAGCCGAAAGGATGATGATCACGACCACTGCCTCCCTGCTTGTGCGACGTGCGTCCGAATTCCCCACCCCACACAACCAGTGTCTCATCAAGCAGCCCCCGCTGTTCCAGGTCCTGGAGCAAGCCTGCCATGGGTTGATCCGTCGCCGCACAGTGCTTGTTATGGTTACCGGTTATGCTCCCATGCGCATCCCAGTTGTTGTCACCATGCCCGCCACCTGAGTAAAGCTGCACAAATCTCACTCCACGCTCGACAAGGCGCCTGGCCATCAGGCACTGGCTGCCGAAATATTCCCCGGGGTTGCCGGGCTCAATGCCGTAAAGTTTCCGGGTCGATTCATTCTCCCTTGTGATGTCAAGTGCCTCGGGAGCCGCCGACTGCATCCTGTATGCAAGCTCAAAGGATTCAATGCGGGCCTCGAGTGCATCGTCAGCAGGATAAACCGCCATGTGCCTGCGGTTGAGTTTACCGGCATAATCAAGCAGTTGTCGCTGTTGGTGAAGCTCAAGTTTGTCCGGCCTGTTGAGGTTGAGGATCGGCGTGCCGCGTGAACGCACCGGGGTTCCCTGGAAAGCGCCCGGGAGGAACCCTGATCCCCAGTTCGGGGCACCCCCGATCGGGCCGCCGCGGTAATCATACATGACCACAAAGCCGGGAAGGTCCTGGTTGTCAGTACCAAGTCCATAGGTCACCCACGATCCGAGGCTTGGAAAACCGGTGCGTATCATCCCGGTATTGAGCTCAAATAGTGCCGGCGCATGACTGATTGAATGACCGTATACGCCACGAAGCATCGCCGTGTGATCGATCATGCGGGCCAGGTGCGGATAGCGTTCAGACACCCAGTGCCCACTCTGGCCATAACGCGCAAACTTGTAAGGTGAAGGAAACAGTCCCCCACTGCTGCGGGCACCCTTGGTATCAACCACATCCCCAACTTTTTTCCCCGCGTATTTTTCTAAAGCAGGCTTGTAGTCAAACAGGTCCACGTGGCTTGGCCCGCCATACATGAACAGAAAAATGACACTCTTGGCACGCGCAGCAAAATGTGGGGATCTTGATGACAAAGGCGACTTCATCCCGCCCGCTGGAGATCCCGGGTTTGCCAGCAGTTTCTGTTCTGACATCAGCCCGGCAAGGGCTAATGAGCCGAATCCGCAACCGGCACGCGCAAGCAGCTCACGCCGTGTCATCAAACCGAAACTTTCCCCTGAGTCAGTCAACATAGACGAACTCATTAAGGGTAAAAAGAATGTGGCAGAAATTCTCGATGCTCTGCCCGTCCTTGCCGAGGAGATCGATGCTGAGGTCAATCTCTTCCCTGGTGGGGGGCCGGGAGAGGGCAAGCCAGTAGGCCTCCTCAACGATGGATCGCATATTCCCGTCACCACCCGGGGCAACCCCCTCAGCAGTGGCGGCCGTGTTTTTTGCTGCTGCCACCACCCGGGCAGCAAAGTGAACTGCCTGGTCACGCACAAACTCGTTGTTGAGCAAAAGCAGTGCCTGGGTGGCAACCGTTGTCTGCTCACGCACACCGCGACTTTGCATCGCATCAGGAACATCAAATATCTCAAAGAACGGCACACGCATGGAGCGACGCATGAACACATAAATACTGCGACGCCAGGTTCCCGGGCCGTCCTTTACATTGGTGGGCCACTTGTTGGTCGACCCGGTCTTGATCGCATCATTGGACACCCATGGCTTGACACTCGGCCCGTAAAGATTGCGGTTAAGGGTTCCCGCCGTGTTCATGATGGAATCACGCAGGATCTCGGCCTCAAGACGTCGCGGCTGTCGGCGCCACAACAGGTCGTTACCCGGGTTAATCCCATGTCTCTTCTGATCCCACTGCGTGTTCTGCATATAAACCGAACTACTCATGATCAGGTGGTGTATCGGCTTTAGCCGCCATCCCCCCCTGACAAGTTCGCCGGCAAGCCAATCCAGCAACTCAGGATGAATCGGTTCATCCCCAACACTGCCAAAGTTGTTGCTGCTCTTCACCAGGCCAACACCGAAGTGATGCTGCCACAAACGATTAACGATCACCCTTGCCGCCAGGGATCCCGCCCCTTCCTTGACATCCGTCAGCCACTGGGCCAGGCCGGGCCTGCCGTCCCCGCTCTTTTTTTCGCTCGAATTGATCCATCCCTCAGCGTCACCGTCCCCTGGACTCAGTGCCGTTAACACGCCAATCCCAACATCACCTTCCTTTCCCTCCACGTCTCCACGCTTGAGCAGCGGATTTTTCCGCTTGTTGCCGCCATGCCATGTGAGCGCCTTCACCTCGGAGCCGGAACCGCCAATGGCAACATTGCGGTCACCGGGTTTGCCCGGCAGGAAAAACCCGACAAGCCGGTAATAATCACGCTGGGAGATCGGGTCATACTTGTGGTCATGGCACCTGGCACACCCTATGGTCAACCCGAGGAAGGCCGCCCCCGTGGCCGAGACAATGTCATCCATCTTGTCATAGGTCGCCTTCTCCCTGTCGACGCCATCGACATTTGTCACGGTCGATCCTGACGTGATAAATCCGGTAAGTGCCAATGCCAGTGGATCATCACCCTGCAACACATCACCGGCAACCTGCCAGCGGGCAAACTGATCAAAAGGCATGTCCTCATTGAGCGCGCGAATAACCGCGTCACGATAAGTCCAGGCCGTCGGCCGCTCGTTATCACTTTCATAACCGTGACTTTCACCAAACCGCGCGACATCAAGCCAGTGCCGTCCCCAGCGTTCGCCGTAATGAGGGCTGGCAAGGAGTCGCGTAATCATCTTTGCATAAGCATCAGGCGATTTGCTCGCGACAAAATCCGCCACCTCCTCTCGCGTTGGGGCAAGGCCTATCAGGTCAAAGTAAACCCGACGAATCAACGTTTTTCGATCAGCAGGCGCGTTGGGCGCAATGCCCTTTTCCCGGGCCTTGGCCAACACAAAATGATCAATATTATTCCGTGCCCACTTGTTACCATTGACTGGTGGAACCTTTATCGGTTCCAGAGAGCGAAAAGCCCAGTATTCAGATTCCTGAGCCACTCCAGACAGGATCGGAAGCATCATCGAACTCAAAAAAAACAAAAGTCGCCTCATGGGTGAACCCGTCATGATGAAGTTATTAATTACTTCCATGAATGCAGGGAAAAGTGAAATCTGTAATTACCTTCAACGCTTTTCATACGCAAACCTGAGAGTCACAATTACCAGTCAATGTCGCCATTTCCAAAGAATACAAGCCGGTTAAAAGTCAGTTCTGTTCCACCTCCTCTTTGGGCACAATAGTGAAAGATACCAGTTTAAGTTCTTGCCTGGAGACGTCATAACATGAAATCGCAGGGCGTCCATTAGGAGCATAACCAAGGGAAGTTATTTCCTCCACTAACCCGGCAGGATACAAAATTTCAACCACCCAATTCTCCGCAGAACGCGTAAGGTAAAGCAAGTGCTCCTCCTTATATTCACGGCAGGAAATTGCAGGTTGCCCGTTCGCTCCCTGACTCAGTGACGACACCTGACCGATGTTCTCAATTCCGTCTATCGTTTCAACGTGCCAATTAATTCCAACTAACCCTTCACCTCCATCATACTTGAAGTTCTCGAGCGTGGCTTCATATACCGCGTATTTCAGGTTGCCGTTGGTGTCATCGAAATACGAGATGGCAGGCTTGCCATCAACTCCGTGAATAAGGGATCCTTTCTTGCCTACATCAGCTTCGTTGTCCTGTGTTCCGGGAATACTGCCGTCATCAACCGTCACAACACGCCATTCATCTTCAAAGTATAGCGCGCATTTGAGGGCACCTTCACCTTGATCATAATAGGAAATTACAGGATATCCCTCAGGGCCATGGCTCAGGCAATTGTATTGCCCAACCTTCCCGGTGCTGTCCACCACGGATCTCACCCAGCGGGTACCATTATAGGCAGCATATTTAAGGTCTGCGTTGGAGCGGTCATAATAAGAGATCGCAGGACGCCCGTCAGGGCCATGGCTTAAACTGGAATACCTGCCGACATTATCTTCACTGTCGACAGTGCTTGTCGTCCATTTCTCTCCATCATAAAGCGCATATTTAAGGGTCCGGTTTGTCGTATCATAATACGAAATGGCGAGTTTTCCGTCAGGATCGTGGCTTAACGAGGGAGAAATGCCGACATCCCCTAAACTGTCCACGACATCAACCTTCCAGAAGATCCTCTCACCATCCACTGTAGACACAGCACATTTCAAGTCACCTTTAGTCGCGTCATAATACGCAATCGCAAGTTGCCCCTCCGGGCCATAGCTTAACGAGTTGTAATGACCGACATCCCCTACGGAATCCACCGTGCTTGCCTGCCAGACGAGGACAACCGGGATTGTGATATCCAGTTCTGTTTCCGTCACAATCTCTCCCGGGACAGACCCGGGCGTGGCCACGCTTTTCTTCTTGGAAGCCTCCTCCTTTGCAGGCTTTTCGCTACACCCTGCCAACAGCAGAGCGCAGAGAGTGATTACCGTTAGTCCCATGGCAGCGAAACTAACATCTAGAAAACAGGCTAACCAATTAAAAGATCAGGTTAGTTTACCCACATTATGAATACACTCTGCCTCATATCGGAAATTAAAGTGCAACCTAAGCTCAGGGCAGGATAATCCA
Organism: Verrucomicrobiales bacterium; assembly: GCA_046581505.1. Lineage (GTDB taxonomy): Bacteria > Verrucomicrobiota > Verrucomicrobiia > Verrucomicrobiales > DEV007 > CACIUL01. Next base: position 38,846 of record JAYGGE010000190.1, on the reverse strand, counting down.
CGGACGATGAATCCAATTCATGAGTGCCTACCTAATAAAGGGCAAGCAAACTGCTGCACAAGTCCCTCGCTCGAGAGCGAATTCAGTTTACAGAACCAAGGTGCGGACTTATAATTTCAATTCCCCATGAATCGGATCGTTACCGCCATTTTCGCGATTCTAGGTATACTCGCCATGAGTATGCCCGGCGACACGTGTTTTCTTTGGGCTGGACTGGGCGTCGATCACCACCATCATGGTAGCGCTGAATCTGTAGAGCAGGATACCCCGTGCTTCCACGAGCACGACTACACAAAGCGCGACGAGGAGCCCGACCAGCCATGCGAGTCCGGGGATGACACTGTAATGCAGGCCGGATCCGGCATCTTCAAGTTAAATTCCCAATTACTGCCCACGGGCACTGACTGGCCACACGCCTGGACGAAAACACCCGAAGCTTCACCGTCCTGTGTCATCAGCAGTTCTGTCAGCGCAATCCTTCGCGGGAACCTCGATGCACTGCCTCCCCCGGCAGAGGTACGCCTCTGCCGTTTCCTGATCTGAACTCACGCTAAATTGTGCGCCGTATTTTCCGCGGTGCCGGCATTGTCGTGAACATGGCTCATTCTTGAGCCCCTGTGCGCATCCATTAAGGTAACTTGCATGCCTTCAAAGATCATAACTCTCCTCATCTCATGTATTCCAAATTTATAATTACAGCCTTGCTGGTATTTTCAGCACGCAGCCTTAATGGCGCCGATACACCGGTGGCTCTCGGGCCGGATTCTGCTGTCGCAAGGGCTCTGACTGCCAACAAACACCTGCACGCTGCGCAACTGGAACTGCGGCGCGCGCGCGTCCAGCTTTATTGGGAAGGACGGCTCGATAATCCCGAGCTCGAGTTCGCGGCAGCAAATGACACCTTCGGCAACGGGGAGGGTGAGGCGACCTTCGAAATCGCCTTTGTGCAGAAATTTCCCCTGACCTCACGACTTCACAGTGCCAAAGAATTGCGCCGGGTGCAGGTAGCACTGGCCCAGGCGGAAATTGACGAACGTCGCCGGACACTGGCAAACCAAGTGAGAAGTGCCTGCATCGAATATGCCGCAACCCGCCGCAAGATCAGTCTCTATTTGCAACTCGCCATGATCAATGAAGAGATTGCCACGTTCCTCTCAGCAGTCGCCGAACGCGGTGAAGCTTCCCGGCTCGACGTTGCCGGCGCCCGCCTTTCCGGGAATTCACTGCATCGGGAAAGCAAAGCCGCCACCGCAGAGAGTGAACGCTGGCTCGGCAGGTTGCGCTCCCTGCTGGGGCTCAAAGCCGATGCCGAATTAACACTCGACGTTGATCTTAATTTACCTGCCAAACTCCCTTCACTCAGGCTCAATATCGGCAACGTGCTCATTCAGCGCCCGGACTATCAGGCAACCCTGATCGGAAGTAATGTTGCCCGTGCTGAACTCACTCTTGCCGAGGCCGGCAGCCTCGAGGATCTCGCGGTAAAACTGTTCGCTGAACACGAACGTGCCACCGATGATCCGGGCGGGCTTGATGACAACACCATGATCGGGATCGGGTTTTCGTTTCCCCTGCCGCTGCGCAAGAGGAACCAGCCGGCAATCGAATCCGCCAGGATAAATATCGCTCAACGTCGACTCGAATCCGATGCCATGGCTTTAAAAATCGAGAATGAAATTGCTGTTGCTGCCGCGACACGCAACACCGCATTCGAGGCGGCCCGCGATGCCTCCGGGAAAATCCTCGAACTCGCCGACAGCAACCTGCAGGGATACCGGGACGCCTACTCGGCCGGCCAGGCGAGTTTCACCCAGGTGCAGCGCGCCCAGGAGCAAAAACTGGAACTGGAAAAAGCCGCACTGGAACTTGCCCGTGAATACCACCTGGCTGATATCGCGCTGAAATACGCCACGGCGACAGATCCCTTCACCAAGTACCCGGCAAGAGATCACACTAAAACCCCTGGAAAAACCAACCCATGAAGTATCTGCCTTATCTACTGGCTGCGCTGTGCGCTGTGATTCCTTCGCTGTCCAACGGGGAGGACGCAATCGACCCGGCCCGGATGGCCAACACCGTCATCCTCAAAAAAATCGAGATGGAAAACCTCGGCATTGAGACCGTCAAGGTGCGGCGCACTGAATTTGAGGAAACGATTTTTGCCCTCGGACGGATCAAGTCGATTCCCTCAAAACGCTGCATCGTCAGCAGTCGAATCCCCGGTCGCATCATTGAGATCCACGCCTTTGAAGGTGACACTGTGATCGCGGGACAGCCGGTTGTGAAAATTGAGAGCCGGCAACCCGGAAACCCGCCACCGTCAATCTCCCTTCCCGCCCCGTCCGGGGGACTGGTGATGGCGACACACTCCAGCCTCGGTGAGCCTGTCGAGCCGGATACCGACATCCTCGAGATTATCGACCTGTCCCAGGTTTACGCCGTCGCACGCGTGCCCGAAGACCAGGCCGGGAACATCAAGACCGGCACCAGAGCGCGGATCACCGTCCCCGCGTTACCCGGTCAACAGTTCCAGGGGGAATTACTGCGCTTCGGGACGACCGCCGATCGCGCGAGCGGGACAATCGACGCCTTTTTCCTTCTCAAGGGACTCGACGGGAGAATCCGGCCGGAGATGCGGACCGAATTCTCGATCGTTGTCAGCAAACGCGAGAAGGTGATGGCGGTGCCAAAGGAGGCGCTGCAGGGGGACAACGTCGCGCCCTTCGTGTTCGTCAAAGATCTCGAGTTGAAGAATGCCTTCGTGAAGGCACCGGTGCGCACCGGCGCACGCAACGATCAATACGTCGAGATCCTCGGCGGCCTGTTCCCAGCTGACGACGTGGTAACCAAGGGGGCATACCCGCTGGCTTTTGCGGGCGCAGGAAGCGTTTCACTTAAAGATGCCCTGGATGCGGCACATGGCCACGAACACAACGAGGATGGCTCGGAAGTGACTGCTAAACAAGAGAAAAACCGTAAATCCGGGGAAGCTGATGGAACAAATACCGGTCCGCTGACCCTGTTCCTGGCAATCCTGAGCGTGCTGCTGACGATACTGCTGGCCCTTAGCATTGTCCTGCGCCGCAGCGCGCAACCTCAACCGTCAAACAGCGGCGATGCTTAACTGGCTGATCAGGATTTCACTCGCCCACCGCGCCGCTGTTCTCGGGGGCGCGGTACTGCTGCTCGTCTTTGGCGTGCGTGCGGCGTTACAACTCCCGGTCGAGGTTCTTCCCGACCTTACCAAGCCGACCGTCATCATCCTCACTGAAGCTCCCGGGCTCGCACCGGAGGAGGTTGAAACCCTCGTCACTGTTCCCATGGAGAGCGCCCTGATGGGCGTGTCCGGCGTCACCCGGCTGCGATCAACCTCTGACGTCGCCCTTTCGCTGATCTTCGTCGAATTTGACTGGGGGACGGACATTTACCGGGCGCGCCAGTTTGTACAGGAACGCCTGCAGTCCGCGACCGGCGCCCTGCCGGAAGGTGTTCTTCCATTCATGACGCCGGTCGCATCACTGATGGGCGAAATCATGCTGGTGGGGATACGAAGCAAAGACGGCTCCATCGACCCGCGCGATCTCCGCACAATGGCCGACTGGACAGTGCGGCGCCGGCTGCAGGGCATACCCGGGGTGGCAGAGGTGCTCGGCATGGGTGGCGGTGTGAAGCAGATGCAGGTGCAGCCGGATCCCGACCGCATGCGCGCCATGGGGGTTTCTTTCAAGGAGTTGCGCGAAGCTGCAAGTGAGGCGGCAAGTAATACCACCGGAGGTTTCCTGACATCCGGGCCGCAGGAGATCATGGTACGCAACCTAGCGATGTCAACTAATCTCGACGCCATCGCCGCCACCGTAATCAAGTCCGTCAATGATCGTCCGCTGAGGATATCCGATGTCGCCGATGTCCTATGGGACGTCGAGCCCATGCGCGGCGATGCCGCCGTCAACGGATCCCCCGGCGTCATCCTGAGCGTCACCAAGGCACCCGGTTTTGATACCCTGGAACTCACCGAGAAAGTGGAAGAAGAGCTCGAGAAACTGCGCAAAACGATGCCGGAAGGAGTGGAGATCGAGCCTCTTTTCCGGCAGGCCGATTTTATCGAGCATGCCATAGGCAACCTCGAGGAGGCGATCCGCGACGGGGCTATCATGGTCACCCTGATCCTGTTCCTCTTCCTGCTGAACTTGCGCACGACATTCATCGCCCTCACTGCGATGCCGCTCTCCTTCGCCATCACCCTGCTCGTCTTCCAGAGGTTCGGTATCAGCGTCAACTCGATGACCCTAGGCGGCCTTGCAGTCGCGATCGGGATGGTGGTAGACGATGCGATTGTCGGCATGGAGAACGTTTTCCGCAGACTGAGGGAAAACGCATCCCTCGCAGCGCCAGAGCCGAGGCTTCCAGTCATCGCCAGGGCATCCAGCGAAGTGCGCAACAGCATCCTCTACGCCACGATACTGATCATTCTGGTCTTTCTGCCCCTGCTGGGATTAACCGGTGTTGAAGGCCGTCTTTTTACCCCGATCGCCATCGCCACCATCGTCAGCATGGCAGCCTCGTTCCTGATTTCAGTCACCGTTATCCCGGTGCTGTGCTCGCTGCTACTCAAGCCGAAGGAAGGCAGGGAACACAGGGATGGGATCATGGTGCGCGGCCTGAAATGGCTCCACAGGAACACCTGGCTTCGACTCGCGCTTAACCAGCCAATGGTTCTCCTCGCGGTAGCCGCGACATGCCTTGCCGGCGCATTCACGCTCTACCCGCTCATGGGCAAGGATTTTCTCCCCGCCTTCAAGGAGGAGACCGCCCTGGTTTCGCTGACAGCGGCACCGGGCACCTCACTCAGGCAGACCAATGAACTGGCCGCTGTTGCCGACCGCCTGTTGCTTTCGATCCCCGAGATTCGCAAGGTGGGTCGCCGCGTCGGCCGTGCCGAGAGGGGCGACCACGTGGTACCGGTGTCGACCGTCGAGTTCGACATTGACTTCAAGACCGGTGAGGGTTCTGGGGAGCGTTCGCGTGCCGAGGTGCTCGAAGACATTCGTGACAGGATGCGCGATATCCCGGGCACCTTCAGCGTCCTTACCGGACCGCTGGCGGACCGCATCGGCCACATGCTGAGCGGAGTCTCGGCAAAGGTTGCAATCAAGGTGTTTGGCGACGACCTGGGCGAGATCCGCCGCATCGGCAGCGACATCCAAACGATCGCGCGTGGAATCCCGGGCTTTGAAGCCGCCCGCGTTGAGCAACAGGCGCCGATCCCGCAATTGCGGATCGAAATCAACCGTGACAGGGCGCTCGCCTACGGAGTGACCCCCGGTGCCCTCAATGAGCAGCTATCGGCACTGATTGGCGGCGAAAACGTCGCGGAACTCTACGAGGGACAACGCACCATCGACCTTGTCATCCGGCTTCCCGAGACATGGCGTGAGTCACCAGCGCGACTTGCAAGGATGCTTATCGACACCGAGGACGGCCAACTCATCCCCCTGCGCCTGGTCGCCGATATTCGCGAGGCGAAAGGGCCGAATGTCATCCAGCGCGAGGACACACAGCGGCGGTTCGTGGTCAGCATCAATCCCACCGAGCGTGACCTCGCAGGTCTAGTGGAACAACTCCAGGCTGAGGTCGCAGACAAAGTGAAGATCCCGGATGGCTATGATGTCAGGTTCGAGGGAGAATATCAAGCGCAGCAGGATGCGACGAAAAGAATCGCGCTTCTCAGTGCCGCCGTGTTCATCCTGATCGTGTTCCTTCTCTATGGCTATTTCAAAACCCCGTTTTTTGCCACGCAGGTCATTTGTGACATCCAGCTGGCCTTCATCGGCGGCCTCGCTTTCACCTGGATCATGCTGGACAATATCAGCATCGCCACACTGGTCGGGCTTATCGCTGTCGCCGGCATCGCCTCACGCAACAGCATTCTACTCATCTCGCACTACCTCCACCTCATGCGCCACGAGGGAGAGGGATTCACCCGGCAGATGGTGGAACGCGGAACCCTGGAACGGCTGGTTCCGGTCCTCATGACGGCACTCGCCACCGGTATCGCTCTGGTACCACTGGTCCTCGCCGCCGACGCTCCCGGGAAAGAAATTCTTCACCCCATCGCCGTGGTAATCGTCGGAGGACTGGTCACCTCCACCCTCCTCGGCCTGGGCGTGACGCCGGCTGTGTTCTATGCCTTTGGCAGGCGTGCCGCTGAGCGCTCCGTGAGTTTAAAATCATCCGCCTCAGACTGAGGCAAAATTCTCATCGAACCATAACCTGAACATAGAGAAAAAATGAAAACCAGAACACAATACCTGACAACCATCGCAGCGGCAGCAATCGCCGCGCTTGGACTTTCCTCCTGCAGCAAGGATGAGCACAAACACGCCGAGGAAGGCGACAAACACGCCGAGGAGGGCGGCAAACACGCCGAGGAGGGCGGCAAACACGCCGAGGAGGGCCACAAACACGCCGAGGAAGGCCACCCCCATGCGAAAAAGGCCGGTCCCAACGGTGGCCGGGTAATGACCGCGTTCGAACCGCACGCCGAGTTCTTCGTGACCGGGGAGCGCAAGGTACGCATCACCTTTGTCGATGACGACTTCAAGCCGATTGCAGCCGCCGCGCAGGTGGCTTCCGTGATCGCGGGGGATCGCGCGAATCCGACGGAACTATCCTTCGCGGCCGACGGCGACACCCTCCTATCCGGTAAGGCGCTGCCCGCTGGCGACGATTTCCCGGTAGTCGTCCTGATCAAGGCGGGGACTGACAGTGATGAAGTCATTGCAAAGTTCCAGTGCAACCTGAAAGACTGCCCGACCTGCGATTTCAAGGAATACGCCTGCATCTGCGACCACGACGAGGAATAACAAGCCAATCCCAGCACCCCCGGATCAAGCCCGGAGTTCACCGCAGATGAGGGGACTCCGGGCACGCAATGCTCCTTTCATATTTGAATCGTTGGGGTTCTTTTGAACTTTTCCAATGGAAACTGGTCTAAGAAATCAATGCGCCGGGCTAACCCCCTGCACCTGTTGAACCGGCAAAAAAATGAACCCCGCGAGAAGATTCCTTACTCGACCTGACAGGTAGCGCAAATGTCAGCTGCCCCCGATTGAAAAATCTGTTGGCAGGTCGATTAATTGTAATTTATACTGGAGCCGGTATTATCACATGATCATTCAACAAATACGCGCATTCATGCTGACTGCTGCCGTGGCTTTGCTGGCAATTCCATCGGTAATCGCGCAGGATGGAGTTTCCGAGGTCCCGGCCTGAGCATTGTGACCAGGTGAAGGCGGCACCGTGAGTGGCGCAGCAGAGCAAACTGCCGAGGGGAGCCCCATCAGGGGATCAATCAGTTCACGCTGGATCCCGGAAAAAGGAGATACCGGTAAACTTTACGGCTCAGTGGCCTTCTGGCTGACTGACAATTTCTCACTCGGCCTGGACTATCGACCCCTAGCGGACAAGACCGGGATCACCGCGACCTGGCGCGCCATCTCCGAGAACCCCGGTGACTGGAAACCTGCGCTTATTTTCGGTACCATGGTCGATGACTTCCGCATTGCCGGACGCGAAATCCAGAGCCGCGCATTTTTCGGGACCTTAAGCAAGGCACTGCCGCCCATTGATGCACTCAACCTCACGCTCTCCCCGTATGCCGGTGCTGTCTATCTTGATCAGGCACATGAACTGCGCCCGATCGGCGGCGTGACCCTGCGCCACCAGCAGTTCTCATTGATGGTGCAATACAGCGGAACAGACACACACCTTTCCCTGAGCCGGAAAATCACCGGTGATCTAGGGGCAAGCTTGATACTGTGGGGAATGGAGATGCCGGGAGTAGCCCTGCGTTGGCGCTTCTAGCGCCACCTTTATCCTTGCTGAAAAAAATGCCTCTGACTTAAGCCGTTGAGGTATCATGACGACTGCAATGTGAACTGCATGCAGAAATTCCGGGCATCCTCTTGCCATCAACAGGGAGAAAACACCGCGGGAACACCCTCAAACAGAACCTGTCAAAGGGCGCATTCGGCTCACCACGTTTGCAGTCGCATTATACCAGTTCACAAACCGCATGAATGCCGTCTTGCCACAACGCTTAACACCGAGTATTCAAGCTTTCTGTCCACAGCAGGGACCATTTAAGGACTTTATGAAAAGACGGCATCTCTTTGAATTTCACGAGCGCAGTGAATGTCCGGGATTTATAAGGGATTCCGTGGTGGAAGCACTGGGACACGGGCTTCGGTGGGGTGGTTTCGCCACCGTCATGGGCCTGCATTTGAGGAGTTTCTTCACTCCGCAAAGCCGGCTGAGGTCCTGGATCTCTGCAGTGGCAGTGGACAACCGACGGCAAACCTGGTGAAATGGCTCAGGAAACGTGGCATCGCATTACCGCGATTCATCCTCTCGGACCTCTTTCCCAACCACGCGACCCTGGAAAGCACCCGGGGTGAAGATCCGGATGCGTTGAAATTTTATCATGATCCTGTTAACGCGACTGAAGTTACCCTGGACATTGATCACGATGCCAGGATGCTGGTTAACGCATTTCATCATTTCGATACACAACAAGCCCGGGAAATCCTGGAAAATTGTTCCTCCGGGGGAAAAAGTATTTTTATCTTTGAATGCTCCCAGCGGGGATGGTTCAGGCTCATGACACTGGCTCTCAGCATGCCCACTGTTCCTCTTGCCCTGTTGGCCAATCCCTTCCTGGCCCCCCGCCAGAAACTTCTTAAGTTTGTGTTTACCTACCTGTGCCCGCTGATCCCTCTTGCCTTCATATGGGATACCGTAGCAACTAATTTACGGACATATTCGAAATCGGAATGGACAGGCCTTACAGAATCCATCCCGGGGTATCGATGGACCTATCTTGAATGCCCCTTTGGCAGGGGGGCACGCGCAGTCGCCTGTTTCGGCGTCCCTCAACCCCATTAATGAGTGGTTATAATAAGAAAGTTCACTGCTGACATGCATGGCGTTCGCGTTCCTGAATCAGTTAAGCTATCATGGGCTTAACCCCCAACAAATAAGAACTCCCCATGAATTGCCATCTCATCCCCCACCACCTGCTCCAGACAACCCGTCACTTGAAAGTCCTCACCCTGCTGGCAGTCGGATCATTCACCTGCTACACGGGAGATGTTTTCAGTCACGGATCAATCAGTGATCCTGTCAGTCGTGCTTATCGCATCTTCCAGGAAAATCCCGAGTCTCCAAAAAGTGCAGTCTCTGCCGCAGCAATCGCAACAGCTGGCACCCAGGCATTCTACGACTGGCACGAAATCAGCCGCATGGTTCCGGAATATGACCTCGAGAGCATTGCACCCTACCGCGCCATTATTCCAGATGGTCAACTGGCCGGTGCAGGACGTGAAAAATATGCCGGCCTGGATCTGGTGCGCGACGACTGGCCTGCCACTCCCGTTAACCCGGGGCTTTACCCGGTGGTATTTGATGCATGGGTACCGCACGACCCGAGTTACTTCCTGGCATTCATCACGCGTGAAAGCTGGAAGCCGGATCAACCGCTGAGATGGGACGACCTCGAGCCTCTCCCCGGAGCACAACAGGCGGTTCGCGATGACCATTACTACCGGTTCACCGTCGATTTTCCGCAACGCACGGGACATCACGTGCTCTACGTGATATGGCAAAGAATTGACCCCGCCGGTGAAGTCTTCTTCTCCACAAGTGACATTGACTTCGGCGATGGCAACGGCAACGGCAATCCCGATAACAAGCCTCCATTCAACGACCTCAGGGCCGAGGTGGACTTCTCCATTCAAAGCGACTGGAGTTCCGGATTTACCGCTGAAACAAAAATCACCAACCTCGCAGACCATCCGATCAACTCCTGGGAACTGGAATTTGAAATCGAACAGGAAATCACGTCCTTCTGGAATGCGCAACTCATCAGCCGCGAGGGCAACCACTACACAGTGCGCCACGCGGGATGGAACCAGTCAATTCCCGCAGGGGGATCGGTTATCTTCGGGTTTTCCGCAACCCCCGGCAACCTGGAAACCATCAACCCCTCACACCTTGCCCTCAACGGGATTTCCCTCCACACGCATGCACCCACAGACCCGCAGCACTCCTTCCTGCTGGATGTAAGCACCACCCTCCTGCCCTCCGGGGCAATTGACCGGCTTCACCTGAGCTTTCCCGCAGCCAGTGGCAATTCCTACGCAATCGAGGAATCCGCCGACCTGATTACCTGGCAGTCCCGCGAGTCTGGCATCCCCGGTGAAGACGGCGCCATTGAGCGCGATTACCCTGCCGCAGGCAACATGACGCGGTTCTTCCGTGTCCGCCAGGAGCATGAGTGAGCTCTTCTCTTACCGAAGACGCTGAAGCGCGAACACCTCGACATCAACGGGCTCTGCCACGCATGCATGCGCGGCGTCATCATCCGGCATGACTATGCCATTCCATGAGGCAGGGCCAACGTCCCAGCCGTCCAGTCCCTCATGGCTGAAGCGGTAGGGTTCATGATGAACCCGGCAACTATACAGCCTTTTTTTCCGGGAAGAATGACTGAAAAACAAGTATCGCTCCAGGAGGAAAAACTCCAGGGACCCGGGATCGGCGGCAACAGTATCGACACCGCGCTTATAGGCATAATGGACGTCATGAACTTCCGTAAACCGGCGGCGAAGCCGATAGGAAACGGATTCATCAACCCTCGCCCTCATTGAGGCCCAGAAATAAGGCAGGTGGAACGCGAAGCGGGCAGCCTTGTGCGCCAGCCACCGGTCGGTATCAAGGGAATAGAACCAAACCCCCGGTGTTCCGGATTCATCGTGAACATACGTCCGCACGTTGCACTCCAGGAAATTCGAGATATAGGGCAGTGAAGGCAATCCGCGAAACCTGACCCGCCGCATAAAAAAAGGCACAATCCCGACATAAGCCTTGCCTTCGTGGCAATCGACGGACAATCCCGCTGGCAGGCTCTGCCGGACGGTTTCCGGGTCAACCTCCCAGTGAAGAAAAAGCAGCTTTTCCCAACGCTGAAACATGATCGGCACGCGATGTTGCGGGCGGTGGCGAACAGACAGCCGCTGTTGAGGAGAAGGTACTGGCATCGGCCTTGAATTCACTCCCGGCGTGGTTCAACCCCCAGGAGATTCCGGACAAAAAAATCCTGGCGCCGCCGGCGAAGATAAGGAGTTTCGCCCACACCGTGTCCAGCCCCGGGCACAACCACCAACTCGAAATCCTTGTCAGCTTTAATGAGCGCGTTGACCACCTGCATGGTGGATGCCGGGTCAACGTTTGTATCAAGTTCCCCGACAGTGAGGAACAGTTTCCCCTCCAGCTTGTGCGCATGGGTGACGTTGGAATTCTCCGCGTAGTGGGGGCCCATGAGTCCCATCCAGCCCTCATTCCAATGGATCTTGTCCATGCGATTGTCGTGGCAACCGCAATCAGCAGCTGCCGCCTTGTAAAACCCGGGGTGGAACAGCAAAGCCCCAAGCGCATTCTGTCCCCCGGCGGATCCTCCATAGATACCAACGCGTGATACGTCCATGTAGGGATACTTTTTCCCGGCAGCCCTGATCCATGGGATACGGTCAGGAAAACCGGCGTCCTTCAGGTTCTTCCAGCAGACATCCAGGAATGCCTTGGAGCGCCAGTTGGTTCCCATGCCGTCGATTACAACGACAATGAACCCAATCTCCGCGAGATCCATGGCGGTAAAGAAGCTATAAAAGCGCTTCGGCACATACTGGCCATGAGGTCCGGCGTAGATTTTCTCGATAACCGGATAGCTTTTTGACGGGTCAAGATTGCCCGGGCGGTGGATGATCCCCCAGATATCGGTCTGGCCATCACGCCCCTTGGTTGTGAATCGCTCCGGCATTGACCATCCTGGAATAGACAGCAGTTGACTGATATCAGCCTCCTCAAGTTTACACACCAGGCTGCCGTCAGCACTGCGGCGAAGTTCATGGACAGGCGGCAGATCAACCCGTGAATAATGGTCAATCAAATACCGGCGATCCGGCGAGTAGCGGATTTGGTGCGTGCCATCACCTGTTGTAAGCCGCACCAGTCCGGTGCCGTCAAAATTAATGCGGCAGTAGTGAACGTGATAAGGATCCTGATCCTTGTCAATGCCACAGGCACGCAACCAGATCTGCTCTTTGTCGGGATCAACACGATCCACTCCCCGTACCAGCCATTGCCCCTTGGTGATCTGGTTCTTGAGTGCACCTGTATTGGAGTCAAAGCAATAAAGGTGATTCCACCCGTCACGTTCAGACATCCAGATGATCTCCTTGCGCCCGTCGAGGAAGGCGACAAATTGCTTCTGGAAATAATTTACGAATGTATCAGGAGTTTCCTCAACCAGCATACGCGTTGTGCCATCACTTGCATCAACCTCCACGATGCGCAGCACCTGATGACCACGCTGGTTGTAAATGAAGGTGAAACGCGAGGAATCAAGCGCCCAGCGCAACCGGTCAATTTGCCAGGGGTTTGCATAAAGCCGGTCGTTGAGCGGGATCTCACATTTATCGGCAAGATTGAAGAGCCGCGGCTTGGTGATGGCAATCCTGTCTCCGGGCTTGGTGTAGCGCCATGACTTCAGCCGTGGCTGCACCTGGTGCCCGGGTGATGACTCAACCGCGTGCACAATGTGATCCTCCCCGGCCTCGATCTGCATGGCAACGAAATGCTGCGAGTCAGGTGCCCAGTAGACCTGAATCTTTACCACTTCCCCGTTCCCGGTGAGGGCAATCCGGGTATTCCCATCCTGTGATTTGGCCACAACATCCCCGTCAATAACGGCAATTTTCCATTTGCGATCCGGTGAGACATTCCCCCTCCGGGCATAACGATTACGATGTCCCCCGCCGGGTTTTCTTCCCTTGCCTGGCTCCGGCAGTTTCTCCGGCCGCCCAAAAAGTTCCCCTGAGACGGGATCAAAACGGAAGGAATCTTTGCCGGTATTCAGTGAGACAAGTCCCCCTTCATCGACCTCCATCGCCTCAACGGTGATCTCCTTTGGCTGAACCCTGCGCCCGAGTTTCCCGGTCAGGACATCTGCAATTTTTTCGCCTTCAATGACCAACTTTTGCCGGGGTTTCCTGGCATCGACAAAGACAAATTCCGACCGCCCCTGCGCCAGGTCATTGCGGTACCAGAAACGGTGCCCGTCAGGAAGCCATCGCGCATCAACCCACTCCTTGAGCAGTTTACCCTCGGCATGCTTCCTCAGGCTGGCAGCCCGCTGATAATCTTCCCGGGTTCCCTGGGCCGACAGGCTGGTTGCTAACACAAGGAACCCGCCAACCGCTACAGCTACAGCTAGAAAAAGTGCCCGGCAACGGTCACGCCTTATCAGTTGATTTGAGATTGAGCGAAGATCTTTCATTGCCTTGGTGCTGTGCCCTGTCGGGCCCTCCCCGGGGACGTTAAAATTTCCCGGGAACCCGCAGGATCAGCTAATAATCTCCTTTATTACCCGGGATTGCTCAACACCGGTCAGCTTCTGATCAAGCCCCTGAAACGGGAAGCTCAACCTGCGGTGATCAACGCCAAGCAGGTGGAGCATGGTGGCATGCAGGTCGCGCACGTGTACGGGATTCTCGACAACGTTATAGCTGAATTCATCGGTCTTCCCATAGTGCATTCCCCCCTTGATTCCACCGCCGGCAAGCCATCCGGAAAAGCAACGGGGATGATGATCACGGCCATAGACCTCACGTGTGATGTTGCCCTGTCCGAACACTGTGCGCCCGAATTCCCCGGCAAAGACAACCAGGGTATCATCAAGCAGACCACGCGCCTTGAGATCCTTCAACAAAGCCGCGGTGGGCTGGTCAACATCACGGCACTGCCCCCTCATGTTGTCAGGCAGACGGGAGTGATGGTCCCAGCCGCGGTGGAAAAGCTGCACAAAGCGGACATTGCGCTCCGCCATCCTGCGGGCAAGAAGGCAATTCCTGGCGTAGGAGCCCGGCTTGTGCACCTCCGGGCCGTACATCTCCAGGATCTCTTTGGGCTCTCTGGAGATATCACTGAGTTCGGGGACTGATGACTGCATGCGAAAAGCCATCTCCTGCTGGGCAATGGTCGTCTGGATCTCGGGATCCCCGATTTCAGCATGATGCTTGTTGTTCAACTCGGCAAGCGAGTCCAGCATACGGCGACGAATACCGCCATCAATCCCCTTTGGATTGGACAGAAACAACACCGGGTCACCTGTCGTCTGGAAAGACGTGCCCTGGTGCCGCGAGGGAAGGAACCCACTGCCCCACAAGCGCGCATAAAGCGCCTGGACATTCACCCGCCCGCTCCAGAAAGCCGAGGGCATGACGACAAAGTCCGGCAGGTCCTTGTTCAACGATCCCAAGCCATAGCTCAACCAGGCCCCCATGCTCGGCTTGCCCGGGATTTCCGATCCCGTGCAGAAGGACGTCTTGCCGGGATCGTGGTTGATCGCGTTGGTGTTGAAAGAGTGGATAAGGCACAAGTCATCCGCCACCGCCGAGAGATGGGGAAGCAACTCACTCACCCAGATCCCGCTCTTGCCCTGCCGGGCGAAATTGAACATCGTTGGCGCAATCAACTGTTGCTTGCCGCGGGTCATCGTGGTCACCCGCTGCCCCTTGCTTACCGACTTTGGCAACTCGGTTTTAAAGAGCTTGTGCAGGTCCGGCTTATAGTCAAAAAGGTCAACCTGGCTCGGGGCACCCGCCATGAAAAGGAAGATAATCCTTTTCGCCCTGGCCTTGGGATGCAGAACCGGCGCAGCGGCAAGACCCTGACTGGAAATCAGTGAAGAAAAGGCGGCGGCCCCAAGCCCCATGCCGGAGTTCAACAGGAATGATCGGCGCGACTGAAGATCTGCGTGCCCGGCAATGTAGTCTGTCATCTCACTCACGGGTTTTGGTGATATCAAGGTTATAGAGAGCGTTGACGAGGACAGTCCACGCAGCCAGTTGAGCTTTCTTGCCGGCATCCTTCAGGTTCATGCCGCTGCAGATTCCATCGGCCAGGGCGGGATTTTCAAGATACTCTTCGTGGAGCTTTCTAACGAGTGCTGAAAGAACGGCCAACTCCTGCTTATCCGGCAGTTTCGAGGTCACCGTCTCGTAGGCAAACGCCAGCCGTTGCGCAACACTCGCCTCTTCAGGGCCAAGAGCCTGCTGTGCAAGGCCGCGTGCCGCCTTCAGGTATTCGCTTTCATTCAAGAGCAGTAAGGCCTGCGAGGGCGTATTGGTACGCTCGCGGCGTGCGATACACGCGTCCCTGATCGGGGCATTGAGGATAGTCATCTGTGGCGGCGGCATCCCGCGCTTCCAATAAGTGTAGAGGCTGCGACGATAGATAGCTTCGCCGGAGTCGGGCTTGAATCGTTCCCCGATCATGGTGACTGCCTTCCAAAGTCCATCGGGCTGCGGAGGCTTAACACTCCTGCCATACATGGTGTTCACCAGCAACCCGCTGGTGGCAAGGATCTGATCACGGATCATCTCGGCATCCATCCGGAAGCGTGATCCCCGCGCCAGCAGCCGGTTTTCCGGATCCTTCTTGAATTGTTCCGGCATGGAAACAGACGACTGCCGGTAAGTTCTCGACATCACGATTTGCCTGATCAGCGCCTTGATGTCCCAGCCGGATTCGATGAACGAGACTGTGAGGAGATCGAGCAGATCGGGATGACTTGGAATCTCGCCCTGTGTACCCAGGTTTTCAGAGGTTTTTACCAGACCGGTGCCGAAGAACTGCTGCCAGAAGCGATTGACCGCCACCCGCGCAGTCAGCGGATTGTCCCGGTCGACAAACCACTCCGCAAGGTCCAGCCGCGACGCGCGTTCACCGCGCTTCTTCAGGGCCGGCAGGAACCCGGGCGTATCGCGCAACACCCCTTCACCTGGATCATCGTACTGCCCGCGCTTCATGATGTGCGCCGGACGCGCTTCCTTGCGCTCCCTCATCACCATCGCCCGGGGAATATCACGGTCGATTTGATCACGTTCCCGCTTCAGGTTGTTTTGTTCGGCAACCAGGTCCCTTGCAGCCTGCATGAGTACCTTTTTTTTCTCCGCATCCCCTTCATCAGTCGCCGTTTTTTTTGCCTTCTTCACCTCGGGATCGAGCTTGGCAAGTTGCTCATCAAGTTGCTTCAGCCTTTCCTTTTGCTGTACTGTCCCAAGCATCGCGAAAGGCGGCTGCAGGCCGTTCTTGGGAGCGCCACCGGTCTCCGCAGTCGCATCGATGTTATTAAAAAAGGCAAACAATGAATAAAAATCCTTCTGGGTGAGCGGGTCGTATTTGTGATCGTGACACGAGGCACAATGGACGGTCATGCCCATGAAGGCGGTGCCAACGGCAGTCACCCGGTCGACCACGTTCTTGAAGAAACTTTCCTCCGGCAACGCGGTGCCCCGGTCAATGATCAGGTGCAGACGATTGAACCCCGATGCCGCCAACTGGTCACTGTTTGCCCCGGGAAACAAATCGCCGGCCAACTGATAACGAACAAAGTCGTCATAGCCCAGGTTGTCATTGAATGCCCTGATCACCCAGTCCCGGTAGGCGGAATGGTTCCGGAAAAAGTCCTTGTGCATGCCGTTGGTATCGGCAAAACGAACCAGGTCCAGCCAGTAGCGGGCCATGTGTTCGCCATATCCCTCCCTGGCGATGAGGCTGCCAACGAGTTCCTCGTAGGCCTTTGGGCTGTCGTCCGCCACGAACGCCCTCACCTCGTTGCGGTTTGGGGGAAGCCCGGTCAAGTCAAAGCTGACCCGGCGGATCAGGGTGCGCTTGTCAGCCTCCTGCGATGGCTTCATCCCGGCGGATTCCAGCCGCCTTAACACATGCAAATCGATCGGCTGCACGCTCCACCCTTGATCCTTCACCTGCGGAACCCCCGGCATTCTCGCGGGCACAAATGACCAGAAAACCTCATAGCGCGCGCCAGCCTCAATCCAGCCCTTAACAAGCTCCTGTTCCCCCTTGGAAAGTGGCTTCTTGTGCGCCTTCGGTGGCGGCATCACATCGTCAACATCCTTCGCGGTAATCCGGTGCCACAGAGCGCTTTCTGCAATCGAACCCGGCTTGATCGCAGTCGAGCTGTCATGGGTTCGATACGCCCCATCCGGACCATCCGCCCGGTCCAGCCGTAGCTTCGACTTGCGCTCATCCGCATCCGGTCCGTGGCAAGCAAAGCATCGGTCGGCAAGAATTGGGCGAATGTCGCGATTGAACGAAATTTCCCGGGCAAAGGCGGTAACCGGTCCGGCAAGGAACAATGCCCAGGTGCACGGTAGAGTCAGCAATACCCGCTTGAATTTCCCCGGAAAAATCATCATCCGTAAACACTAGGGGAATGTCCCATAATGGTCACGAAAAGAAATACGAATTAAATCATGCGGATAAACCCGGACGGCAGAAAATAACGCCTTACAGACATTGGCTTTAATCGGGCGTCCCCCTCACATATCCCTGCCCCTCTCCGTCAGGTCAAAGCAGGGGGTGAGCTTTGTGGAGAAACTATAAACCTGTCAGGAGAAGGTGGTCCCAGCGAGTAATCAGGCATTGCCGGCCTTGCAAACACCCCCCTTGGAAAGGTCCTTAAGAACTTCTCTGTGCATCGATTGCAGTCGCCCAGGCATCACGCTCAAAGGTTACAAAACGATATTCCCTGCCGGCTTCAGTGAAGACAGCGAGCGAGTTCGGCCAGATCGGTATGCTACCAAGGAATTTCGTCCAGCATTTTTCTGATGAACGAATATCTGACAATTCAATCTCCGTCGTGCCGCGCTGGAAATTTATTGCGTGCGTTGCAAATACCAAACGCTGATTCGTCAGGTAGAGCCTGCCTCCCACCGTTTCAATGCCCTTCTGCAGGTTTGCTGCCCTCTTTCTGATGAGTTGCTCTCTTCCTCTCAGTTCAGTCTTCATGAGGTTCTCCTTATGCCAGGGAATCAATAACTATTACCGACGCCCTGCGGGCGGGACAATTACAAAAATTAACTTATTTTATGCATCCCTTAAGCCGCGGCATCATGGGCCCAGGGGACACGACAGGGGCCAGGGACGCTCTCCTGCAATAGAGATAGGGATGACCGTGAGTGCAACAGTTGCCGCGCCTTAACAGCCCGGGATTGATTCATGGTTTACACAATCCCCCGGGAAAAATCTCACTTCTTCTTGTGCCCCGGTTTGGCTTTCCCCGGTGAACCTGCCATCGGGGGAGTCTCGAAGAACTTTCCGTCCTCAATGAGGCGGGGATCATTTGTCGCGGCCAGTTCATTCATCAGCTGATCACGAAGTACGGCGGCGATCTCTTTGTATCCAGGAGCCGCGGCAACGTTCTTCATCTGGTGGGGATCTTTCTTCAGGTCAAAGAGTTCCTCGCGCGGACGCTTGCCGTATGCGTGGACAAAGAACGGTTTAACTTCTGGGTTACTGCGGTTGGAAACAATCCAGGCCTTGGTCGGGCCGGCGTCTTCATCAGGGATGGTGACGAAGGTATTATTGGTCAGTTGATTAACATTGGGCTCCTTGTCGGTGTTGAGGTGAAAGTGGTCACCCAGGGGGTAACGATCCGGCTTGAAGTTGATGATGAAAAGATGATCCCTGGTGCGAACTGCCCTTTGCGGATACGGCAGCTGGCCGGCCCGCGCCCTTGCAACGTGTCTTTCACGGCCGATATAGACATGCGTCCTGGACTTATCGACCAGGCCTTCTTCACCTGAGGCCAGTGTTGGCCAGATGGATTTACTGGTCATGACTTCCGGTACCTTCACTGCGCCGGACTCCAGGAACGTTGCGGCCAGGTCGGGCAGGGTGACAAAGTCATCCACCACACGACCGCCTTTGACCCCGGGCCCGGAAATGGAGAGTGCAACGCGGGCGCCAAAATCATACAGGTTGCATTTGCCATGGGGAAATCCGGCCGGTCCATGGTCACCGGAAATTGCGATAATGGTATTATCAAATTCTCCCGTTTTTTTCAGTTCATCAACAAGCACGCCAAGAGCCATGTCAAAGCCCTTGGCTTCTCCGAGGTAATCAGCAAAGTCCTGTCGGACTTCAGGGACATCCGGGAGAAACTGCGGCAGCTTTCCCTTCAGGCTGTCAGGATCAATGCCCCACAGGGCTTTGCCGGAACCCTTGATCCATTTCCTGTGGACGTTTGTCGGCCCGAACCAGTAGGCAAACGGCTGACCC
Source organism: Verrucomicrobiales bacterium (assembly GCA_046581505.1). Taxonomy (GTDB): domain Bacteria; phylum Verrucomicrobiota; class Verrucomicrobiia; order Verrucomicrobiales; family DEV007; genus CACIUL01. The sequence goes on along the minus strand of JAYGGE010000190.1, from coordinate 19,643 downwards.
CTTTTCTTCCCGGCAAGCATATCCCGGAAATTCCCGCGCACCTGGGCCATCAGGAAGGCCTTCGCCGCGGCAAGGCTTTTGCCCTTGTTGACCATTGAGCTAGCGGTTTGTGAGAAGCCATTGAAACTGCTGCCGGCTTTGCTGAAAGCATTTGCCGCACCACCGTAAGGGGCATCACGGGGCTTCCCCGGGGACCAGACCTTCCAGGTGTAGCCGATGTGATAACCGCTGTCTTCCAGGAGTAACGGCCAGGAGGGAATTGCTGGATCCCAAAGGGCACCCTGCAGAATCGCTCCCCTGCCTGTGCGCCAGAAATGTTGCCCGGAAAGAATTGAACTGCGGCAGGGGGTGCAGGAAGGCGCGTTGATAAACGCGTTGTTGAATAACACCCCGGATTTGGCGATGGCATCAAAATGAGGTGTCTGGATCGCGTCATTCTCGGTTCCCGGCCCATCCGTTTGCGCGTAGGCAGAGGCATGCCGGCCCCAGTCATCGGCAAAGGCAAACAGGATATTCGGCCGTTGCGCCGCCTCCACCCGGGGGTTCAAAAACCCCACGATCATCAGCCCGGCCAGGAAACACGATTTTTGCATATACCACTCCTCTTACTCGATAAATCTCTACCGTGAAATTACTTTTTAAAGGCCATTGCATTCCACACTTAATCTCACGTCCATCACTTCACTGCCAGCGCATCCCACTCCGCCCGGGTGGCTTTGGATTTCTGGTATTCCATCATGATTTTCCATTTCCCTTTCCGCTTCACAAGCAGGGCCTGGAAATGGATATATTCCTGTTTACGCTGACCCTCGAGTGCAACCGTGGAATAGAGGAAAATCCCTGTCTCGTGCGCAGTGGTTTGATCACCGAATCTCTGGGAAAACCTGAACTCTACACTCGCCTTGAGTTTACCCGCCCTGGTGTCCGTGAACCCCTGTTGCCAGCGGGCCAGGGCCTCCGAGAGCGGAACGCTGGATTTTTTTGTCCCGGATACAAGGACCCCGTCCTCATGGCAGGTGGACTTATATCCCTCAAAGTCCCCCTCGCGAACCGATCGCGACACTTCAGCCCAGTAGGCATCCAGTTCCATGGGCCTTGCCTTGCCATTTCCCGCAGACTGAGACATGGCCGAGGGAAAAGTGACGGCAAAGCACAACAAAATAACAAGGGGTAAATGGCGCATGGCTTTCATAACCACAACATGCTAACACCAATCCCCCGCCGGGGACAAGGGCACTGAGGCAGGGTGTTAAGCGGCCAACGCCGTGAATCGTGATCACTCATCCGCAAAGTATACTTCCACCCGGACAAATCTTGCTCCGCCCCACAGTAGCAGTAAGCTTGGCTTACCTGCAAATCCTGATGACACGGTCCAAGCCAATAAAACCCCTTGTAATAGTGCTGGCGGTCGCAGGGTTAGCCCCCCTTGCCTGCGCTGACAAGAATTCCTCACTCTCTGCCCCCGAAAAAGCCCAGTGGCAGCAAAGCTACAGCGCAGGTTTCACCGACGACAACGGAGCCTGGGCCGGCGGATCGGAAATCATGCACCTCGCTGCACACAAGGGCAAATTGTTCGCCTCGAACGGCTACTGGGTTGACGCGCGATGGGAAATCCCGCCTGACGGGCAAAAGCAATCGGCGCAGGTGCTGCGATTGGATGCCGCGGATGAACACTGGCAGGTCGACCTTGAAATGGGCCATGCCAACAACCTCGGGCTCCAGTATATGAAGGGCAATATTCTGAAATCGATCACCTTCACCCGCGATATGTCCGGTGCTCCCCTGCCAAAGCCGCAAAACCTGCTGGTGATGGCGGCAGGTGCCAACTTTGAGCGCGGTGGCGCGGTTTCAGCCTGGACCCGTAATGATTCAAACGGCACATGGATTCACACACTGGTCAGGCACGGCTCCAGCGCCGGCGGCGTGCGCTGGGTCCCCCGTGACATGGAAATTCACCGGGACAAGGTGACGGGCGTTGAGCATCTGGTCATGTCGCTTGGCAACCCGGGCATCATATCCGGCGTCTACGATCCTTCTGTTCCCGGCAGGATTCGCTGGAACAGGAATCTCGAGTATCCGTTTTTAAGCGCAGGCAGTTTCAAGACACGCCCGCTGGGGATGACCCAGGCCAACGGCTCGCTGTTCTTTTCCGAGGGCGACTCGATCTACCGGCGCATCGACGGCAAACAACCGGCCTACACCGAAATACTTGACCTATACGCGGACACTGACACCGATGTCGGCGGTATCCGCGGCCTTACAAGTATCTCCAATCCCACCGGCCCGGGTGAATCCCTCCTGTTCCTGTGGGCACCCGGGGAACGTTCAAGGGGACAGATCAAACGCCTCGACCCCGATGGCAACGGCGGCTACAGAATCCACGATGAGGCACAAATTGCCGACCTGATGGGCAAAGCGCTCGATGTCGAGATCGCCTACACGCTCGGGGCACACAACATGATGTATCCGCTCACCGATCCCGCAACCGGCAAGACCGTGCACCTCATCGGCTTCCAGGGCAATATCCGGGGAAAGACCCACCTGCGCTGGAAAGGCAGTGCCCTGTATGCCGGAGCAATGTATGCGATTCGTCACGCCGACCGGAGTTATTCGGTTCATGAAATCAACAATGCCTACAGGCCCGGTAAGCAGGTTCTGGTGTCACCACGCACCTTCTGCCTGTCGCCATTTGGCGACGGGGATCTCTACATTGGTGGTCACGACTCAAGCCGCAAGGTTTCCGACAACATGGCCTGGATCTTCAAGGCTCCGCTTCAAGTCGCCCTGGGCACCGAGCCAGGCGCTGATGGCGCTGCTCCGCCTGCCCCACTCCCACCACATCGCCGGCTCCTGGAAGGCCCAGTCTATGAACTGCGCATCTACGCCGCCAACGAGCATCGCTTTGCCCACCTCATCAAGCGCTTCGGTGAACACACCGACCGCATCTTCAGGAAACACGCCCTGGAACCAATGGGCTACTGGATCCCCACCGAAGGACCGCCCAAGAAACGCAGGCGTTTTATCTACATCCTCAAACACGCCTCACGTTATGCCGCCTACCGGAACTGGAACCAATTCTCCAACGACAGGGAATGGCAGGCCGTACTCGATCAGCCCGAGTTTCAGGGCCTGCTCGCCGAGAAACCGACAAGCATCTTCATGACCGCCAATGACTACTCCGCCATCGCCCGGGATGACATTAAAGAACCGGGTGGAACTTACGAGTTAAGAACCTACATCGTCAACCCGGGCAAGCTACCGAGCCTGAATGCCCGCTTTGCCGGCCACACGACACGCTTGTTCAAGAAACACGGCATTAATAACGTGGCCTACTGGACTCCATTTGAGAAACCGGATTCCGAAAACACACTGATTTACCTGATTCATCATGCCGGTCGTAAACAGGTCGATGCCAACTGGAAAGCATTCGGCAGCGACCCGCAATGGCAGAAAGTCGCCCGGGAATCGCAACTCAACGGCATGTTTCTCGCCGCCCCCCCTGAGCGCATTTATCTCAAGGCCATGGAATTTTCACCGCTCAAATGAACCCTTTCCCTCTTCACCATGTAATATCGCTCTACGCAGCGCCATCCCAACTCAGTTGGCGATCACCAGGCGATAAAACATCATTGCGGAACCTGCAGGGGCAATGCCACTGAGCATCCGCGTAATACCATCACCGGGAATGAAATCGGCTTGGATTGGCTGCCAGCTGCCGCTCTTCATGTCCGGGGAACGTTCGATCCGGTAGCTCAACTCGGGACGGTCAGCCGCAATCTCAAAAGCAATCTGAACACCGTCCGCTGACACTTGCAGGTTCACTGCTTGGCCGGGGTCGCCCGCCATCGGGCTTGTCCCTGTGCCATACTCGATCAGGTTCGGCCTGCCGTCCTGGTCGGGATCATCACCAGGGCCGGCAGCACTTGGGGGAAGCCCGCTCTCTGCCGCCCACTTCGCTGCTTCCAAGCTTGAAGCTGGTGTGGTAGCGCCGGGTTTGAAAAGAATCCCAGGGAGCAAACTCGCGCGTATATCTCTGGCCGGGAGCCGCATCAAATCCATCCGCCCGGACGACGAAATATCCGTTAGCAGCAATCAAGGCACCTGCAGGAATTCTCCACTTGAGAGGCTGCCCCAAATCGTCAGTCAGGAAATACGAACTGAGCTCTACAGGGGAAGCCGTGATATTATGCAACTCGATCCAGTCCGAGTAGTCATCAAAATCGACATTATCCGGGGAAATCGTGTTGTTGGCGGCAAGGATCTCGTTGATGTGGATTTCCTGGGACAACGCCGGAACAGCCCACCACATAACAGCGGCAAGTGCCATCAATTGGGGATGAGAGCGCATCAAAATTACAGGGGGCTTGAGTATGTGCTCTCCGCGACAGCACCACCAACACCTTGGTTATATTGGCACGGTTCATCATCAGCGGGGTGCACTGATTTTAAATAGCCTAGCAGATCTATCTTAACAGAGAGTGAACCAGACGTTAACAATTGTTAACCTTAAGGGATGCGCGGTCGGTCAACTTCCCGCAGCCGGATCATGCAATCATTCAAGCAATCGCCGAGCCATCAGTAACAGGTGCAGGGATAAACTCTCGTGCCAAGGGGACAACCCTCTCCCGTTACCCGTCCCGCGGCCGGGAAATGCGCGGCTGATTTCTTTGCAACCAGTGATCCTGTTGGGCAGCAACCCTTAAACCTGGATGAACCCCGGGCAAGTTCTGGATTTCTTCAGGTTTCAGGGAGTTCTAACTCGTGCCATCATTAAGCCTATGTGATATTGTATTGCCATGTTCATGAAAAAAAGCGCAGTTCTCAAGGCAAGTATGGCTACAGCATGCCTAGGCATCGTGACGGGCGAGGTGATCGCGCAAAAACCTGAGCAGGAAGGCAACCGCGAACGCCAGTTCCAATTTGGCCGTGGCAACGGCCCCGGCAACTTAATGCGCGCCCTCCCGCTCATGATAGCACTCGATGCCGACGGCAATACGGAAATATCGGCTGCGGAAATCAAGGGGGCTACCGCTGCCCTGAAGAAGCTCGACAAGAACAAGGACGGGAAACTCACCAGCGACGAACTCCGGCCAAGATTCGGCAGCACCCGAAGTGCGCCAAAGCGTAATGATTCAACCGACCGACCGCCTGCCAAGATCACTCAACCCGCAGGTCCAATCCCTCCAGTTCCCAAGGCGATTGGAGGAATTCCACCCCGGGAGATCCTCAAGTTATTCGGTGCCCGGGGAAGAGAAGGAGTTAGTGAGCGCACACTCGAAAACTATCGCCGCGTCTTTGGATTCACTGATTCCGACAGGGACGGACGACACTCGAAAAAAGAATACATAGATGGTGGGCGCTACCTGACACGCGAGTCAAGGACGGGAATCTTCCAGGCATCCGACTCAAACAGGGATGAATTCGTCTCCGAGAAGGAATACGTGGAGAATCGAATCATCACCGACGAGGCAAAGGAAATATTCAGCGCCATGGACTCTAATGATGATAACAGGCTGACGGCTGAGGAGATCATAGCCAGCAAAAAGCTGAAAGACGATAAACTTGCCAACCAAGTGTTCGGCGCATTGGATACCAACGGGGACGGGGAACTGAACATCCCCGAATACCTGCGCGTCTGGGGAAGCTGGGCCAGACTTTGATGGAAAACCAACTCGGGCCCGGGTTATTCCACGCTTGAAAATTTCCCGGATGATCGCACGAGAAGCCAACGCCACGGCACAAAATCCCGATCCGCCCGAGCTCGGCATCCCACGTCGTGCACTCTTCCTGATCTTCACCCTGTCCGGCATCTCGGCACTCCTCTATCAGCTGATCTGGCAACGCGCGTTGCTCACCATCTTTGGCAGCAATATCGAGTCCGTCACCATGGTAGTCTCGGCCTTCATGCTCGGGCTCGGGCTCGGCAGCATCGCAGGGGGAGCGCTCTCTAAACGCCGTGGGGTGCCGTTATTGCTCATCTTCGCGATTGTCGAGATCTCGATTGGCATCTATGGCGCAGTCTCCCTGCGCCTTTTCCACTGGATCGGCAATTTCACCACCGGCAGTGGCACATTTCAGACCGGGCTGCTGACCCTGATGCTCATCCTCATCCCCACCCTGCTCATGGGCAGCACACTGCCACTGCTCGTCGCCCACTGTGTTAATATTTCAAGAAATGTCGGCTACTCCGTCAGCATGCTCTACTTCGTCAACACACTCGGGGCAGGTATTGGGGCCATACTCGCGGCCTTTATCTTTCTCGGCATGCTCGGCTTAACCGGTTCCCTCTACCTGGCAGTCGCCCTCAACCTGTTCGCCGGCCTTACGATCCTTCACTTCCGGCGAAAGGGCGCCCGCCACCCGGCATGAATCCACGATTTCTGGCCGCACTTCTGCTCGTCACCCTCACCGGCTTCATCTCGCTGAGCTACGAGATCTGCTGGGTGCGGCTCTACTCCTTCATCACCGCCTCCCGCGCCTGGGCATTCGGCGCAATGCTCGGAACCTATCTTATCGGTCTGGCTCTTGGCTCGCTCTGGAGCCTGCGCTTTCAGGATGCTGAAAATGGTGCCAACCCAAAACACCTGCGTGTCCTCTCGCTTTTCGTCCTCGCCGCCAACACTGCAGGTTTCCTTGTTGTCCCGGTCGTCTCGTGGCTTGCTATCTTCATCCCCTATCACTCGGTGGAGACCGACCAGGGATCTGTCATGGCACTGGCCACCCTGCCACTCATTGCAATTTCAGCCGCCCTGCTCGGCGCCACGCTTCCTCTCATCTGCCACTTTGCCATCTCGCCCGATGACAAAGCCGGGGCACGGCTTTCCTACCTCTACCTCGGCAATATTCTCGGTTCAGGAGCTGGCAGCCTGCTGACCGGGTTCGTCCTCATGGATCAACTCCCACTGCAGCAGATTTCAGTATTACTCGCCTTTCTGGGGCTCATCCTCTCCGCCGGGATCGCCTTCTACTCCAAGCTGCGTGGCTGCCAACTTGCTAAACGACTCGCCTTCACTGCCACGGCCGGTCTCGCCATCCTGCTCAGTTCCCCCTTTCTTTTCGACGGCCTCTTCGAGCGCCTGCAGCTGAAATCAAACTATAACCACCGCGAACGGTTCGACCTCGTCATCGAAAGCCGGTTCGGCGTAGTCACTATTGACCGGCATCACAAGATCTACGGCGGAGGCATCTATGACGGTTATATCGGCACTGAACTTGAAGCCGGTTCGTGGATGATTCGCCCATACTTCCTCTCCGCCGTCCACCCTGCACCCAGGGAAGTCCTGGTCATTGGACTCTCCGGCGGGACATGGACACAAATCCTTGCCCACAACCCGCACGTCAAACACATCACCGCCGTCGAGATCAACGCTGCCTACAGCAAGCGGGTCATCCCCCGCTATGACGCGGTAAAAAGTATCCTCACCGATCCAAAAGTGGAAATCGTCATTGATGACGGGCGCCGCTGGCTGCGCAACCATCCTGATCGTAAATTCGACGCAATCATCGCCAACGCCACCTACCACTGGCGCGAACACGCCAGTAGCCTGCTTTCCAGGGAATTCATGCGGCAAATTAAAGCTCACCTCAAGCCCGGAGGCATTTACCTCTTCAACTCCACCGGTTCTGATCGCGCGGCGAAGACAGCTCTCGAGGTCTTCCCCGACTGCGCCCTCCTGCTCAACAATATCATCGCCAGCAACGCACCCCTTACCTACGACAAGGAGCGCTGGCGCAAAACGCTGGCAGCCTACCAATACCAAGGCAAGCGCCTGTTTGACACCAACAACGAGGAGGATCGCAAGAGTCTCGAGGCGGTTGTCTCAATCCTCGACAACCTCGGCATCAAGGAAGTCGCGACCGAACGACGCCTGTGGACAAGGGCAATCCTGGAAAATGATCCCGGCATCAGGAAAGCCCGACCGATCACCGATGACAACCTGGGACATGAGTTCTGGTATCATTAGGACGTGGCTTGAAACTTGCCGTAAGGCAGCAACCCTTTACTTCCCGAAAACCATCACAAAATCCTTAAACTTGGCCCAGCGCGGTGCCTTGACATCCCCCTGCAGGGCAAAGAACCCGACCTTCAGCTTATCCGCACTGCCTGGCAATTGTGTCTCGCCGTGCGCCGTCCATTCCTTGCCCTCAGGTGCCTTGACCATCGCCTTCACCTTGTCCCCGGAAATTTCAAGGCGCAGGCGCAGTGGACCTTCACGGAAAGCAATCTTCTTGATAACCTTTGGCTTGGCCCCGCTCTCAAGGACCAGCGTGCATGACTGGCCGGCAAACAACTCACGGTCAAACTTGATGTAGTTGTCATCGTCGAGATAGATCATCAGCCCCGCCTGCTCGTATTCCTTCCTGGGATTAAACTCGACAGTAACCTCAACCGAGAAGCTCTTCCCGGGAAAAGCCCGCAACAGAAAGTTCTTCGTCTTGTTGTTGTTCTTGCCCCAGATATTCGTCGGTTGCGCCAGCAACTCGATATTACCGTCCTTCAAGCGCCATTGTGCCTTGTCCTCACGAACGAAACTCCAGCCGTCATCCAGGGCGCTGCTGAAGTCAGCCTTGTAGTCCGCCGCCAATGCCGGCGGTGCAGTGAAACCAAACATAAGCACAACTCCAAGTATATAGACGTTTTTCATGGTCATCGTTTTATCTCAAATCCGGGGCAAGGGCAAGGGTGCCGGCACACGGCACAAAATAACATCCGGGGGTATCCTCCCCACTGCAGGCAGCAGGATCAACACGCCGTTGAATTCACAATGAATGCAACGGGATGCTCACTGCCCTCTTCCTGCCGTCGATTTTTTATTTGCCCAACCCTCAATTGCCATTTCCTCATCCGTGTTGCCCCCGTGTCTTACCGGGAAGATCTCTCCAGTTTGCTCTCCATTGTATATTTACCCAGGTTAGATCCGGCCGGCAATTCAATTTCCCACCTCGAGCTCTCCCGGACTATGACAAGAACCTGCGTTGATGCCCTGGATTTTGGGCGGGCTCCCATCGATTTTAACTGCTCTCGGTACATTTCCCTTTCAGCAGGATCATACTCAAAGGATCCCCTGCCCCTGTTGAGGTCGAGGTCGTTCTTCTCCACAATGTTGACGGCACTGGCAGGCAGCAAAGGAGGCAACCATCCACGCTCAAATGCCCTCATGGACCTTGCCTCGGCCAATGATTTAAAATGTGTCGTTACCTCATCAGAACAACCGGAAACCGACAAAAAAGTCGATGCAATGAGTAAAAGATACATGCCCTTCATGAGCACATAAACTAACCCTGCCCCGGATAATGGGCAAGATCACACCCGGAATTACCGCTCGTGGTTCCCCGGTTAATAATCCTGATCAAGGAAATGGGAACACAAGTCGCTTGCCTGATGCAGCATGTTCTCGTTATCGGTTCGCAGTTTCCTGCAAAGTATTCTTGCCATCGCCTTCATGATGCTGAACCCGATTAATTGATCTGAGGCAATAAAATCATTAAACGACCTGTAATCGATGTTCCAGAGATGCGCAGGACCACCACTCACGCGCGCGGTGGCGCTCGCCTGCCTGGGATCAATGACACTCATTTCACCAAACACATCACCACTTCCTAGTGATGTAACAACTACAGTGTTCCCGTGGGAATTGACAGTCAGGCGAATACTCCCGGAGATGATCACCGACATGACTTCCAGCGGTTGTCCCTGAACAGCCAGATAGTCTCCCTGTTGCCTCTCGACAAATCGCCCTTCCTTGAGAAAGCGTGTACGAATGTCTTCGTCTAGTTCATTGATAAATCCTAGATCCTTAGAATGTTCCTGCCGGGCTTTCATTATTTTCATTGTTTTTCATGCTCACTACCCCGCTGGGAATTCCCCAGACAAGGTGATATTTTTACCTATTGACGATCAGGCAGTACAATTATGCACACCAACGCATCAAGGAAGAGAAACAACTCCGCGCGCAGGTTAATCCCGGCGTCCCAGCCAAGATTGCGGGACGATAGGCATCCCGGTTACAAAAGAAATGAAAAAGTCCCGCTTAAAAGGCTCAGCTCCACTCCCCTTCCCCCGCTTCTTGACAGTCACTCTGCATGTAAACTCCAAGTCCTGATTACCACGGGCATAGCCAAAGAATTACCGCACCCATTGAAATCCAGGTTAATTCCTCTCTATAATGTTGACGGAACCGGCAGGCAACAAGGAAGGCAACCGCCCACGTTCGAATACCCGTCTGGATTTACCTCCGCCAATCATTTAAAATGCTTCGACCATGTCAAACCAGCCGGATGAACGACAAAAGAGCCGCAACGACAAGTAAATGATGCATGGCCTTCATAAGGGCATAAACTCAATCTCCACCAGATCATGGACAAGGTCACACCCGCAGCATGAATCCAGTTCTATCCCGTTACTTACTGCTCACCCTCGGATTTTTTCTCTCTATCCCGCCTGTAGGTTCAGCCCAGGAAAAATTTATCCACCCGGGACTGCTTCACAGCCGCTCAGACATCGAGCGAATGAAAGCCGCCGTGCTCACCGAGAACGGCCCGGTCTTCGAAGGCTTCAAGATACTCGAGAAGAGTTCCTGCGCCCAGGCCGAATACAGGATGAGGGGACCTTTCCCCGAGTGGGGACGGGCACCGAATATCCGCAAGGGTGAAACGGAAAGTGATGGCCTGGCCGTCTACCAGAACGCCCTGATGTGGGCCATTACCGGCAGGAAAGCCCATGCCGATAAGGCCATCCACATGCTCAACTCCTGGGTTGGATCGCTGAAAAAGGTCACCGGCATTGATGGAGTGCTCGCCTCCGGCCTGCAGGGCTTCATGTTCGTCAACGCAGCGGAGTTGCTTCGCTACACCGAATCCGGTTGGCCTGAGGAGGATGCCAAGCGGTGCGGGCAGTGGTTCCTTGACGCCTGGGATCCAACCATCGAGCACTACGCCTACTTCGCCAACGGCAATTGGGAGACCGCCGCCCTGCAGACCCGGATGGCCATCGCGATATACTGCAATAAGCGCAGGATGTTCGAGGAGACTATTCGCTACGCCGTCGCGGGCGCCGGCAACGGAAGCATCCCCCACATGATCGTCTACCCAACCGGCCAGTGCCAGGAGACAACCCGGGCCCAGCACTATGCCCAGTTGGGAATCGGCCTGCTGGGTTGTGCCGCGGAGCTTGCCTGGAACCAGGGTGTCGACCTCTACGGCTGGAACGACAACAGGATTCTCAAGGGCTATGAATACACGGCAAAATACGGGCTCGGTGAGGAGGTTCCCTACCGGCACTACCTGGATCGCACCGGCAAGTATGGCACTGGAGGCCGGCACCATAACTACACCGGGATCTCCACCATCAGCCGTGGCAGCTTCTCGCCCATCTTCGAGCGAATTCTCAATCATTACTCGGGGCGGCGTGGAATCCCGGCTCCTTATTCGGCCCGTGTCGTGGAGATGAAAAGCCCCGAGAGCTTCAACAACGACCATGTCGGCCTCGGCACCCTCACGCACCGGCGCAACCCGGTTAAAACCCTGAAGGCAATGAATCCGCCCGGCATCCCCGCCGGGTTCATTTCCCGCAGTGGCAAGGAGGGAATTCAGCTTACCTGGGTTCGCTCCGTTGACCCGGTCGGCTGTATTGATGCCCGCAGCTACACGGTGAGCCGTTCGACAAAGGGCGGCGCACCTTACCAGGAGGTCGCCTCAGGACTGAAGATCCCCGCTTTCCTGGACACGACCGCGAAGAAAGGTAGGCTCTATCACTACGTCACCACGGCAACGAATGAAATCGGCACCAGCGCCCCGTCCGCCGAGATCGCCGCCAGTGCGGGCCTGCCGGGCGGCTGGCAGGCCACGGATATCGGCAAGGTCGCCGTCCCCGGCTACACCGAATACAACGGCAATGCCTTCACCCTGGAAGGCGAAGGGCACGACATTGGCAACAAAGCAGACGAGTTCCACTTCCTTTACGCGCCCATGTCCGGCCAGGGGACGGTCACCGCACGCATCGTGCGGCCGATGAGCTCGCAGTGGACAAAGCCCGGCGTGATGATGCGAAAGAACCTCGATGCCGATTCCCCGCACGCCTCGGTCCTGCTGCTTCCGCACTGGAGTGGAGCCCTTGTCTCGCGAAGCGAAAAGGGCGGCGCAACAACCACCGGAAACCCGAGACAACTCAGCGAGGTCCACGTTATCAAGAAGAACCGCCTGAGCACGCCCTACTGGGTGCGACTGATCCGTTTCCGCAACACCTTCACCGGCTACATGTCACGCGACGGCTTCAAGTGGAAGGAACTCGGCTCCGTCGAGCTCGACATGGGGCATACCTTCTATGTCGGCCTGCCCGCCTGCTCCCAGCTCGAAAACGTGACCACCACCGTCACCTACGACAAAGTCAGTATTCCCACCTGGCGCATGCCGGTCGAGGGCCGGATCATCTCGGCGCGCCCCGAGCCCCGCTGGCACAAGAAGCCCTGGCTGCAACGCCACGAGGCCATCAACGAGCGTGTTAAAAAGGGCAATGTCGACCTCCTCATGATCGGGGATTCCATCACCCACTGGTGGGACAAGGCCGGTAAATCGGTCTGGGATGAGTATTACGGCAGCCGCAATGCCGTCAACCTCGCCATCAGCGGCGACCGCACCGGGCACGTTCTCTGGCGTCTTGAAAACGGCAACATCGAGGGTATCTCGCCCAAGCTCGCCGTCCTGATGATCGGCACCAACAACCACATGAGCAGTTCACCACATTACACCGCTGATGACATCCGCCTGATCGTTCGCCTGCTGCGCAGCAAGCTCCCCAGCACGAAGGTTCTTCTCCTCGGAATCTTTCCCCGGGGTGGTGGCGATGACGACACCGCACGTCAGATCAACATGAAGGTCAATAGTCTCATTAGCAATTTCCCCGATGAATTCAAGATGGTATCTTACCTGAACATCAACGAAACTTTCCTTGACGGTAGAAAACTCCGCAATGAGCTCATCCCTGACGGGGCGCACCCAAACGAGAAAGGCTACGCCGCCTGGGCCAAGGCCATGGAGCCAACTATCGCCAGGCTGATGGGCGAAAAATAAATTAACTCATCAACTGCCAGCCAACCACGCTCCCCTTCAATATGAATGTGATCACTCATCAAGCAACAATCACTGTTATCCTGATTCTCCTGTGCAAATTCGGCGTCCAGCCCGCAGCAGCGGGAGATAATCCGGGCATACCTCCCCAACTCCATGTCACCCTGCAGGATGAAACTTTTCAATTCCGCCTTACAGGCACTCAAACTGGTGTAAGGACCCCGTGGATTCTCCAGTCATCGATTGACTACACCGACTGGGAAGACCTGGCATTCATTGAGGACAGAACAGACGATGGTGATCTTCAGATTGAACTGCCGGCAACATCAATACCAGGCCAGGGACAACCCACCCGGTTCTTCCGGGCCCGCAACCTAGAAGAAGATGACCGGATTCTGCGTGGATATCTCACCGCCCGCGATACCTGGCGCACGGCCGGAATCGATAGTTATTCAATGGAGGTAAACTGGGGGGTATCATGGTTTTTCTGGCACGGCACTGTTACCGTGCGCAACAAGCGGGTGATCTCCGCAGAAACCATCCTCACCAATTTTTTCGAGCCTCCCGAGCCCAGGACAATGGACGACTGGTTTGACGTCCTGAAAAACGCCATCGACCAGAAGGCCGAGCGCATCGCCGTCACCTATGATAAAGTCTTCGGCTTTCCCGCTGATGTCTACATCGATATCAGCTCCATGATCGCCGACGAGGAACAGGGCTGGACAATCTCCAACTTTATCCCGCACCGGTAAAGGTTCCCACCAACACCCCTTCCACGCCCGCCGGTAACCGGCGGAACATGTCCCCCGGCATCGGGCCTATTTCTTTTTACTGCCTTTGTAAACTCCATCCGGCAGCCGGGTGGGAAGCCGATATTTTGGATTGGTGATCAACCTGTAAATACCGGGATCGCGCTTTCTTACAAGTTCCCTGCTGTAGAGCCGCCACTCATGTGCTATTTCCTCACGACGATGTTCTGACTCCTGCGCCCCCAGCACTGACGTGATCGCCCAGTAGAGATACTCCGTACACTGGCAGCCGTAATCACAGCTGCGATCATCATAACTGAACCATGCCGCCTCGGGATAACGGCGGGGCACGCGCCTGAAATGGCCACCGCGGGCACGGTCAAGGCACTTTGCCAGTTCCGTGCCGGGCCTTTCCCCGAATATTTCCGGGTATGTATTGGCATATCCCTCATGGGTAATGAGGTGGAGCACCTCCTCCAATGTGGCGTCAAACTGCCTGCCTCCGGGATTGGTCTCGGTGGCAAACTGGCCCTGGCCATGATGAAACCCGGCATCCTGGAATGTATCGTGATCAAGGCGGTCCATGGCGCGCTCATTTTCGGCCATCACGAGGAAGGCATTTCGCCTGACCATCGTTGCCAGCACCTCCGGGTTATCCGGCTTGCCGTCCTCATCGTTGTCCAGGTATTCCGCCATGACGATTGCCGCGTGCCGGAGTTTGGCCGGCGGTGTCCCGGCAGTACCAAAGAGGCGGACACCAAAGACCTCGACGTGCTGGGTGAACTGCTTGCGGAAAACAGCATACTTACCACCGGGAACCGGCTGGATCCTGAAGTCAGGAGGGGCGGCAACCGAATTAAACCCGGATAATACAACAAGTGAAAAAAGGACGAGCCAATGCATTGAGCCCACGCATAGCGTGCCCTCCGCCGGACACCAAGCAATTTCTGGGACATCCCCTCACTTCCCGGTAATGACAACCACACCACCCGGCGGATTACACCGGGCTTTCTGTCATCGGCAAAACCCTCTATCGCACCGGCGGCGCCGCCTCCTTGACCAGGGCCCCGTGGTCTTCACTCATGACCAGCAGGGCGAAGCGGCTGGTGCCATCGAGGGCATCAGTGCTGAGGCTGGTATAGTCGAACTTGCCGCGCAAGTCGGTGTAGCCGTCCTTGTAAAACACCGGCTTGCCGGCTGCGTTGCGGGCGTAGACCTTGATATAGGCACGCGGCACCGGCTTGCCGGACTTTGCCGCACGCACCTCGAGACGACCGTAGTTCTCGACCACGGTTACCTTGAGGGTATTGGCAAAGTAGGGCTGCGCCGCGCTGCTGCTGCCCGCCACAATCTCCACCAGCACGTTCTGGCCGGAAAATTCCTTCGGCAGGGAAAAGGTGTGCGTGTCTTTGCCTTTCGGCAATTTCAGGCTCGCGCTGTGATTGGGCTTGATGATGCTGAAGCGTCCGCTCTCCCCGGAAAGGAAAGGCTTGGTGCTGAACAGGAACTCGAGATCCATGGTGTAATAATTGACCACCGCATCGGCAACATTGCGGTAGCTCACCTTCACCTCACCGCCCTCGACCTTGAGGTCGACCGCGGGCTCGCCCGCGGCGATCACCTCATGCTCCTTCTCGCGCTGGTTCTCGGCGTCATCGCCCGGCTTGACCTCGGCCACCCCTGCCGCACCCGAAATCTCCTCAGCCTGGGCGATCACCTCGGCGAAGCGTCCGCGCCAGCGTGCCACCGGATGTTCGGCGTAGCCCGTGGCGATCTTGCTGGCGGCTTCGGGCTCACCCGCGTAGAAGGCAGCGTAGCAACTCAGGTAGTCGTACTGGAGTTTCTCGGCGACGGCCGAGCGATCGATGGAGCCGAGCCATTGCAACGACTCGTCAATCCGGTCCTGCAGGAACAGGTAGTAGGAGAGCGCGAGGCGGTCCTCGGCGTCCAGGTTTTCCTTGTAGCTGAGAACCTTGAGGAAGGCCTGATACTGCCCGCGGAAGGCATTGTTGAGGATCTTGCGCCCCTTGCCCAGGGAATGTGCGCGGGCATTGACCAGCGGCGCATACTCGAGGTGTTCGTAGAAGTGGCGCTCAACAGGATTGATAGTGGCCAGTTCACTCTCCAGGTAGAGCCCGCAGCTGTGCAGGAAACCGTCCTGGTGGGCAAGGAACTGGCGAGCCGGGACGACGGCGTTGTGATGCAGGGCATAGCTGTAGAGGGTAGCCTGGTAAACGTGGCGCTTTTCCAGTAAGTCCAGGGTTGCCTTGAAGAAATCGACGTCGCGCATCCGCCAGGCGATGCGGCCCAGGTCAACCGCACGCGGGTTGTTCTGCCGGAGGAACTCAAGCACCGCCTTGGCACCGGCGTGCTGGCTGATGTAGTCCCAGCTGCCGGTGTCAATCCTGGTAGCCTGGCGGACAACGGTGAAATCAAGACCCTCGGCCCAGGCGACAATGGCCTCGTTCTTCGCGGCGTGTGCGGGAAAGACGCCAAAGGGCTTCTCGCCGGACGGTGCGGGGAAGTAGAAGTGGAGATCCAGTGTGCGGGTGGCGTAGGGCTCGATCGAGAGGTGCTGGCCGGCGGTGTATTTCGAGCGCAGGCAGGGAAGCGCTCCCGCGGGAACCTGGGTCAGGACGTCGAGCTTCTGCCGCGCGGAGGTGGGATTGGTAACCGCGATCTGTGTGCCGTAGACAACGCCGGTGAGGAACTCGTCACGAACGAAGCGATCATAGCGTTCGCCGCCGCGTGTCTCGTAGCGCTCACTCAGGCGGAAGTAGTTCTGGGCGACGAGCAGCGGTGAGCGTTCGTCGCTGATCGGGGCAGCCTTGATCTCGCGGTGAAAGGCGATGGTCGGGCCACTGGCCGTGATTGTCACCGACAGGGCCTCCTTGCCCTTGGCGGCACCGGCAACAGCCTCGGGTTGATCGGCGGCAAACGGCAGGTCGAGCACCGTGAGGGCAAACACCGCCTCGGTGAAGTTGCGCGAGGCATGCCCGAAGTTGGAGCTCAAAAACGGCTTGCCGGCAGCCCTCGCGACGTGGTTGGCGTAATCCTTCCAGAAGGAGTTGGCGGTGATGAGCGAAGCCCCCTGGTCAGTGATGCGGCGGTGATAATAGTTGTTCTCGGCGTATTCCTTGGTCTTCTCCAGTTGCCGGAAAAGCCGCTCCGCCTTGGCTCGCTTGGCCATCTCGGAAACCTCGCCGAAGTAGGCAAAGCGCCCGTCGGCGAGATCGGCATTGGCACGATCGCGGGCGAAAAAATCGTCTGCCTTGTCCAGCTCTCCGGATTTACGCTTTTTAAGTTGCCCGGAAGAACGGCTCTGTGCCTTGTATTTTTCACCCAGCTTGGAGCTGATGTCCTTGCGCAGTTTTCCGGCCGCTCCTGCGCCAAAGCCCGCAGCCGGAGGCTGGGCACGTGCAGAATCTCCGAGCCTGCGAAGCCTGTTCTCCTTCTGCTCGTTTAAGTTCTTCCCTTTCCCATTCTCCTGCGCTTCCTCGAGAGCGATTGCAAGTGATTCTGGCTGTGCCGAAAGTGCCAGCCCCTTGACCGCGGTGGCGAAAACAATGCTCTCGCGCCCGATGTCACGGGGTTGCAGGTCCATGATGTCGCCCAAGTGGCTTGCAGTGTTGGCCGGTTCGCCGCCGCCGAGTGCGCCGGCAAGCAGGATGCGCTCGACGACGTTGAGGTGGCCGTATTGCCATGGCCGCAGGTAACTGCCAAGGTCCTCCCCGAGCAGGTAATGATCCATGAAGGTCTTGTCACGCTTAGCCGCAAGGTGGGGCTTGACCACTTCCCCGAAGAACACGGGATCGCGGCGGCTGAGGAAAAAGTGCAGCTCGTGGCAGGCGTATTTCGAATACTTGGCGCGCTTTTCCCCGGGCTTGAGCGTTGGCCAGTCGACAAGGAAACGGAACTCTGCCAGGGTGGGGTCGGCATTGAGCGCGGTGAGGCAGTTATAGACTTTCGAGAGTTCCTCGTAGGTCTCCACCTTTGCGGTTCGTACATCGTTGATCTCGAGTGACTCGCCCTTTTGCAGCACGGTTGTCTGCTTTTGCTCGGAGAAGTGCCCCTTCGGGTCAAGGCCGGTTGCCAGCCGCAGGTCGCGCACCCTGGTTCCCCGCTCCGGCAGCGCGAGCTGGCGGTAGACGGTATTCTGCGGGTCCACGGCAAGTATGTGCAGGAACTGGCGGTCACCGAGGTCCCCGGTGTCGATGCTGACAACACCGTTCTTGTCAGGAACGAGGTTGTAGAGGACGGAAGCGCCCTCGGCGAGAAAGTCGAGGCTGGCGCTGACTGTTCCCCGGGGGGCGGCGAAGGGATCGCCAATGCCCCCTCCCCTGGAAGTGCTCTGTGGTTTGGGGGCCTGGGCTATTGCCGCCTTCTTGTCCTCTGCACTCGCCTGCCATTCCTCGCCGTCCTTGGCGTTATCGGTACCCGTGTCCGTATCGCGTATTGCCCAGGGATTGAGGATGAGGCCCGGACGGGAAAGCATGTTGCCGGGGAATTTCTGCGCACCGCGGCGTTCAATGATGTAGCGGTACTCATCCCCTATGTCGCGCCCGCTGAGGTAGCGCGAGGTCGAGTTGCTGCGGGCGACCAGGTAGGGTTCCGCGTAGGGAAATTCGCCGATGTGATCACGCAGTGAAAAGGCAGGTAGGTAGCGTCCGGCGACAAGGTGAACGCGGGTGAAAGGTCCCGCTCCGGCCAATTGAATGCGCGTCTTCTTTTCACCGGGATCCACCTTGACGATCTGCAGGTTACTGCCGCGCTTGGTCTGCAGGTGACGGTGCCTGCCAAGCGCATAGCCGTGAGCGACCTCGCCGGCGGTGACCCGCAGCGCAAGTGTCTTGGCCTGCTCCTTGAGGACGAGTTGGTAATCGCCGGCGCGCAGGCCCTTGATCCTGACGAAGCCGCCGTCCAGGCTCAGCGCCTGCAGGTGATCCGAGGCAAATGTGCCGTTTCTAACCTCAAGCAGCGCGAAATCGGCGGGTGTCACCCTAGCCGCGCTGCCTGCGTAGGGAATCGACATATCGGAACCTGTGATACCGTGCAGGGAACCGGGAAGATGGACAAAATCTCCGCCAAGCTGCCAGCTGCGTTGACCGCCTGGCACGCTGTCGGTGGCAATCCGGACAATACCCGGCAGTGGCCCGAGTTGCACCTGGCCGTTGGGCGCGGACTTGAGGGTAACCGGGTGGGATGCCTTGTAGTCGCGATGCTTGAATGACAGGCGGATCGGCAGGTCGGTGAGTTGTTCACCGTTTTTCCCCAGCAACTCAAACACGTAATTATCGCCGATCTTTGCCAGATGCGGCAGCCACACATGCTCGGTTTGATCGATCCCGTTGACCTCAAAGGAAGCGGAAGCCGAGACCTGCTGCCTTTCGCCGGTGCTGACGTTCTGCACCGAGCCGCGCAGCGTCACCTGCAGCCTGTTGAGGCGTTCAGGGACACGGAAATTGCAGGTCGACTCACGATCCTCGGCAAGCTGGAAGGACGGCAGCTCAAGGGTCGAGGTGATGCCCTCGTGGTCGGTTGAAGTGATTGTCAGCACCGTGTCAGCGAGCAGGCCGAGCGTGGTTGGCGCGCCGTTGAGAGTCAGGGCCGGGCGCACGGCAATCGATGTCATGTGCCCGGGCAGCAGTGTCTCGGCCTCGACATGGAAACCCGCACTCAGCTTGTAGTCCTCCGCCGGCATGGCATGGAACTCAAGAGCGGCGAAATCGCCATCGGCCAGGATCACAGGCTGGCGACCGGGCTTGGTCGAGTAGGGAACGATGATATTGCCCTTCTTGCCGGGCTTGAACTGGCGTCCTGCGATCCAGA
>JAYGGE010000172.1:0-64122 GCA_046581505.1 Verrucomicrobiales bacterium | reverse complement strand
CGGGGCAAGTATGAGGAGGCAGAGAAACTGGCCCGCGAACTGGTCGGCGACAGACCCGCGACCGATCCCTGGCACATCAGGGGCAAGAAGCTCCTCGATGCCATCGAAAAAGCCCGCAGGAAGAAGGCCGCGGAAGAACCGACATCGAAGGAGGACGATGAAACCGACTAGTCACCATGAATTCTCATCCCTGATCCTTCCCCCTTGTCCGTGACGGAAGGATACCCGGATACAAGTCACCACCCCTGGAAAATAAAGGAAACGGTCAATCCAGCTCCCGCACACGATACAGGATCGTGGGCAGGGAGCCGGCAACGAAGTTGTCCACGAAGGTGGTCTGTTGCCCCTGCGAGATGATCCCGTCATCCAGTTCAGTCCAGCCCCCGGGCTGCCCCCCCGCGGCAAGTCCGGCCGAGTAATCAACCGCGTAGATGGCGCCGGGCCTGGAGTTGAACCAGATAGTCACTGCCGGGGTCACCAAGTCATAACTGATATCAGTGATCTCAAATGAGGACGGCGCCGAGGCGACCTGATTGGTCAACCCGTAGAGGTGAAAGCTGCCCGGGTTCCCCTGCACCGCTCCACTGGCCTGGACATCAAAGCGGATCTTCAATGTTCCCGCGTCATCCGCCTTATAGTTGTAGCTTAGATACCACGCCGTGTCGCGGTTCTGCAGGCGGGTTGGCAATTGCTCGGGGTGGTCTTCGAAGAACGTGATTGAGGACGGGGCCTGGGCCCCCGCCGTGAAGGTGGCGGCCTGGCCCCGTGCCGTCGAGTTGTCCCACTTGCGCATGTAGAGCCGTGCCTCATAAGACTGCCCGGGTGTCAATCCGCTGAGCGTGAAGGTCTGGTTTGAACCCGGGTTGCCGTTCCGGTTGTAGGTGAATGATCCGAGCAAGCCCAGCAGTCCCGGGCCGGTCACCCCGCCGGCGGCAACGTTCCAGCCGCCGTTGTT
Organism: Verrucomicrobiales bacterium; assembly: GCA_046581505.1. GTDB lineage: Bacteria > Verrucomicrobiota > Verrucomicrobiia > Verrucomicrobiales > DEV007 > CACIUL01. The sequence continues at coordinate 63,167 of JAYGGE010000172.1, read as the reverse complement.
GTCGTTGATCTGCCTCTTTTCGGAAGACACGGACCAGTCGAAATTCGGCAGGAACGTTGCTGAGTCGATCAGGTCAAAACTCACGCCATTGACAATCTCGAAGCCACCCCCGCTGATGGTGTGCGTGTATTCGTTTGCCGGATCGATTCCCGAGCTTGCGTCATCGGTCAGGGGACCGGTGCGCGAGAACCCGGGCGGGAGGGGCGGAATGTCACCGGAGTCGTGCGGGTCACTTCCGGCGGCGACTTCCTCACCATCAGGCGCACCGTCGCCGTCAGTGTCGGCCTTGGCCGGGTCCGTTCCAGTGTCGGTCTCACTGGCAAACGCGCCCGTGTTTGTCTCGGCAAGGTCACTGAGGCCATCGCCGTCGGTGCCAGCCTTGGCAGGATTCGTCGCAGGACGCGAACCCGCACCGGCAATTTCATCACCGTCTTCAAGCCCGTCACCGTCACTGTCGGCATTGTTCGGGTCGGTTCTGTTCTCAAATTCCTGCAGGTTGGTCAACCCGTCATTGTCCAGGTCATCGGCGGCATTCAGCGCGGTGGCCGACTGGGGATCCGTGTGCTCAAGCTCAAAAGAATCTGTCAGGCCATCGCCGTCGGCATCATCAGTATCGATCACCTGATTGGTCAGGCCATAGAGGTGGAAACTCCCGGGATTTCCCTGCACCACCCCGGAGTTCTGGACATCAAAGCGAATGGCAAGCATACCCGAGGCATCCGCGGTGTATGTGTAACTGAGATACCATGCCGAGTCACGGTTCGGCAAGCCGGTCGGCAATTCCTCCGGGTGATCCTCAAAGAACGTGATTGATGAGGAAGCCTGTCCCCCCGCCGTGAAAGTCGCAGCCTGGCCCCTTGCCGTCGAATTGTCCCACTTGCGCATGTAGAGCCGGGTCTCGTAGGTTTGCCCGGGAGTCAATGCGCTGAGGGTAAAGGTCTGGTTTGATCCTGCTCCGCCATTGCTGTTGTAGGTGAAGGAGCCGAGCAGTGCCTGCAGCCCCGGGCCGGTGACCCCACCCGCTCCCGGGTTCCATCCGCCATTTCTGTCGTCCAGCTGTTGCTTGCTCGATGACACGTCCCAGCTGAAGTTTGCCGGGATGACCCCGCTGTTGAGTAACTGGAAATTGACACCGTTCACTCTCTCCTGCCCGCCGCCGCTGATGGTGTGCGTGTAGACATTTGCGGGGTCAATGCCGGAGCTGGCGTCATCAGTGAGCGCTCCGCTGAAGGAAATGACACCTGCCGTCGCGGGCACGATAGAAACATAAAATGAAAAGATAATGACGCTTAAAACCGGCAGTTCTCTCATGATTAACCTGAATTGTAGCCTGATGACATTTGTCACATCAATCATATATTAAATTGGTTTCGTAACCCGGGTGCAGTTGGCAATCACCGCACCCGCAGGGAACTCAACTTCAAGCTCACGCTGCCGACCGGCTCATCGTCGATTGAGTAGGCGGTGTAGGTCGCGACCGGGTCATTGACAGTAAAGTCAAAGGTCACCTCGCCGAAGCTGGGCTTGGCATTGTAACCGAAGATGCAACCATCGATTATCTTGTGGGTGTGGATATTGGTCAGCTTTGAGCTCATGAACTCATAAATCGGGTAAGCGGCCCCGGGGCGCTTGTTTTTCCACGCGTCCGAGCGGTGCCGGTCTGCGGCCAGGACAAAGACCCCGCCGATCCCCTTCCCGGCAATGAACCTGAATATCCCCTCACGCTCCGCCCCGTAGCCGTCCCAGGTGTCCCTGCTGCCCGGCTTCACCCCCGGGGTCATCGGCACCGAGGAGCAGATCACCTTGAAGGCGGCCTTTGACTTGAGCAGTTGTTCCTTGAACCACGCCAGTTGCACCGGGCCAAGCATTTCCCCGGCAGCAGGTTCGCGGTAATAACGGGTGTCGAGAAAGAAGAATTCAACGCGCTCACCGAAACGATGGGTAAAATAGCAGCCCGGGTGCTGGCCCGCGCCGCCATACTCAGGGTTTGGCCACTGAAGGGTAAAGTCACCCCAGACGCGCGGCTTCCACGGCGGGTCATCGACCGCCGCGCCGCCGTGGCAGTCATTGGTGCCGAAGTCATGGTCATCCCAGATCGCATATACCGGCACACCGGCGGTGAGCCTGCGCCACTCGGGTCGCGACTGGCGGCGATAGTAGCAATACTGCCCCACCTCGCGCACCTCGGGCCGGTCAATGTAGACGTTGTCTCCGAGCAGCAGCAGGGCATCGGGCTTATGACCGCGAATCGTGCTCCACATGCGCTCAAACTTCGGAGTGAACCCGGCACCGCCGCCGAAGACTATTTTTATCTTGTCGCCGCCATCAGCCGGCGGGGTGCGGAAACTCGTCTCATGACCAAGGTCCAGCGGCTCCTCATCCTGGAAGACCTGGTAGTGGTAGAAGGTGCCGGGCTCGAGCCGGGCAAGCTCCACCACTGCTGTAAAATCATTGGCCGCGGTTGCATCCGTGACCCCCGCGGACACCCCCTCAATCACTGCCTTGACCTCACATTCCCTGCCGGTGCGCACCCAGATCTTCACCGAGCTCGGGCCTAGGTCACCAAGCAGCGGTCCGTGAACGAGCCTAGCGCCGTCCGCACCTGCAAGTTCATCAAATCCCTGCGCGCGCAGCAGAGCTTTGTTCAGGCTGCGTGGCCCCGCCACCAGCCGCTCAACAGCAAGTCCTAGAGCAACCGCCTTGCGCGCATATCCGAGAGCGGCCTTGCCGTCACCTTTGCCGCTATAGGCCAGCGCCAGACAATACTGGGTTTCGGCATCCTTCGGGGACTGTCTGACTAGTTTGCGAAGTGCTTTTAAAGCATCATCAAACTCGCCGCGCCCGAGTTGGGCCATCACCGGACGGTGATGCTTCTTGTATTGATCTTTAAGCTCCTGCGCCGGGATGATGCCGGTAACACAAAACACACAAACAATTCCTGCCACTGCATTATGCCCTGTCATGCTCCTGCATATATCTTCCCAAATCTCCGAAGTCACGCATCTTCCTGACCAACACCTCAAAAAATACCCCGTTATCACAACGGCGAACGCTACTGTGAGACTTGCAAGGAGTTGACCTTGAGTGAAGCTTGTCAGGCGAAAGTATCAGTTATAAACCTAGAAAAAATCTCCTCAGTGTTCTCCGCAAAGCTCCTGCACAATCCATCCGAAGAAGACGGCGCGGCGAAGACTTTTGACACAATTCTTGAATTAATCAGTTCTGCCCGGGAGAAAATCGCCATTCACATGTATGTGTGGCGCTCGGATGCGATCGGCAACCGGATCGGGGAAGCCCTGTTCAAGGCAGCTGAGCGTGGTGTTAAAATCGAGATCATCAAGGACTTGTCAGCGATGATGTATGAACGCATCGAGATGAACCGCAAGAGCTACCTGCCGCGGGAACCGGGCACTAAAAGAAAACTCTGGTGGAGAACGGTCCGCCCGACCTTCCCGGACACATTCGTTGAGGATGAATTCCGGAACGGGGCCGGGCACAGGCTCATCGGGCACCCGGACGTGAAGCTAACCTGGACTGAGGACGCACACACCCACACCAAATACTACCTGTTTGACGACCGTGACCTGGTCACCGGCAGTATCAATATCGAGGAGCGCCACCGGGGCTACTTCGATTACATGGTTCACCTGGGTGCTGAGAATCTCGGGGAGCACTTCCGCGCGCGCGAGTCGGGAGAACGCGATCCTGACCCTGAACGCGAAATAGAGTTTATCTTTAACCAGACGATGCACGGTCAACAGCGTTTTGAGATCAAGCCGGAACTGCTCAGGCTGCTCAACAAAGCAAAGCGCGAAATCCATATCGAGGTCGCCTACATTGGCGATTCCGATATCGACGCTGCAATCGGGGCTGCCGCTCATCGCGGCGTTGAGGTTAATCTGCTGCTCTCGAAAAAGGCCAATATCGGCAACGACAACAACTACCGCTCAGCACAAAAGCTCCTGAAGTCCGCCCCGGTAAAAATTTTCCTGACCCCAAGGATGATCCACTCCAAGATGATCGCATTTGATCGCACAACGGTTTTTTCCGGCTCTGCGAACACTTCAATTTTTTCCATGTGCCAATCCGCGGAATTAAACCTCCTGATCAGGGAACCCCGGCTGATCGCCGATTTCCTGGCCGTTGCCGATTCCCGGAAGGCTCTCAGCAGCAAAGTCCAATCACCTGATGACCTTAATGCCTACAACAAGCCCCTTGCGCTCCTGCAAGAACTTCACCAGAAACTAAAGCTCTGAAGCGAATCTAAAAACAAAATGCTCGAATACAGCGACCTTCCCTATGAGTTCCTGCCGCCCAGGCCCAACAGGCTGGTCATGGTCCTCGCTCAGATGATCACCCCCTCGATCATATTGCCCGGGAAAAACCACCGCTTGGACGCAACCGAGACCACGGACGAGGAACTTTTTTTTGAGGCCCGCAGGCACAAGGGGGCACGCTTTGTGTTCCTGCCCAATCATCCCACCCACAGCGACCCGCAGGTAATAATGGAGGTCTGCAGGAAACTGCAGGTAAAACCGGCATTCATGGCAGCCTATGATGTCTTTGCGCGCGGCAAACTCGCCAGCTGGTTCATGCAGCGCATCGGTGCATTCAGCGTTGATCGCGAGGGCAGTGACCGCAAGTCAATGAAGTGCGCCACCGAAATCCTCATCGCGGGAGAATACCCGCTTGTCATTTTCCCGGAAGGCAATGTCTACCTCTGCAACGACCGGGTCACCCCCTTCGTAGAGGGTGCGGCCTTCATTGCATTGCGCGCACAAAAGGAACTGGGCAGTGAGGTGCCGGTCTTTGCAGTGCCCGTTTCCCTTAAATACTCATATGTCGAGGATGTCCGGGAAAAGATACTCCCAAAACTTGCCAAAATCGCCGGGAGATTCGGCGATGCACTAGACCGTGAAACACCCGTTGTTGAGGAATTAAAGAGAATCAGCATCAGCGCCCTTGCACACTACCTCAGGGAACACGGGCACGTTCCTCCGCAAAGCGATCTTTTAACCGACGATTTAATCAGGCACGCCGCCGAGCAACTCATTGAATCACTGGAACAAAAAATGGAACTCAGCGCCCGTGACGGGGATGACCTGACAGCGCGGGTGCGCAAGATCAGGGCAGCCATCCACGGTATCCGTTGTGACCCCGACCGTCATGCCGAACACGACACTGTCTCCGGTTATGCTGATGAAGCCATGCTGGCACTGAGAATCCTCGGCTATCTCGGTAGCTATACCGCTTCAAACCCGACCCTTGACCGGGTAGCGGAGACCATCACCCGCCTGCACGAGGACGTGACCTCAAAAAACGCCCCCCCTGACGGAAAGCGCCGGGCATTTGTTCAAATCGGCAAGCCGATTGACCTGCGCGAATACCTTGAAAAATTCCAGGACAGGGCCCGCGGGGCAATTACTGAACTTACGGATGCCTGCGAGAATGCAGTGCAAACCGGGATCAACGAGCTTAATAAAAATAACACACTGCCGGGATCAATGCCGTTTTAATTGGCAAGGAGAAACACCACACTCCCCGACAATCATTGCAGGATGCATATCCGTCACATCTATATCTCCGATGACCACAACTTCTACGGCAGGCACGGGCAACCCGCCGGAAAAAGACCGATGCTTGAGCTCACTGAGGCAAAGTGTGTGGCAGGTAAAGGCATCATCGGTGACAGGTTTTTTGACTACAAGCCGGACTACAAGGGGCAAATCACTTTCTTTTCGCACGAGGTCTACAGGGAGCTCTGCCTTGAGTTCAACCTTGCGGATGTCCCGCCATCCGTTTTTCGCCGCAACGTCATCATCGGTGGAGTCGACCTCAACAAATTGATCGGCGAGGAATTCGAGATCCAGGGCATCAGGTTCCTCGGCACCGTGGAGGCCAGTCCCTGTTACTGGATGAACGGCGCGGTCGCGGAGGGTGCTGAAGAAGCCATGAAAGGACGCGGAGGGCTGCGTGCACAAATCCTCAGCGACGGCATCCTGCGCCCGGAACCGGTAACGGCATAGATGAACGCACCATTTGCAGCGGCTCTTTTTGCCGGCGGACGTTCGAGGCGCTTCGGTTCCGACAAGGCCTTCCATGCCATTGACGGCGTGCCACTATGGCAACACCAACTCGCCAAGATTGAACCGCTGATGCCCTCGGAAATCCTCATCTCTGTCAATGCGCAGCAATGTTTTGCAAGCGAACACCGGGTCATCGTTGATACCGAGGCTGACCGCGGCCCTTTGGGCGCGCTGGTCAGCTGCCTGCGTGCCACCAGGCTGGGAAGGCTGCTGGTAGTGGCCGTCGATCTCCCCGCCATGCCTCTGCAATTTCTGGGCGAGCTCGCCTATGCCGGCGGTGGTGCGGTGGCGGTGCATGAGGACGGCAGGCCCGAGCCTCTTGCCGCTGTTTACCCGGCAGAGATCCTGCCGCTGGCCGAGGCGCAGCTTGCCGCAGGGCAGCTGACAATGGGTGAGCTGATCAAACTGGGAGTTGGTGAAGGATTGCTGCAGCAACGCCCGATCCACAAATCCGAGATCGTTTTCTTTGCCAACCTGAACGAGAATCCCGGGGACAGCGCAAAATGAGTGATTACTCCAAAGAATTCGCCATCCGCAGGATCAGCTCCGGCCTGCATGCCTCTGCGCGCGACCAAATCGCGCGCGAGGAGCCGCTGGAAATCCGCATCGAGGGCAGGAGCATCGCCGTTGTCATGCGCACCCCCGGCCATGACCGCGAGCTTGCCGCCGGGTTCCTGCTCAGCGAGGGGGTCATCACCTCCCCGGGGGAAATCTTCGAGATCTCCGAGTGTCCTGGGAATGCTGAAAACACAAGGGAACTGGGCAATCTCATCGAGGTTCTGCTGGTGAAGGGCAGCAGCTTTGATGAGGAATCGCTGACCCGCCACGTGTTCAGCTCCTCAAGCTGCGGCATCTGCGGCAAGGCAACCATCGAATCGGTGTTCGGCAACTTCCCGAAAATTGAAAACTTCAGGGCAGTATCCCCGGCGCAAATCACCACCTATCCCGACAAGCTGCGTGCAGCTCAGGCGACCTTCGAGAAAACCGGTGGACTGCACGCCAGCGCGATCTTTGATCCCACAGGGGAAATCGTCGTGCTGCGCGAGGACGTCGGCCGTCACAACGCGCTCGACAAGGTGATCGGCTGGTCCCTGCTGGAGGACAGGCTGCCGCTCAGTGAGCACACGCTGCTCTTGAGCGGGCGCATCTCCTTTGAACTCATGCAAAAGGCACTTGCCGCCGGAATCCCGACAGTTGCCGGAATATCCGCCCCGAGTTCACTCGCCGTTGAGTTTGCGCGCGAGTCCGGCCAGACCCTGATCGGGTTCCTGCGCGGGGAAACCATGAACATTTACGCAGGCAACCCTGGCGATTAACTTGGAATGTCCAAATGATTGATCTGGAGGATTTCAGCGAAGACATCATCGGCAAGGCCATGCGCGGACGCGGAATTTCCGTGACTGATCTCTCGGCAAGCTCAGGAGTTGAACAGGAACGCATCCGGGGCCTGCTCAACGGCGACTTTGAGGAGGATGCAGCACGCACAATCTCCCCCCACCTTGAACTCAGTGCTGATGCACTTGTTACATCGGGCAACTCCCTGTGGCGACCGGAAGCCGTGGATCTCGACGGCCTGGAAATCTTCAACACCCCGTGGCATGACATGCGGGTCAATGCCTTCCTGCTCTGGGATCCCGCCAGCGGTAATGCCTCAGCCTTCGACACCGGGGCGGACGCGGGAGAGATGATTGATTTCGTGGAAAAGAAGGAACTCAAGGTTGGTGCCGTCTACCTGACCCACACCCACGGCGACCACATTGCCGACCTTGACCGGGTCCTTTCCGCCTTTGCAAACCCGCCGGTTTACGTCAGCGGGCACGAGCCGCTGAGCGGTGCTATCTCCATCCCGGAAGACCACTGTGGGAGGATCGGTGCCCTGTCCCTGGAAACTCGCCTCACCCGGGGACACTCCAGGGGCGGCCATACCTACGTGGTCACCGGCCTGGCCCGCCCGGTGGCGATCGTCGGTGATGCCCTTTTTGCTGGATCGATGGGCGGAGGCATGGTGTCATATACCGACGCGCTGGAAACAAACCGCCAACAGATCTTCACCCTTGCCGATCATACGGTCGTCTGCCCCGGGCACGGCCCAATGTCCTCGGTGGGTGAGGAAAAACAACATAACCCGTTTTACCCGGAATTTAAAACAACTGAACACACAACATCATGAGCCAAAAAATAGGATTTGTCGGAATCGGACGCATGGGTGCCAACATGGCACGCAACCTCAAGGACCGCGGTTACGAGATCACCACTGTCAATGATGTCAACAAGGATGCCGCCGCGGAGCTTGCCGCGGAGCTCGGCTGCTCGAACGCCGCGACGCTGGCGGAAGTGACCGCCGCCTCCGAGGTCATCTTCACCGTGGTCACCAACGACGACTCAATGCGCGGCATCTACTTCACGGAGGGCGACAACCTCCTGAGCGATGCCTCCGGCAAGACCTTCATCAACTGCGCCACCCTTTCCCCGGGCATCCAGCAGGAAGTCGCGGCCGCGGCCGAGGCAGCGGGAGCAGGCGCCCTTGAGGGCTGCATGGCATCAAGCATTCCGCAGGCACGCGAGGGCAAGCTCTACCTGATGATTGGCGGGAAGTCTGAGCTCTTCGAGCAGCACAAGGCCCTACTCGAGGACATGAGTATCAACCTCAAGCACATCGGTGACATCGGCCGTGCCGCCCAGGTCAAGGCGCTGGTCAACATGGTGATGAACATCAACACCGCCGGCCTTGCCGAGGGACTGGGACTGGCCGATGCGCTTGGCCTTGACCTCAAGATGATCTGCGAGGTGTTCTCACAGACCGGCGCCAATTCACGCGTGCTGGAGACCGACGCCGAGGACATGATCGACCGCGATCACGAGGCCTGGTTCAGTGCAGAGCACGCCGCCAAGGACTCGGGCATCGCCGCCGACATTGCGAGTGAGGCCGGAGTGACCCTGCCGCTCAACGACGCCACCTGCGCGCAGTTCAGCAAGCTGGTCGAGGACGGCAAGGGAGACCTGGACAAGTCCGGGGTTGCCGAGCTGACCTTCAAGGGCCGTCACCCCTAGGGAAGCTGTCCCGGGCTTACGCCCCTATCGCCCCGCGCAGGGCATCAAGGTAAAGGGGCACCTCCTTGAAGGGATCGCCCTTGGCCTCGTATTCGAGTGCCACGTAGCCCTGGTAACCGGAATCGCTGAGGATTTTCACCAGCCGCTTCATGTCGGCAGGCTCTTTTTCCTTCTGCCCGGCAGCACGCATCTCGACCTTCACCTGCACGTTGAGCGCGTAAGGCACGACCTTTGCCAGGTCGCCATACGGATCCTCGGTGTGGAAGTTCCCGGTGTCGAGATTCACGCCGAACCAGGGACTCTTCACCGCAGCGATGATCTCCAGCATCCCCGCTGCCTGCGCGACGATGCCGCCGTGGTTTTCCAGGCCAAGGAAGATCCCCTTGCTGCCGGCATAATCACAGCATTCCTCCAGGGCGGAGACACACATCCTGCGGGCAGTGGCATCGTCAATGCCCTTTGCTGAGCCGGCGAATACCCGGATGTGCGGCGCGCCGAGCACCGCCGCACGGTCAATCCACCCCTTGACTGCGGCAATCTGCTCTTCACGCGCCTGCCCTTCCGGCAGAGCAAAGTTGTTTCCCACCGCGGTGCCGCTGATGCCAATGCCCTTGAGGAAGGCGTAACGGCGCAGGTCGCGGTAATAGGCGTCATCAGCTCCACCCCTGAAGAAGTAACTGGTCAGCTCAGTGCCATCGCAACCGTAACCCGCGCACAGGTCGATGAATTCCCTCATGTCGATGGCGCGGCCGGCAGCCTTTTGTTCCCTGCCCTTCATCCACCGGAAATGCTGCCGGAAGGAATAAGCGGCCACGCTGAGTCTCAGGCGTGCCTTACCCTTTCTCTTAACCGGTTCAATGGCAGGTGATCCCACCCCGGACAGGGCAAACCCCGCGCCTGCCAGAGCTCCTGATTTCAATAAATAACGTCGCTGCATGTCTTTAACCGTTAGTTTCCGTCCCCCGGGATGCCTGTGCCGTGCGGCGCGGGCGGGGGGGTGACTTGTATGGCTCAGTGCCCTTGATGGCCCAGTCCAGGTCGGCCCGGACAGCGGCTGACCCCATGAGCGGCTCCCCACGCGAGTCACCGTAGATCTTGAGCGCCTTTGCCAGGCGACGAATCTCCTCCCGATACTCCGGGGCGGCAAGGGCGTTGCGCAGCTCGTTGGGATCTTTTGCCAGGTCAAAGAACCCGGGGGGGTCAGTTGGAGACAAAATGAGCTTGTGGTTGCCGGTGAAGGCGCCAAACCACCCCTTGCCGGCCACCTTGTCGGCGCCGATGCGCACGAAGATGATGTCCTTCCAGCCTTCCGGAGCCTTGCCGCTGCGCAGGATCCCCGAGGCATCACGCCCCTCACAGGTCTCGCTGAATTTAACTCCCAGCAGACCCAGCAGGGTTGGCTTGAAGTCCACCGTCCCCAGCGCCTGATGAATGACAGTGCCTGGCTTAATCAGCCCGGGGGCATGGATCAGGAAGGGAATCCGTGCCGAGCCCTCGCAGGGGATGCCCTTGTTGTGGCGCCCGAGCTCGCCGCACATGTCGCCATGGTCGGAGGTGAACACGATCAGGGTCCGCTCAAGGATGTCCAGTTTGCGCAGCTCATCGAGGATCTGCCCGACATTGTCATCAATGCACTTCACCATGCCGAAATAGAGCGCCATCTGGCGCGCGTTGAAGCGGCTCTGCATGACCTTCTGGAAGGATGACAGCCCTTCCCCCTTGGCCAGGGCACTCGCCGGCTGCCGGAAAGGCGCCGGGTCAAACATCGTGTCGTAGGGCGCGCGCACCGTGTTCGGGCCGTGCGGGTCGGGAATGGCAACCATAAAGCAGAACGGCTTGTCCCTGTTGCCACGGATAAAGTCGATGGTGCGATCGGCAAGGAAATCCGTGGTGAAGGTTTTCTCATCAGCTCCATTCAGGCTGTAGGATGGCTTGCCGTTCTTCCGCGCGCCAACGCGCGGCCCTTCCGGGCCGATCTCCAGCTTCTTCCAGTGGCCGCGGTTGAACATGAAGCGGTTGTCCGTGAACCCAAAATTCTTCGCCGGCTTCCAGCCAGGCTTGGCCGGCCCCTCAAGGTGCCACTTGCCCGCGTAGCCGGTGGCATACCCCCGGCGCTTGAGCACCTCGGCAAAGGTGACCACGCTGTCCTTGAGCGGGGTATTGTTGGTGATCGCTCCGGCATTCTGCGGGTAAAGCCCGGAAATCAGGGCCGCGCGTGACGGGGTGCACACCGGCGAGGTGGCATAGTAGCGGTCGCAGATGGCACCGTTCTTGGCAATCCAGTCAATGCTCGGGGTATCCACCTTGACCCCTTTGCCCCAGATAAAGGCCTGCCCGGCGGGCATCAGTTCGCGGTAGCATCCCAGGGTGCGGAAGTTGTGCTCATCGGTCTGGATGATAAGCACGTTCATCGGCCTCTGCTCCGCGGCGGCAACAGCAGGCAAGCAAGTAAGCAGAATCAGTGACACAGTGGTCAGGATCGGTGACTTCATACCCGGGGATTTAATCCCAATTGAACACAGGAGGCAAGAACGGAAGCGCTTTGCCACACACACCTGACGTGAGAGCTTAAGCCGCGATTAGTTCATCAACCTCTCTGAGCCGCGACAAGGGCACCGAGTTTACTCTCAGCGGGGAGATTCAGTTCCCTTGCCCTTGCATAATTGACGAGCACTTTGTCCGCGAATACCCCGACGAGGGAGTCAAGATCGAATTCTTCGTTCTCGTTGATAAAGCCCACGGTCGTATCGATGGTCTCGAAATCATTGAACGCAATGCCTTCAGCACCGGAGATGCCTTCAGCGAGGGCCTGAACACCGACATCGGCGAGGAGCTCGGCTCCAAGACCCTGTTGGTAGAGCTCATCGGCAAAGCCCGCGGCGACAAGTTCCTGATTGAGTCCCTGCTCCGAGAGGAATGAGAGGTCGTCTTTGAACGTGTCCGAGGCAAGGAGTGCCTCAACGTTGAATGCCCCCAACAGATCAGTGTCGCTGAAGGTGCCCCTGCCATCGGGTTTGGTAAGCCCTGCGAGCTGGTCAACGCTAAAGCCCGCGTCCTGGAGCTGGTCAGCGCTGGCACCCTCCACGTTGGCAAGGAAATTCGCATTATTGCCGTAGGTGTTCGAGGCAAGCAACTCAGAGGTGGTGTAGGCGCCGGCGAGGTCGGCGTCGCTGTATGTGTCAGCGCCATTGCTCGTTTTCAGGCCGGCGAGGGTATCGACGGTGAAGAGGGTGTCGAGCTCGGCGGCGGTCGCGCCGGCGGTGTTGGCGAGGAAATCAGCGTTGCGGCCGTATTCGCTCGAGGCCAGCAACTCAGAGGTGGTGTAGGCGCCGGCGAGGTCGGCGTCGCTGTATGTGTCAGCGCCATTGCTCGTTTTCAGGCCGGCGAGGGTATCGACGCTAAAGACCGTGTCGAGCTGGTCGGCGGTGGCGCGCTCAATGTTGGCGAAGAAAGCCGCATTGGTGGCGTTGTCGACGCCGTATTGGCTCGAGGCCAGCAACTGCGAGGTGCTGTAGGCAGCGGCGAGGTCTTGATCGCTAAATGTGTCAACGCCATTGGTCGTCAGGCCGGCCAGGGTATCGACGCTGAAGACCGTGTCGAGCTGGTCGGCGCTCGCGCGCTCGACATTGGCGAAGAACCCGGCATTGACGGCGTTGTCGACGCCGTATTCGCTCGAGGCCAGCAGCTGCGATGTGCTGTAGGCAGCGGCGAGGTCTTGATCGCTGTAGGTGTCAGCGCCATTGGTCGTCAGGCCCGCCAGGGTGTCGACGCTGAAGACGGTGTCGAGCTCGGCGGCACTCGCGCGCTCGACGTTGGCAAGGAAATCCACATTGTTACCGTAGGTGCTCGAGGCGAGCAGGTCAGCGGTGTCGTAGGCCCCGGCAAACTGGGCATCGCTGAAGGCGCCGGCGGCAGCCAGGGTATCGACGCTGAAGACCGTGTCGAGCTGGTCGGCGCTCGCGCGCTCGACGTTGGCGAAGAAGGCCGCGTTGGCGGCGGTGTCGACGCCGTATTCGCTCGAGGCAAGCAGCTGCGATGTACTGTAGGCAGCGGCGAGGTCTTGATCGCTGTAGGTGTCAACGCCATTGCTCTGCAGGCCGGCGAGGGTGTCGACGGTGAAGAGGGTGTCGAGCTCGGCAGCAGTCGCGCCCTCGATGTTGGCGAAGAAGGCCGCGTTGGCGGCGGTGTCGACGCCGTATTCGCTCGAGGCCAGCAGCTGCGATGTGCTGTAGGCAGCGGCGAGGTCTTGATCGCTGTAGGTGTCAACGCCATTGGTCGTCAGGCCCGCCAGGGTGTCGACGCTGAAGACCGTGTCGAGCTGGTCGGCGCTCGCACGCTCGACATTGCCGAAGAAGGCCGCGTTGGCGGCGTTGTCGACGCCGTATTCGCTCGAGGCCAACAACTGCTCGGTGCTGTAGGCCTCGGCGAGGTCTTGATCGCTAAATGTGTTGACGCCCGCCAGGGTCTTCAGGCCGGCCAGGGTGTCGACGCTGAAGCCGAGATCCTCCAGGTGATTGGCACCCGTGTTGGCTTTAACGAGAAAGTCCAGTGCCGCATCCCGATCGGCACCGGCAAGCAGCGCATCGTTGACGTCAGCTCCGGCAATTAGTGCCGCGAGTGGATCCGCACCCGCGAGCAACGCAGCGTTCGGGTCCGCACCGAACTCAAGGGCGGTGTCGGGATCGACTATGCCACTGGCGAGGGCATCGTCCGGGTTCAGATTGAACGCATTGAACGCATCGGCGGGGGTGATCAATTCCAGGGTCAGCGCCTGTTCGGCACTCATTAAACCCTCGGTGATTGCCTCCTTTGGATCAGCGCTGTCGCTGAAGACCGACTCCAGGTCAATCCGATACCAGCCTTTGCCCAGGCCTGCCCTGCGCGCATCGCTGTCTGTATAGGATATCCGCCCGCCTTTGGTTCGCACGCCGGCAGCAACATCTGTCCACTCGCCCTCTACCTCGGTGGTGTGCTGCACGGCGTATTTCCTCCCCGGCAGACTGTTCCATGTCAGGGTCATCCCGGCAGGCGAACGAAAGATTTCCGTGATGCGGAAATCTCCCGCGATGAGCCTGGCCTGGAAGATGTTGGCGCCGGTAAAATCCACTGCAAAGAAGTCCGCGCCGGTAAGGTCAGCCTGAAACAGGCTGGCGCCGGCGAGGTTGGCCTGCAGGAGGCTCGCACCTGAGAAATCCGCGCCACTGCAGTCGGCCCCGTCGAGATCAGCCCCGGAAAGGTTAGCTCCGGAAAGATCAGCGCCGGACAGGTCGGCCCCAGCGAGATCGGCTCCGGAAAGATCAACACCCGGCCCGATCTTGTAGCCGTTGACTGTCCCGGTGCCGTCAGCGCCAATCTGGGCGGACAGCGGCAGCGAAGCACACAACAGCAGTGACAGGGACACGGGGAAAATAGCCGGGGTTTTCATACTCAGAGAGTTAACCCTGACCGGGATTTCAGGGCAAGTGCTAAGAAGTCACGGAAAACATCCGGCAAAGCCCGCCACTGATTGAATCACGCTTCCCGCTGCCCTACATGCCATGGGGAGCCTGCAGAAAGCCCGCCACTGCACTCATGATGGAATGAAAGGATGGCCCGATCATGAACACGAAGCTGAGCACGAGGATAATGATGTAGAAAATCCTCTTGCCCTCCACGTCAAACATCAGCAGGTAAAGCAGCCCACCGACCAGGCTCAATGCCGCAATGCAGGCAATCCAGTTGAGTTTGCTGGTTGAACTAAAGTAATGATACTGCTGATCCCTGAACTTGGCACCCACCTCCACCAGCTTGTCACTGAGCTCCGGGGAAACCGGCTTGGTCGGTTTTTGCGGCATCCTGGGGGGAGCAAACTTATCCTTGGTCCTCTTCACGTATTCCTCATAATCGGTTCTATAGAGATCAAGCATGTCTTCGTAGTGCTTCTGCTCAGTCTCATAATGGGCCATGCGCAGTTCATACTCCTTTTGCCGGAGGGGAAGCGATTCCTCAACTTCCCTGCGCACCTCCTCTGTCCTGATGTTCTCTGAGGAAAGCCTGATGGTGTTGAGCTTGAGGACCTGTGCACGCAGGTAATAAGTGGAGAAGAGAAGCACGAGGAATGCAGCAATCGTCGTGTATTTGGCAATGGCTATATCTTTTTTCACGGGATCCCGAGGTTTCAGTTCTCGTAATCAGCAGGGCAACGCCCTGCCTGCCTTTTCTTACATTAATGGGACCAAAGGTCGCAATGATAATCAATAATATTAATCAGCGGATTGATGCACCCGATGCATTTAATGTGTGAGATTCCTCTCAACCTGACTACCGGCGGGCAATTGCCGCCACGTGGCGATCAATTGATTTCCCGGGGTATCCAAGCTCACGGGAACTCAAGTTGCGCTCACTGGCAAGGATTTCCCCGCCGAGCGACTTGAGCAACTCCAGTGCCAGCAGGTGCTCGCGATCAAAGTAGGAGGTGATCAGCAACAGCCCATTATCGGCAATCCGCGCAAGGGCGAACTCGTAAATGCGCTGCCAAATGGCCCGGTCATGCCAGAGGTTCTGGTGGCGAATGAAGACCACGTCATAATGTTCGGGAATCTCCCCGTAGCCAACCAGGCTGGTCGCGTCATCGGCAATGAACTCAACATCCGATCCCTCATCCCGCCGGCGAACCTTCCTGATGCCTGCCGCTTGAAACATCCTTTCGGTCGCGGCATAGCGTCGCCTTGCCTTGTCAATCTCAGCATGGCGCAGGTCCATGGCGAACTGGCGAACCCGCCTGCCGCCACGTCCCCAGAAGGCTGAGAGCACGGCACCTTCCTCACAGTAACCGCAGGCCAGGTTCAGCAGGTTGAGCACATCACGCCTGCCGCCGGGTGCGCGACCCGACTGCACCACCACCCTCTCGCACATCGCCCACAGCCGGCGCATGTCATCGCCGAAGAATTCACTGCGGTCAAACTCCGCACGCAGCGCCTTGACCACCCGCGAATCAAGCTCAGCCGTGGCTTGAGTCCCGGAGAAGTGCATCAATAGCGCGTCAAACATGGATTCTCCGGTACACGATCCGGATGTGGCAGGATCAATGATGAGCGTAGGATCAGTGTTTGGGTCGTGCGGCATGGCGCATTTTAATCAGCCTTTATTATCGGGCATTGGCCTGATAATGTCGAAAGGATCCACGCAATCAGGGCATTGCCGGGTTGAGATACGCTCAAAACTCGACATTCCCCACTCAAGGTTGAATAATAAGCGCCATTACAACAAAAAAAAATGAAGACTCTCACATACATCACCCTGTTGACACTGTTTACCCTGCAGGCACGCGCGGATCACCACGCGGGCAAGGCCAATGCCGGATTCAAACCGATCTTTGACGGCTTGTCCCTTAAAAACTGGAACGGAGACCCGAAGCTCTGGAGCGTCCAGGACGGTGCCATCACCGGCCAGACCACCAAGGAAAACCCGACCAGGGGCAACACCTTCATCATCTGGGAAGGCGGACAGCCAGCCGACTTTGAACTGAAGCTGAAATTCAAGATCAACGGCGGCAATTCCGGTATCCAGATCCGCAGTTTCAAGATCGATGGTCCAGACGAGTGGCGAATCGGCGGCTACCAGTCGGACTTCGAGGCCGGCGACAACTGGAGCGGCACGATCTACGGTGAAAGATTCGGCGGCGTCTTCGCCAAGCGCGGACAGCGTGTCACCGTCGGCAAAGACGGCAAGAAGGTCCAGGGTGAACCGGTCGGCAACCCGGCCGAGCTCAACAAGTCAATCAAGAAAGGGGACTGGAACGAGTATCATATTATTGCCAGGGGCGACCACATCAAGCAGTCCATCAATGGCACATTGATGGCGGAGGTCACCGACAACGGCCCCAAGAAGCGCGGCGATGGCCTGATCGCGCTGCAACTGCACGCCGGTCCACCGATGAAAGTCCAGTTTAAGGACATCATGCTTAAGGAACTCAAGGCCGGGGCTCCCGGGGCTCCCGGGGCCGCCGGAAAGGCTGACGCGGGCACCAAGAAAATTTGCTTTGTTTCCCACAAGGGTTCACACGGGCGCGGGTAGCATGAGTATGCCGCCGGTAGCAGGCTCATGGGCGCCTGGCTTGAAAAAGCCTACCCGGGTAAGGTCGAGTGCGCCTATTCAATCAACTGGCCGGCTGAGCCGGACAAGTTCTTCGAAGGTGCCGATACCGTTGTTATCTTCTGCACCGGCGGCGGCGGCCACCTGGTCAATCGTCATGTCCCAGAGTTCGACAAGTTAATGCGCAAGGGGGTTGGCCTGGCCTGCCTGCACTACGGGGTGGAAGTGCCGATCGGTCCCTCCGGCAAGGGCATGCTCAACTGGATGGGCGGATTTTTCCAGGCTCACTGGTCGGTCAATCCCCACTGGGTCGCACAGTTCAAGGTCTTTCCCGATCATCCGGCAGCAAACGGCGTCAAGCCCTTCGAGTCTAATGACGAGTGGTATTTCCACATGAAATTCCGCGGCAACATGGAGGGCATCACGCCGATCCTCTCGGCAATCGCCCCGGAAGCAACGATGAAGAGGGGTGACGGGGCGCATTCCGGCAACCCGACAGTGCGCAAGGCGGTCGCCGCAGGGGAACCGCAGCACGTGGCCTGGTGCTACCAGCGCGGTTCGGACTACAGTGAAGGGCGCGGGTTTGGATTCACCGGGCTCCACTACCATAAAAACTGGGTTGACGACAACTTCCGCAAGGCAGTGCTCAACGGGGTTGCCTGGAGCGCAAAGCTGACAATCCCCGAAAATGGCGTGCCCTCGCCAACCCCGACAAAAGAGGACCTCGAGGAGAGCATGCGACTGATCTACAACCCGAAGAAATAGCAACCCGCCGGGAAACAATATCCCACAGCCAGGTCTGCAGGAGCGGTAGCAGGCTTACTCCTGTTCGGGCTCGGGCACCACGGATCCGG
The DNA here is from genome assembly GCA_046581505.1 of Verrucomicrobiales bacterium. Lineage (GTDB taxonomy): Bacteria > Verrucomicrobiota > Verrucomicrobiia > Verrucomicrobiales > DEV007 > CACIUL01. The sequence continues at coordinate 45,103 of JAYGGE010000172.1, read as the reverse complement.
TGTCCTCGTTGTCAGCAGATGGCATCGGCAGGACTTCCTTCACGCCACTGGATACCTCCTGCAATGCATTGCGCGATCCCATGCGCAGCACCCCGAACCCGACCAGCCCAACAGCAAAAAGCGCTGCCACTGAAACCGGCACCATCGCGGGGCCAAGGCGCCCGAATACAATCTTCGGTATCATGAGGCAGCCAGCCATCAGAACCACAGCTGCCAGGGCAAAATAGAAGCCATAATCCATCTTGAAGGAAACGCTCTGTGGCTCCCCTCCCGTGATGGCTTTACTCAGGGCGTCGTTAAACTCGCGTTCAAAAAAATGATCATAAACCACCCCGATGAAAATCAGGCCGGCAAGCAGCACGACCGAAAGCATAATGCCCAGCCCTGAGGTCTCGGCATCACGGCTCAGGATATTTGACAAAGAAATCAACGCCACCAGGAGTACCAGTATCAGGGTGCCGATAAGGATCATCTTGGTGAGGTAAAAATACTTCGGCGGGACATTCTGGCCGGGCAGTTGCACCTCCGAACTCTTCGCCATAACCATCTTTACTGTACTGAACTCTGTCCTGCCCGCCGAGGTGGAAGTTCTTACCCATGGCATGAATGCGGTAAGCAGGAATACAACGGCAGCCAATACACCAATCCAGCGCAGGAAACCAAAAGCGTTCGGTCTCCCGGAGGCCATCGCCCCGGTTCTCTTTGCCTCGCGCTGCTTTTCCCCGGCATCCGGTATGGCCTGGACCGGGGCATCATATTGCCCGCTACCGCCCGATGACGACAGGGAGGGGGGACGCAGTTTGACCGTCTTCTCACGCAGGGATGATTCCGGGAGAGGCGGCGGACTTTGACCGGATCGATCGAATGAATCCGCTTCCCCTGACGCGCTCCATTCATCAGTTTTAGCCAGTACCTGCTCAAGGTTCGTCCAATCGGTCAGTTCCGCACACCAGGCCAATTCATCCGGGGACACCCCGCCATTGCTGATTTTCTGGCGTAATTCACCCGCTTTAAACGGCCCGGCACACTTGCCGCCTCTGATGAGAAAAATCTTCATAGTTGCTGGTTTCCTGATATACAAACCCACCACATAAAGATTCAAGCCATTTCACAGGCGACATCATGCTGCCGAAGGCGCTTGTCACGCCGCCTGGTGGATGTTAATGATCGCAATAATGAGTTCGATGATCGAGGGCCTAATCAAAGCCGCATACGACCACAAAGCCAGCGACATATTCCTTAGTGAAGGCAATATCGCCCGCATGAAAGTAAGCGGAAAATTGATGATCGCAGGAGACGATCCCGTTGACACTGAGGACATGAAGGCTTTTTGGAAACGTTGTGGTGGCGATCCCGATTACGATGGTGACAAGGATGCAAGCTATGTGGCACACAACGGTGTCCGCTTCAGGGTAAACCTCCACCGCCACCTCGGGCAACTGGGAGCCGTCCTGCGACAAATTAATACCGAGATCCCTGACCTCGAATCACTCGGGCTTCCGGTTGAACTGCTCACCAAATGGGTTCAATCCGCCTCCGGAATTGTCCTCATCACCGGTCCCACCGGGTCGGGAAAATCCACCACCCTTGCTTCCTGCCTTGAATGGTTAAACAACAAGTTGACCAAGCACATCGTCACCATTGAGGATCCAATTGAATACCTGTTCGAGTCAAAGCAGAGCCTGTTCACCCAGCGCGAAGTCCACACTGACACTGATTCCTTTGCGCGTGGTTTGCGCAGTTCGCTTCGTCAGGCACCCGATGTCATCCTCCTTGGTGAGATCCGGGATCCTGAAACCGCTCAAATTGCCCTGCAGGCCGCCGAGACAGGACATCTCGTGATGGCAACCCTGCATAGTGCCAACGTGTCGGAAACAGTCGAGCGGCTGACCAACCTCTTTCCCAGCGAGGAACGCTCCAGCCAACTCCTGCTGTTATCCAACCTTTTGATAGGAATCTGTTGCCAGAAACTTCTCAGCGCTGCCGATGGAGGTCTCCACCTTGTCACCGAACATGTCGAGAATACCGGTGTTGTGCGCACCTACCTGCGCGAATCGAGAATCCCTGAAATCATTGACTTCATGATGCGGGGCGACAATCCCACCAACAAGCTGTTCATGCATTCCCTCGTCGAAAGTGCCCAGGCCGGCCACCTTACCCACCAGGAAGCCGCAACGGCTTCCGGCAGTGAATCCGATTTCGACCGTGCCATGCGCGGTATTTCCTGACCTGATCCCATGAGTGAAAAACGCCACATCGTTGATTACCTGACCCAAACCCGGGACCAGGGCGGTTCTGACCTGCACATTACCGCAGGAGCACCCCCGGCCTGCCGCATAAACGGGTTATTAACCCCGCTGGAAGATCATGATATCGATTCTGATGAGGCAAAGGAACTGGTGCTCGGTGTCATTACCGAATCCCAGCGCAGTCGACTCGAGGAAAATCTTGAACTCGATTTCTCGGTGGCCGTGAAAGACGTTGGTCGTTTTCGGGCCAACGCCCACTATGTTCGCGGGAGCATCGAGGGAGCATTCCGCTATATACCCACGGAAATCCCCACCCTCGAACAGCTTGGACACGCGCAAACGGTATCCGACCTGTGCAGCCTCCAGCAGGGGCTTGTGCTTGTAACCGGGGTAACCGGTGCGGGAAAGACAACCACCATCGCCGCTATGATCCAGAAGATCCTCCGCGAGCGCTCAATTGTTGCGGTCACGATTGAAGACCCAATTGAATACGTCTTTGACCATGCCTGCGGCCTGGTGAAGCAACGCGAGATCGGTCAAGACACCAAAAGCTTCTCCAACGCACTGCGTTCAGCCCTGCGCCAGGATCCCGATGTCATCGTGGTCAGCGAACTGAGGGATCTTGAAACCATCCGAACGGCGATCACCGCTGCTGAAACAGGACACCTGGTCATTGCCACGCTACACACCATCGACGCACCCAAGTCACTCGACCGGTTAATCGATGTATTCCCTGCCGAGCAACAGGACATGATCGTTACACAACTTGCCAACTGCCTCGAGGCGGTTATCTCACAACGCCTGCTCCTGCGTCAGGATCAACCCGGAAGGGTAATGGCCTCAGAGATCATGCGGGTCAATCATGGAATTCGTGCATGTATTATCGAGCGAAAATTTGAGCAACTGCTCGGATTAATCCAAATCGGCTCACAAGATGGCATGCACGCCATTGATGAGAGCCTCGCGCACCTGCTCGTGAACAAGCATATTTCCTATAACGATGCCATAATCCATTGTCGCGACTCAGAGTTTATCGAAGATCGTTACAACAGCACACTGACCGCCAAATAGCTGACATTCCAACGAACTTGCACAATCGGTATCTTTACCTGATAATTTAATCCCGCAGCAAATAATCATGTTATTAGACCAATTCTGGAAGATTATTTTCGTGATACTCCTGTGTGCCGGATTCATATTCTGGTATAAATACAGGAGCGGCAAAAAAAATCAGACCCTCCTGATCGATGAACTCGCAGAACTGATCACTGCGGAAGAAAAAACCGCATCACCAATAGCCGAAAAGAAAATCAGGAAACGCTTCTACAAGTCGATCGATATCCTCCGCCAGATTGAAGAGAATATGGGGGATAAATTTGAAATAAATGCAGTAATCAGCCGGGCAATCGAGAGCAGTGGATTATCAGGCAAGTTTCCCGAAGACGCAGTTGCAGATACATTTGAGCTGAACTACCAGCAGGCGAAGGGCTTTGGCTTGCTCGATGATGATGATGCCATCAGTCGACTTGAACAGGGCTTGACCCCGAAAATCAAGGATGGCCACTGGGCCGGCGAGACTGCTGAGGTTGGTTACCACATAATTCCCTCAATCAACACCTCAATCGAAAATCACATCGCCAACCGCGTACTGTTGCCCAGCAGCATCAAGGAACTGATGAAACTTGAAGACTTCAGCAGAAGAGTAAAATCACAGGCAGACAGGTTCCGCAGGGCTAAAATCCTGGATCAGGGTTCTTATGACGTGATCGATAACACGCACAAAGCCCGGGTTGCACGCTCCAAAAGCTGATCCCAGCCAGTCAATCGTGACCTTTCAAATTACCGCGGCACCTTGAACCGCTCTATCCTATTTGTCTGTACCGGCAACGTCTGCCGTAGCCCGATGGCTGAGGGACTGTTCCGCGGGATGATCGCCAAAGAAACCGGCCCGTGGCAGATACAGTCAGCAGGAATCGCCACAGGGGGAACCCGGGCTCCCAGCGACCATACGCTCTCGATTCTCAGTGAGGAGAATATCAACCTGTCCGGCAACCGCAGTCAGGTAATCAGTGCCGACCTGGTAACCCGCGCCAGTCATATTTTCGCCATGTCCACCAGCCACCTGTATACCCTTGAAACACTGTTTCCGGAAGCCGCTGAAAAGACCTTTCTCGTTACTGAATTCTGCGCTAACGACTCTATCCGTGGACATGATATCCCCGATCCTATCGGCGGTGGACTTGCCGCCTACACCGATATCCGGGACCTGCTCCGGGAAGCATTGCCCAGTGTCCTCAAGTTCGTCCTCCAAACTCCACCCGACAAAGACCAAGCCTACCCAATGCCGTCCCTCCAATCCATAGCCATTGCCGGTGATCACGCCGGTTTTGAACTAAAGCAAAAACTCGTCTCCCTCCTGCAGGAAGCGGGGCATGAGATCCGGGATCTCGGCACTGATTGCCCGGAATCAACCGATTACCCGGACTACGCTCACGCGGTAAGCCGGGAAGTCTCCACCGGCAATGCGGATCTGGGAATCCTGGTCTGTAACACCGGGATCGGCATGGGCATGGCCGCCAACCGTCATCCCGGGATCCGGGCGGCAGTTGTTGACTGCCCTGAGTATGCCAGCCTCGCCCGCATTCACAACGGCGCGAATATACTTTGCCTCGGCGCTCACCGGCTCGACGAGGAAAAAGCTTCCTCAATTGTTACAGCGTTCCTTGCCGCCGAGTTTGAACCCGGAGGCAGACACGAACGCCGGGTTGGAAAGATCAATTCCGGCACGGGCGCTATTGCTTCCCGGGATCCGGAACTAGCCGCCGCAATCAACAGCGAAACCGAGCGCCAACAAAATAACATTGAACTCATCGCCAGTGAAAATTTTGCCAGCAGTGCTGTCCGTGAAGCGCAGGGCAGTCACCTGACCAACAAATACGCTGAAGGCTACCCCGGACGCCGTTGGTATGGAGGATGCGAACACGTGGATGCCGCCGAGTCGCTTGCCATTGAACGCGCCAGGGAAATCTTCGGCGCGCAACACGCCAACGTGCAACCGCATTCGGGATCACAGGCAAACGCAGCCGTTTATTTCTCGGCACTTGAATATGGCGATACCATACTGGCCATGAATCTCTCTCACGGCGGGCACCTGACCCACGGTCATCCGGCAAATTTCTCGGGCAGGTTCTACAAGGTCGCCGCATACGGGGTGAACGAGGAAACCGAGCATATCGATTACGATCGGCTGCAGGAACAAGCCCAGGAAGTGAAACCTAAAATGATCACTGCCGGAGCCTCAGCCTATTCCAGGATCATTGATTTCGAGCGCATGAGCACCATCGCCAAGTCGGTCGATGCGCTGCTCTTCGTCGACATGGCGCACATCGCTGGTCTGGTTGCCGGCGGAGTTCATCCTTCGCCTATCGGGCATGCGGACTTTATCACCACCACCACGCACAAATCCCTGCGAGGACCGCGTGGCGGGCTCATTCTTTGCGGCGAAGAGTGGGCAAAAAAAATCGATGCGATGGTTTTCCCGGGAATTCAGGGAGGACCACTCATGCATGTCATCGCTGCCAAGGCAGCCTGCTTCGGTGAAGCCATGCAACCGGAATTCATGGACTACCAAAAACAGGTGGTTGCCAACGCCGCCACGCTTGCAGGATGCCTTGGTGATCACGGTTACCGCCTGGTTTCAGGAGGCACCGACAATCACCTGATGATGGTTGATGTCCGTCCCGGAGGAATTAACGGGAAGATTGCCCAGGACACACTCGATGAAGCCGGCATAACCGTAAACAAGAATTCCATCCCCTTTGACACCGAGAGTCCCTTCAAGGGAGGGGGTATCCGTATCGGAACCCCGGCGGTCACTACCCGTGGCATGGGAAAAGGGGAAATGCTGAAAATCGGCAACCTTATCCACGAGGCCCTTGAGAATCGGGAAACCCCCGCCATCCTTGAGTCAATCCGTGATCGGGTAATGAAACTCAATGAACATTTCCCGTTGCCTTGAGCTTCCTTGTTATTCCGGCACAGGAGTCTCGCCGATCCGGGTCAGGATCCGGTCATGCTACACAATACCGTAAATTCAGGATTGGCCGAACACGGTGACAGGTTGCATGGTCTAGGTATATCATGTCGATTTCCTCCGACAACCCCCTCAGGGAAAACCGTCTCTCCCGCCAGATAGCCAAACCCTGTTCGCTGGTGATCTTTGGAGCCACCGGTGACCTGACCCACCGCAAACTGATCCCCGCTCTCTATAATCTCGCGGCAGAAAATAACCTGCCGCCCGGGCTGAAAGTCACCGGTTTCGCGCGCCGCGAAAAAACCAACGAGTCCTGGCTCAACGAACTGGCAGAATCCAATCGGGTAAATTCACGGAGCGGTCATGACCGGACAACCTGGGAAAATTTCTCCTCCAATATTTCCTACCATCGTGGAAACTTTAATGAAATTGATGCCTATCACTCCCTTTCCAGGCATCTGGACATGCTCGATGCTGATGGCACCACCCTGCACAACAGGCTCTTCTACCTGTCCACTGCTCCTGAATTTTTCCCGGTAGTATTGGAAAACCTCAGGACTTCCGGTCTCAACCAATCAAAAAACGGGGGATGGTCGCGGGTTATCATCGAAAAACCACTGGGCAGTGACCTCGCCACTGCACAGGAGTTAAACCACGTCCTCAGCAATACATTCAGTGAAGATGATACATACCGGATTGATCACTATCTCGGGAAAGAGACCGCGCAGAACATCATGATCCTCCGCTTCGCCAATGCTATTTTCGAACCCCTTTGGCGCAGTCGATTCATTGAGCAGGTCCAGATCACTTGTTCTGAACACATGGGCATGGAAGGGGGACGGGGTGCCTATTACGATAAAGCCGGTGCTACAAGGGACATGGTCCAGAATCATTTGCTGCAGTTGCTCAGCCTGATAGCAATGGAACCACCCACTGATCTCTCTGCCGACAGTGTCCGTGACGAAAAAGTCAAGGTGCTCAGATCCCTGCGAAGGATGGGCCCTGATGAGGTGGCAAAAAACGTCATTCGTGCCCAATACACCTGCGGAGAAATTAACGGTGAGACCGTCCCGGGATATCGCAAGGAAGAACGGGTTGCCAGCGACAGTGAGACCGAATCCTATGTGGCTATGCGGGTGTTTATCGACAATTGGCGATGGGAGGGAACGCCATTCTATATTCGCATGGGCAAGCGACTGCCAAAGAAGGCCACGGAAATATCCCTTCATCTCAAGAGTCCGCCAAATGTATTGTTCCAGAGGTTGCCAAGTATCGACGGAAGCAACGTGCTGACCATGCGGATTCAACCCGATGAGGGGATGTCCGTGCGTATGCTCTCCAAACTGCCCGGCAACAACCTGCAGATCGAGCCTGTGAAAATGGACTTTCACTACCTGTCCTCTTTCGGTAAAGGATCCCCGGAGGCCTACGAGCGCCTGTTGCTTGATGCCATGGCCGGTGATGCCACGCTCTTTGCCCGCCGCGACGAGGTTGAGAATGCATGGCTGTTTATCGATGCCATTGAATCCGCCTGGCACAGCACCGATCACCCGCCGGAAATGACGGAATACCCGGCGGGATCCTGGGGACCGCCTGAAGCTGACCGGCTCCTCGCCGAGCGCGGGCATCACTGGCACGAACTATAAGCGCAAGCAATGGGATATGTTGTAAATGATGCCGGGGAATTTGTGCCCCGCTCATGTAATGCCTCGCCACGAACGGGCTACCTGACAACACGCCTTTAAAGACTAATGACGATTAAATCTCGCCATCGCCCTTTGTGCCTCACGATCCTGCACCCTCTTCCTGAGTGTTTCACGCTTGTCGTGTTGTGCCTTGCCTCGACCCAGTCCTAATTCCAGTTTAATCCTGCGATTCTTCCAGTATATCCGCAACACCGGAAGTGACAGCCCCTTCTCGTTGAGCTTGCTCTGAATCTTGTCGATTTCACGTCGATGCATCAACAAACGACGCAGGCGCCTGGGCTCATGCTGTTCATGACTTGCCGCCTCGTAGGGTTTGATGTCGCACCCTGCCAGGAACAACTGGCCATTCTGCACAATACCAAACGAATCACGCAGGTGTATATGCCCGGCACGGATTGATTTTACTTCCGTACCCTTAAACTCGATACCCGCCTCGAATTTCTCGAGGATCTGGAAATCATGCAGAGCCTTGCGGTTGTTAGCGATATCCTGCGACATGATACCGTGGCCTTTCTCTGCCGCGGTCAAGTGCAGAGACAGCAATCCTATTCTCCCTCTTCTCCCTCATCTCCACTCTCATCAATGACAATTTTGCCTTCGATGATCTCGGTAAGGGCAATATCAGCAGCGCCAAGGCGCTCGACTACGGTGATTAACGGGCTGCGGCCGTTATTAAGTTGACGGACTCGCTTGGAGACCATGTTGATGAGCGTGGGGATATCCTCAATAATTTCCGATGCTTTCTCGATCAGTTCGGTTCTCATAACGGGTTTTCTTGGGACGGCTTTTACCAGATCCGGCATCGATTTCTCCCCAGCTTCAACAGGGGAAAAAATCGACAATCTTTTGGTCAGGCATCGGCTGTGATCAAATTCAGGTGACGGCTAAACGGGGAAGAAGGCAGAAAGACATGCAAAGTGATCCTCTATTGGTTTCCTCCCGGGGTAAGGAATCCCCTTTGGTCAGGGAAACAATGCTGATAACATAAATGCACGCCGAGTCAAGATTGAATCCCTGAGAGTATTCGGATTTCACCCAAATTAAAGGCTCTGGCGGCTGTTGCGCGGGACGATCACTGGCAATTCCTCTTTGCTCACCATCGGTGTCCGAAAAGGCGATGTTAAGATCTTTTGCCCTTACCGCCGCCAGTGCGTATCTGCTTGCGCTTCGGTGACTTCTTCTGCGGCGGCGCATTGAAACTCGGGCGTCTCTTGCCCGGGGCCGGACGGGCTACGCGCTTGCGCTTTACCAGTTCCACGTCCTTGCGGTTACGCAACAGCCAAGTTTGGCCGATGCTGATGATGTTCTGCGCAGTCCAATACAGTGCCAGCGCCGAGGCGAACGAATAGCAGAACACAAGAAAAATAATTGGCATCATCATGAAGATACGGCGCTGCATCTTGTCACCCGTGCTTGGCGTCATCCGCATCTGCAGGACCATGGTAATGCCCATCAGGATCGGCAGGATGTTCAGCGGAAACCCGCCAATTTCAGTCACCGTGTCCGGCATCGACAGGTCCTCAACCCAGCCCAGCCAGGGCTCATGGCGCAACTCCACCGCTGAGCGCAGCATGGCAAAAAATCCCAGGAATATCGGCATCTGCAGCAGGATCGGCAGGCAGCCACCGAGCGGATTCACGCCATAGTCACGATACAGTGCCATCGTCTGCTGGTTCATCTTCTGCGGGTTGTCCTTATATTTCTCCTTCAGCTCTTTCATTTTTGGCTGAAGAAGTGACATCCTCTTCATGGTGCGCTGCGACTTGATGTGCAGCGGCCAGATCGCAAAACGGATAATGACCGTGATGCAGATGATTGCCCAGCCGTAGTTGTCGAATATCCCGAAGAGGAAATCCATCAGTGAACTAAGCGGCTTGCTGAACGGCTTGGCCATCCAGCCAAAGATCGGCATGCGGCCAAAACCGATTATCTCGACCCGCTCCCGGTCCAGTTCCTTGAGCGTACGATAGTGCTTGGGTCCGGTGTAAATATCATACTTGAATATCTCCTCCTGCCCGGGTTCGAGCGAGAGGACAGGAAGCCTGATTGCTCCCTCCACGGCATAGTACTCACCGGAATCTGTTTCGTAGCCGGCGAGTTTCACCGGCTTGCGCGTCGCCCAGATACCCCCGTCATACTCCTTCTCTGCACAAATGTTAATCGCGTAAAACTGGTTCTCAACGCCGCCCCAGATGAACTTCTCGCAGTCCTCCCTGTATTTAAGGTCCTCATCCTCGAAATGGTTCACATCATGGAACTCATCATCACCCCCGTATTGGTAACTAAACCCGGTCTGGTTCTCCCATTCCTTGGGAAAGAGGGCAGCCGCCGAACCCGCATACAGGTAATAATCCGACATCTGGAAAGGTCTGGAAGAACCGATATGCCTCATCCTGATCTCGAGGTGCACCACATGTCCCCGTCCGGCGGAGCTTTCAGGATCACTCAGCGTGAAGGTTTTGGTGATCTGCAACTCATCATCATCCGCCTGCAACACGATTTCCCGGTTCCCGCTTGCAACAACAGTATAGCTGAGATCCTTGAATTCTCCGACACCGGCCGTCAATTCCCCAATCGGGTGTTTCGAGTGAAAGTTGAGAATCACCTTGGGCTCCTCGTCCTCGGGCACCTCACTGTCCTTTTCCCGATACTTGAGGTTGTGCTCTTTTAGGCGCACCCGCGCAATGCCGCCGCCGCCGGTAGTGAAAATCCAGTCGGCCTTTCTATTCGACAGGGTTCTCTCTTCAATGGTTTTTTTCTGTGCCTCGTTGACAGGCTCCGGGTTCTTGCCTGTATTTCCGCCCTGCACTGTCTTCGCATTGCCCTGCGCTGCCTTCGCATCCCTCTGCGCTGCCTTTTGTCTCTCGACATACTTCGACTGCTCTCCAAACCACAAGAAAAGGCCGAGGCTGCAGAGAATAACGACAATCCAGGCTTTTTTATCCATGCTTTGGTGCATCGTGCATATCCGCTTCTGCACATTCTACAAGTTCTCGTTTCGCGGGAGGCACAGGGTCATGCCCATGCCCTCCCCAGGGCCCACAGCGGCCAATCCTCTTTAAACCGAGAATTGAACCACGGATGGTGCCATGCTCCTCCACGGCTTCAAGAAAATACTCCGAGCAACTCGGGGAATAACGACAACCTCCACCCGGCCCGCCAATCCAGTGGATGAACGGGGAAATTACAACCTGATAAAACCTGATCAACAACCGAATGAGCAATTTCATGGAGATTTTATATCTGAAAGGATTCCCGCCTGCCGGGTGAGCTTTTTAAAATCCTTGCGCAATTCTTCAAAACTCGCCAGCGGTGCACGCTGGCGGGCAATCATCACCAGGTAACCTGGGGAACTTATCAGTTCACCCAGTTCCCCTAAAATAGCCCTGACACGACGCTTGACCCGGTTTCTGGCGACCGCATTACCCACTTTACGCGTCAGGATAATGCCAAACTTGAAACGTACCGGCAAATCAGGCTCAGGAAGGTAACCCAGCACCAGATAACGGCCGCCAAAGCTTGAGCCTTCTTCACGCACGCGGAAAAATTCCGCCCGTGACTTCATTCGCATGACGCGCGAAAAGCGCATGACAAGAAATTCCCGGACACTCAACAACGATCTAGCAGGCAACCCGGGACAGATTCTAGCTCTGTCGGTGACGTTTGTAATGAAGCTCTGCCCCCTTTGGGATCAATCGTTTACGACCCTTCTGTCGACGTCTATTGATGATCGCACGCCCATTCTTCGTCTTCATTCGGACACGAAATCCGTGCTGGCGCTTGCGGCTGCGCTTGGAGGGTTGATAAGTGCGTTTCATAGCTTCAGGAAAAACTGGTGACCCCTTGATATACCGACCGGGAAGCAGATTTCAGGGGCGTGTAGGATACGACTAATCCGGCTCCCGTCAAGCACCCGCGGTGGGCAACTGCTTGCAGCTGGCAAAACAGGACTCAGTCTTAATCTGCCGGCTCCCCTCGCCTTATCCCCGTAAGGGATCAAGTGGTTATTAATAGCTCCGCCTTGCATTACCGCCTTAAAAACAGGGACTCTCGATAAATCAAGGACTACAGCCGGTATTAAAAATACATTCTTGGCATTTTGTTGCCCAGTTGCCGTCCACGCTGCACGGCACCCCTATTCTTCCTGATTTATATTCAGGCTTCCTAACAGAAGCAGATACGTATATTTAAATATATTGATTGTGCAGTAGCACGAAAAACCGCTCGAACCCGGTAAGATCAGATCTCTATACTGCATTTACCCAGACTATAAAATGCGCATTTGTACTGTCCTTTCCCTCCTGCTTGCCCAGGCCACCCTCACCGTCACCTTTGCCCAGGATGCCACAGAAAACCCGGGTGCCAGGACCTGGTCCCACTCTGACGGGCGCAAGGTAAAAGCCGGCATCTCAAGTGCCACGGCTGATTCCGTTGTTTTGCGCCTGCCAAACGGTGTTCTCGGCAAGGTGGAACTCGCTCAACTCAGCCGGAAGGACCGTGACCACGTTGCAGCCTGGCTGAAAAACAATGCTGCGCCGAAAGGTTTCGGAAACCCTGACCGTGTCATCGAGATCACCACGCTCAAGGGGCAGATGAAATACAACAAGCCAACCTTCTCCGTCTACCCGGGCAAAAAGATCAAGCTGGTATTGCTCAACGGGGACGACATGCACCATAACCTGGTCATTACCAAGCCCGGCAAAGGCAACGATTTCAAGGTCGCCCAGGAAGCCTGGAAACTGGGTGCTGACGGCTTCGCCGAGAGCTGGATCCCACAGCACCCCGACCTGCTCTTTGCCAGTAACATGGCCAACCCCCAATCAACGGCCACACTGTATTTCACGGCACCAAAGAAAACCGGTAAATACCCGTATGTCTGCACCCTGCCGGGACACGCTCAGGTAATGCGCGGCACCATGCTCGTCACCAGGGAAATCAATCCACTGAGTGAACTTACCTTCACGCTGTTCAAGGGTTCGTGGAAAAATCTGCCCGACTGGAACAAACTCAAGTCCTCCGGAACCGACCACGTGCCAAGTGGCAAATTTGATCTTTCCTGCACCAAGGAACGGGATTCCTTCGGCCTCGTGTTTAACGGAAAAATCGAGGTTACAGAAGCAGGAATACACACTTTCACCATTGCTTCTGACGATGGTTCACGCCTGTTTATCAACCGCAAGGTCGTCGTCAAACATGATGGTATCCACGCCATGAGCGCCAAATCAGGAAAGGTAAAATTAGAGGCGGGAAGCCACGACATCGAGTTACAGTATTTCGAGGGATCGGGCCAAGAGGAGCTTTACGTCGGATGGAAACCGCCGGGAACCAAGAAAGAGCTGGCTTTATCGAAGAAAGGCAGACCCTCAGGCGGCGGTTCGCCAAGCGGCCAGCTTCTGGTTGCCGAGGATGAAGCGCGCATCTACCGCAACTTTATCCAGGGTGCCGGGCCGAGGGCAATCGGTGTGGGTTACCCCGGCGGGCTGAATCTGGCCTATGATGCCAACAATATGCGTATTGCCATGGTGTGGCTGGAGGATTTCATTGACGCCAAGCGGCACTGGAACGGCCGCGGTCAGGGGTATCAGCCTCCAGCCGGCCAATCGCTTGTCAACAATACGCCGGGAGTCCCCTTTGCTGTCATTAACGATGCCAATGCCGAGTGGCCGCAAACCTTTCTGCGCAAGGACAACCAGCAACTCCCGCCTGTCGAGGGCGGCTATTTCTTTAAGGGTTACAGTCTCGGCGGTGAAGCACGAATTCCGACTTTTCGCTATACCTTCGGGGGCTTGGCCATCGAGGACTCCCCGGTTCCTGAGGGAAGCTCTGAATCAGCTGATGCTAAATTTGTACGCACGTTGAAAATCACCGGAAAGCCGGTCAATAACCTCTATTTCAGGGCTGCCGTTGCTAACGCAATCGACCCCGGCAAAAACGGTGCCTTTGCAATTGGCGACTCATTAATCGTCACCTTCAAGTCTATCGGAAAGCCCATCATACGCGATTCCGGGGGCAGGAAAGAACTTCTTGTTCCCGCCAAGTTCAACGGCAATACAGTCACCATTGAGCAGACCATCAGTTGGCAATAGTAAACCGTCCATCCCATCGAAAATTTTCAAACTGTTATGAAACCTGTCATTCCTATCCTGATTACAATAGTCTGCAGCGGTTCATGGCTCCTGGCACAAAATCCGGCCGGGGAAAGCGCACACTATCCCATTGTGAATATTCCTATTCCTGAGGACATTGTCTTGGAAGTCGGCGGTATTGAGATCCTTCCGGACCAGCGCATAGCCGTGAGTTCACGCCGAGGTGATATTTATGTCGTCGAGGGCGCCTACACCGATGATCCCGGGGATGACAAGTGGACTCCATGGGCGATTGGCCTGCATGAGGTATTGGGAATTGCCTGGAAAGACGGTTGGCTTTACGCCACACAACGTCCGGAAGTCACCCGCATGAAAGACGAGGATGGGGACTGGCGTGCTGATGTCTTTGAGAGTGTTTCCTCGGCATGGGGTATTAACGGCGATTACCACGAATATGCCTTTGGTTCTCGCCATGACAAGGAAGGTAACATCTGGGTGGTCCTCTGCCTGACCGGTTCAGGGGGGGCCAGTTCCGATTTTCGCGGCTGGTGCGTAAGAGTCACCCCTGATGGCAGGATGCTCCCCACTGCCAGCGGCATTCGCTCACCCGGGGGCATCGGCCAAAACCATCTTGGTGACATGTTCTACTGCGACAACCAGGGTTTATGGAACGGTACCAGCTCGATTAAGCCGCTGCCTGTGGGAGGATTTGTCGGCAACCCGACAGGAAACAAGTATTACAGCCTTACCAATGCCATCGGTAATCGGCCAACGGACCCGAAAAGCGGCAGTCGCATGGCCATCGAGCGCGACAAGATTCCCCAGTTGGTGCCTCCTGCAGCAATGTTTCCGCACGGAAAGCTGAGCAACTCCCCGACCGGGATCGCGTGTGACACAAGCGGCAAATTCGGGCCTTTTACCAACCAGCTTTTCGTCGGCGAGCAAACCATGTCAACGGTTCTCCGCGTTGCGCTGGAGAAGGTCAACGGTGTTTACCAAGGGGCCGCATTCCCGTTTCGGGGGAAATTCGGATCAGGGAACGTTGCCGTCCGGATTGGTCCGGACGGCAGTATGTTTGTCGGCGGAACCGACCGCGGCTGGGGCGCGCGAGGAGGCAAACGCTTCGCCCTTGAGCGTTGCCATTTCAGCGGAACTCCCCTATTTGAAATTCTTGAGATGAAGGCCAGGGCTGACGGCTTTGAGCTTATCTTTACCCAGCCTGTCGATCCAAAATCGGCAGCTGATATTGCCAACTACAGGATGGATGCCTATACCTATATATACCAAAGCGGATACGGCAGCCCTGTTGTCGATAAGAGCAGCCCGTCAATCAAGTCGGCGATGGTGTCAAGTGACAGGAAATCGGTCCATCTGAAAGTCGACGGCCTGGTCAAGGGCCATATCCATGAGTTCAACCTCCCGGGGGTGAAAAGCGCAGAGGGAAAGTCGCTGCTGCATCCGATCGGCTACTATACCCTGAACGAAATTCCCGGAAAATAGTACTTGTTGCAGTCCAGATGCCACTGTATTCGGAATTTCCTTCTTGCCAGTCCCGGGCAATCATCCCGTGCCGGCATGGGCTATGGCTGATTTTCGATCGCGTGGTTGCCAGCTGTTTTTTTGCTCTACCACATGACCCTGAACTGTTAGCTTCTCCATTATGAAACGTATCGCCATTATCCTCAGCTGCTCAGCCTTTATTGTTTCAACAGTCCAGGCTGAAGAGCTCTGGAAGAGCGATCGCCCGCTAGCCAACTTTCACCTGAAAGCCCATTACCATGCAACCGGGAACGGGAAACTTGTGGTGAATGCAACAGGTGAGGCACCGGTTACTTTCCCGCTTAAGGCGGGTGAGAAAGGAACGATTGAGATCGGAGCCCGCCAAAAGGAAGGTGAACGCGGAGAAATCGGAGCTTGGCTCAATGGCCAACCCTTTGGTGACATTATAAAATACGGCACGGCCACCACCCAAAAACCGCTGAAGGGAACAAAGGGCGCCTTGTTTATCTCCAGTCGTAAACAGGCCAGCGACCCATTCAACCTCAGTAAGGATTTCACCATATACGTGCGCTTCCAGACCAGAAAGGACGGCAGCCTCATCTCAAAAGCCATCCCCGGGAAAAAATGGCTCGAAAACGGTAAGGTATTGTTCATTCGCAACGGTCGGTTAACCTATGA
This sequence comes from Verrucomicrobiales bacterium, assembly GCA_046581505.1. Classification (GTDB taxonomy): domain Bacteria; phylum Verrucomicrobiota; class Verrucomicrobiia; order Verrucomicrobiales; family DEV007; genus CACIUL01. The sequence goes on along the minus strand of JAYGGE010000172.1, from coordinate 28,851 downwards.
CATTGGTTGGCTCGGAGAGTTTGCCGGCGGCGGCAAGGTTGATGACGGCAAGTGGCATGAAGCAGCCCTGGTAAGTGCAGCTGGAATGGCCAAGCTCTACCTCGACGGCAAACAGATCGCCGGGAAACCCGGATTTCATCGACCTGACCCGGTTGGAGCGCTGTTCCAGATTGGGGCCTGCGCACCCGACTTTGGCGGTGATTTCCACGGTGAAATAAGCAACGTGCGCTTCTGGAAGCGCGCTCTGGAAGACCAGGAGACAAAACTTGGCGTCTCAGGCAAAGTGGCAGAAACCAACACGCCGGACTTCAACTGGCAGCCCTCTGCTCCGCGGGATAACAGCTCCAAGAACAAACCCGGCGAACCCCTGCTCAGAAACGGCTTCCTAGCCCGACCTGTGTTCATCCGCGGAGACAAATCCATAGTCACCGTGACAAAGGTAATCGTCGATGAACTCGGAGATGCCGACCACTCACGCATTGTAAATGCCTGGGATCACAACAGCCTTGACCGTGGTGCGCGGATCTATAACGGCCTCTGTATCACCTGCCACGGAACCGACACACTGGAGGGAACCCTCCCTACCGCGCTGCGTTTCCACAGCGGGGAATTCAAGAATGGCAAGGATCCGCTGTCAATGTACGGCACGCTCACAAAAGGGTTCAACCTGATGGTGGCTCAACCATGGATGACACCACAGCAAAAATGGGACGTGATCCACTACATCCGGGAAAGCTTCATCAAGAAACAGAATCCTTCCCAATACGTCGAGGCCAATGACGCCTACCTCAGTTCACTGCCCCGCGGGCTGGGCCTTGGCCCCCAATCCCCCAAATTATTCGGCGCAGGTGACCCAAAGTGGAAAAAAATGGATTACGGGCCTGTGCAGTTCTGGACCATACAGGTCGCCGGGGGAAATATCGCCTACAAGGGCATCGCCGTGCGTCTTGATGAAGGTCCCGGCGGCATCGCCCGGGGCAACAAGTGGATGCTCTACGACCACGACACAATGCGCGTCGCGGCAGCCTGGGAGGGCAGCGGCTATATTGACTGGAGAGGCATTGCTCTCGACCAGTCTCACGGAAGCCACGCCTCCCTGATTGGCAATAAGGCCTTCGAGAACCCGGTCGGACCGGGTGTCGGGCGTCCATCAGATGGCAGCTTCAAGGATCCCAGGTTCCTGGGGCGCGATGGCAAGCCATATGGCCCACTGCCACGTGACTGGGCCCACTACAAGGGCCTCTACCTGCACGGCAACCGGGTGGTCATCAAATACACCATCGGCGACACGGAAATACGCGAATTGCCTGGCTATGAAACTCTGGGAAAAACAACGGTCTTTACACGCACGCTTGAAATCCCGAAAGCTGCCAAGACGCTGCGCTTGCGCATTGCCCCGGGTGACACGGCGGTTGCCCTCAAGGGAGGAGGTAAAATGGAACTGGCCACGGGAAACGATAAGTTTTTCGTCCTTGAGATTCCGCCCTCAGCAACACCCGCAAGGGTAAAGATTCTCATCGCTGCCACTGGCCAGGCAGCGCTCGACGCTCATCTCATCAACAGCGGCCCCCCAATCGGACTCTCCCAACTCACTGCAGGAGGACCCAAGCGCTGGCCCGAAATTCTTAACACTGAAGGTAAAAACGGCGGTGACCAGAAGCCGTTTGAAGTCGATGAAATTACCCTCCCCCTGGACAATCCGTGGAACTCGTGGATGCGGCTTGGGGGATTTGATTTCTTTGCTGACGGCAAGCGTGCCGCCGTCGCAACCTGGCTGGGCGATGTGTTCATCGTCGATGGAATCGGCGAAAAATTCGGTATACACCGCTGGCAGCGTATCGCGACCGGGCTCTTCCAGCCCCTCGGTGTCCGAATCGTAGATGGCGCAATCTACGTCACTTGCCGGGACCAGATCACTAGGCTTCATGATCTGAACGAAGACAATGAAATTGACTATGTCGAGAGCTTCAACAACGACCATCAGGTAACCGAACACTTCCACGAGTTTGCCATGGGCCTGCAGACTGATGAAAAGGGCAACTTCTACTATGCCAAGTCGGCACGTCATGCCAAGACAGCCCTCGTCCCTCACCACGGAACCCTGCTCAAGGTCAGTGCCGATGGCAAGAATACCGAGATCATCGCCAATGGCTTCCGCGCGGCAAACGGTGTCTGCCTGAACCCTGATGGCACCTTCATCGTTACTGATCAGGAGGGTCACTGGAATCCTAAAAATCGTATAAACTACGTTAAAAAGGGAGGTTTCTACGGCAACATGTATGGCTACCATGACGTCACTGACAACAGCGACGAGGCAATGGATCAACCACTGTGCTGGATCACCAATGCCTTCGATCGCAGCCCCGGTGAACTGATGTGGGTGCCCGAGGGTGCGAAATGGGGGGCACTGAACGGAAAACTGCTCAACTTAAGTTACGGAACGGGCAGGATCTTCCTTGTGCCACACGAGAAAATCGGCAGCCAGGCCCAGGGCGGCATGATTTCACTCGGGCTTGATTTCCCCACCGGCATCATGCGCGGCCGATTCCATTCCGGCAACGGACAACTCTACGCTACCGGCATGTTCGCTTGGGCAGGCAGTAAGCGTGGTGACGGTGGATTCTACCGTATCCGGCACACCGGGAAAAACCCCAACCTGCCGATTCTCCTGGAAGCAACCAATGATGGTATCCAGCTTGGATTTACCGCTAAACTTGACAGCGCAACGGCGACCGCCACACGTTCCTACCAGGTTGAGGTCTGGGACCTGAAACGCACCAGGAATTATGGATCAAGACACTACAATCAACGTAAACTTCCGGTTGAGAAAGTCACCTTGTCCGCAGACGGCAGGAACATACGCCTGCATATACCGGAGTTGAAACCAACCTGGGGAATGTCCATCAAATACAACCTGCGCAATTCCTCCGGAGCAGAGGTGAAAGGTGAAATTCACAACTCAGTTCACCATATGCCCAAGCCATAGAGGATATTCCATCGCCAGAAATCCGGGTAATCCCTGCAAACTTCAGGGGTTAACCCCGTCACTTGCCCGTCGAACCTTTAATACTCTGGTTCCCTCCGGAGTGACAATCATGGATCCGTCCTGAGGTTGCTGCGGCAATGACACGCCCACATTGTCTGGCTTAGCCTTAAAACTTCCGATCGGCATGGCATTACCGGATCTATTGCCGTAATTATTACAGGAGATCATAGAAATAGTCCCCAGGATCGTTACCAGTCTCTTGATCACCTGCATTGCAATTGTAAAGGTTCAAGACTTAACATTAAATAAGCAGTAGAGCCATCAATTCGATCACTAAAAAACGACCGGCTCAATCGAATTCAGTCACCTCAAAATCCCCGGCTACTTCAACGGGAACCGGGCGCAACCGTCCAGAATCAAGGTCAATCCAGACCCACAGGGTTTCCGCCCGCGCCAAGAGTATATTTTCACGCTCAAAGCGGAATTTACGAATTGAGCGCACCCGCTCAAGGCTCGCCACCCAGGTGCGTATGGTAATCGCATCCCCTTTAAGGGCCTGAATCAGATATTCAATGCTGTGGGAACGCACAAACCAGGCACCTCCGATCTGCGCATATCGTTTGGAATCCCATCCCTGGGCATCTGAATGAGCCACTGCGGCCTGCTGCATCCAGCGTATATACTCAACATTGTTCACATGCCCCTGCTTATCAATGTCCCCGGGACCTACAATCAGCTGGTAATCAAAAATTGCAGGCATAAAAGCTATTTCCCTGCTCCCAGATAACCGGAGCGTCGCAGCCATTGCTCAAGCAACCCGGGCCACTTGCTTGATCCCTCATGGCGCCCAAGTCCCACCCCATGGCGCCCCTCACGGAACAGGTGAAACTCACAGGACACCCCGGCTTTACGCAACGCCAAGACAAAACGCAACGCGTTCTCAGCAGGCACCGCCCGGTCCTGGTCAGTCTGGAAAATGAATGCCGGCGGCGTCCGGCGGGTAACCTGGGTCTCCATTGACATCCGCTTGACCAGGTCAGGTGCTGCTGAATCTCCCAGCAGGTTCCTGCGTGAACCCATATGAGTCACCCCCTCTTCCATCGAAATCACCGGATACGCAAGGATCATGAAGTCAGGACGTGATTTATCCCCGTCAAACTGGGTTCCGGCTGTCGCCGCAAGATGTCCCCCAGCCGAGAACCCCATCACTCCAATTCTCTTTGGATCGACATTGAAATCAGCAGCTTCTGCCCGCACCCGGTTGATCGCCTTGCGAACATCATCTCCCGGCAGCGGATGTTTGTGGGGGGCAACCCGGTAACGCAGGACGAAAGCGGTGACTCCGTGCCCGGCAAACCAGCCCCCAACATCATTGCCCTCATAACTCATTACGCACATGCCATAGCCGCCACCGGGACAAATGACCACAGCGGCACCATTTTCCTTGCCCTTCGCAGGACGGTGCACGGTGAGCGTGACTCCCGCAGCACCCGATCCGCCCTCACCATCCGGCCAAAGCTTAAAGGTCTCGGCAATTCCGTTGCCCGAGGTGACAAAAGACAATACTGCCAGATAAATGGATTGTTTCATGAATAGCATAATTGATTGTAAACCAAGGAACAATAATCTTTCTAGTCAAGTACATTGGGCTTCCCGGGGGGGGGCTTTGGCTTTGGCTTTGGCTTTGGTTGCGGCGGTGGGGCGGCAGGCGGCGGCGTATGCTCAAAGCGCAACCCCACCGCCCCTTTATAGATTCTTACATTCTGGTCGATGAACTCCCAGCCAACAGGTAAATTATGATCAACCTCAGCGATGCGTCGCGCCTGCAGGTAAGTCGCAAAGGCATCCGGAGTAACGTAAAAATACACATAATCCCGATCAAGAAACGCCTGCTGCATTAACGTGCGAATCACGCCCCTCTCAGATCCCCTGATTTCTGAGATCGCTTCTCCACCATCAGGACGAGGTGTAATAATGAAAGTGGCATTGGCCCTGTCCGGGTATGTGCGCAGAGTTACGGCGGCCATCGCATTGCCCGTATTTGTGTCACTTATGTACGCCTCTGAAACTTTACGTTTGTATATTGTCTTTCGCTTATCCCCGGTTCCTTCGATACTGTGGATAACCTTACGCCCGGCTGTTTCCAATTTCTTCCTTGCGATTGACTGCAGGGCAGGCACATCAATCACGTAGACACGGTTTCCTACGCAGGCCATCAGGATTTCTAATGCATCATCACGTGCGGGACGAGGATCGGGAAGACGAACGCGAACAGGAGGTTTATTGACAAGTGCCTTTACTGTTTCCAGTTCGGTAAGCAATCCGGAAGACTCTTTTTCCAGGGCATCCATGACCTGTGTTTCCTTCTTAAGGGTCTTTCTCCTGGCAGCAATTAACTGCACAAGTTCATTCTCAGGCTTGACTTCCCGCTTCTCCCGCTCCAATTCCACACTCAACAACCCTACCTTGGCTTTCACCTTCTCGATCCGGGAAAAATCCACGCCATCCGGTGAATCCAACAATGCCAATTCCTCATCAACATGCCGGACCTCCTCAACGAGTTGCTCCATCTGTTCGTGACTGACATCGGGCAACGCCGAGCGTAAACGGCGTATCGCATCGGCGACATTCACCTGGGTCATGATCAAGACAATCACCAGAATTCCCACCACGTTGGTCATGGTATCAAGGAGTGAGTCAAGGTTGCTGGCTCCGCTTCTGCTCTTGCCTCGGTGTCGCATGTCCGCTCAGCGTTCGATATTAAAGAGTTTCAGGTCCACCGGACCAACAGTTAGCAAAGGCAACTTGGCGTACGGCCAGCCCTCTTTGCGTGCTATTGCGCGAAACGCTGAATACGTTGGGTAACCCTCGGGTCGCAACAACAGAACAATTGTACCGCGTTCAGCGCGTCTGGTAGCCTCCACAAGTTTCCTGAGGTTCACATCAGTCCCAATCTTCCCCCGTTCGATCTCAATACTGCGTGATCGTGTATGCAGGATAACTCCACCTTTGGCAATCTCCACAAAAGCAGGCGCAATCCTCGATGTCCCGCGGGAGGGCAATATCTGCACCCGGGGACTCGACCCGGAATCCTTTTTGAGCGCGTCAAGCTGCTTCTTGCTCTCGGCAACCTGTTTTTCCAAAGCCTGTCCCCCGGCAACGATATTGTCTATCTCCACCCTGATCGCCTCTGACTCTGCGGTTAAAGCAAGTCGCTTGTCGTGTGATTGTTTCAGCTCTTTAAGCTCTAAGCGCAACGATTTCTCCTTAGCTTCCAATTTTCTTAAAGCCAGCAACCGCGCATTATTCGCTTTTGACAGCTTATTCAGGTCACCGAGATCCTGCTTTTTGGCACGCAGGGAATTCTGTAGTGCCACGTAATCCTCAGCCCGGGCGACATCCTCATCCTGCCTGCCCGCACTCACCTGTGAGAGGCTGAGTGAACTGATAATCAGGGTAAGCGCCCCTATTACGCAGGCCAGTATGCTTAGAAACGGAAAAAGGGAAACCGCATTTGCCGCCGAGACTGTCTGGATACGGGCCATCTGGAATATTCAGCCTCTGCTGAACCATTTGGATTTCCTCTTCTCAATCACCACCTGTTTGCCATCAAGCTGTTTAAGCACCTTGTTAAGTTCCGCAATCCCCTCACTGAGTTTCCCGAGATTCTCCCTGACTGCATGTGAAGTCGTATCAAAGGCGCGCGCCGCTTCATTGCCTGTCTTTGTAACCAGTGAATCCATCTTGGAATCAACGCTCTCTGTGGTTCTCTGCAGGAGTTTGTGCTGCTCATTTTGAAGCTCCGCCATCCGCTCTCCCGCCTCCCTGAACTTCTCAAGTATCTCCTCCTGTCCGGATGCAACTGCCGACTTCAAAGCGAGCAGTATACCCTCCGTATTACTGGCGACCTCCGCCATGCCGCCTGCATCATCCAGTCGCTTCAACAAATTCTCATTACAGTATTCGTCGATCGCGTTGAGCAGATCCTCCTCCGCTTTCTGCATTGACGAAACCGGAAAGGCAAGCAGAATACTGATCACCAAGGCAACAAGGGTGGTATCAAATGCCACGCCGAGCCCTCCTGTAACGTTGTTAATCGAATCCATGAGCACTGACATATCCTGTGCTGTTTCCGTCTGCCCGGAGAATCCTGAAATTGCCGAGGAAATACCGATAACCGTGCCAATAAAGCCGAGGATAGGAATTGCCCACAGGAAAGATTTAACCAGTGAATAACTGCCGCTTATTGCTGAAACGTCGATATCACTCTGTGACTGCATCATTCTTGCAACATCAGGATTGCTCCTCCTGATGGCAAAGTGCTCAAGCCCACGACGCATCCTGCTCACCATGTAAGTACGACTCAGTTTCTCAGGAATACGTGCAATGTGCTCAATAAACTGACTGATATTGGAACTGTTAATTTCGTAGTTGATCTGTATCGGCAAAACTTCAACAAGCAAAGCAACCCGCTGGGTTCGCAGCCGTAGATACTTGAGGATCAATATTCCAACGGACCACCCGAAGAAAATCACCACGACGCAGGGAACCCATCCACGCTCCAGAAACAGGTCTGAGACATAGGATCCCCTGACAACCAACATCGCCAGGTAAAATACGACTGCAAACCCCACCCCAATGCCCAGGCTTAACCACGGATGAACATTTGCAAAATCACTATTCGATTGCATCCCAACAGGACGTCCCCCGGATGCCTGCATGTTGCTTGACGCTGCAGCATACGTTCTGGAGATCTCTCCCGCATCCGGCATTTGAATGCGTTCATTGCAGGCAGGGCAGGGTATGACTTTTCCAAAATGCTCGGCACTGATGAGCATATGCTGACGACAATTCGGGCAAAGAAACCTGTGCACCTCTCTACCTTTAGTCAATCACTCCCACTCTGACAACCATAAGGTAAACATATGTTCTATTGCAGCATAACTCACGCCGGGCCCCATGGTACCGGATTCATCACGCTTTTTGTCTTTAATCGCGAAATGTAACACGGACCCGCCTGCGCAGCATCCAACGTGGATTGCCGCCGCAAAATTATGCAGAATTCCTGCTTAGAGGGCAATGATATTGCGCACAAGGCTTAGCAACTGCTTTGGTTGATAAGGCTTGGGCAGGACTCCGCTAAACCCGAAATTCCCCGGCTCTGCCATCACCGGATCATCTGAATAACCGCTGGAAACGATCGCCTTTACTCCCGGGTCAATCTGCATAATCTCCTCAATCGCTTTAGCCCCACCCATCCCGTTGGGAATGGAAAGATCCGCAATCACAAGATCAAAGGGTTCACCCCGGTCATAGGCTTCTATGTAACGCGCAGCTGTCTCCACCCCGTCCTCTGTCTCCACCACCTCAAAACCCTCCTGCTGCAGATTGGCAACCAGCAACTGCCTGATTAAAGCCTCGTCCTCCAGCACAAGAATCCTGGGACGAATAAACCGATCAGTATTGCCCCCCGGTATACTGTCGGCAGGGGAAGTTGCCGGTCGCCTGTCTGCAGGAGCAGGAAATGCCGCCATAACCTGCGTTCCCTGCCCCTTAATCGACTGACAGGAAATACCGCCATTATGGGCACGGACAATCGAATCGCAAACAGTTAGGCCAATCCCGGTTGCATTGGCATCACCACGCGTGCTGAAATAAGGCTCAAAAACCTTATCAATTAAATTTTCGTCAATCCCGCAGCCGTTGTCCTTTACCTGCAAGACAACATAGTCCACACCATCTTCCAATTCCATCGCTGAAGGCAGATTCTCACGCAGGACACCTCCCGAAGGAGCATTTTCAAAACGCACGGTTAAACGCCCTCCCTCAACCATGGCCTCTTCGGAATTACGCAGCAGGTTCTCAATCACCCGGCGCAATTGTCCGGGATCCGCATCAATCTGCCAAAGGTCAGCTGCAATATCAAACCTGTATTCGATCCGCGGATTGCGTTCTATGTCCTCCTCAACCTCCTTCATGGCCCGCTGCAAATCCAGTCGCTGACGGATCGGTACCCCACCTTTTGCAAAAGTCAGCAATTGATAAACCCGATTCTGCGCACGCAATGTAGCCGCACGCGCCTGTTCAAGTTCAACACACCCGTCAATCCCTTCAGGGAGTTTCATCTCTGCAAGCGACAGATTGCCAAGCATTACTGTGAGGATATTGTTGAAATCATGGGCGAACCCGCGTGCCAGCAACCCCAGGCACTCCAGTTTCTCGATACGACTGGCCGTCTCCTGTTGCTCAATTCGCTCGGTAACATCCCGCATCAGGACAAGTAACCCATCGCCGAACGGGTAGGCATTTGCTTCAAACCAGCGGCGGCTGCTGTCCTGATAGAATTCAAAACTGCATCGTTCCTTCCGCGCCAGGGCACGGGATCCATCATGAAAATTCTCCTCACGTACCCCTTCCGGAAGCAATTCCCAGAAAGCACTCCCGATTAATCTGTCCCGCGGCCGGCTGAATTGTTCAGCAGCACGGTGATTGGCAAAAGTGATTCTCCAATGCCGATCAACTGCCACAAGCGGATCTGCAATACCCTCAACGATACCCTTTAGTGACTCACCCTCATCAGTATCGGAACCCCAGCCAAGATCACTCTCGCAACGTCGAAACACAACAACCAGGCCAACCAGACTGCCGTGCGAATCCTTAAGAGGGGCAGAATTATCCTCAACCTGGATACGCCTTCCATCCTTTGTTAAGAGCATAACACGCCGCCCCGCGCGCTGATCCGATGAACGAGGACGGGGAGCAAATGGGGGAGCTTTCCTGCCAGCGCGATCACTAATTGCAAATACCTCTTGCAGGACCTTGTTCCTCGCCTCGGCAAAGCCCCACCCGGTGATCGACTCGGCAACAGGATTCATGAAAGTGACATTGCCCACAATGTCTGTCGCTATCACACCATCTGCCATGCTGCGTAAAGTGCTCATAAACTGCTCTTCACGATCTTCCAACGCTTGCCGTGAGCGGGATCGGGAAATTGCGTTTTCCACAGCAGATTGAAGTTCACTCTCGTTGAATGGCTTCAGAAGATAACCTTCCGGATCAGTGCGACTGGCACGGGCAATCGTATCTTCATCAGCGAGGGCGGTAAGATAAATGATGGGCTTACCGTATGATGACCTGATTCGCTCAGCAGCCTCAATACCATCCATCGATCCGGACAACCGTATATCCATGATCACCAGGTCAGGATCAACCCGCCGAACAATCTCCAATGCCTCAGAACCGGTCCGGGCGATATCCGCAACACTATATCCGCAACGGACCAGGGTATTCTGGATATCCCTTCCCACTGCGCCTTCGTCTTCGACGACAAGAATACGAACTGGACTCATTAATCTTCCGCAAGAGACTTATCCGCCCTTCGGGAGCTTAAATCCAACCCGAAATTGAGTGTCCGGCCCGTCACCGACTTCCAGAATGCCTCCAATACGTCCTGCCAACTCCCTGACAATCCTTAATCCCAAACCACCCGCCGCCTCTGCCGAGAAATTAGAGGGTAACGCCACACCGTTATTTTTCACGATGATTTCCCCCCGTCCTGCCGAATCGTCAGTCTGAATACTCAATCCAACCGTCACTTTATCACGCCCGGCACAACCATGGGAAAAGGCATTCGACAACAATTCATTGGCAACCAATGCCACAGGCATCGCCAAGGCAACAGGAAGCACAATTCCCTTGGCATGTAAATGCACCTCAACTTCAGTATCCTGGGGAGCTACAGTCTCAAGCAACTCGTTGACAAGGGCATTGGCAAATTTACCAAAATCCAAGCGCGAATAATCCTCTCCATCACCAACATGTGCATGCAGCATTGCCAGTGTTTCAACACGAGATCTGCTTGCCTGCATCCCTGCCCCGCCTTCATCTTTCACCTGCAACCTGAGTAAAGTGGAAATTGTCTTGAGAGTGGCATCCAGACGACCCTGCATCTCAATGCGAACCCTAACAGCATCCTCTGTGCCTGATGACCGCCCGGATTCAGCGGCAATCACCTCCCGATTGACGCCAACAAGGGCCAGGGAATCCCCATTCTCGTCCTGCAGAGGAACGAATATCGTATCACATACTCCTTTCCCGCCATCGTCTCTGGAAAATTCCACGCGTGCCTCCCAGCGCCGCTCAGTACGAATCGCACTCGTGAATGCATCCCGGAATCGCTCTGGATCAGCCGCACCATAGATCTGATGCAGGCCAAGTCCCACTGCTGCATCTTTAGTATAACCAAAAAGACGTTCTGCAGATGGGTTCCAGTCGATTACTTTCCCCCTCAGATCAGCAACCACGATCGCATCATGTATATGGGCAAAGGTGACGGCCTGCCACTTGAGTTTGGTCTGCACCTTGTGCATCTGTGTTACATCACGAACCAGCATCACCATATTATCCGCACCGCTTCGGGTCGCTCTAAGCTCGTAATGGAAGCTGCCGCTTTCATCTTCAGACCTGAAATGGCAGGTAAATACATCAGTGCGACCAAGTTCCCCGAAAAGATCACCGGCAGTCATCTCAAGGGCAGGTAAAACTTCTTCCATTTCATGACCAAGGCATGATTTGCCATCAATCTGCAACGAGAACCTCTCTGGAAGGAAGGCATCCACCACGCGTCCTGACTCCTCCAGAACAAGGATCATATCGGGGCTTGCACCCAACAACGCACGATTCTCAGCACGCGAATCCTCCAGTTTCCGTTGCGCAAGCAATTGCCCGGATATGTCATGCAGGAAATAGGTGGTAAAGATTAATTTCCCGGACTTGTCCTTAACCTGCGAAACATGAAGATGCACTTCAATGCGTTCTCCATCACTGGTTGCAAGCTCGACAATCCTTTCAGCAACTCCAACGCCACTCCTCGACAGATGTGCCATGAATTCCTCAAGGTTATCATTATCAAATCCATACATGAACTCATCAATGCCTTTCCCCCGTATTTCCTCCTTGGATAATCCGAGCATCGATTCCAGCGAGGAATTAACATCAAAAATTCCTCCCTCCCCGTCAGCAAGGGCCATCCCCACCCCGGAATCATGAAACAACGCACGGAACTTCGCCTCGCTCGCCCTCAACGCCTCCTCACCCCGGCGCGCATCCGTGACATCAAAAATAGTCACCAATAACCCGCCGTCTTCCATTAACTTCGGGCGAAATTCAAGTTCGCGCACTGATTTATCGTCTGTTATTATCGAGAAAATTCCGACAGTTCCCTGCCGCCAGACACGCGAACGCCAAGCTTCGACTAATTCGTTGGCAGCCTTCTTGCCCTTCTCCCTACAATGACTGGAAAGCCAGTCTTCAATCGATTTGAAATTGCCGATATCAGAGCCCACCACTTCCTTATGCGCAGGATTGCAATAAATCGTCTCACCATCCCGAGCCAACAATACAATGCCAAAAGGTGCTGAATCAGGAATCAATCGAAATCTTTTACACTGCTCATTTGACGCATTATTCTCATTGCTGACCCGCTTTAACTCGACCCGGACTGCAGCAAGATCCGCCTCAAACCGGGCAGCCTTAGCCTCAATCTGATCCGCACCGCCCTTGAGACCTTGTAATTCCCCACGTGCAATATCAAGTTCATGTTCGGCGGTTACATCAACAGCAATGCCATAAACGCTGCCCTCCTCATCCCCTTTTTCAGGATTCGCTGAGAATCTCATCCGCACAGTATCGCCATTCCCGTCTAAAATATTCACAACCTTAGAAAACGCTTCACGCTGTAGGGCGGCTGCACGAAGCAAAGCGGAAAGTGAATCGGCATCATCATTGGCAACCCCTTCACCCCATCCGTCATCGAGCTCTTCTTTTAAAGTACGGCCACGCAAATCCAGCCAAGCGGAATTCACCAGATCAATTTTTCCCGCCGGGTTGCACCGCCAGGCAGGAATCGGAAGATCCTCGAGCGCAGCATCCTTCAACAACTGATCCCTGCCTTAATCTGAAAAAAGATCCACATCAAAGCCAACACGAATCACCCCGATAATTTCACCATCTTCGCCCCTTCTCGGCGAGTTCGTCCAGATAATCCGGCGTGACCTGCCATCATGACCAATCACATCATCCACTGTCGTTTCAGGAAATCTGAAATCACCGCCATCAAGTAAACAACGGGCAAATTCCATAAACTGCTCTTTAGTCTCCCGGTGCCTGCTTTGATCCAGGAAAGCCTCCCAGTAATACTTACTCTCATCAACTGCCGGATCCCAATTCCCCAGTCGTTTGGCAACACGATTGCTGCGCACAATTTGTCCGTTAACATCCAGCACAAGAACTGGAGTTGTAGGACCAGCCATTACCGCCTCGGCAATATCTCCCTCAAATTGCTGTTCTCTGCGCAAACGCTTCTCACCCGTAATGGATTGTGCGCAAACCACAATGCCCCCAACAACCCCCCCTTCAAAGAGCCACGGACTCATCGTCCAGCGCACCCAGTCCCGGGCTCCATCCGCCCACTCAACGAGTTCTTCTCCGGTCTGTTCATCCACCTCATTCAGACATCTCTCGCACAAAAATTTCCAGCGCTCGGAAACTTCCGAAAATAATTCGAAATGGTTTTTCCCGTTAAATCCCGAATCAGCAATTCCGAATGCTTTACGCCATGGTAAATTAGCAAGCAGGTAACCCATGTTCTCGTCGAACATCGCCATCGCCAGGGGACATGCCTCCACCATCAACTGCAAATTGTGCCGGGTCGCCAATTCCGATTCATCCGACGATCCGGCTCTTCCCCTGCCACGCCGCACCTGTGTGACATCTTTCCGCTTCAATCCATCCCTATCAGGAACCTTGACGCCCCTGCTTCCGCCCGCAATCGGTGATGATTCACTTCCCGGTGCGGTAAAATTCGAATCACCAAGTAATTCCTCCGCCAAATCTGCCGTCTCCGGATCAAAAAGAAGCTCAGGAACCTTACTCGAGTCCTCATCCTCAGAGTCGCCCTCAAAATGACCCCGCCCCTTGTTGTCGGGAGCTTTCAGAGGATGTCGAGCCAACCAGGCTTTTGCTGCTTCGACCTTGAGTTCAAGCGATGCGCTCTCCACTGGCGATGGCAATACATCGTTGACTCCATTGCCGGTAAGAATTGAGCCATTCTTGCCGCTCTCGACCGCAATTATATAAGGCTGATCACTTCCCGCCTCATCCCGAACGTAGTCAACAAGGCTTTGCATGTCGCCTTTATTATCAAGAGATCCAGCCAACACGAGCCGCTGTAGCTTGAAGAATTCCTTGGCCTCGGCAATCGAATCACAGACACTGACTTCGTAACCCTTGAGCGAAAGCACCTCGCAGATAACCCGGCGATTCACCGCATTACCGTCAATCACCAGCGCACGCTGATCCCGGTTCATTTCCGTTACCGCAACCACAGTTTAGGAAAGTAAGTTAATTTTAGTTTTCAAATTAGTGATAAATGCCCCAAAAACACATAGAATAGTAAAAAAATAGTCGTTAAGCAAGATTGACCATTCAGATTCAACCCGGGAATTTATCATTAGGCCATTAAAATTAAAATTTCAGGGGAAACCTGATTGCCCGGGGCTCCTTCTCCCAGGCATCATTCAACCCGTATATAGCGAATTTCTAAGTCGGGAAAAGCTTGCCTCAAGCAACTGAACGCAGGAATCTTACAATTGATACCATGCTTGCTTTAAGAAACGGCATTTTAGCCTTCGTTATCCTTGCCGCTACAGCCCTTGGAAACGCTCAGGAAATAGACACATGGCCCGATTTTCGCGGTTTCAGCGGAGATGGTATTGTGCCGGGTCCTCCGCGCGGGTTGCCGCTGAAATGGTCGGAAAAACAAAATATTGCCTGGAAAACAGCAATTGTCGGCCGCGCCTGGTCTTCCCCGGTAATAGCGGAGGGCAAGGTCTGGCTCAGCAATGCCACTAAGAATGGCAAGGAAATGAGCGTCGTCTGCCTTGACGCCGAATCAGGGAAACTCCTGCACGATTTCCAGCTTTTCAGAAACACGGCCGTCGAACCACTCGGAAATCCGATAAATGGTTACGGATCACCCTCCCCTGTCATTGAAAAAGAACGCGTTTATATCCATTTCGGAAGCTACGGCACAGCTGCAATTGATACTGCCAACGCAAAGGTTCTCTGGAAGCGCACTGATCTTCCCTGCCGTCATTTCCGTGGTCCCGGCTCCTCGCCGGTGCTGTTTGCCAACCTTCTCATCCTGACGATGGACGGTATTGATACCCAGTACTTGGTGGCCCTCGACAGTAGCAGCGGCAAAACAGTATGGAAAACTGATCGTTCCACGAAATGGACTGATGTTGAACCTGGAGGAAAGATTCGCGGCGGCGGCGATTTCCGCAAAGCCTACACCACTCCCACTTTCACTAAAGTCGGAACCGAAACAATCATGATTAGCCCTGGTGCCAAGGCTTGTTTTGCATATAATCCCACCAACGGCAGGGAACTATGGCATATTACCTATGCAGGCTACTCAAATGCCTCACGCGCGGTAATTGCCGGAGAAAATGCCATTATTAACACCGGTTACGGTAAACCACACCTGGTTTCCCTGAAGTTGGATGCCCAGGCACGGGGCAACATTACCAGAAGCCATATTGTCTGGGATATCTTTAAACGGGTCCCTAAGCGATCCTCACCGATTATAGCAGGCAAACAACTCTACATGACTACCGATGAGGGAATACTCAGTTGTATTGACCTCACCACAGGCAAAGAGATATGGAGTGAACGGCTTCGCGGGCATTTTTCCGCCTCACCGATCCTGGCGGATGGTCACATTTACTTCTTCAGTGAAATGGGCGACTGTTACGTGATAAAACCCGGAAATACATTTGAGTTGCTGGCGTCCAATAGGCTTGATGACGGCTTCATGGCATCACCCGCGGTGGCCGGGAAAGCAATTTTTGCACGCAGCAAAACCCACATCTACCGGATAGAAACACAATAATCCTCGATAGGCATTCCCTTGCTCATTTCCAGAACCTTGAATGCCGATCCCATCATAGTGGGATGCGACAGTGACTTGAACTGATGAAGGAGTTTAACTGTCTCGGCATCAGGAGGACCGCTCGCCTCAATCTCCAGCAACCAAGGTTTGGCTGCAGTCACAAGGAACCGGTGCTGATCGGTAAGATTTGTGACTTCAAAGCCCGCTGATGCAGCTGTTGCCCTCACCCGCTCAAAATCCACATGCGCCGTCAAATCGGAAATTCCGGGGGCTGACAGCAGGGAATCGCACATGCGGTGTCTTACATAGCCGCGCAGCGTCCCCATTTTCCTGACCGGGTCAAAAACCTCGTCCCCCCACAGACCGTAGTCGATCAGGCAGCAATGTAACATTTCGAATGTCCGGGACAAATCATTAAACCAGCGTTCAAGACCCATGTTCACTTCAATGGTAAACCCGTCTCCAAGCGTTACAGGCAGTGCATCTACCACGGCCGCCAGTTCCCGATCCTCTATAGACTGTTCAATCTCATTAAACTCCTCCGCGCTTTCTCCGCTATTCCCGACGCATAATTCAAGCCATGCGCTGTCTTTCCATCGCAGGCGCTTCACCGGCATGGCATCAAGAAATTCATTTGCAACCAATACCCCCCTCGAAGCTGTAAGCTCCTGCCACTGAGAAACCACCCGAAAACGACCGGAATCAAGCCTCTCCAGACGTTCGCGCAAAGATTGCTTCTTTGATGAGAATGGCTCGAATGCAACATAACAAAGACGGTTATAAATATCCCCCGGGAGCAACCGTGCTAACTCATTCATCATATCAACAGCCAAATCCCCGTTCTCCGCCCCTGGTTCGACAAGCAACAGGTCTCCTTCGCTTGCAGCCAACTGCCTGATGGGCGTTGCCAGATGCCGGGCCAACAACATCCCGAAGCACCGCCCAATGCTGACCGATGTGATAAAATCCCCGTCCTTCCCGATCCTCTTGCCAGGATGGGTGTAATAGCCGAATTGCGGATGATAAAGTGCCATTCCCATATAGCGGTCAAAGGGCAAGGCCCCACCCGCGGTATTGATCTCCGAACGTATCAATTCCAGAAATTGCGAATCTACGATCCTCCCGCGAACATCGTCCACTTGCTCTGTCATCAGCTTAGCTTATACTGATCATCCAGTCCGGCGAGCCGGAAACCACACTCTGTCATGCTGTTCAAAAGAGACTCCCCCAGCAGCATTCGCCCGGTTAATCTCTCTAACCACCGTCTTTTTTGGAGGCGTTGCACTAAATTACTCTTTGCAGGGAGTTGTATTATCGGCCTTGCCGCAATTATAACACTTTACCTGTTCCTCAAGCCCCGCAGAGATCATGCTGAAGAATTTGATCTCAATGCCATTGGCAAACTTGAGATTCCCAGCCGGATTTATGATCGCAACGGCATTGAGATAGGGCAGATCAAGATTGAAGACAGGCGTCCCATTGAACTGGAAAAAGTCCCCTATCATTTTATTCAGGCACTGACCGCAGTGGAAGATTCGCGCTTCTTTCAGCATGACGGCATCGACTATATAGGAATAGTTCGTGCCGCCATCCTGAATTTCAAAGCAAAACGAATCACTCAGGGAGCGAGTACAATTACTCAACAACTCGCCAAGCAATGTTATCCCGGATTGCAAAAAAAACGCAACCTCGATACGAAAATAATCGAAGCTTTTCTGGCACAAAGACTTGAAAAGAATTTCTCCAAACCCGAAATCCTTGAGCACTACCTCAACCGAATTTTCTTCGGTAGCGGCTATTTTGGAATTGAATCCGCAGCGCGGGGATATTTCGGAAAATCAGCAGGGGAACTCAACGTGATTGAATCGGCTACCATGTGTGGCCTTATCAAGAGTCCTTCCCGCCTCACTCCACGCACAAACCCAAAAGGCTCTCTCAAGGCGCGCGATCATGTGCTGCGACGCATGCTCGCGGAAGGCATGATTAGTAATAGTGAACTTACCGCATATCTGAAACAGCCAATCACTCTTGTTGACTCCAACGGTCAGCAGAATTCTTATGTGCAGGAAATGATCCGCCTCCAGGTCATTGATCAAATCGGGTTTAAAAGTGCCGGTGGGGGAGGATTTAAAATTTACACCACTATTGATGATGCCGCCCAGAAAGCGGCACGGCAAAGCCTGCTCCGCAATCTGAGCAAGGTGGAAAGCCATCCTGAATTCCAACACCCTACCTACTCAGAATACAGGGAAAATAAAACCCTTCCCGATCCTTTGGGCAGAAACGGCCGTCCTCCCGGGCAAGCCAAGCGTGTCCCGGATTATCTGCAGGGTGCTGTATTGATGATCGAAAACAAAACCGGTGGAATAGTTGCCCTGCTTGGTGGGCGCAATTTTGGAGAAAGCCAGCTAAACCGGACATTCCAGTCACGACGTCCTGCAGGCACCGCCTTCAAACCTTTCGTTTATGCGGCTGCCTATTCCGAAAACTATTTCCCCGGGTCAATGGTCAAAGATGCACCGATTGACAACCGCAGTGTCGCAATCGGGGGAATTACAGGAATCCTGGGGGAATGGGGCGGCGAATCAACAGTCGTTAACTATCTC
The DNA here is from genome assembly GCA_046581505.1 of Verrucomicrobiales bacterium. GTDB lineage: Bacteria > Verrucomicrobiota > Verrucomicrobiia > Verrucomicrobiales > DEV007 > CACIUL01. Next base: position 10,307 of record JAYGGE010000172.1, on the reverse strand, counting down.
GGTAACATTCCGGCAAGGGAAGCCCTGGTTCACTCAAAAAATGCGGCAACTGTGAGGATCGGCAAAAAAATCGGACGCCAGAAAGTGATGAATATCGCCAAAAAAGCGGGCATCGATTCGCCATTGGACGAATATGACAAAACCCTGCTCGGAAGCAGTGCCATCAGCCTCAAGGAATTCTGCAGGGCATTCACTATATTCCCCAACGGAGGCAATAGTCCCAATACCCTCCATATTATCTCCTCAATCGTGGATGCAGGCGGATCGACAATCTTTAGCGAACCGGTCACCGGAACCTCAGAAGCCATCGATGCCATTGCTGCCTATCAGGTAAACAGCTGTCTTCAGGACGCGTTGCACAGAGGCACAGCAAAAGATTCCTACGCCAAATACGGCTTGCGTGACAAGAATGCCGCCGGCAAAACAGGAACCACCTACAACTTTACTGATCTCTGGTTTATCGGATATAATAGCGAAGTCACATGCGGGGTATGGGCAGGATTCGACTACCCGAAACCGATCTACCGCGGAGCCTTCAGCAATTCCATTGTACTGCCGATCTGGGTGGATGTGATGAATGCCTCGTATGACTCCTTTCCATCAGAACCCATTCCGATGCCGGAGGGTTGCCAAGTAATCGAGATTTGCAAAAGAACAGGGCATCGGGCAACCGATTCATGCTATGAGGAACTTCCCGGAGTGGAGCAAGGGGCAAGAAAGATTGAACGTTGCACTTACAAAGAAGTCATCCGCAAAAAAAATAATTTCCACCTCTATTGTGAATACCATTCCAATGGTCGAGAACGTATCCAACATCCACTGATACCAGGAATCTCAACCATTGCTGTTCCTCCTTCCCCGTTACTCGCGGCCAGACCATCGGAGGCAATCCTCGTGCTTTCACCAACCGTGATCGGCAACACCGACCCTTATTCCTCACAGCAACCTGTCCTGCGGGCCCGGGCTGCTGGACAAACAGGTGAAATCCGCCGGGCAACCCCTGTCAGCCCGGTCACACTCAACAGAGAAGAGATTCCAATTGCCATCCCCGGCCCCAAGCCCATCAAGATTCCGATAATTGATTAATTATTTGGGAGCCGGATAATTTCAATATTATCCTCAGCAATGAAACCCTCCGCAAAATGCCGGATTCAGACCATAAGATAGTTACCTGCCCGGAGTGCCTCATGGAATTCGATGCTCCCGGTAATTGTGGGACTCGTGAAGAAGCCACCTGTCCAATGTGCAGGACCATTGCAATTCCCCTGCCACAAACCACAGCGGATGAAGATATCGGAAACAGTAAAGCAATTCCTCTTCGCAGGAAGTCTCTAAATATTGATCTTTCGGATATGATCATCCGGAATGCAAACAGCAAAACCCCTGCAGGGATATCTAAGATCGATGTCTTTTTAAAGTCCAAGCACATTGCCCAAGGATCCAGGGTCACCGACAATGTCAACCCAACTGTGCAACTATCCTCCACCCGAAAATATGGCAAGCAGCGTATTAACTGGGAAAATGATACGAAGGGGAAAGACTCAACCCAACCCGAGACACAGGCTCCTGATTCTAATCGTCGAATTAAAATCAAGAAGCTGCCCCAGAAAAAGAAACTCTCGACCAAGGCACGAATTCTTTACCTTCTGGCATTATCATTAATGACCATCGCTGTATGGATGATGCCAGATCGCAACAGGAGTAACCCACGGCCAAAAGTTTCTCCTGCCGACAATGCCGTTGAAAAAGATACTCCGCTCATCAAAGAATCGGCAGTGTTGACCCCAATCCAGCAAACCTTAAAGAAACACGGGATCCGTGAAACCCATGAACAGGCAACTGCTGCTCTCAGGACGTTCCTGGGAGCAGGAGAACTCAGTGTCCGCAAAAGTGTCACAAGAGCAATGAAGCGGGTGGAGCCACTGATGGCGAATTACTATGCCTCTAACGACCCCGGTCCGATCAAATACCAGACAATCAGCGATTACACGCACAGCGTGATCACAGAGAAGTTTCTCCTGCTCGAAACCACTCTCCATGATTTCAGCAAGGTGACTGCCGTTGTTGTATTGGAGAAAGGCCGTTTTGTTGTCGATTGGGAATCTTTCGTCGGGTATTCGGAAATGAGCCTGGAAGAATTCATGAAGGAGCAACCCAAGAAGCCAACGCTGTTCCGTGTTCGCATAAGATTCGACGATTATTTTAACTTTGATTTCACTGACATAAATTACAAGTGTCTTCATATGAGTGACTTAAAGCAAACCGATGTCATTTATGGCTACATCCATAGCGAATCAGAACTTTTCTCTACACTGCAACAGGGAGAGGAAGGATTCTTCATCGTTCGAATTCGTTACCCCGAGCATCCAAAAACAACCAATCAGGTTCTTATCGATGAAGTTGTCACCAACGGGTGGCTCTATAAATAAACCAAACACCTGCATTGCAATCACCGTTGGCGCATTTGATTATAACTACAGGATATTCGCCGGAAAATTTCAATGAATTACAAAAACGAACCCGGTGCACTGGAACGCGAATGGCTTGTCCTGAACTGTCCGCACTGCACCCGGGAAGTGCGGATTCGTTCAAATGCCAGAAGAAGCCAGTTGGCCTGCCCATATTGCAGTAACCAACTCGGCAAAGACACCAACCCTCCCGAAACCGTCCAATCATCTTCAAGCAGCACAACACCTGTTGCCGATGTGCGTCGTGCCCGGCGGGGGAAAGAAGTTCAGCTTCCGGTGTGGGACAAAAAGCAGGCTGAAGATCAAGCCCGGAAACCTGACAAGGATACCACTGAATTTTTAGAGATCGATCCCAACAATGAGAACCAGATACGCATTCGCAGGGTTCGCCGCAAAATACACCTGACCCCCTGGGAAAAATTAAGGCGCATCCTTTTGTTTTCCCTGTTGGCCATTATTGGCACTGCCAGCATGATATTGCTGCTATCTCTTGTTTTCAAAGGCAGTGAACTGGTAACAACGGACATGAATGCCGTTGATGCGCGCCTGAAACAGGCGGCAAAATTCACCCCAGTGGCAAAATCCGGGGATCAGATCCCCATATCCCTGACTCGTTCTGAAAGGGATGCCTGCCTCCAGATTATTCGGTCTTTTGCAGCAGCAAAAACCCTTGAGGAAAAACTGGCACTCGTGACTCATCCGGAAATTACCGGCCCGCGGATGGAAGACAGTGAACTTTCCCCGGGAGATGAGAGCTACAGCGAAGTTGTGAACAGCAACAAGGTAAAGATCGATAACGAAAAATATGTCATTCTACTCTCCGTGAGGATCGGTAACCTCCAACAACAACGATTTTTTGCATTTATCCAGAGCAGTGAGAACATCAAGCTGGATTGGGAAATTTCCTTCAGATACCAGCCAATGCCGCTGGAGCAATTTAAATCCACCCGCCCCACCCTTGCGCAACCATTCCGCGCCAAGCTGCGCAATGGTGATTTCTACGCCAATGACTATGATGATAAAACCCGATGGCAGTGTGTCGAGATCTACTACCCGGGAGACCCGGATTTCCTCATCTATGGCTACATCGACAGGAACACCGTGTTCGGGCAAGGGTTAATTACAAAACTAGAGTTAACACAGAATGTTATCCCGGGACTGCCCGCACGCAAAAAACATCTCAGTGTGATTACCTCGCTGCGCTTTCCAGAGAATCCAGCTGCCCACAACCAGGTTGAAGTTGTGAATATCGAAAAATACGGCTGGTTTTAGGTAGCCAGCCCAACAGCAGGGGCACTGAAGTGAACATCCCGGGTTCTCCAGCTTAAGGAAAGCCTTTGAAGCAATCTTCCTGCAAGAATCTCCATATTGATCTTTTCCCCCGGTCAATTGCCGGATGCGCAATCCATCGCAACACGAGATCATCAAGATCAGCACTGGTGAATACTTAGACGCCGATGAGAAAATACCAGACCCATTTTCCTTGGCAAGGAACCGGCAAATTGATCTTTCAGCCACCCGGTCCCAATGACTGCAACCTGGTTTTCAGACCCCATGGGGATTCCCTCCGCTGTATCTGTAAAAAAAAGGAGGTTCCCGCATTAGCGGGAACCTCCTGTGAAAACCAAAATCTACTGTTACGTGCTTAGTGTTGGGGGATTTGCCTGGATCGATATCACTTAGCGGCGGCGGCGGCGCAGCACAAGCAGGCCGGCCGAGAACAGAGCCAGGATAGAAACTCCCGGCTCAGGAATAATCCCAGCTGCCATCTGGAACGTAGGGCCACCGGCAATAACCGTGCCACCTGTAGCCTGGGCTAAGCCAAGAATAACCGTGTCGCTCTCTATGTTAAGCTGTGCAGCGAATAGCGGCTCATCAGCTGCAAACGTAATGGCAGAACGGATGACAAAGAGATGGCTCGAGCTGCCAATAGAGGAGCCGTTACCACCAATCAGGAAAATGTTGTTGTCGACAAAACTTGCAGCACCACCATCACCAGTGGCCTCGACGGAAAAGAACCCGCCAAGATTGGAAGCGGCTGCATTGCCAAACGCACCACTTCCACCGAATTGGGTGAAAGCAGCCTCGATCTCGGCAGCGGTGCTAGTTCGAATCTGGGCATCAGTCATGGCCGTGGTGCCAAAGCCAAGGAAGCCGCCAGAAACGGCAGCACCGTCAATTTGAACTTCCCAGAAGTTACCTGCCAGGTTGTCAGAGGCAATAGTTCCGGCAACAGTCACGCCAGCGAGGGCAAGGGATGCCAGTGTAATAGTAAGAAGAGATTTCAGCATTGTATTTTGTAGGTTTGGTTTCTAAAAAGTGGTTATGGGTTATTGGGATCCATAACTGTAGGGTGGTAATAACTACGTCCATTTTGTGAATAAGTAAACCCGCAATGGCTATAATTATATCCTTATTACATGTGATATAAACTCACCTTAATTATATGTAAACCCTAATTTCATGCTAATCCCCCTTTTTCAGCCACTTTGCCTTGACCATTCCAGCACGAGCCGTGCTCCTGACCTGCTGAAAGGACCCTTTTCAGGAAACTCGATTGGTCCAGTTTACCAGTTTCCTTATGCTCTCTGCAGCAACGCTTGAGGATTAGCAGACGACCTTATTCCAAGGGCGGGGTGACTGGCCTCCGCCACTGGACTTTCTGTAAAACTGATCAGATCAGGGCAAGGTTGGCCGTCGCGCTTCGTGCCGATCAGCCTGATCCTTGCCTGAACCGGCGAGAATCCTGCTTTTTTTGCTGCCTGATGCCCTGTTGCATTGACAACTTGATCCTGCCGGCACTTTAAAAAAGCCGGATCCGGGCTTTGATAAGTCCTCCCCTGCGCAAGTCTTCAGTGGGGACCCCTCCACCCACACCCTTAATGAATCAGTGAAGGCTTCAGGGGAGGCCCCGCCCTTTTTCTTCCTGTGGGCCCAAGCGCAAGAGATTGATGCACCAAGACAAAGAGGATTCGGAAATCTTCAAGGTAGAGAAACCCTATCAACAGGGTCTTACATGTCTGCATGTTATTCATGCGGTTCCGCCATCCACAGGAAAAAAGAAACCCAAGCCTTGTGATTTGAATCCCCACTCAAGACAGCCAGGCACCCTCAAAGTGTCCTTACCCCCAAACCCAAATAAAGAAAAAAAGAGGCTCCCGGCAAAAGCCGGGAGCCTCATCAACAAAAACTGTTAAAAACCTAAGTGGGGGAGTTTTTAAGAATGCGTTTTAAAACTGGATTTGCCTATCGGCGGCGGCGGCGCATGAAGAGAATCCCAGCTGAAAGCAACGCAAGGATTGCAGCGCCCGGCTCCGGAATACCGACCTCAGCCAATTGAATTGCATTAGTACTGAATGCTCCGGCACCACTGACTTGCCCAAGCGCAAGGTTACCCGCTGACACGTTTAGTTGATCCGCATTGACAGGATTAAGGTCATCATCCTTAAACACCTGGGTGAAGTTGCCGCCACCGTCAACTTCAGCAAAAATGCCCAGATGGGTTGAAGAAGCGATGTCTGCTCCATTACCTATGACCAAGATGATTGGAGCGCCGATGAAACTGGCATTTGTGCCAGCACCAGAACTAATGGCCACTGTTGATGCACCGGAGAAATATCCAGCGAAGCCACCAGCCGCCCCATCACCAAACTGTATTGACTCAAGTGATTGGAAAGTGGCAGCCAGGGCAGCAGCACCTGATGGCAGGATCCCGTTTGAAAGTCCGGCTGCGGTAGTAGCTGCGATCAGGTCGGCGACTCCCAAAGCGGTGGTTCCTATGGCAGCAAAGCCTGTGCCATTGGCAATCGCTACTCCGTTTACTTGAACCTCAGCAAAAGAGACATCGGAGAGGGCGCCGGTCATGTTACTGAAATCAATGGTTGCTCCTCGGCCTACGCCAACGAGTGCGACAGACGCCGCGAGAATAGAGAGAAAAGTTTTTTTCATGGTTTTAAGTAGTTTTTGTTTTGTTTTGTGGGTTTTAAAATAGGGATTTATTCCTAGTTCAAGCTTGATGCTATCCTGATCGGGTATGCCAAGTCGATGCTTTTCAGAACTTTTTTCCCGCTTTCGCCGGGATTGGAAGCTGTCATGATAAGTAATTTAAAATAAACACTTTATTGCTGCACAATTCCTTAGTCATTGACCTCATCAGCCACTCACATAGGTAATTTAAGGCGCAAAGAAGGTGAAATACCCGGATGGCGATTTACCCATGAAGGTCAAATTGCTTATTTTTCCTTCTTTGATCACCTCTCCAAAGGAAAGAACCGCCAAGATGAATTCCCGGCAAAGCTCCGGCCGGGGTTCAACCTGCACAGGCCAAGGATCCCTATAAGAACGGTGGACTGTTGAGAATGCCTGCGGGGGGGGACTGCCGCAATTGCCTTGCAGCTACGCCCCGCTGCCCCTTTCTTCCCTCCTCGTGAATTAATTGTCGCTGCGACCTTACTTATGGCTTTGCACGATGCCCGTCGTCGTAATCATAATGATGGGGCCGCGGGAACGCCTTGCCGCGTCCGCCGACTCAATGGCCGAGAGAATGGTGCCGGCTACGACAACAAGCAGGACGGCTAATTTGGTCGGAAAACTGCATTTCATACTTGGGACATATTGCTGTCTTAAAGGCGGCGTGTCAACGCTTTCAATGATTTTTTGTGGGGAATACTGATGCTTCCAAACGACATATAATCAAGGCATAATCAACGAGTTGCGTGTATGCCCTCAAGATTTCAATGTCGTGTGGTTTGATTGTGGTAGCGTTTTTTTGGGGTTCCCGCTAGTTTAGTTGACTTTGAAATTTCCTCTTTTTGTGATTGGCCTGTGCTACGCGGCGATTACTGCCCCTTTTTCGATGGCGGAAATCATCGTTTACGGGACGAATTTTGACACCATGGCGAGCTATGAAAGCCTCACGGGTCAAGAGGTGTGGACTTCGAACGACCCTGATCTTGGGCTCGGCTACGGGGCTGCGGATGGTATCGCCAGGCTATTTGCCCCGTCGGGAAGATCCAATGCCGGCTTTATCGGTGGGTTTTACCGGGACGACTATCCTCCCGGCACGACCGATGTTCTCGTTTGGCCGGAGCTGCCTACGCTGGGGACGAGCCTGCGGGTCGGGGTCGATGTGGTATTGATCGGCTCGACGAACTTTGGCCCATTTGCCGCCGATGATATCTTTGGCTGGTGTCTGTGTGATGGCGGCGGCGTCGGTTTGTTGCGGCTTTGCTTCGAGCCGACCTCGAGCGACGATTCCCGCAGGGAAGTGGTGGTGTACGATATCGACGGGGTTCGCCACACGAGTGGCCTCGATGTGAATACCGGTGCGCTCTACCGCTTCGAGATCTCTCTCGCCCCCGACATCGGGGGCGAGAGGGCCTTGGTGAAGATTGTCGGCGAGAACAGTCAGATCACCGTCTTCGACGGCCTGTTGCCGGCAGGGACGCTGACCTCCGTCGGCAGGGTCGCGGCCAGCTGGGAGATGCCCAGCGCCGTGATCGATCCGGTGACCGGCATCGTCAGCGGATTCGGGAGCAATTTCATGGTCTTCGACAACCTCTCGATCGCCACCACCATCGCCGATAGTGTCCACGTCTCCGATATCTGGGTGCTTGAGGAAGGGGGCAGCGCGGTCGTTACTGCGCAACTGTGTCAGGCGCTGGCTACGGATCTGGTCATCGATTACCTGACCGTCGGGGGCAATGCGCTGGCCGGATCGGATTACACCACTGCAAATTCGGCGTCGCTGCCCTTCGTCATCCCGGCTGGTGCGCTACAGGGCAGCGTGTCCATCCCCCTTCACGGGGATGAGATTGCGGAGGCGGACGAGACCTTCCGCCTGCTGTTCACCCCAGCCCAAGGTGCGCCGGCGTTTACAGCAGCGTCGGCGCTGGTGACCATCCTCGACGACGACGACAGCGACGGCGACGGTCTGGCAAACAGCTGGGAGCTGGCGCGCGGGCTCGATCCCGATGATCCCGAGGACGCGCTTCTCGACACCGACGGCAATGGCTCGAGCGCGCTGTTGGATTTCGCCCTCGGGGTCGCTGCCCATGGAGTTACCGGCTTGCCGACGCTAGCTGCGGGATCTGGGGAGATGGTGTTTAGCTACCGCCGCGACCTCGCCCTCACCCATCTGAGCTACCGCGTCGAAACCTCTACCAACCTGCTCGACTGGACGCCTTTCCCCGACGAGCTGGTCTCAACATCCGCTGGCATCGAGACCCGTCGTGCGGTCGTTCCCGTGGAAGCGGCCCCGTCCCACCGCTATGTGCGCGTGTCCGTGGCGGTGGCGGAGTGAGCGGGAGGCGTAGGTAGGGCGGGGCATCCTTGACCCGCCGGGGGGGAATTGGATGATTGCCCGGAATGATTTTGTGCGCAGGTGGGCGGCAGCGGCTGGTCGGGACGCCCAGCCCTACCTTGAGCGTGGAACGATTCACAACGTGCCGATTCAATGAATCAGCGGACGCGAATTTTCGCGAATGGGGGAGGGGCTTTTGGGAGCTTTGATAGACATGGCGGAGCCTGCCTGTCCAGGGGGACTCTGCGATCGGTCGCGTTGGGGCTCGTGATGGGCATCCCTGACAAGCCCTAAGGCGGAGATTGGCCCGGGGAGCTGGGATCCGCCCGCTTGCGCGCTCGGCTACTGTTCTGCCTTTTCCCCGTAGTAATCCCCGTAACTGTGGTAGCCGTAGTAATAGTTGCCGTAGTCGCCGTAGTAACCGTATCCCTTGCGTTTGGAGGTTGGCAGGAAGTTCGCCACGATTCCCACTGGGTAGGTGTTGTTCTCGTCCATGATCTTCAGCATACGATCGAGTGCCTTCATTGGAGTTTTCGCCATTTTGAATACCACGATCGTGGAATCGACCATCGAGGCCGGTGCGAGAGCGTCGCGCACCGCAAGAATCGGCGATGTATCGACGATGATCCGGTCAATCTCCTTGGGGATCTTCTCAAACAGCTTGCGCAGGTTCTTCGGCGTGAGTAGCTCAGAGGGATTTGGGGATTGGGTCCCGGCGGTGATCAGGGATAGATTTTCAAATTTCGTCTGGTAAAACACTTCCTCCAAAGGTGTGCCTTGGGTCAAAAGATCGGTGACTCCGGGCGTTCGCTCGATCGCGAAGATTTTATGCAGTGTCGGTTTGCGCAGATCCAAGTCGATGAGCAGCGTCTTGTCTCCCTGCGCCCCGAAGGCGGCTGCCAGGTTGGCGGAGACCCACGATTTCCCTTCGGTTGGCAGCGCGCTGGTTAATAGAAACGAGCGCCGCTCGCCGCGGTTGCCTAGGAAACTGAGCCCGGCGCGCAGGTTGCGGATCGCCTCCGTATGGGGGGAGTGATCAAGATTGACTTGAGGGATGCCACGTCGCTTGCTCCCCCTCATCAACTGCTTCTTGTCCGAGGGGATTGCGCCCAAGACTGGGGGATCGAACAGCGCCTCGAGATCGGGAACCGTGCGCACACTAGGATCGAGGAAGCCGAGCAAGAGCACCAAGCCGATTCCCAATGCGGTGCCTGCAAAGGTGAACTTCGCCATCATCATTATCAGACCCGGCCCGGTAAGGAGGCCGAGCTGTGCGGTGCGCTGCACGGTGAACTCGTTGCCATCGTTAGCATCGCGCCGGGCCTGTAGCTGCGTCTCATTGATGAGCACGAGGTTGGTCTCCGCGGCTTGTAATTGGCCTTGCAGCAAGGTCACCCGAGGTTGCAGCCCATCCACAGGGTCCGCACCCTCACGGTCGGTCGACTCCCAGTAGGTCCGCTCTTCGGTATCGCCAGACTTCACCACCTCCAGCTCACGAACGAACTCCTTGTGCAACTGCTCACGAAGCATCTTGATCT